>CAJTVT010000023.1:3705-44545 GCA_910580015.1 uncultured Lachnospiraceae bacterium
TTCCAGAAAAACAAGAACGCAGTTTGGAAGAAATAAAAGCAGCTTCCATTTCTTATGAAGATTATGTACATAGTTTGGAACAAAGAGGATTTGAAGACTTTTTTGTTGGTGGCAAACAGATAAAGGTTGATACCACAGATTTTGCCAAGATTGATTTGGAAGAATTATTTGCACAGATTACAGCGTGGAGACAAGAAATGCTGCATGATTGATTCATATGTTCCATTCTTACAAATTTGTCACATTACAGTCACTCCAATGTCACCTGTCTTCGGTATACTAAATCCATCATCAAGAAAAAAGGAGTCGATGTTATGGAAATATTAAGAGCAGAACATGTGACCAAAGTCTATGGCACTGGAGAAAATCAGGTGAAAGCTTTGGATGATGTGTCTTTTAGTGTAAACAAAGGAGAATTTTTGGCAATCATTGGACCATCCGGATCTGGAAAATCTACTCTTTTGCATGTATTGGGTGGTGTAGATGTTCCAACTTCTGGAAAGGTTTTTATGGAGGGAACAGATGTATATGCCCAGAATCAAAATCAACTTGCCATTTTTCGCAGACGCCAGGTCGGACTGATCTACCAGTTTTACAATCTGATTCCAGTGTTAAATGTCACCGAGAACATGACTCTTCCGGTTCTTATGGATGGCAGACCCATCAATGAGGAACGACTTCAGGAACTTTTGGGTATACTCTCTTTAAAAGGAAGAGAGGGGCATTTGCCCAACCAACTTTCCGGTGGACAGCAGCAACGAGTTTCCATCGGGAGGGCTCTGATGAACGCGCCGTCTGTGGTGCTTGCGGATGAACCGACCGGAAATTTGGATTCCAAAAATAGTCAAGAAATCGTAGAATTATTAAAATATTCCAATGAGAAATATAAACAGACTTTAGTTGTGATCACCCATGATGAAAATATCGCGCTTCAGGCCAACAGGATTCTTGCCATAGAGGACGGTAAAATTACTAGAGATGAGGTGATTCGTTCATGAATATTTTTCAAAAAGTTACCCTAAAAATGTTGAAGGAAAATAAGACGCGGACGTTGGTAACGATTGTGGGAATTATTCTCTCAGCATCCATGTTTACGGCAGTAACCACTAGTATTTCTTCGCTTCAACATTATTTAATTCAATCTACCATCTATGATACTGGAAATTGGTACGGCGCTGGATTTGGATTGTCCACTGCTCAGAAAGAGCAGCTTGCACAAGATTCCAGGATCACAGATGTTATTTCCATGGAATGTCTGGGATATGTTAACCTGCAAGACAGCATCAATGAAGATAAACCTTATCTCTGTGTCTATGGAATACAGTCAGATTTTACGGAAATGATGCCTGTCCATCTACTCCAGGGGAGAATGCCAGAAAACAGCTCAGAGATTTTATTGCCAGAACATCTCCGTACCAATGGCGGCATTGAATGGAAATTGGATCAATCGATTACGGTGGAACTTGGCAATCGTCAAGATAGTGATGGAAATATTTTGCTGAATCAGGAACCCTACATCAATCAAGAGGGATCCTCCAAGAACGTTTATTATGAAGAGGACATGGAGGAAGAAACTCGCACAGAACATTTTGTTCCCAGGCAAACCCGTACTTATACGGTGGTAGGTATTTATGAACGACCTACGTTTGAGAATTATGATGCTCCAGGGTACACAGCCCTGACCATTGGGGAGAATAACAGCGCTCATAAATATGATCTGTATCTGCGCCTCAATTCTGGCAGAAAGACGGCTGAGGTCCTTACACAGATGTTTGAAGAGCTGGATGATATCATTTATAAGGAAAACTACAGTTTGTTGAGACTGTATGGATATTCTGGGGAAAGTTCCTATAACCGTGTTCTTTTTAATCTGGGAATTATTCTGATGATGATTATCATGTTTGGCTCAATTTCTCTAATTTATAATGCTTTTTCCATCTCTGTCAGTGAGAGAACCAAGCAATTTGGTCTACTTGCATCCATCGGGGCTACCAAGCGCCAATTGATTGGAAGTGTGCTCTTTGAAGCGCTATTTTTAGGGATCATTGGAATACCGTTGGGGATTTTATCTGGTTTGGCAGGGATTGGCATCACATTTCATTTTGTTCAGAATATGGTGGCAGATATTTTAGGCTTCTCTCCTGCCAATTATAGTCTGGCACGCCTGTCAATGATTTTTGGTCCGGCAGACAATGTTGTCTTAAAATTGTCCCCTTCCTTGGGCGCACTGGCAGCAGCAGTGGCAGTGTCTTTGATGACTGTGATTGTATCTGCGTATCTTCCAGCACGGCGTGCATTGAAGAAAACAGCGATCGATGCGATCCGGCAGACAGACGATGTTACCATACCCTCAAGGAAATTAAGGACTTCCTGGCTGACACGTAAAGTTTTTGGATTTGAAGGTTTGATTGCCACGAAAAATTATAAGCGAAACCGGAAAAAATATCGTGCCACGGTGATTTCTTTATTTTTAAGTATTGTGTTGTTTATTTCTGCAAGCAGCTTGTGTGCTTACCTCACAACATCTGTAGGTACAGTGTTAAATGAAAGTACAGTTGATGTGATTTACTATCTTGACGCGGCAGAAAACAAACAGCCAGATCCATTGTTCTCAAAGCTTTCACAGGTGAAAGGAGTCACAGGTGCCACTTATACATCTCGGATGCATTTTAATCTTATTATGAAGACTTCAGAACTTAGCAAAAAATTTAGGGAATATTACAAGGAAGAAAGGCTTCAGTGGCAAGATGAATACCAGGAAGGGGAATATACGGAACTGCCTATTTCGATGGTATTTTTGGCAGATGAGGATTTTCGCACTTATTTAGGGGAATTGAACCTGTCGGAAGAACAGTTTTTTCAGAAAGATGCTCCCCAGGGAGTGATGCAAGATTCCCTCCGGTTGTATTTGGGATCGGAGAAGAAATATTATAATTTTTCTCTTTTTGAAAAAAATTCCAAGCCAGAAATAAATCTCTACCTTACCAGGATGAGAGAGGATTATTGTTACGCTGGCGTGAATATGGAGGAAAATCCTCCTACCAGCAGTTTTAATATGGGAGATTCAGAGCAGGAGATCAAGGTGTCAATGGAAGAGGCTTGTTTGAAGATTCCAATTGCCATTGGAGCAGTTACCCAGCAGGTGCCGGACTTGTTTGCGGATCATGACGATAATGTCAGAATTTTTTATCCATACAGTATGATAGATCATGTATTTGCCGCATTGGAGAAAGATACTTCGTATTATGAGATCCCAGATGCGCCACTCAGTGAGAAATATAGCACAGAGATGCTCTTTCAATGTGAAGATCATACATCTGTTTGCAAAGACATGACGCAATTATTGGTAAAAGATAACCTAAACGTAGCTTCTCTCGTGGATTATGCGGCGTCTGCGGAGAGTGAACGATCTATGATTACCGTGATAAATATATTTTCTTACGGATTCATTATTTTGATTTCCTTGATCGCCGCCGCTAATGTATTTAATACAATCTCCACAAATATTAATCTGCGCAGAAGAGAATTTGCTATGCTCAAATCCATTGGGATGACGCCAGGGGCGTTCTCTAAGATGATGAATTTTGAATGCCTGTTATATGGTTTTAAAGGTATTCTATACGGACTGCCTGTGTCTATTCTTGTGACTTGGCTGATTTACCGTTCTATCAGTGATGGGTTGGAAATGTCGTTCTTCATTCCATGGTATAGTATTGTGATTGCTGTGGGAAGTGTATTTCTTGTCGTATTTATTACAATGCTTTACTCTATGAGAAGGATTCAAAAGGAAAATATTCTGGATGCTCTGAAGAATGAAAACCTTTAAAAAGTAAAATAAAAAGGTGATGTTACAAAATATAGGAATTCTACAATATACAGTTTCAACAAAGAAATATTGGAACTATATATTGTAGAAATTTCCTGTTTTGCAACATCACCTTTTAGAGAGTAAATTTTAAATTTGTTCTGAGAATTTTGCTTCAGATGAGAAATATTTTTGTTCTATTCCCTTTATTCCCAAAGTGGTTCTTCTGTCTCTGGCACCCAGGGTTCCCAGACGCCATCTTGGGGACTTACCTCCTGTCCATCCAGATATTCTTCGTCGTCCAGCGGAGCTTTTTGCTCGTCGATATATGGCAAAAATGGGATGGGTTCCAGGTTCTGATGAATCTGTTCCATAAAACTGTTCCAAATGGTCCCAGGATAGCTGGAGCCCGATAATCCTGGCAATTCTTTGGGCATATCATAGCCCACCCACACACTGGTGGTATAATAACTGGTATATCCCACAAACCATCCATCTTTATTGTCATTGGTGGTTCCGGTTTTTCCAGCGCAGGGCATATTGCTCAGAGCAAGCCCACGTCCAGTCCCTTCCTGAATGGCAGAGACTAACATATCAGTCATCATGCGAGAGGCATTTGTTTTATAAATTTCCTTTTCCTCGTTCTGTGTCTCCAAGATTACATTGTCCTGGGCATCTGTGATTTTAATGATACAAGTAGGAGCGCGGAATTTCCCATCATTCACTAATGTTGCATAGCCAGAGGCCATTTCTATAGCAGATACCCCATGGGTAAAGCCCCCCAGGGCGCTGGTTGGGCGCTCGTCTCTCACATCTAGCCTGGAAAAATTCATCTCCTTCAAATAGGAAAGCCCCACCTGAGGAGTAAGCTCTTCCAATAAATTCCATGCAACCGTATTTTTTGATTTTTGTACGGCATAACGAAGATTAATACTTCCCTCATAATATCCCCCAGCATTGGAAGGTCCATCTTCTATTTTTACATCCTCCACAATCGAATCTGGGGTGTAATTATGTTCCAGAGCTGGTGTAAATACAATCAGAGGTTTGATGGCACTTCCTGGTTGGCGGAAACTTTGATAAGCCCGATTTAAAGTGTAGCCAGGAAGATTTTGATTTCGTCCTCCCACAATGGCTTTTACATAGCCGGTATGGTTATCCACACATACAGCTGAGGACTGGAGTGTATAAATTCCCTCTTCATTTTGTTCTGTAAATTCTGCCAATCCATTGTCCACAGTATTTTGTAAAAGTTGCTGCATATTGAGATCAATGGAGGTATAAATCCGATAACCTTTACTGTAGAGACTTTTTTGGATCTCACTGTAAAGCTGGCTGTATTCTTCTTCGTATGCCTTACGTTCTGATTCTGTTTCAAAATTGTTACGAAATACGAAGCCTTCCTCTGCCATCAATGCGCGGATCGCACAATAATACGTGTAAGTTTCCACATAATCATTTTTAGTTTTTTGAGATAGATTTAAAGTGATCTCTTCCGCTTTTGCTTTTTTACAGTCCGCTTTGGTAATACTGCCGTCATCCCGCATTTGATTTAAAATTCGGTTGCGGCGCTTTAGTGTGTGATCCATATGCACCAAGGGGTCATATAGACTGGGATTATTGGGAATGGCGCATAAAAATGCGATTTGGGATAGGTCAAGGTTCTTCACATCTGTATTGAAATAGCCTTTACACGCTGCCTGAATGCCATAATATCCATTCCCAAAATAAATATTGTTCAGATAAAATTCCATTATTTTTTTCTTGCTGTATACCTTTTCCAGTTCCACAGCAATAAATATTTCCTCGATCTTTCGCTCCCATTTTACATCATGATTTAGAAAGATATTTCTGGCAAGCTGCTGGGTAATTGTGCTCCCTCCCTGGGTTACTTTTCCGTTTTGAATCATGGCTTTGGCAGCTCGCAGAATTGCTTTAATGTCAATTCCATTGTGATTATAAAACTTTTTATCCTCAATACTGACCATTGCTGCTGACGCATAAGCGGGAATATCATCATATTCCAGGTAGTACACATCTTTTTCCCCTTTCAGGGTAGAAACCAGAGTTCCATTGGCATCATAGACTAGGCTGGTTTCTACGGAGCGGAACGTGCTTTCATCAGAGTTGTGCACCAGTTCCCTTGCCTCACGCTGAAGTGCGCTCACAGTCTGAGCATATCCTCCAAAATAATACCAGCCTAATGCCATTGCAACAAGAAGTAAAAATACAACCTGAAGTTTTACAAAAAACCAAAAGACACGGTACTTTTTCTTCTTTTTTTTCTTTTTACTCATAGCTTTTCCTATCTGCTAAGCATGATTTTCCCATAAGGAATATTATTTCGGTCTAGAATTTCCATTTCGCGATGTCGACAGGTAAAAAGGAAAATCTGACCGTTCTGTTTGCTCAGCCACTGCAATGTTGCCTCCAAACGTTTTTCGTCAAAAGAAGCGAACACTTCATCCAAAATGATAGGCAAGGATTCTTCTTGGGTAAAAATTCCTCCGGCTCCCATTCTGAGGGCTACATACATTTGTTCCATCACGCCTTGACTGAGCTGCCAGGGTGGAAGGCTTTGTGCTCCCTGCTCCACCATCAAGTTCATTTGCTCGTCTAGCCCGATTTTGTCATATTTTCCATGGGTAATCTCTGCCAAAATCTGGGACATTTCTTGTTCTAATTGACTTCTAGTATCTTCATAGGCATTTTGAGATAATGCCTGTAGTGTGTGATTTGCCAATTCATATGCCTGAATCTGTTTTTCCAGTTCTTGTTCACTATCTGTGGGTTTTAACGTTTCTGTAATCTCATCTTGAAGATTGATCAGAGCTGTCTGTTTTTCTGCAAGCTGTTCTTGCAAAAGTGCCTCCACAGCCTCATGTTTCGCCTGCTTTTCCTGTTTTTCCTGCATTTTTTGGCGCTCTACATCTTTCGAAACAGAGAGATTTATTTCTTTTGCCTCCTCCTGTTGTCGCCGCCGCAGAAGTTTCAGACGTCTATGTTTGTGAAACCAATGACATACGCTTCCAGCACCGCCCAAAAATGCAAACAGCAGAAACAGTTCAAGGGCCATCCATCCGGGCTCACCCTCTTGCAGCGGATGGTAGATCGCATTTATGATACCCAAGCCGAGACCAAGTAGGGTGATTAGAAGAGAAATTCCGCAGCGCATCATATAAGTCTGTTGTTTTTTCTTCTGACGAATGTCGCGCAAATACTCCGCCATCTGATTCGTATCCCGCTCAGGAGGAATGGCATTGGGAGATTGGTTGAAAATATTATTATGACTGTCTTTTTGCTGTTTCTGTAACTGCTCAATATCTTTTTTTAGCAATTCTTCTTCCAAATACAGTTTTTCTACTGCCTCATTTCGTGCCGATTTCTTTTCTTCATATCGGGAAGTTGCATTCGTTTTTTTCTCAAGCAGACGTTTCTGAGCGCCAGGCACATCAAATTCTGCATCTCCTCCAGAGGATGCATTCACAAAATAATTTTGTAAAACATCCACAAATTCTTTTTTTGTCTCAATTTCGGCTTGCTGAATGCAGTATGTATTCTCATAGGCAGTTTTTTTCATCCCACCCATTAACATTTCAAGATCTCCATGTTCCACGGATAATTCTTCTCCATTCATTTCGTCTACAAGCTTTGCTGATTTTTCCTTATGTTCAAAATTGCGTTCTAGAAAAAAGGGTTTGTCTCCAACTGTAAATTTTAGTCCTCCCGCATAGGGAGAACTACCGTTCCAAGGTTCATACTGCTGATAGCTGTCTCTTTGTTCTGTCCCTTCTGGCTGTTTTTCCATACCAAACAGCATACCAGTAATAAATTGCTGCATTGTGGATTTTCCAGTCTCATTTTCTCCATAAATTACATTCAGACCCGGAAGAGGGCGAACGTTAATATTATGGAGTTTTCCAAAATTTTTAATTTGAATTTCTGTTATCTTCATTCTTCCATCAACGCCTCCACGCCATAATATAATGCTTTTTTCGTAATTTCATCTTGAGTCATTTCCTCCAATTTCTGGATGTACTGTCCTAAAATCTGCTTTTCATATTGCAATTTTAGTTTCTCAAAATCGTAGTCGGCATGGCATCGGTTGATCACTCTGGCCACACGGTCCATGGACATAATCTTTTCTGGATCTACTGGAGCAGTTCTGTCACAGAATCCATTTAAGACAATTCGAAATTTTTGATGTTCCGGCGCCACACGGATTCTGGATGCCACAAACTCTTCTAAAGCGCTTTGGCTGATTTCCCGGCTGACCTTCAGATTAAGGGGAACATATTCGCAGTAGCGCAATGGCACGAATTGTACTTGGCATTCGCGATCTTTGATTTCTCCCATAAAATATCCATGTTCTCCAGTATCGTTGCAGTCAATGGGCTGTAAAGCCCCTGCCATCACCACTTTGTTTTTTACAATCTCCATTGGCTTGTGAATATGTCCCAGTGCCACATAATCAAAGGCACTGTCAGCAAAATCATTGCTCTCAAAGGGAATATGCTGCTCATCTCCTCCATGTGCTAACAGGATATTGCAGAAATTGCCATCTTTTACCTCAATATCGTGGTATAAAGGGGCGTCAATATTCTTGTGGCAATAGCTAAGTCCATACACTCTGGTTTCTAATCCTTCCAATTCTACATAATCGATCTTCTCTTTTGTTAGAAAATGGACATTTTCTCCCCATGGAAAGGTGAGATAACCAGAATGGGGACTGAGGTAATCGTGTTCTCCGGCAATTACCACAACCCTTGTCTGAGGGATTCTGGAAAACTGATAATCAATCTCTCTCAGTTCCTGAATCAGAGGCTGCCTGTGGAACAAATCTCCTGCAATCAGAAGGAGTTGGACCTGTTCTGCTTTTGCCGTTCTGATCACTTCGGACAGCGCCCGCCAATTATGACGCTCCCGTTCTTTTCGCCAAGGCTTTTCCTTATCAGGTTTTGCACCTAAATGTATATCGGCTATATGAATAAATTTCATAAAAAAATTCTCCTTTGTGTTTTGATTTATGCAGAAGGTATTTTGTATCATCAGTAAATTTCGATCACTGAATCGGGAAATGGCAATGATTTTATGCCGAATCTATTAATTTTAAACAACAACATTATTATATTTCAAAAAAATAAAATATACAAGTCGTTTGATGTCTATCCATGTATTTTGCTCTTTATTTTTGTATGAGGGCTTGTTGAAATAGATTTCTTTTTGTATACTATATTCGAAATTATTGTACAATTATCATGCAATGGAGGAATATTATGAAAAAAATATCATTTATTTTTACCTTGTTTTGTGCCCTCTTTTTTCTGTGTGGCTGCGGAATGCTGGGATTCCAATATCTCACCCTAGAAGGTCAATATCAGGAACTGGAAGCAGAAACGGTCCAACTTGAAAAGGACAATTCTTCCCTGAATGAACAGCTTCAGGACGGTGCAATTCAGCTAAAAAACAGCATTGCACAGTTAGAGGAAAAGGAAGATTATATTGAGGGACAGAAAGAATATATTTCTGAGCTGTCTAACAAAGTCGATTCCGTTCTAAAAATGCAGAGCTCTCTTGACAGCGATGATGAGGTGGAGGAGCAATCTCCTTATGAAGATGAAGACTCAGATCCATTTCCTAATTTGTATGCCAAAGAGTTTGATGCTGCTGATGAGGAAGTACAAAAAATTGTCTATCTGACGTTTGATGATGGTCCATCGAGCTTGACACCGAAGGTTCTGGATCTTCTAGATCAATATCATGCAAAAGCCACATTTTTTGTTGTGTGTAAAAATAACGAAGAACATGTAGCGTATTTGTCGGAGATTGTGAAGCGTGGTCACACACTTGCGCTTCATTCTTACAGTCATAATTACAGCCAGATCTATGCCTCAAGAGACGCTTTCCTGGAGGATTATGAGAAGGTATTTGATTGGGTTGTGGATAATACAGGGTACACGCCGTCCTTGTTTCGCTTTCCCGGAGGCAGCAACAATGGCTCCTCCTATGTAGCCACTGAAATAATTCAGGAAATGAAACGGCGGGGATTCGAATACTTTGACTGGAATGTAAGTTCTGGAGATGGCAGCAATCTTACCACAACGGATAATATTATTGATAATATATGCAATAATATTAAAAATATCGAAAATCCTGTGGTTTTGATGCATGACGGCAGCGGAAAGAATGCCACTCTGGCAGCTCTCCCTACCGTACTGAAAAACTTGTCAGAGGCCGGATATGAATTCCGTTCGCTGGATAAAACAGTGCCTCCAGTACACTACCGCTGACAGATGGGGTTATTGTTCCATCTGTCTGCCCAGGAATCCAGCAGCAACCTTTGCTAATTTGCTTTCGGTTTCTCCCACGATGTTGTTTTCATCTCGGTTAAACATCACAACAGAACCGATGGCGTCCCCTTCACAGATAATGGTGGATACAACCTGAGATTGAAACTCTCCAGAGTCATCCAGGGTGATCTTTACGAAGCCTTTTTCATCCTTACTAGCACAAAAGGTTTCCCTGTCTGTGATGACATTTTCTAATTGTTTGCTGATGGGTTTTCCATCAAACTCTTTTTTTCCATTGCCAGCCGCTGCGATCACATGGTCTCTGTCCGTGATGCAGACCAAGCAGCCGCTGGTCTGGGCAAGACTTTCAGCATACAACCCTGCAAACTGGCCTAATTCTCCGATGGGAGAGTATTTTTTTAAGATAATTTCTCCTTCGCGATCTGTAAAAATCTCCAGTGGATCCCCCTCCCGGATCCGCAAGGTACGGCGGATTTCCTTAGGTACCACAACTCTGCCTAGATCATCTATTCTTCGAACAATTCCTGTTGCTTTCATAAAAAATTCCTCCATTTGATTACTTTTCCTTTTGTAAGGATAGTATTTGTCAAATGTAGGAATTTATACTCAGTCAAATTTATTTCTGTGAAAAAATTTGGCAAAAAATGTTACATGGTACACAGAGAACAAGAGACTGTCGTGAAATGAAATTAATACATAATCTAGGTTAAAAAAACAAGACCATAGATTGTTAAGATTAGCCATTTTCGGACAGTCTCTTGAAGAATAAGATTTTTATGTATCATGTTACTTCGAAAGTTTTTTATTTTAATGATTAGGATGTCAAAAGCACCTTTGGCGCTACGCTCAAACCATATATTGCTATTACAAATCAATTTACATATCAATATATGGTATAGAGCGGGTGCAGCGTACCCTTTTGACACCCTAATTTTTTAATCAAATAAAGATACCAGAGAAGAGATCCGTTCTGTAATCTCAGCCACAGACTTTTCAATATCATTGTAGATAACAGCGGACTGAGAGGAGAGCTCTTGCATATTTTTTGCAACCACTGCAAAACCAGCGCCGGCCTCACCACTTCGAGCAGCCTCAATACTTGCATTTAAAGATAAGATATTTTGTTTTTTGGCGATGGCCTTTAAGTGGCTGGTATTATCGTTAATGGTTTGGATCAGTTCATTGGATTCCTCGACTCCCCGTTGTACGCCGCTGAGTCGATCCGCATTACTGTTCTTAAAGTATTCCAGGTTGACGAGTTGATTTACAATAATTCCAAGGAGGTTTGCAGATGCCCGGATTTTAGCCTCAGAGCTGATCGGCACCTTTTGAAGCGCTCGGATATATTCCTCTTGGTCAATGCCTAACTCCAGGGCAACCTGTCGGAATTTATCTTCATCTGGCGGGTTTGGCAGAACCTGACCGCCGATCACAGAGCCCACCCGTTCATCATTTACCATAATATCCACCGAGAAATCCATCAATCCCGCATGACAAAAATATGTACCAGAGCATTCGGTGTCACATTTCACGCATCGGCGGAGTCCTTCTTGGGAGCCTCTCGTATATTTCATGCAAAAATCCGTAAAGTTACTTCCCTTTGTAAGATATTCACCATTTATCCCGACAGTGATAGCTGCCAGTCCTGTAGCATTGGAGAAGTCATCCTGAATTTTTTGTAATTTTGACACGTCCATAAAGTCTTTAAGTTCCATTTTGTGTTACCTCTTCCTTTCACAAATCCTATCCAGGTGTTTTTACAGAGTTGATACCTTTTCGGATTCTTTTGTTGTCTGTTTATAATACTTTTTCGATCTCTGCAATGACAATCTTTAATGCCTTGATTCTAGCGTACTTTTTGTCATTGGATTCCAGTACATGCCATGGAGCGTAAGAGGTATTGGTTTTCT
The DNA here is from genome assembly GCA_910580015.1 of uncultured Lachnospiraceae bacterium. Lineage (GTDB taxonomy): Bacteria > Bacillota > Clostridia > Lachnospirales > Lachnospiraceae > Petralouisia. The sequence continues at coordinate 15,732 of CAJTVT010000023.1, forward strand.
TCATCATTTCGTTGATCGCATCTTCATACTGATCCCATTTTTCACGGTTTCTCCAGTCCTCATCCGTAATCTTCCATTGTTTTTCTGGCGTGTTTTGCCGATCGGTAAAACGTTCTAACTGTACATCTTTGTCAATTTGTACCCAAAATTTAATAATCACTGCGCCCCAGTCGGACAATTCTTTCTCAAATTCATTAATTTCATTAAAAGCACGTTTCCAGTCGTTTTCCCCACAGAAACCTTCCAAACGCTCCACCATGACTCTGCCATACCAGGTACGGTCAAAGATTGCTACATGTCCAGTTTTGGGAAGCCGATTCCAGAAACGCCATAGATAATGTCTCGCTTTTTCATGGGGTTCTGGGCTTGCAATTGGGTGAACTTCATAACCTCTGGGATCCAAAGCCCCAGTGATTCGCTTGATGTTGCCGCCTTTTCCAGCAGCATCCCAGCCCTCATATGCAATGATCACGGGAATTTTCTTGCGGTATAATTCATTATGAAGTCCTTTTAGCTTGTTTTGAAGCATTTTTAGTTCTATTCTGTATGCTTCCTCCTCAATGGTCTTATCCAAAGGAATCTCGGAAAGCCTTGGCATTTTTTCTAGAGGAAATACATTTTGTAAAAGAGGCACTGCCATAGCGCTGTTTTGTAAAGCGGTGTCAATTCCGTTTACCAAAGTCTCAACAACCTGGAGTAAAGCCCATTTTCGGCTCTGTGCATCCACGATATACCAGGGAGAAGTGGATGCGTTGGTGTCGCTTAAATATTGGTCATATACTTTCAAACATTTATCATAGTGCTCATTCTGCCATTCATCGTTGTTACTGACACGCCAGCTTGTGCTTCGGTCTTTCTCTAAAGCTTTAATCCTGCTTTTTTGCTCTTTCTGGCTGATTTGGAAAAAGAATTTCATTACCAAATAGCCGTTATCAGTCAATTGACGCTCAAATCGCTTGACACTGTCGATCTGTTTTTTGTACTCTTTATCCTTCAGTGTCCCATGCAGGCGTCCACGGGTAACCTCGTCCATCCATCCAGAATCGAGAAAACAGAACTTGCCTGCCTCTGGAATTTTTACAAAGTAACGATACAAAAAGGGTTTTCGTTGTTCTTCTTCTGTGGGAATATCCATTGTGGCTACTTTAAAAAATCTGGGATCGATATTTAGAATCAATTTTCCCAAAATACTGCCTTTTCCAGCGGTTCCCCAACCTTCAAATAATACCAAAACTGGAAGTTTGCGTTCTTTGATCAGCATCTGCTGTTCCCTTAACTTCTGGCGCGCTGCTTCCAGGCGCGCATCCAGTTCTTCAGCATCCGGTTTCTCCGGTTTGTTCCAATTTTTCAGCATTCCTTCTCCTCCTTTGCCTGTGCAACAAGCGAACATGACTGTCTAGTATTTTACAGAAAAACCATGTTCTACATTGTCCACTTCCATAGAATTTCTTGTGATCCAATCTATGCGTATATATGTATCTTGCAAGAGTCCTTGAATCATCATATCCAGAGCTTCTTCTCGACCCTGGAGTTGGGCTTCTACAGAACCATCCCCATTGTTTTTGATCCACCCAGTGATTCCATAATGGCGTGCCAGTCCACATGCTTTATAGCGAAAACCCACACCCTGTACTCTGCCTGTAAAGACAAAGTGTTTGCGTATTATGTTCATGATTCTGTCAATTTCTCCCAATCTTCCGGCTTAAATCCTGTAACAACACCTTTTTCTGTCACAAGAATTGGGCGTTTTACCAGCATCCCGTCTGTGGCAAGCAGAGCATATTTCTCTTCCAGGGACAATTCTGGTAGCCGGTCTTTTAACTTCTTTTCCTTATATAATATTCCGCTGGTATTGAAAAACCGCTTGATGTCCAGACCGCTTTGTTCATGCCACAACTTTAACTCTTCAACTGTTGGGTTTTGTTCCTTTATGTCACGGTCTGTAAATTCCACCTGGTGTTCTGTCAGCCATTTTTTAGCTTTTTGGCAGGTGGAACATTTTGGATATTCCACAAACAGCGCTTTCATTTTCCATCCTCCTTAAGTTGAATGTCTTTCTGATATTTTAACATATTGCATGGGATATTTCAATTTATTCAAAATAAAAAACAGAAATTTCGATGCCATTGTAAATACAGGATTTTCCAAGTTACATCTTTGAAAAAGGTCTTGACCATACAGCTAGTTTATGCTATAGTAGACTAGCGATGGAAGTAGGTCTTTTTTTTATGCCTAAAATTAGAAATTAAGTGGAGGTGGAAGTTGTGCGCACTAGAATTACACTGGCATGTACGGAATGTAAACAACGTAACTATAACATGACCAAAGATAAGAAAGCTCATCCAGACAGAATGGAAACGAAAAAATATTGCAGATTTTGCAGAAAACACACATCACATAAGGAAACCAAGTAACAGGAGAGAGCATAAGGAAGTGAAAGGCTGAACGAAAGTTCACCCATCCCTGGATTTCAGACGCAAGAAGCGTCAAGGAGGTAAAAATGGGAGAAACGAAAACAGAAAAAGCTTCAAAGACAAGCTGGTTCACCGGTCTTAAGGCGGAATTTGACAAAATTATTTGGCCTGATAAAAAATCACTTACCAGACAGACGGCAGCAGTTGTGGCTGTTTCCATTGTCTTGGGTCTTGTCATTGCTGTATTCGATGTGTTTATCAAGTATGGCGTGGATACCTTGGTAAATTTATAGGAGGCATAGGTGATTTATGGCAGAGGCAAACTGGTATGTAGTTCATACCTATTCTGGTTATGAAAATAAAGTCAAGGAGAACATTGATAAGACAATTAAAAACCGGCACCTGGAGGAACAGATTCTTGAGGTCAGAGTTCCGATGCAGAGTGTTGTGGAGTTGAAAAACGGTGTGAAAAAGACTGTTGAGAAAAAAATGTTCCCCGGCTATGTTCTTATTAATATGGTTATGAATGATGACATATGGTATGTGGTTAGAAATACCAGAGGCGTTACCGGGTTTGTAGGTCCGGGATCCAAGCCCGTACCACTCACTGAAGCTGAAATGAGACCATTGGGTATTCAGGTCGATAATGTGGTTGTGGATTTTGAAGAAGGAGATACCATCAGTGTTACCGGCGGTGTTTGGAAAGATACAGTTGGTATCATACAGTCCATCAATCACAGTAAACAGATGGTTACGATCAATGTTGACCTGTTCGGTCGTGAAACGCCGGTTGAAATAAGTTTCACAGATATAAGAAAGTTATAAGATGCACAGATTGCAGGAATCTCAAAAGAAGCCTGTAGACAAGTATTAAAGGAGGATTTTCCAAATGGCAAAGAAAGTAGAAGGATATATCAAATTACAGATCCCTGCTGGAAAGGCTACACCTGCACCACCAGTTGGACCTGCCCTTGGACAGCACGGTGTAAATATCGTTGAATTTACGAAACAGTTTAATGCCAGAACTGCTGATCAGGGAGACTTAATTATTCCGGTTGTGATTACCGTATATTCAGATAGAAGCTTTAGCTTCGTGACAAAGACTCCGCCTGCTCCAGTGTTGATCAAGAAGGCGTGCAATATTAAGTCTGGCTCCGCAGTTCCGAATAAGACGAAGGTAGCTACTATTTCCAAAGCAAAGCTTCAGGAAATTGCAGAGTTGAAGATGCCAGATTTGAATGCTGGTTCTTTGGAGGCAGCAATGAGTATGATCGCAGGAACAGCAAGAAGTATGGGAGTTCAGGTGGAAGAATAAGCGTAGGCGATTCTATACACAGAATTTCGGATACTTTTTCTGATACCGTGGGAGGGACTGCTCCCGATATTACCACTAGGAGGTTATTGAGATGAAACGAGGAAAGAAATATGTAGAAGCTGCAAAGGCTATCGACAAAGCTGTGCAGTATGATACAACAGAAGCAATCAGCTTAGCAAAAAAAGCGGCAGTTGCTAAATTTGATGAGACAATCGAAGCTCATATCAGAACTGGCTGTGACGGACGTCATGCAGAACAGCAGATCCGTGGCGCAGTAGTGTTGCCTCATGGAACTGGTAAGACAGTTAAGGTTCTGGTTTTTGCAAAGGGTGATAAAGTAGATGAGGCGCTGGCAGCAGGCGCAGACCATGTGGGTGGAGACGAACTGATTCCAAAGATCCAGAATGATGGATGGTTGGATTTTGATGTTGTAGTCGCTACACCAGATATGATGGGCGTTGTGGGCCGTTTGGGTCGTGTACTTGGTCCCAAAGGTTTAATGCCGAACCCGAAAGCAGGAACTGTAACCATGGATGTTACCAAAGCTGTCAATGATATCAAGGCTGGTAAGATTGAGTACAGATTGGATAAGACCAACATTATTCATGTGCCAATTGGAAAAGCATCTTTTACAGAAGAACAGTTAGCGGACAACTTCCAGACCCTTATGGATGCCATCATTAAGGCAAAGCCATCTGCATTAAAAGGACAATATTTGAAGAGTGTTACATTAGCTCCAACAATGGGACCAGGTGTAAAGATCAATACGGCTAAGCTTGTTTAAAATTATTGTTGACATCCAAAATATAAAATGGTATGCTTAGTAAGCATATGACCGAAGACAGCAGGTGCCGAAAGGCGTAACAGTTGGCCTGCCGAGGAACTTTATCAGAATATTGTGTCTGATAAGAATGAAGATTATTTCAAGCCTCTTTGTCTCGGACAAAGGGGCTTTTAAATTACAGACATTCCATGTTTGGAATTTAAAAGCTCACAGACAAGGCAGCTATTTCTTAATCAGAGAGATAACTGTACTTAATAAAATAAGGAGGTGCACGATTCGTGGCAAAAGTAGAATTAAAGCAGCCGATTGTACAGGAAATTGCGGAACAGGTGAAAGACGCACAGTGTGTTGTGCTGGTAGACTACCGTGGATTGACTGTGGAAGAAGATACACAGCTGCGTAAGCAGTTGAGAGAAGCTGGTGTCGCATATAAGGTATATAAGAATACATTGATGAATTTTGCATTCAAGGGAACAGACTTTGAGAGCATGTCTTCTCTGTTGGAAGGTCCAAATGCCATTGCAGTTTCCAAAGATGATGCAACCGCACCAGCAAGAATCCTTGCAAAGTTTGCAAAGACTGCACCAGCATTAGAGTTAAAAGCAGGTGTCGTTGAGGGAACATTCTATGATACAGATGGAATTAAGACAATCGCGTCCATTCCGTCCAGAGACGAATTACTTTCCAAATTCCTGGGAAGCATCCAGTCTCCGATTACTAATCTTGCTCGTGTTCTTAATCAGATTGCAGAACAGGGTGGCGGAGCAGCAGCGGCAGAAGCAGCAGTAAAAGAGGCTCCGGCTGAAGAAGCAGCAGAGTAAGCTTCGGCTGAAACCGAAAGCAACTAATTTCAAAAATATAATAACAAATGGAGGTATATCATAATGGCAAAATTAACAACAGCAGAATTTATTGAAGCGATTAAAGAATTAAGCGTATTAGAGTTAAATGATTTAGTAAAAGCATGTGAAGAAGAATTTGGCGTATCTGCAGCAGCAGGCGTTGTAGTTGCAGCAGCAGGCGGAGATGGCGCAGGTGCAGCAGAAGAGAAGACTGACTTTAATGTAGAGCTGACAGAGGTTGGCCCAAATAAGGTTAAAGTTATCAAGGTTGTTCGTGAAGTAACTGGTCTGGGTCTGAAGGAAGCAAAAGAGGTTGTTGACGGAGCTCCTAAGATTGTAAAAGAAGGCGCTGAGAAGGCTGAGGCTGAGGATATCAAGGCTAAATTAGAAGCAGAAGGTGCAAAAGTAACTTTAAAATAATTGCATTTTTTAATTCAGCACAAGAACACCTTATGGCAGGTTTTCTGGATGTTTTGTTTCCAGAGAACCTGCTCTTTTTGTCTTGTAGGATCGGTTATCAAAAGGTCTGAAATTTCCTTGCAGTCCAATTTTGCCAATTTTACACTACAATATGTATCAACGATACGCCGTAGGATTCTTTGACCTATTTCAAAAGCTACACCAGTCAAGTGCACATCCATGAATATCCAGGAAAAAATGCGGACAAAAATGCTTGCTTTTTCTGAGGCCCAGTGCTATAATGTTAGCTGAACGCTTTTGGAGCATTGCGTCCACACATCAAAAGATTGTATGGATGGGCGTGGGAAAAGCCCAGTAGGGTAGCAGAAAGGAGGAAACACAGTGAAGGTAAGATCATCCGTAAAACCTATTTGTGAAAAGTGCAAGATCATCAAGAGAAAAGGAAGTATCAGAGTGATCTGTGAGAATCCAAAGCATAAACAGCGTCAGGGATAGACATCCATCATCAGGGGAAAGCAGGCTGATAAGTATTGTTTCATGTCAGCAGACAGGCTTTCCTGTTTATGTTTACAAATTATTTATGTGCGGCTGTAGTGAGAGGTGCAAGTAACCGTTCTCACTATTCATAATAACCAGCAGGTACGGCTGGAAGGCTGTTCTTTGATACCGAGGGAACAGTGACAGACAGTACAGAGTAGACCAGAGTGACAGTATACACACATTTCAGGACGAGCAACCGTAGCTGTATATGGTCAGGCTGATGTCTTGCAGATTCCGTTGCAGATTCTGCTGTAATTTATGTGATCATCGAATGGAAGATATTTCCATTTAGTAAAATTATGGAGGTGTACGACACACATGGCTCGTATCGCAGGTGTAGATTTACCAAGAGAAAAACGTGTTGAGATAGGATTGACTTATATTTATGGTATCGGCAGAGTAAGTTCTAACCGTATCCTGGCAGAGGCAAAAGTAAATCCAGATACTCGCGTCAGAGATTTGACAGATGAGGAAGTTAAGAGAATTAGTGAAGTGATTGATAAGACTCAGATAGTAGAAGGTGATCTGAGAAGAGAAATTGCTTTGAATATTAAAAGATTGCAGGAAATTGGATGTTATCGTGGAATCCGCCACAGAAAAGGACTTCCTGTTAGAGGTCAGAAGACAAAGACCAATGCAAGAACAAGAAAAGGTCCGAAGAGAACGGTTGCGAATAAGAAAAAATAGGCATCTGCATGTAGCGGAAGCCTTTCTGTGAGATTCGCAGACAGCTTTGAAATATATATGTTATCGTAACAAGAGAATATTAATAAGAAGAAAGTAGGTTAGTTTAGAAATGGCGAAAAACACTGCAAAAAAAGTGACAAAAAAGCGCGTAAAGAAAAACGTTGAACGTGGACAGGCGCACATTCAGTCATCTTTTAACAATACAATTGTAACAATTACAGATGCTGAAGGAAATGCTTTATCATGGGCAAGTGCAGGCGGTCTTGGTTTTAGAGGTTCAAGGAAATCTACTCCGTACGCTGCACAGATGGCAGCAGAAACAGCAACAAAGGCAGCTCTTGTACATGGCTTAAAAACAGTAGACGTTATGGTAAAAGGGCCTGGTTCCGGAAGGGAAGCAGCAATCCGTGCGCTTCAGGCATGCGGCCTTGAGGTAACAAGCATCAAAGACGTGACCCCGGTGCCACACAATGGATGCCGCCCGCCCAAACGTAGAAGAGTCTGATTAGGAGGTATATGTTAAGATGGCAGTAAATAGAGTTCCCGTTCTTAAGAGGTGCAGGTCCCTTGGGTTAGACCCCATTTATCTTGGGATTGATAAGAAGTCCAACAGGCAGTTAAAAAGGGCAAACCGGAAGGTGTCTGAATATGGCCTTCAGTTGAAAGAAAAACAGAAAGCAAAGTTCATTTACGGCGTATTGGAAAAGCCTTTCCACAATTATTACCTGAAAGCCGACAGGATGAAGGGCATGACAGGTGAAAACCTGATGACAATCCTAGAAAGCAGGCTGGATAATGTGGTATTCCGTTTAGGCTTGGCAAGGACCAGGAAAGAAGCAAGGCAGATTGTAGGCCACAAGCATGTTTTGGTAAATGGCAAGCAGGTAAAAGTGCCTTCTTACTTGGTAAAAGCCGGCGATACCATCGAAATCAAAGAAAAATGCAAAAGTTCCCAAAGGTATAAGGATATCCTTGAGGTGACTGGCGGCAGGTTAGTGCCGGAATGGCTGGATGCAGACCAAGAAAACCTGAAGGGTACAGTAAAGGAATTACCGAACAGAGAGGCAATTGACGTCCCGGTTAACGAAATGCTTATCGTCGAATTATATTCTAAGTAAACGTTCATGTTGCTTAGCCAGCCGTCTGGCGGGCCGCATGGCCATCTATACTGTGGAGGCTTTTGCTTTCGCAGTATCATTAACAAGCAACGATACCCGAAAAGGAGGGACTTTGTAGTGTTCGATTTTGAAAAACCAAAAATTGAAATTTCCAAAATTTCAGAAGACAAAAAGTACGGCCGATTTGTTGTAGAACCACTGGAAAGAGGCTATGGTACTACACTTGGCAATTCTTTAAGAAGAATTATGCTTTCTTCGTTGCCAGGCGCAGCAGTCAGCCAGGTAAAAATCGAAAGTGTTTTGCATGAGTTCAGTTCTATTCCCGGCGTAAAGGAAGATGTAACTGAGATTATTATGAACATCAAGAATCTGGCATTAAAAAACACCAGCCCAACAAACGAGTCTAAAGTTGCTTACATTGAATTTGAAGGCGAAGGCGTAGTCACAGCAGCAGATATCCAGGTTGATCCAGATATTCAGGTTTTGAATCCCGATTTGGTGATCGCACATCTCAATGGTGGCGCAGATTCCAGACTTTATATGGAATTGACCATTACAAAGGGCAGAGGTTATGTCAGTGCTGATAAGAATAAAAGCGAAGATGTACCCATTGGTGTCATTGCGGTTGATTCTATTTACACTCCCATCGAGCGGGTAAATCTCACGATTGAAAATACGCGTGTGGGACAAATCACGGATTATGATAAGCTTACATTGGATGTTTATACAAATGGAACTTTGGAACCAGACGAGGCGGTAAGTCTTGCAGCAAAGGTTTTGAGTGAACATTTGAACCTGTTTATCGATCTGTCAGAAAATGCAAGAACAGCAGAAGTCATGATTGAAAAAGAGGATAATGCAAAAGAAAAAGTCCTTGAGATGAACATTGATGAATTGGAGTTATCTGTTCGTTCTTACAATTGTCTGAAGCGTGCAGGAATCAACACGGTTGAAGAGTTGACCAATCGGACACCAGAAGATATGATGAAGGTTCGAAATCTCGGACGTAAGTCTCTGGAGGAAGTATTGGCAAAATTAAAAGAATTAGGATTGCAGTTAAACCCTGGAGAAGAGTAGAAAAAGGAGTTTACTGTAATTTGGGCGAGAGTCCATAAATTATACTCATAGATGGCAGGGTTTGTAAGACCAAAGAGCGAAGCCCTGTATATCCCATAAAGTGGGATATTGCCTCAATGAGTGGCAGAAAATAGAACAATATTCGCTAAATAAGACCAAAAGGCGTTGGCGGATATTCCACAAATGGAGGATTTTAACAATGGCAAAATATAGAAAATTGGGCAGAACTTCTGATCAGAGAAAGGCTTTAATCAGAAATCAAGTTACTGCACTGTTATACAATGGCAAGATCGTGACTACAGAGGCTAAGGCAAAAGAGATCCGCAAAGTAGCCGAAGGACTGATTGCAATGGCGGTTAGGGAGAAAGATAATTTTGAGACCGTGACCGTGACTGCAAAGGTTCCACGTAAGGATGAGAATGGCAAGAGAGTAAAAGAAGTTGTAAATGGTAAGAGAGTTACCGTATATGACGAAGAAGAGAGGACCATCAAAAAAGACCTACCTTCCCGTTTGCATGCAAGACGTCAGATGAATAAAGTATTATACTCTGTAACATCTGTTCCAACTGAAAACGCAGGGAAGAAGAAAAACACCAAGAAGATTGACGTTGCTACCAAGGTATTTGACGAGATCGCTCCAAAATATGTTGACCGTAATGGTGGTTACACCAGAATCGTTAAGATTGGACAGCGTAAAGGTGATGGCGCTTTAGAGGTACTTCTTGAGTTAGTATAAGAATCGGAAGTGTACAACTGATTTAGATAAATTTTATACCATCGGAATGAATATTTGAAATGTATTCTTTCCGGTGGTTGTTTTTTGTCACAAGTTGGCGATATATATCTATATACTCTCGATCTGGAAAGGAATCCGGATGGAAAAAGCATATTCATAATAAAATGTATTCTTGTAATCTGCCTGATATCTGTTTTTATGGTTGATTTTTTCTCAATACACACAAATTTAATCAACATACAATCGGATGTATGCGGTTTAAATTTGTGCACATCTGACAAAAATCTTGTCGCAAAATCAGGTAAAAAGAGAATTTGAGAGTACATAAAGGTTTCAAGGAGGAAACGCTATGAAAACAACATCATGTCAATATGGCGGACTGCCTGTGGCAGGTATCCAGAACACAGGCGTTTCACGCAATCTCAGTATTTCACAGACGAATAAAAAGCGAACGAGTCAGATTCGGAAAAATAATGACAAAAAGCTGCCCAAAAAGCATTTAAATTATAATCCCAGGGAAATTCGTAATGCTTTGATGCTTGCTTCTAAATCGGAAAGTGCAGGAAGGGTAGTATGCCAGGCGAAAGGGAAATTGAGCAGTTTATTGAAATGCAAAGGTACGGGTATGTATCATGAGAGAGAGCTTTCCAACGCAATCGTGCATGCAAGGCGTATGGTTCAATGTGCTCAGATGAAAAACCGTAATCTGAAAAAAGAAGAGCAGCTTCAGCGGGGATATGAAAAAGAAGCGGAGATGGAGAAACAAAATAAGAGGCGGGAGATGAAAACCAAGGTACAACAGAAGAAGCGTGTGCTGGAACAAAAGTTTAAAATGGAAAAGATGCAGAATGTCCGCAGACAAAAACAGCATATGGAAGAGATGATCCGAAGGAAGCGTATTCATCGCCTTAGCGAGCAGGGGAAGATGAATGAGGCAGATATGGAATATCAGAAAAACATGAATCGAGATTCTGGACAGAACTTTTCTCATGTAAATAATCATACGTTATATCTGCCGCTGGAAGGAGTGGAATTGGAGCTCAGTGAGGAAGCAGTTGCTATGACAGAAGAACAGCTGAATCATCAGGTGGAAATGATGATTCAGGCGGAGTTAGGAACCATGAGCGCAATGCCAGATCTATCTTCCCTGCCTATGGCGGATTTTGCTTCCGGCAGTATGGAAAGTATGGGTGCAGAGCTATCCATGGTAGATGTGGCAGTCTGAGTTTTGCTTTCAGCAGTATGGAAAGTATGTGTGTGAATGCTCTATGGTGGATGTGGCAGTCTGGAGATTACAGTTTTTCAGGCATGTCTTTTGGATATTTTTACAGTTTTGTGTCACTGCAACGTATATAATTTCAAAAATACGACAATTCACTGTTAAGAAAGTACCAGGAGCGTCCGATATATATGGCAAATACATGGAGTGTTTGTACCCCCGTGCGTTGCACGATTTCAAGGATGAAAGGAGGGGATTATCATGCCGACAATTGACACTGCTTATCATTATTATTTAAGCACATATGCCAACCAGTCGACTTCCCGTTATGATTCGCACAAAAAGAGCGAACTACGAAATATATATAATGATATTGTAAAAATTAATAAAGATTCTCCTCTGTATAAGATTAAACGTTCAGAGGATGTCCAGAAATTTGCAATTGATATCAAGGAAAGTACCCGTCTTATTAAGAATGTAGTGGCTTCCCTCTCAGATGCAGAGGAAGGTATTGGAAATGCTTTTCAGAAAAAGATCGCATTTTCTTCACAGGAGGACGTTGTTACTGCCAATTATCTAGGTGATAATAAAGCCTCAGAGGAATTGGAGAATTTCTCTATAGAAGTCAAGCAGTTAGCATCGCCTCAGATTAATCAGGGAGCTTATTTGGACAAAAATCGGTTGAATCTCAAACCTGGTTCTTATTCGTTCGATCTTGAGAACAGTGTTGCAGCCTATGAATTTCAGTTTACTGTTAATTCAGAAGATACCAATTTTTCTACGCAGAATAAGTTAGCTGGATTGATTACCAATGCAGATATTGGATTGAAAGCGTCTGTGATTGAAAATGCAGATGGTTTAAGCGCTTTGCAGGTTGAATCACTTTCTACAGGAATTAATCCGAATGATGTGTTTTTATTTTCAATTTCCCCACAGGGAACACACGATTCTATGGCAGCAATTGATGCTTTGGGGATTGATCATGTGGCTCAGGAAGCGCAGAACGCAGTTTTTCTTTTGAATGGAACAGAACAGATGGCGTATGATAATACGTTTCTGTTGGACAATAATTTTGAATTGACGCTCCATGGTGTCAGTCCTGAGGGAAAACCTGCTGTCATTGGTTTTAAGACCAATGCCGATGCTATGACTGAGAATATTCAGACTTTGGTAGATTCTTATAATTCTGTCTTGCAGACGGCAAATAAGTATTCTATCTCACAGCCTCAGAGTGTGAAGTTATATCGAGACATGAGCGGTACAGCTTTTGCTTATCAAAAAAGCTTGGAAAATATCGGTCTTATGGTAGGGGATAACGGTGAAATTGCCATAGATGACGAGCGATTGACAGAGACGGTTTCCAGTGATGATTTTGAGCAAAAGTTATCGGTATTGAATGATTTTAAGAATTTGTTAAATATGAAAGCGAACAATGCATCTCTGGATCCTATGAAATATGTGGAGAAAGTTCTTGTCACTTATAAGAATCCTGGAAAAACATTTGTGACACCTTATATCACCTCCATTTATTCAGGTATGATGATGGATGAGTATTGTTAAAATAAAAATTCTTGTTGTATTTTTACAACAGAAAGGGCCATGAGAACGATCGTTGAATTTGTTGTTCTCATGACCCTATTTTTGAGCTTTTAAGTGGTTGAATGGAGAGTTACTCTGTTGTTGTAAGGTTTGTTGAATAAGAGTAAGTATAATCGATATCTATTCTTTTGTGAACTCTACAATATCTGTAATGTCACAATTTAGAATTTCACAGATATCATGTAAAGTATTGAGTGTAATACTTTTGTTCTTTCTTAAAGAATCTAAAGTGCCTGTGCTGAAATTATAGTTATGAATTAGTTGGTATTGTGTGATTCCTTTTGCTTTCATTGTTTCCCAGAGAGGTGAATAGTTTATAATTTTGATCACGTCCATTTCTTTTTTAATAATATTATAGGAAATTTTTTCTTTTTCTACATTGCCGGAAATATGGCTATATATTGTTGAGGATGGCATAGCAGGACAATAAAATTGGATGTATAAATATTCAAAATATAGGTAGAGAGTATGTTTGTATTAATGTTAAAATTAGTTTGATACAATTCTGGGAATATTACTCAAGTTTTGAAATTATGTACGATTTTGATTTGAAAAATGGTAATATTGAGATAGAATAAAAACAATTGAAGAATTGTAAAAGACATGAAGTATGAGAACGAAAGCTGTAAAAATAAAAAAAGAAAAGATGCAATTACCTATTGACCCTAACGTTACGTCATAGTATATACTAAAAAAGTAGTGTATGGACATTTTGGGAGGGATGAATATGTGGACAGTACATGAGATGGGAAAATTGACAGGGGTAAGCGCTCGCACGCTTCATCATTATGATGCGATTGGATTGCTGAAACCTTCTGCAATGACAAGGGTAGGTTATCGTCTATATGATGAGACAGCGCTTAAACGGCTACAGAATATTTTAATGTTTCGTGAATTGGAGTTTCCTTTAAAGGAGATTAAATCCATTCTTGATAGTCCCGTATTTGATCCACAAGAGGCTCTTGCACAGCAAATTAAATTGTTGGAACTGCGGCGAATGCATATTGACAAGTTGATTTCTTTTGCACGTGAGTTCCAGAAAGAAGGAGTGGACAAAATGGATTTTCATGTATTTGACAAGACGGAGATTGAACAGTATTCGAAAGAGGTCAAGGAAAGATGGGGTTCTACCGAAGCCTATCAGGAGTATGAAGAAAAGACAAATGGAAAGACAGAAAAAGAACAGAAGATTGCGGCAGATAAGTTGTTATCGTTATTTGCAGATATTGGGCTTTTACGGAAAAATCTGCCTGAGGAACAGAAGGTGCAGGATAAAATAGCAAGTTTGCAATCATTTATAACGGAAAATTATTATCATTGCACAGATGAGATTTTGTATGGATTAAGTCAAATGTATGTATGTGATGAACGGATGAAGTGTAACATTGATCAAGCAGGAGGAGAAGGTACAGCAGAGTTTGTCCGTCAGGCTATATCCATCTATTGTAAAGACAAAGGAATTGAGGTGATGGATTGATAGATTCCAGGACAAATTTAATTTTGCAAGAATTGGGTATGCCATAATCACAGACAAAGAGTCTGCATGGAAACAGGTTGATTTATACGATAGAACTTGATACAATTTTTGCTGTGACAACGTTAGGGGCACCAACAAATGAAATCTATCAATATCAGGAGAAGGCTCATCAGGTATTTTTCGTTGGAACAATGAAACAGAAGGAGTAAATGTGATATGGAAAAAGGACTTATTATTTATCAGTCGAAATATGGTTCGACAAAAAAATATGCAAATTGGTTAGCGGAATTGACAGGGTTTGACTGTATTGATAGAGCAAAAGCTACATTGAAAATTACATTGCCATATCAAACGATTGTATTATGTGGTGGTGTCTATGCTTCGGGTATCGCAGGATTGTCCTATTTAAAAAAATATATTGGACAATTGAAGGGGAGAAAAATAGCTGTATTTTGTGTAGGTGCTTCCCCATACGATGAAAAAGCATTTCGCGAATTGAAAACCCACAATCTGAAGAATGAGTTATGTGATATTCCACTTTTTTACGGGAGAGGCGCATGGGACATGGATAGTATGACGTTTAAGGATAGAACGTTGTGTAAGATGTTACAGAAAGCGTTGTCTAAAAAGGATCCTGCAACTTATGAGCCCTGGATGCAGGCTTGTATGTCTGCGGTAGGAAAAACGTGTGACTGGACAGATAAAACGTATTTAGTGCCTGTAAAAGAATATTTAATAGGAGATTAAGAAATTTGTTTCCAACATTACGCCCTTTGCTCCTTACAAGGAACAAAGGGCGGGTGAGAGTTGTGTGAGAATAAAATGATTATCATCTTCCTGTAGTTGAATCTATTTATTCCCGCGAGCAACGAGCCAAGTGGCTGCCAGCAGACATTTGACGACTGCCGCGAGGGTCAAATACCCCGTTGCTTGCAGCGCTGCAAAGCAGCGGGGTATTTGATTGAGGGTGAGAGAGTGTGGAAGTGATTTATCAAGTTTTCTCGAAAAAACGGTCGATCTCTTTTTTTATAGAGTCTGGAGAGAGAGATTTGGAAAGATATCCCTGTGGTTTAAATTCAAGCACTTTTTTTACACTTTCCCTATCTACCCTGCTGGTCAAAAAGATGATTGGAATATCTTCAAATTCTTTCTCAGCACGGATCATTTCCAATATCTGGCTTCCATTGCAGACGGGCATTTCATAGTCTAACAGAACGAGATCTGGTCTGTTGAGTGTAATGCTTCTAAATGCAGACAGGCCCGATGTGGCTGTCAGTGTCTCATAGTCATTTCCCAGCAACGTCATCATTGTTTTCAACATAAAGTCCGAATCGTCTACAATAAGAATTTTCTTCTTTTGGTCTGTTGCAGTTCTTTCAGCGTTATTCTGGGTTAAGTATTGCTTGACTTTGCTCATAGCGTTTTCTGTGATAATTGAGCCACCGTCTTCGTTTAAAATCATATTGCCTGTAGCCATACAATATGCAAAATATCCTTTTCCAGTGTCAAATAGCAAGCTAAATTGTGGACTGTGTTTTTCAAATACTTTTTGAAACTGTTCATAGGTCAATAATTGCTCTGTCTGTACATCTGCCTGTGCCAAAGCTGGGAAATGCCCTTTTATGTGTTCCACAAATTGTCTTGCGGTATATCTGGCAACATTCATCAGCATAACATTTACAGTTTTAGATTTTGTTTCCATAATGCTGCCGATCGTGTTGACAATGAGCTGTTCTTCAAAGACCAGAAGAAATTCCCATTTCTTTTTTTCGCCAGTATTGTAGATTAAGCGATAATATATTCCGTTTCCGAATTTCTCGCCGCCATAGCAGTTGCTGATTAGTCGAGGATCCAGTTGAAACATGCTGTGTAATTGACTGAGGATTGCTTGCCCCATCACGGATTGCTCTTCCTCTGGCAAAAGATTTTCCCACTGTTTTATGGTCTCGCCGCTTACAATGGCCTGATCCTCGGTTAATGTGTGGCCAATTAACCATCCTGCGCATACGCCAAGGAAATGCTCAACAGAATTTTCTGAATAATTAGATTGTTCCAATTCTTTTTCTAGAGCAGGCAGTGTTACTTTGCGAAAGTTGTCATGGACGCGCTTATGCATCGGGAATCCGGCATAATCGATCGAAGCCATGTAATGTTCTTCGTCTTGAAAATGCTGAAATGCATGATCCTTAAAATATTTTACTGCCTCTTGACAAACCCACTGGCTCTTCTCAACTTGTTGTCCAAAATCAAAAAGTTTATTGAGAATGCGAAACAGTTTTTTGTGTTCTTTGTCGATAATGTCTACGCCAATGTTATAGCGATTGTTCCATACCAATTGATTTCCCATAGATTCACTCCTTTATATTTTTATAAAAGCTCCTTGTAGGCAGGGACAATTTCTGTACTTTTTTATTGACAGAAATTGTCAAAGCGCTCTTTATATTATATCAAACAGCAGTCATTTTTTTGGGTCCTGATTTTCACATTTTTTTCCCTTTTCTTCGCAAGTAAGTTACAATAAAACATTGATATTTATTTATCGAAAAGTGTCCGATGCAGATGGCAGAAACGAATGTGATCTAGTGTGCTGTATTCATCGGTAAATAAGTACATCTCAGTTTTTAGGGGAAGATTACAATTGAAGAAATTAAGAAGAACGAATGTTCAATTTTGTCTGTACTTTTGTTGGAACTAGTGATATACTATAACAGTACAAGGGGCGTTTTCTATGGTTTGAAGGTGAAGAAGATTAGTGAAAAAAGGGTTGGGTATCGTCAGATGTGGATTTGTATGTTGCTTGTACAGAAACATCACAGAGGAAAAGGAGAAGTCTGAATATGGCTGATTATGTAAAATGGTATGAGAATGGTGATGAGATTCATGTATGCTTTTATAATGAGGAGGATAAGCCCTTTGCCATTGGTGAGAAAATGAATGAGATTAATGAGCTGGCATATATGAATGGTTATAACTGGGATGCTTTTTTCAATTATTATCTTAGTAAAAATGCACCAGATATTTTGGAGGGAATGGACAGTGATCCAGAAGCGGGGTTCTATGCGGCTCATTTTGCGTTGACCAAAGAGAATCAGGATAAGGCGGAACGTTTCGTACAAATTATTATTTCCTTAATTGAAAATGCAGATGAATTGTATCAAATTGTCCATGAAAATGGGGACGAGATTGAGTGGGATTAATGCTTACTAATGTTTATTTTGTGATAACTGTATTTTTTAGTTCCTGGCCGTTTGATTTTTAAAATGAGAATCAAGCGGCTTTTTTTGGATGATCTAAAATCTGATTTGCAGATTGAAAAATACGCTATGGTTTTTCCTATTTATAACGAAAATATCTGTTGGCAAAATTAAGTCAATAAGAAATTGAGGCAGAAAAAAGATTGAATAAAAATTGATAAATCGATATAATAACATGAGAAACCTTAAATAGTTTGACAGTATAATTCGTAATACGCAATAGAAAGACTGTTGCATAGAAATAAAGCAAACGATTCTAATATGGTCTTAAGAGCATTTCGCTTATGATAATATGAATAAAATTACAGAATGAGAGGTTGGAGCATGAAGAGCAAAAAATTAGGCATGTTGTTTGTAAGTTTTGTATTGGCTACTGTGTTGTTCGGATGTGCCAAAGCAAGAGATGAAGACAAGACTGCAAATTTGGACACTGTATTGCAGAACGAGAGTAAGAACATGGATGAGGCAGAAACATTGGAAAATGACGAAGATGTAGAACTGGTTGTTTGGGGGGCCGAGGAGGATGAGGCGCTTCTGCAGCAAATTACTGAAAGTTTTCAGGAAGAATACAAAGGACAGGCGAATTTTGATATCACAATTGCCGCCCAGAGCGAAGCCGGTTGCAAAGACGTTTTATTGGGGGATTTGGAAGCCGGAGCCGATGTCTTTGCTTTTGCAGATGATCAACTAAATGCTCTTGTAGCGGCAGGTGCTTTGGAACCCATAGAAAATGCGGATCAACTCAAATCTGAATGTTTACCTGGTGCAATAGAAGCCGCTTCCGTTGCAGATGTTTTGTACGCATATCCTTTAACGGCGGATAACGGCTATTTCTTGTATTATAATAAGCAATATTTCAATGAGGAAGATGTAAAAACCTTTGACCGCATACTGCAAATTGCCGAAGAAAACAAAAAACGAGTTACGATGGACTGGTCTTCTGCATGGTATGTCTACGCATTCTTTGGCAATACTGGTTTGGAAGTTGGACTGAACGATGACGGAATTACGAATTACTGTACTTGGAACGGAACAGACGGAGATATCAAAGGAGTAGATGTTGCCAACGCTATGCTCTCTATTGCCGACAGTCCTGCTTTTTTGAGTACAGAAGAATCTGGCTTTCTTGAAGGAATTCAGGATGGATCCGTAATTGCGGGAATCAGTGGCGTATGGAATGCGGTTGCCATGAAAGATACTCTTGGGGCAAATTATGGCGCTGCCAAACTTCCTACATATACCTGCGCAAACAGGCAAATACAAATGGCTTCTTTTTCTGGCTATAAATTGATTGGAGTTAACGCCTATTCCAAACAGTATGTATGGGCATCCCGACTGGCAGAATGGATTACCAATGAACAAAACCAGCAGCTTCGTTTTGAAATGCGTGGTCAAGGTCCCGCAAACGCAAATGCTGCGGCGTCCGCCAGCGTGCAGGATTCCCCTGCTATTACCGCTTTGATTGAACAGTCGGAATTTTCCTGTTTACAGCGCATCGGCAACAGTTTCTGGGATCCAGTATCAGCATTCGCCACAAACATGGCTGCCAAAAATCCAGGAGGAAAAAAACTGCAGGAACAGCTTGATACAATGGTGGAAGGGATTACTGCACCATAAAAAATACTTCTATTTTGTTTGGAGGATAACAGGGATTATGAAGAAGAAATGGAACATCAAATATCGTTTAATATTGCCTATTGCTCTGCTTGGAATTGTAGCACTTATTTCAAATCTTCTTGCCGTTTCAAATATTAAAAACGTCAATGACAATGCCGCCAATATTGCAGACAATTATATGGAAGGGAAAACCCAGTTGGCAAAACTCCGTGAATCCGTTATGAACATACATAAATTGGCGTTATCCCATATTGTAGCTACCGATTATAATACAATGATCACTCTTGTCAACGACATCAAAGAAGAAGAAAAAAATTTGGATGATATGTTGGAAAAATACGAAATTTATATCACCGATGATGACAGAGAAACTTATCTTGCATTGCTTTCCGACTGTGATTCCTTAAAACACTCCCTTGTTTTTCTGGTATGCGCCAGTGCATCCGGTAAAACACAGGATGCTTATGCCTGTGCCAATGGGGATGTGGCAGCTTTTAGCACCGCAGTGGAAAATAATATTGCTGTTTTGGAGAGTTCTATTAGCAGTCGGACAACTCAGGCAAGAGCACAGCTTTCTTCCGTTTACCTTAGTTCTATGATTACGAACAGTGCATCTACTCTTGCCAGCGTGATACTTGTATTTACCACAATTTCTCTTATCCTAAGATCTGTTGTCATACCGATTAAAAATATTTTGGAAACACTTCGAGGATGTTCTGGACGCATCAGCAGTGTGGTTGAGGAGGTCTTATCACGGACACGTAGCTCCAGCAAAAGCGCTACGGATTTGTCTGCTCTTGCCGAAGAACTGTCAGCAACAATTCAGGAGGTAGCAAGCAATACTTCCATTATCAATCAAAATGCCAAAAATGTACAGCAGGATGCAGAAAGTATGGCAGAGGAATGTGGAAAAATTACCTCCTACTGCAACGCAATGCATATACGGGCGGAAGAACTGGGACAAACTGCACAAGTAAGCTTGAATAATACGAATGTTAAAATAAAAGAAATTTTAGATGTTCTTAACGAAGCCATTGAGGGAAGTCACAGTGTGGATCAGGTAAACAGCCTGACCCATGATATCTTGGAAATTTCTTCTCAGACGAACTTGATTGCTTTAAATGCTTCCGTTGAAGCGGCGAGAGCCGGGGAAGCAGGAAAAGGTTTTGCGGTGGTAGCGGAAGAAATTCGTCAGCTTGCAGCTTCCAGCAGCCAAACGGCAAACCGTATACAAAAAGTGAATACTACGGTAACCCATGCCGTATACAACCTCTCCGAAAGTTCTCAAAATCTTGTAAATTATATTGAGGAATCTATTTTAAAGGAATTTCTTTCCGTTGTTGCTGGCGGACAACAATACCAAGATGATGCTGCCTATATTCGCCAGGCCATGGACGATTTTAACGCCAATACCGACCGTCTGAAGTCCTCCATGGCAGAGATCGTGGCATCCATAGAAACGATTACAAAAGCGATTGATGATGGTGCTTTAGGTATTTCTGGCGTTGCAGGTAGTGCTCAGCATTTGGTAACAGATATGACAGAGATCACAAACCGCATGGATGTAAATCATAAAGTCGCGACCGAATTGGAAAAAGAAACGATAGCGTTTGCTAATTTATAAAAGTAAAAAGAAACGATTGTAAGGGTATTCTATCTTTATTTTTGATGGAATGCCCTTATTTTGTGTCTAAAATATAGAAGCCGCAAAAATATGAACAAATGTTTGCTTTGCGGTAGACAGGAAGGAAGTTGTGTGATATACTAAAACTTGTTTTCGTGTCATCTAATCCACATGATTTTAATGAGGGTTTGACAGTAAACAAAAAGGTGACCTGAATTGGTCGTGGAGCTATTCAGGGCAAAAACAGAAGACCAGCCACGACGAATTTCTGGCGAATAGACGAATTTTTTACTACGACTTTTGGAGGTGGTATTTGTGCAGACTGCACAAAATAGATTTAAATTACACGCCCCCTACAAGCCCACAGGCGACCAGCCCCAGGCAATCGCTGAGTTGGTCAAGGGCTTTAAGGAGGGCAATCAATTCCAGACGTTACTAGGAGTTACAGGTTCCGGCAAGACATTTACGATGGCAAATGTCATCCAGGAATTGCAGAAGCCAACCCTTATCATGGCCCACAATAAGACGTTGGCAGGGCAGCTATATGGAGAATTCAAGGAGATGTTTCCTGAGAATGCGGTGGAATATTTTGTCTCCTACTACGATTATTATCAGCCTGAAGCTTATGTTCCATCCAGTGACACTTATATCGCCAAAGATTCTTCTATCAATGATGAGATTGACAAGTTGAGACTCTCCGCCACAGCAGCTTTGGTGGAGCGGAAGGATGTGATTATCATATCCAGTGTGTCATGTATCTATGGATTGGGAAGTCCTATAGACTATAAGAACATGATGCTGTCATTAAGACCAGGGATGGAAAAAGATAGAGATGAGGTCATTCGAAAATTGATTGATATCCAGTATACCAGGAACGATATGGATTTTCAGAGAGGTACGTTTCGGGTGCGGGGAGATGTGGTAGAAATCTTTCCAGCAAACTATGGAGAAACAGCAATTCGGGTGGAGTTTTTTGGAGATGAAGTGGACAGAATAACAGAGATTGATGTTTTGACTGGAGAAATCAAGAGTCAGTTGGAACATATGGCGGTATTTCCAGCTTCCCATTATGTGGTGTCTCCGGAAAAAATCCGGCAAGCTGCCGTAGAGATTGAGCAGGAGATGGAAGAGCGTGTAAAGTATTTTAAAGGGGAGGACAAGCTTTTAGAGGCTCAACGGATTGCAGAACGTACAAATTTTGATATTGAGATGTTGAAAGAGACAGGATTTTGCAGTGGAATTGAGAATTATTCCCGCTTTCTGTCAGGGTTAAAACCCGGCGAAGCGCCAAATACTTTGATGGACTATTTTCCAGAAGAATTTCTAATTATTGTGGATGAGTCTCATATTACCATTCCACAGGTTCGAGGTATGTACGCAGGAGACCAGTCCCGCAAAAGTACATTGGTCGATTATGGGTTCCGTCTGCCTTCGGCGAAAGATAACCGTCCCTTGAATTTTGAGGAATTTGAAAGTAAAATAGACCAAATGTTGTTTGTATCTGCAACACCAAATGTCTATGAGAAGGAACATGAGCTTCTCCGCGCAGAACAGATTATCCGCCCGACGGGGCTGTTGGATCCAGAGGTGGATGTTCGTCCTGTGGAGGGGCAGATTGATGACCTGATTGGCGAGGTAAATAAAGAAATTGCAAAGAAGAATAAGGTGCTGATCACCACCTTAACGAAGAAAATGGCAGAAGATTTGACGGATTATATGCGTGAGGTGGGAATCCGCATAAAATATCTGCATTCCGATATTGATACTTTGGAACGTGCAGAGATTATTCGAGATTTAAGGTTAGATGTTTTTGATGTCTTGGTGGGAATTAACTTGTTGCGGGAAGGACTTGATATACCAGAAATTACCCTGGTGGCCATTTTAGATGCAGACAAGGAGGGATTCCTGCGATCTGAGACATCCCTAATTCAGACCATAGGCCGGGCAGCAAGAAATTCAGAAGGACATGTGATTATGTATGCGGACAGCATTACAGATTCCATGCGAGTAGCAATTGATGAGACAAATCGTCGAAGGAACAAGCAGGAGGCATACAATAAGGAACATGGAATCACACCCACTACGATCAAGAAATCTGTTCGGGAGTTGATTAGCATTTCAAAGAAAGTTGCCAGAGAAGAGTATCAGTTCCAAAAGGATCCAGAATCCATGAGCAAAAAAGAACTGGAAAAGCTGATTGGAGATATCCAAAAGAAAATGCAGTCGGCAGCGGCAGAGTTGAATTTCGAGGCAGCGGCAGAACTGCGTGATAAGATGATAGAACTTAAAAAGAATTTGCGGGATCTATAGAAGAAGGAGTTTACCAGATATGGCAAAAGCAAAAAAAAATTATATTAAAATACGGGGAGCTAACGAACATAATTTAAAAAATCTAGATGTGGATATACCAAGAAATGAGTTTGTAGTGTTGACAGGGCTAAGCGGTTCTGGAAAATCTTCCCTTGCCTTTGACACGATCTATGCAGAAGGCCAGCGCAGGTATATGGAATCACTTTCCTCTTATGCAAGACAGTTTTTGGGACAGATGGAGAAGCCAGATGTGGAAAAGATTGAAGGTCTTTCTCCAGCTATCTCCATTGATCAGAAATCCACCAACCGCAATCCCAGATCTACCGTGGGTACAGTCACTGAGATATATGATTATTTTCGTCTCTTATATGCAAGGATTGGGATTCCCCATTGTCCAAGTTGCGGGAAAGAAATTAAGAAACAGTCTGTAGATCAGATGGTGGATCAGATTATGTCTCTTCCAGAGGGAGCCAAAATCCAGCTTTTGGCGCCAGTGGTACGAGGCAGGAAAGGGACACATCAGAAATTATTTGAACAGGCGAAACGAAGCGGTTATGTAAGGGTTCAAGTGGATGGAAATATCTATGATTTGACAGAAGATATACCACTGGATAAAAATATTAAGCACAATATTGAGATTGTGGTGGATCGTTTGGTGGTAAAGGCAGGGATTGAAAAACGTCTAACGGACTCAGTGGAAAATGTTTTAGAGCTTGCAGAAGGACTCATGACTGTGGATGTGATTGGAGCAGAGCCTATCAATTTTTCTCAAAGTTTTTCCTGCCCAGATTGTGGCATCAGTATTGACGAGATTGAGCCTAGAAGTTTTTCATTTAACAATCCATTTGGTGCATGTCCAGATTGTTTTGGACTGGGGTACAAAATGGAATTTGATGTGGATTTGATGATACCAGATAAAACACTGAGTCTTGCACAGGGAGCAATTCAGGTGATGGGCTGGCAGTCCAGCACAGACAAGGGAAGTTTTACAAATGCCATCCTTTTAGCCTTGGCAAAAGAGTATAAGTTTGATCTAGATACTCCTTACGAGGAACTTCCAAAGAAGGTTCAAAATGTACTGCTCAATGGGACTGGTGGGAAAGAGGTTAAGGTATATTATAAGGGGCAGCGTGGGGAAGGTGTCTATGATGTGGCATTTGAAGGGCTGGTTCGGAATGTGGAGAGACGTTATCGGGAGACTGGATCTGATACGATGAAACAGGAGTACGAACAGTTTATGCGGGTGACACCCTGTAAGGCTTGTGGCGGGCAGAGATTGAAACGGGAGGCTCTTGCTGTCACCATCTCTGGAAAAAATATTCATGAGGTCACATCCATGTCCATTCAGAAATTGCAAATCTTTCTAACAGAGATGGAGTTGACAGAACAGCAAAAATTGATCGGAGCACAGGTATTAAAGGAAATTCGTGCGAGAGTGGGATTTCTGGTGGATGTGGGACTGGATTATCTGACCCTTTCTAGAGGGACAGGAACGTTATCTGGCGGAGAGGCGCAACGAATCCGTCTTGCGACTCAGATTGGCTCTGGACTGGTTGGTGTTGCATATATTCTCGATGAGCCAAGTATTGGACTGCATCAACGAGACAATGATAAACTGCTCAATACCTTGAAGAATTTAAAGGAATTAGGAAATACCCTGATTGTGGTGGAACATGACGAGGATACCATGTTGGCGGCAGATCATATTGTGGACATTGGACCAGGAGCAGGGGAACATGGTGGAAAATTGGTGGCTCAGGGGACCGCGCAAGAAATTATGAAAAGTCCAGAGTCAGTTACTGGCGCCTATCTCAGTGGAAAAATTAAAATTCCGGTGCCAGAAACAAGGCGAAAACCCACAGGATTTCTTAAAATTAAGGGGGCAAAGGAGAATAATCTTCAGAATGTCAACGTAAATATTCCTCTGGGGGTGATGACCTGTATTACAGGGGTGTCTGGTTCTGGAAAATCCTCTCTGACCAATGAAATTTTGTATAAACGTTTGGCAAGAGATTTGAATCGTGCAAGAGTGATCCCCGGAAAACACAGATCCATGGAAGGGATGGAGCTGTTAGATAAAGTGATTGATATTGATCAGTCTCCGATTGGAAGGACACCTCGATCCAACCCAGCCACGTATACAGGAGTGTTTGATCAAATTAGAGATCTGTTTGCAGCGACGCCAGATGCCAAGGCAAAAGGATATGCCAAGGGAAGATTCAGCTTTAATGTAAAGGGAGGAAGATGTGAGGCGTGTTCTGGTGATGGCATACTAAAGATAGAAATGCATTTCCTGCCGGATGTGTATGTGCCCTGTGAGGTCTGCGGTGGCAAACGATATAACCGAGAGACATTGGAGGTAAAATATAAAGGAAAAAGCATTTATGACGTGCTGGATATGACGGTGGAGGAGGCTTTGACTTTTTTTGAAAACGTTCCATCCATTCGTAGGAAGATTGAAACACTGTATGATGTGGGGCTTTCCTATATCAAACTAGGACAGCCATCGACCACATTGTCTGGCGGAGAGGCTCAGCGGATTAAGCTCGCCACAGAATTGAGCAGACGCAGCACAGGAAAGACAATTTATATCCTGGATGAGCCAACAACTGGACTGCATTTTGCAGATGTCCACAAACTTACAGAGATCTTACAGCGACTGGCCGAGGGCGGAAATACCGTGGTAGTAATCGAGCATAATCTGGATGTGATTAAAACGGCTGATTATATTATTGACATGGGGCCAGAGGGGGGAGATGGCGGTGGAACCGTGATTGCCAAGGGAACACCAGAAGAAGTGGCGGAAGTAGAAGGATCCTACACTGGTAAATACGTAAAGAAATATCTGCAAAAATAGACATGAAGTTTGTAAAGATCGTAAAACTTGCTATATGCTATAATGGTAAAAAATGGTAGTCATTCTGATAATGTAAGTACGAAGTGTTAGTACAGTAGAAAGGAAATGGTGAATATGAAGAAGAAACGGACCATTAAGCAGACGATTGAGTTCTATGTGATGACGGTAGCCATTCTGCTTGGTGTTCTACTTACGTTGACTATGATTGTCAGTAGCTTTATCTCCACAGATGCTGTTTTATTGGATAATATGCAGATGATGGCGAAGACGGCCTCTCAAAATGTAGGGGCCAATCTCCATCTTTTGACAGATCGGATGGCTAATTTAGCGCTTGAGCAGACGTTGACAGATGAGAAAGCCTCTGTCAAAGAGAAGCAGCAAGTGCTGGACGAGCGAGAAACTCGTATTGAATTTGTATGGTTGGCAGGGTATGATCTGTCTGGAAAGAAGTTGTATGGTGATGAAAGAGCGCCAGACAATATCGATGATAAGAAGTATTATTCGTATTTGAAAAAGACAGAAAATATTGTGATCGATGAACCTTTTTATGAAAATAATGTCTGGCAGCTCTGTGTGGCTCTTCCGATGAAGAAGGATGGGGAGGTGGATTCTTATCTGATTGGCAGCTATAATTATGATATATTGAACGATGTGCTTACAAATATCAATATGGGTGTTACAGGCAGTTCTTACATAATCAATGAAGAGGGGACCATTATTGCAGATAAAGATCAGGAAAATATGCAAAAGCATGAGAATATCTATGAGCTTTATCCCTCCAAAAGAAATCAAGATATCTTTAATAACATGATCAATTTCCAGATTGGTTCAGAATCCATGTATTTAAAAGGCGTGCGCCATTATGTTGCGTATGCGCCAGTGCCAGGAACAAACTGGACATTGATTGTGGATGCACATCGGCGGGAGTTTCAGACTGCATTATTTGTATCTGTATTTGTCTGTATTCTCCTTGCGGGCTTTTTACTTTTGGCGGCTCGATTTGTCATAGTTAAGATGGCAGACAGTATCTCAGCCTCCTTATCATTGGCCACTGGCAGACTTACTTCATTGTCTGAAGGCAACCTGAAAGATGAAGTGGTTCTTGCAAAGACCAACGAAGAGGCACAGATCCTTACCAGCGCACTTGCGAAGACAATCACAAGTATGGACGAGTATATCAATGATATTAAATCTTCTTTGGGGTATCTTTCTGAGGGAGATTATTCCAGAGAGATTCCAGATTCTTTTCGTGGTGATTTTGTGGCAATCAGAGAGGCGTTATCATCCATAACGGATTCTCTGAATGAGATGATGCAAAAGATTAACCATTCTTCTCTGGCAGTAAATGAAAATTCATCTGAAGTGTCTGAATATGCGAAGCGGTTGTACGATGGTTCCATGGAGCAGGAAGTGGCCTTAGAGCGATTGATTCAAAGTATACAGCAGATTACAGAGCAAATTGCACATATTACAGAGAACGCAGATCAGGTAAAGTGGTGTGCGAAAAGTGCTCAAGAGAAAGTGGAGCAGGGACAGACACAGATGGATATTATGTTAGAAACCATGCATGATATCTATGAAAATATGCAGGAAATAATTAAAATCAGCCTTATGATTGAAGAAATTTCTTCTCAAACAAGTCTTCTTGCGCTAAATGCCTCCATTGAGGCGGCTCATGCAGGGGAATCTGGTAAAGGATTTGCCGTGGTAGCCCAGCAGATTGGAGTATTGTCAGACCAGACAACCAGCGCTTTGAAACAGACAGGAGCAATTATTGAGCAGGCAAATCTTTCCATTGAGAAGGGATTAAAAACAGCAGATGTCACAGCAGATTCCTTCCAAGAAATTCATCAGGCGACGGAGAAATTTCATGAGATTTCCCACAGTATGGCAGAGGTGGTTGAACAACAGAAAGAAGCAGTGCATACGGTGACAAAAGAGGCAGATAAAGTTCTTGAAATAGCAAATACGAATCAGCAGCTAGCCAAAGAAACGGATGAGACAGCGGAATTGTCTCTAAACCAGGCAGCAGAACTGGGGGAAGTGGTGGCATCAGTGAAATTACGCGGAGGTGCTTTGGAATGAGGAGAAGAATCATAATTCCTTTCTTACTGACGGCTATGGTACTGTTGTCAGGGTGCGGAGCGGATACGATGAAAGATGGATATTATACAGCAGAGATGGAAGAGTTTTCCCATGGTTGGAAAGAGTATGTCTGTATTCAGGTAAAGGATAATACAATTGTATCTGCGGAGTTTAATGCCAAGGATGCTAGTGGATTTGTCAAGTCATGGGATAATGAATATATGCGCAATATGGGACTTGTAGATGGAACCTATCCGAATCGATATACCAGAGAATATGTAAAACAGTTGATGGAGCAACAGAAAGATATCAAAGTAGAACTTTTAACTGGGGCAACCCATTCTGGAGATAATTTTGCCAAATTGGTGCCAGCCGTGATAGAGCAGGCAAGAAAAGGTGATTCCAATGTGGTGCAAGTGGAATAATCTGTGAGCCGTATTTGGTGGCACCTATGATAGGGCAGGCAAGAAAAGGTGATTCCAATGTGGTGTAAGTGGAATAATCTGTGATCGGTATCGGGTAATAGAAGGATAAGACGGACAGATTGTTTCGGGGACTTACAGGAAAGAGAAAAGGCTGTGCAAAAGATATTGCACAGCCTGGAGTTCGGGGAGTACCTCCTGGACTCCGAAGAATCCAGGAAGCATGAGTTATGAAAAATTATATTAGCTTGGTAGCTAGTACGAGAATAGTATAACCAGAGATTGTGACCTTTATGTGAAAAAACAAATAAAATTTCAAAAAAAATATAAAAAAAGTATAAATTTTTATAAGAACCTCTTGGGAAAAGATAAATGAAAAGAGGTTTTTTTATATTTTGAAAAAAAACACTTTGAAAA
>CAJTVT010000024.1 GCA_910580015.1 uncultured Lachnospiraceae bacterium
GGTATTTTCAAGAGTATTCATATTAGCCCTCCTTTTGGAATTAATGTACTCTCGGGCTCTCTCTTATACCTGCTTTTACGGCTGATTTTCCGCCAAATGCACACAAATCTAATCAACATACCATCCAGGTACACCTCATAAATTTGTGCACATCTGACAAAAAATTTTCTCGTAAAATCAGGCACAAAGAGAATCCGAGAGTACATATAATAAAACAACTCTATGGATAATTCTTGACATATGATACTTTGATTATAACATTTTATAAGAAAAGAATAAACCATTTTAGAAAAAAATCATTATATCTTGATACTAGTGTATTGACCTGTCGATATTTAGCCTAATTCAATTTTCTATAATCAGTAAAAATAGCTGAAAAATGCATAAATAGGTTTAACTAAATATAATACGGTCAGTACACTAGTGAGGGCTGCATATTATTTTACCGCACGGATACGCATATCTGACAGATAAACATGTCCGTGTATTTTAATTATAAGGGTTACCTAAACAGGTTTTCGTAATCCTGTAAATCATGGTAAATACCATCAACACGCACCATATCATCTATGATTTTATACAACATAAAGTATCTATGACGTTTTAGATGGATTGTCCGATAACCCAAAGCGCATAGTTTGGGATTATCGCACAATTTAAGGCTGTCTGCTACATGAGAAAGCCTAGTTTTCGTTTCTAATACATCGTCTCTAACACTTCGGGCTGCCTGCTCATTCCCTAAATCTTGCCTGATATAACGTAATATCTGGGCAAGATGTGTCTTGGCGTCACGAGTAATAACGACTTTATATTCCGAGCTCTTGGCAAATTTCATCAACCGCTTCCCCTATCTCTTGATATTCTCCTGCAGCAAACTGTTTATCTGCAACTTCGATGTCTCTCATGAAATCTTCTCGCGACATAGGTTTGAGGAATTTACCAACAGCCCCGTCTGCTGCTTCGAGTTCATGGCGCCTAGATAGCTTCCTAGTAAAATCCTGTATCTTAACTAAATCAGTCTCTGGCAAAGTCTTCATCATGGAAATGGTATTTTCAAGAGTATTCATATTAGCCCTCCTTTTGGAATTAATGTACTCTCGGATTCTCCTTGTGCCTGCTTTTGCAAGAAGATTTTTTGTCAGATATGCACAAATTCAGGAGGCGTACCTGGATGGTACGTTGATTAAATTTGTGTGCATTTGGCGGAAAATCAGCTGTAAAAGCAGATATAAGAGAAATTCCGAGAGTACATATTATAAAACAACTTTATGGATAATTCTTGACATATGATACTTTGATTATAACATTTTATAAGAAAGGAATAAACCATTTTAGAGAAAAATCATTATGTTTTGATGTTTGATGGTGTTCATATAATTAAATTTTGCTTTAGCATCCAAAATATACTAAAAATCTGAAGCCATCCCCGATTGGAACCGGCTTCAGATTATCATTATCTAGTGCAGGAGATGGGACTTGAACCCACACGATATTGCTACCACAGGCACCTGAAGCCTGCGCGTCTGCCAATTCCGCCACTCCTGCAACTATCTGTTCAGCAAAACTCATATTATTTCCTGTCCTGCCGAACTCACAATAGCTATTATAACAGGTTTATAAATTTTGTCAATACTTTTTTTATTTTTTTCATAAAATGTCATTTCCATATTGTTATTTTTCTTTTAAACTGTCAAAGCGCAATAGTTAGTTCCACTGGACAATGATCTGAGCCTAACACTTCTGTATGAATCTTTGCGTCTTGAAGCTGATCTTTGAGCTCGTATGATACCACAAAATAATCGATCCGCCACCCTGCATTTTTTTCCCTGGCTTTAAATCGGTAAGACCACCAGGAATACACCTGCTCTGTATCAGGATAAAAATACCGGAAAGTATCAATATAGCCATGAGCCAAGATTGCAGAAAACTTTTCCCGCTCCTCCTGTGTGAACCCTGCATTTCTCTGATTGGTTTTGGGATTTTTCAAATCAATTTCCTGATGTGCCACATTTAAATCTCCGCAGAAAATTACTGGTTTTTTGGCCCGTAGCTCCTCCAGATAATTCAAAAATGCATCCTCCCATGCCATACGGTAAGAAAGTCTTGCAAGCTCACTCTGAGCGTTTGGAGTATAACAGGTCACCAGATAGAACTTCTCATATTCCAGTGTAAGAACCCTTCCCTCCGTATCATGTTCTTCTATTCCAATTCCATAAGATACTGCCAGCGGTTTGTGCTTGGTAAAAATTGCCGTACCAGAATATCCTTTTTTCTTTGCATAATTCCAATAGTCATAATACCCGTCTGGTAACTCTAGGGAAATCTGGCCTTCCTGCAATTTTGTCTCCTGAATACAGAAAAAATCA
Organism: uncultured Lachnospiraceae bacterium; assembly: GCA_910580015.1. Lineage (GTDB taxonomy): Bacteria > Bacillota > Clostridia > Lachnospirales > Lachnospiraceae > Petralouisia. The sequence goes on from CAJTVT010000024.1 coordinate 2,367, forward strand.
GCATCCATCTCTTTAAAAAAATCCAAAAATCCTTTTTGCACGCAAGCACGTAGACCATTCACATTCCACGAAATTAACTTCATTGTTCAGCGCTCCTTTATTTTTATTAAAATCCTACAAACAATTCTTTCCAACATGCCTGTAGATTAATCTCTGGCTTCCACTACCAGCAACACGCCTTCCTGAAAAGAAATACATGCTTCCTCTTCTGTAATCTCGTTGCTCACCCCAAGCGAATGATAACATTCCAGTGTATAGCAATCCAATGGGTACTTAAACCCTGTCAAAGTCAGCCCTTTCACCTGTGGCGTAAAGGGAAACAGGGATACATAATTACCATACTGCTCCTCTTTTTTGATGGTGATCCCTTGGTCAATCATACGAATACGATTAAATGGATCCACCATCATACAATCCACACCGTGCTCCATCGCCATTCCCAGCAGATGAAGATTTCCGATCATATGATCCATACGGCTTCCGGTGGCACCTAAAATATGAATAGCACTGCTGCCCCGTTGGATTGCTGTGCGGATGGCAAGCTCTGTATCTGTCTCATCCTTTTCTGGCTGAAACTGGAGAATCTTGGGTCTTTGTTCTCCCTTCTTATTCTGAAAGCTGCGCAGAATATCTTTATTTACGGAATCAAAGTCTCCCACAATATAATCTGGTGTCCAATTCTGTTCATAAAAAAAGGTCATGCCAAAATCCACTGCAATCGTCTGTTCACAGGGATGTGCTTTCATATAGGAAAGTGCAAAGCTCTTGTCAAGATTCCCTCCACTGACAATTAATGTTTCCACCATTTTCTCTCTCTTTCTCTATCTCATAATCTTGAGGAACTCCTCCACATTGGCTGTGATATCTCCCTGAAACACAGCAGAACCTGCCACAATAATATTTGCTCCAGCATCCAACACTTCCTGAACATTGGAGAGGTTAATGCCTCCGTCCACCTCAATGTCAATCCGCAGTTGTCGTTCCTCTATTATCCTACGCAGATCTCGGATCTTATTTGTTGAATACGGAATATAGGTTTGACCGCCGTATCCCGGATTTACGGTCATCAGCAAAACCATATCCAGCTTGGGCAAAATATATTCCAGGCAACTTAAGTCTGTAGCCGGATTCAATGCCACGGAAGCGAGAACTCCTTGAGCCTTTATCTTATCTATGGTCCTGTCTAAGTGAACGCACCCTTCTGCATGGACTGTTATAATATCCGCCCCGCACGCTACAATCTCCTCCACCAAATGCGCTGGCTCCTCCACCATAAGATGCACATCAAAAATCCGATCGGTTAATCCTCGGATTGAATTCATCAAAGGTCCTCCAAAGGAAATCGTAGGCACGAAATGCCCATCCATAATATCAATGTGTATATACTGTGCACCTGCTTGGTCAATCATTCTAATTTCTTCTCCCAGGCGTGAAATATCTGCTGCCAGTATAGACGGTGATAAACAGTTCATCTTACTTCTCCTTTTTGTATTTTAATATTTCTTGACATTTTTCAACTCGTCATACAACATGATATAGTTTTCATACCTTACAGAACTGATTTTCCCTTCTGCAAATGCCTCCTTTACCCCGCAATCCGGCTCATGGATATGACTGCATCCCTGAAAACGGCAAAACGGCTCAAATGCATTAAATTCGCGGAAATAATGTTTCAATTCCTCTTTCTCAATTCCGAGCAGATACAGGGAACTGAATCCTGGTGTGTCCATAATATAAGTCTGTTCCTCCATACAAAGAAGTTGCGAATGTCGGGTGGTATGCTTCCCTCGGTGAATCTTTTCACTGAGATTTCCCGTCTCCATATCAGCTTCTGGTGACAAAAGGTTAATCAGGGAAGATTTTCCTACCCCTGAAGGGCCTGCCACTGTTGTTGTCTTTTGGTACAAAACCTTGCGAATCTCCTGCACTCCTTCCTGGCGTTCCGCGCTGGTAAAGAGTACCTGATATCCACATCCCTCATAAATCTCTCTTAATTTATTTAGCTCAACCTGGTTCACCAGATCTAGCTTATTAAAGCAAATAATTGTCTCCACCTGCTGGCGTTCCATCATGATCAAAAACCGGTCCAACAGATTCAAATTTGGTTTTGGCTTGTCCGCTGCGAAAATCACCAGCGCCTGATCGATATTGGCAACCGCCGGACGAGCCAGGGTATTTTTTCTGGTGAGAATCTCTGTGATATTTCCTGTCTTTTCCATCGAATCCAATATCTCAAGTTCAACATCATCTCCCACCAAAGGCTTGATTTTTTCTTTTCTAAAAATTCCTTTTGCTTTACACTCATAGACTCCGGATTCCTTTGCATGCACATAATAGAATCCAGCAATCCCTTTTATGATTTTTCCTTGCATACACAATGTTCCTTAATTCTGTGTGAATGGCACATTTTCGTTCACAGTCCTGTCTGACTCTGTGATTTCCACACCATCCTCATCGACGTAGATCCAGCTCCATTTAATCGAAATCGTACCTTGTGCACAGTTTTCGATATTTGCTTGATTGATATTATATGGGAACGCAGTCGCTGTCCAAGTGCCAAGCTCCTCCCCTGTAGATTTGCTCAGCGTAATCACCGCTTCTATATTGGTAGCATTCGCTGGAATACGTGCCAGCTTTTCAATGGTGTAATTATTTAGGGAATAATAGATATTCTTTTTCCCCAGGCTAATCGTCAATGTCACAGTCGTCCCTTTTTCCACGGTCTTTCCTGCTTCCACACTCTGCTCAATCACATTTCCTTCTGGAATCTCATCGTTGTAATCTGAATTCGTGGCAACATTTAACCCTAATGCACCAAGTTGTGCCCTTGCCTCTGCTTCTGGCGTATTCCGCACATCTGGCATAACACTTGGCTCCACACCTCTGCTTAAAATCACCGTGACAGTGTCTCCCTTTTTCGCTTTTGTTCCTGCTTCTGGGCTCTGGGACACCACATGATCATTTGGCACTGAATCATGATATTCAAAATGAAAATCTGGAATCAGTTCATATTTCGCAAGCTCTGTCTCCGCAGACTGTCGATCCATGCCTGCCACACTGGGCACATCAAACTCTCCTGCACCACTGCTAATGGTAACTTCAATTGTGGTATTCTTTTCCACCTTAGTGCCAACTTCCTCACTTTGACCAACAATCAGCCCCTGGGCATATTCTTCAGAAGATTCCTCCCCTACTTTATCTATTCCTAGGCCAATAGCGTACAGTGCTCTCTGTGCCTCGTCAAAGGTCTTGCCTCGCAGATCAATCATCTCTACTTTGTTATCTTCTTTCTCTTCTGGCTCCTCTGGCAACACATCTTCCTGTACCTTATCTGGCTTTTTCTCCTCTTCCTTAACACTACCAAATCGGAACAAGCCTAAAAAACTTCCCCCAATATACGCAATGATTACCACAATTATCACGGCTGCAACGATGCCCATAATGGTCACTGCTTTTTCCATCTTTGGATTTAAAAATCCATCGTCATCCTCATCATCGTCTTCGTCGTCTTCGTCATCCTCCTCGTCATTCTCCTGAGCTGCCTCTCCATAATAAATATTTCTTGTCTGTTCTTTTATACTTTCCACTTCCTCCGGCTTTACCACTCTGGTCTTTTCCTGCTGCCCTACTGGTATCATCACCACAAAATCCTCTTCTGGGCTGATCAGTGCCTTTTTTAAATCCATCAAAAGGCTGCTGATACTGTCATAACGCCTGTCTGGGCTTTTTTGGGTACATTTTAAAATAATTTTTTCCAAACTGATCGGAAGATTTGGTGCATAGGAACTTGGATTTACCATCTCCTCCTGCAAATGCTGGATCGCGATGGCCACTGTCGATTCTCCATCAAAAGGCACACGCCCAGTAACCATTTCATACATCACAATTCCCAGAGAATAAATATCACTCTTTCCATCCACAAAACCATTGCGCGCCTGTTCTGGTGATGCATAATGAACGGAACCCATTACTTCAGAATTGATAGTATTACTGCTGGCTGCTCTTGCAATTCCAAAATCTGTCACCTTGACTTTACCCTCTGTGGAAATAATAATATTTTGTGGCTTAATGTCACGATGGATAATATGCTTGTTATGAGCCGCTTCAATTCCTCGTCCTACCTGAATGGCAATACTGACTGCCTCTTTAAAAGAGAGCTGGCCCTTTTTTTCAATATAGGTTTTTAGGGTGATACCTTCCACATATTCCATCACAATATAGTGCATGGCGTTTTCACTTCCAACGTCATAAATATTTACAATATTGGGATGCTCCAAGCCTGCTGCCGATTGTGCCTCGGTGCGGAATTTTGTCACAAAATTTACATCCTCGGAAAATTCCTGCTTCAGCACTTTGATTCCTACAAACCGTCCCAGTGTATGATCTTTGGCCTTGTAGACATCTGCCATTCCGCCGGTTCCTACTTTTGCTACAATTTCATATCTATCTGCAATATACATTCCCGCTTTTAACATTTTTACCTCCAATCCGCATCTGCTGCAAATGGATCTGTCAAGATTACTGTAATATTATCGTTGCCGCCATATTCATTTGCTACCCGAATCAATTCATCTATCATTCCCTCTGTATCTGTTCTATTCTCTATAATTTTAAGGATTTCTCCATCCTCCATCATATCTGTCAATCCATCGGAGCACATTAAAATCCGGTCATTCTTTTTTAATTCCACCTCAAAAAAATCTATCTCAATCTTCTGCCCGCCTCCAACTGCACGGGTAATCACATTTCGATCTGGGTGCATTCTCGCCGCCTCCGGCTCAATCTTTCCCCTGCGCACCATCTCCTGCACATAAGAATGGTCTCTGGTAATCTGTTCCAGACAACGATTGACGATATACAATCGGCTGTCTCCAACATTTGCCACACATAATTCTTTCCCACTTCTAGTAGCTGCCACAACAGTTGTTCCCATTCCTTCCAAATCAATATCTGTGACGGCCTTTTCCATCACCGCCAAATTTGCTTTTTGAATGGCCGAACGCAAGATAACAATCGGAGATATCTCCTTGCTGTCCTGTACGGACTTCACTATTGTTTCCACCGTATACCGTGAAGCAAAATCTCCCGCATTATGTCCCCCCATACCATCCGCTAAAATATACAGATTGGGCAGATTTCCAACCGACACTTCGGAGGTATACATATAATCCTGATTCATCTCTCGTCTTCTCCCTGTATCCGTCCTGGAAAAAGCCTTCATGCTTCTCGCCTTCCTTTCTATCTACTATTACTCACCACCTGCCAAGGCGGGAAGGTTATCGGCCGCTAAGAGAAATTGCTTCCGCAGCTGCCCGCAGGCCCCATCAATATCCCTGCCCATTTCCCTTCTTATAGTAACATTTCTTCCATATTTTTCAAGCTTATTTTTGAAATCGGAAACCGCTGTCGAATCTGGCTGTACAAAATCCCGTTCTTTGATGGGATTTACCGGAATCAAATTGATATGGCAATTCTGCCCTTGCAATAATTCTGCAAGTAGCGCTGCATCTTCTGGACTGTCATTGACGCCTCCCACAAGACTGTACTCGTAAGTGATCCGTCTTCCAGTCTGTTCAAAATAATATCTGCATGCCTCCACCACTTGTTGAATATCATATTTATTGGCAATCGGCATCAACTTAAGTCTCTTCTCCTGAGAAGGTGCGTGGAGGGAAAGTGCAAGTGTAATTTGCAATTTTTCCTCCGCCAGTCGCCGCATATTTGGCACAATGCCACAGGTGGACACCGTGATATTCCGCTGGCTGATATTTAACCCATGTTCATCTGACAACAGAAAAATAAATTTTAAAAGATTCTCATAATTGTCCAAAGGTTCCCCTGTTCCCATTACCACTACATGGGACACTCGTTCCTTGATATCCTTCTGAATCTGGTATATCTGATCCAAAAGTTCCCCAGGTGTCAGATTGCGCACCAGACCATCCAAAGTGGATGCACAGAATCGGCAACCCATCCGGCATCCGGCCTGGGAAGAAATGCAGACGCTATTTCCATGTTTGTACCGCATCAGCACACTTTCCACCATATTTCCATCTGCCAATGCAAACAGATATTTTCTAGTTCCATCCACTTTTGAACTTTGTACCTGAACTTTTCTCAGAACAGTAAGTTCACAATTTTGGCTCAATGTCTCTTTTAATTTTTTGGAAATATCAGACATCTCGTCAAACCCTGCTGCATGTCTGACATGCAGCCATTGATAAATCTGCTTTGCGCGAAACGACTTTTCTCCCAAGGAGACGAGAAATTCTTCCAATTCTTGCTGATTCAATGACTTAATGTCCACTGCCATATCCTGATTCCTTTCGCATCTTTGCCAAGTAAAACCCATCGTTCTTCCCTAGCTTTGGCAAAATCTGCTGTTGCCTTTCCAATTGATATTCTGGGTGTTCCTGCAAAAACCATTCCACATTTTCCTGATTTTCCGCCGGATGAATCGTACAAGTGCTGTACAATAAGACTCCTCCTGGCTTCACATACCGCTGTACCGTATGTAAAATTTCCCGCTGCAAAAGACACAATTCCTGACAGAGTCCCAAATGAACCTTATACTTAATATCTACTTTTCTGCCAAGAACACCCAATCCAGAACAGGGCAGATCTGCTAAAACAATATCTGCTCGTCCTTCCATGGTCTCATCGAAGATTCTTGCATCTGCCTGTACTGCACGAATATTCGAAAGTCCACACCGTTCAATGTTCTCCTGAATCAAGGACACTTTATACTCTGTCAAATCCCTTGCCTCCACCATTCCAGGCACATTGACAGGCTGACCTTTTTCCGCCAAGGTTCTTTCTGCCTCCAATATAAGTTCCGCTGCATGGATGCTTTTTCCGCCAGGAGCTGCACACACATCCAGCACATAGTCTCCTGGCTTTGGATCAGCCCAAAGCCCCGCCTGGACGGAGCTGATATCTTGTACATAAAATTTTCCTTGCTGGAAAGCTGGAATCCCTGCTAGATAATCATAATCTTCCAAATATAACACCCCAGGAATCGTTTCATGTTCCCATACATGGATTCCTCCTGCTTCCAGCTCCTTTATCAAATCTTCCTTGGTACTTTTCCACTGATTTACCCGAACAGAGAGTGGGGCATCCGCCAAAAACGCCTGTAAAAACTCTTCCGTCTCCTCCAGCGAATAAGTCTTCATCCACAACTCTAAAATCCATTCTGGCATAGAATACTTGATCGACAAGTATTTCAGAGAATCCTTATTGGGATCTGGCAGAGAAATTTGTTCCAGATTGCGGCTGATATTGCGCAGCACACCATTTACAAATCCTTTCAGCCTGTGAAACCCTTTTTTCTGTGCTATCTTCACTGCCTCATTGCAGGTGGCGGAAGCTGGCACAGCATCCATATATTTAAGCTCATATACGCTGCTCCTTAAAATACATCGTATTTGAGGCTTCATTTTATTTACTTTCACACTGGAAAATTGGTTAATCACATAATCAATCCAGATCATATGTTCCAAAGTTCCTTGACACACACGTTTCAAAAAGCTTCTTTCGTGTTTTTCCAGAAACTGGTATTTGTCTAATGTGTCTCTGATTGCAATATGGCTGTACTCTTCATCCCTCGTCACAGCCAAAAGTGTATCTAACACCAATTCCCGCAGATTTACTCCGCTGCTTCGCATAATTTTCTCCTCTAATCATTCCGTCTTCCACTGGACAGAAACAGCAGACGCAAAAGTTGAAGAATCGATGCCGCAGCTCCTGCTACATAAGTCAGCGCTGCCGCTTTGAGCACTTTGCGCGTGCCTTTCAATTCCTCCGTCCCCAAAATTCCTGTGTCTCCTAGAATCCGAAGGGCACGGCTGGACGCATTAAACTCTACCGGAAGAGTGACAAGCTGAAACAGCACTGCCAAAGAAAAACACAAAATTCCGATATTAATCAACAATGTACCTGTATTGGAAGTGATAAACATTCCTATCACAATCAACGGCCAAGCCAGAGTAGAGCCAATATTTGCCACTGGAACAATGGCGCTGCGTATGGACAATGGAGCATACGCTTTCTGATGCTGAATCGCATGTCCACACTCATGAGCTGCCACCCCCACTGCCGCCACAGATGCAGAGTTATAAGTGCTGTCTGACAGTCTTAGCACTTTGTTTCTTGGATCGTAATGATCTGTCAACTCTCCAGAAATGTGCTGAACACTCACATCCAAAATCCCAGCGGAACGCAGAATACGTTCTGCCGCCATTGCCCCAGTCATCCCGGACATGCTGCGGACACGGTCATATTTGCGGAAAGTGCTCTTCACCCTTGCAGACGCGATCAGACAGATCACAGCTCCGACAATCACTAAAATATAGGTTGGGTCAAAATAAAATCCATAAAATGGCATAATTCATTACTCCTTTCTTAGAGAATATTTTTAAATACATGTTTTAAATATGTCCAAGTTTGGTTCCAACATCCACGGAAAATCCACGTAAAAATGCATCTGTCGCCATCCGTTTCTTCCCCTCCATCTGAACTTCCAACAGTGCAAGCTGTCCATCCCCAGTTTGAACCACAATCCGATCTTTCTCCACCGCAGTAACAACCCCTGGCTCCTGTTTTTCCATCTCCTGTGCTACCACCATGGCTTTCCAGATTTTCAATGTCTTTCCATTCAAATGCGTATAGGCGCTGGGCCATGGATTTAAGCCTCGTATCAGGCATTCCAATTCCTGTGCTGGCCTGCTCCAATCCATCTCTCCAAGCTCTTTTTTTATCATAGTCGTATGGGTGGCCGCCTCATGATCTTGAGGTGTATAGACGGCCGTGCCATCCTGGATCGCTTCCAAAGTGCGAACGCATAGTTCCGCTCCCGTCTGAGCCAGACGGTCAAACAGACTCCCACCTGTTTCTTCCGGCACAAGTTCCACTTCTTCTTTCATAATCATATCTCCAGTATCTAACCCCTCGTCCATCCGCATGGTAGTTACCCCTGTCACCCGCTCTCCATTGATCACTGCCCACTGAATAGGCGCAGCCCCACGATATTTCGGAAGCAGAGATGCATGAACGTTCACGCATCCATACTTCGGCATTGCAAGAATCTCACAGGGAAGAATCTGCCCAAAAGCCACCACTACAATGATATCTGCCTGGTACTGTCTTAGATAATCCACACATTCTGGCTCCCGCACCCGCCGCGGCTGATATACCGAAATGTCATGGGACAATGCTGCCTCCTTTACGGGTGGAAACTGCATGGATTTTCCTCTTCCTTTTGGTTTATCAGGCTGTGTAACAACAAGAAGAATCTCATGTCCTGCCTGAATCAGCGCCTCCAGCGTCCCCACCGCAAAATCGGGTGTTCCCATAAAAATCACTTTCATGCTTCTTCCTCCACGTCGTGCAGACCATCTTCTACCTTCTCCACATAAGTATGGCCCTCAAGATGTTCCATCTCATGACAGATGGCACGCGCAAGAAGTTCTTCTCCCTCCACCACTATGCGCTCCATATTTTCATCCCATGCCTCAATCTTCACATACATGGGACGAGTGACGATTCCGTATTTTCCGGGAACGCTTAGACATCCTTCCTCTCCTGTCTGTTCCCCGTTGGATTCCAGCATCCTTGGATTTATCAGTACAATGGGACCATCCCCCACATCGATCACCACAACGCATTTTAGAACTCCTACCTGTGGAGCAGCCAGTCCCACTCCATTTGCGTCATACATGGTATCTTTCATATCATTGATCAATTCTCTGAGTCTGGGAGTTATCTCCTTGATTTCCCTGCACTTTTTCGCCAATATGCTGTCACCAAGTTGACGGATATTTCTCACTGCCATATTTGTTCCTCCTCGTATACTCTCATTCTATGCCAATTCTTTAAAACCCATTCATTGGGTCAAAATCAAATTGTATGATTACATTCCCAAATTCCCGATGACTGGCGATAAATGTCTCCAGCACATCCTTGATATGCACCAGCACAGCATAATCTGAATGTTTAAAATACAGTACCTTCCGGTAAATATCTTTTACTTTCGCAACGGCTGCCTCTGTGGGACCGATCATTTGAAGTCCTTTCAGCTTTCCGCTCTCCTTTGCTTGACGGATTTTTTTCGCCAAAAGTTCTGCACATAAAAACGCCGTCATCTCATCTTTTGATGCCACCAGCATCATCAACATATGTCCACAGGGCGGATAATTCATCAACTCCCGGTATGACAATTCTGTCGCATAAAATTTCTCATAATCCTGACTTGCAGATAATTCTATCGCATAATGCTGCGGACTGTAAGTCTGGATCACAACCTCCCCTGGCAGCCTTCCTCTTCCAGCACGCCCCGCTGCCTGGGTAATAAGCTGGAATGTCCGTTCTGGTCCATGAAAATCACTGGTGTGCAGTGATAAATCGGCCGCGAGGATTCCCACCAACGTTACATTTGGAAAATCATGTCCTTTTACAATCATCTGTGTTCCAATCAAAATATCTGCTTCATGATTGGCAAAGGAGGATAAAATTTTCTCATATCCATCTTTGCTTCTGGTGGTGTCCAAATCCATTCGCAGTACCCTTGCGTTGGGAAAACGCTTTTTTACAATCTCTTCGATTTTTTGGGTGCCCGCCTTAAACCCGCCAATATATTTTGAACCACACTCAGGACATGTCTTTGGTGTACTAACTGTGTAGCCACAGTAATGACAAACCATCTTTCCATTATTGTGCTGACTTAAGGCCACATCACAGTGGGGACATTTCATCACATGACCACAGGAACGGCAGGAGACAAAACCTGCCAGTCCCCGACGGTTGAGAAACAGCATGGTCTGCTGATGCTTCCTTAACCGTTGGGCCATCAATTCCTGTAATTTCTCACTTAAAATAGAACGATTTCCCTGTTTTAATTCTTCCCGCAAATCCACAGTATAACACTGAGGCAGAGGTTTTTCTTCGACTCTTTTTTCCAAAGAAAGCAATACATAATCCCCTGTTTTAGCATGATAATAGCTATCAATGGAAGGTGTTGCGGACCCCAACACCACACTTGCCCCTGCCATCCTTGCACGCTCAATAGCTGTCTCTCTGGCATGATACCTGGGCAATGTCTCACTCTTATAGCTATTCTCGTGTTCCTCATCCATTATGATAATCCCTAAATTTGAAAAAGGTGTGAACAATGCAGATCTGGGACCAATCATCACATCCAGCTCCCCATTTTTCGCTCGCTCAAACTGGTCATAGCGCTCTCCTTGAGACATTTTGGAATTGAGAATGGACACCCGCTCCCCAAAACGCTGATAAAAACGCATAACCGTCTGATAGGTCAGGGCAATTTCTGGAATCAGCACAATGGCCTGTCTGCCACTTTCCACCACCTGTTCTATCAATTCTATGTAGACAGCCGTCTTTCCACTTCCGGTCACTCCCCGCAACAGATACGTCTGCCGCTTCCCCTCAGAAAAATCACTCCAGATATGTTCTACTGCCTGCTTTTGTTCTTCATTCAAAACAAGACGTTTGCCACCCTTTTTCATGTCTCCCAAAGGATTGCGGTAGGTGCGTTTTTCTTCCACCGTCAAAATGCCTAATCCTTCCATGGCACGAATTACAGATGTCGTCACATTCAGCTTCCGAGTCACCACCTCATATGGCAACGAATTTTGTTCCATCAGCTGAGATAAAAGCCTTGCTCTGGCTGTGTTGTGCTTTTTCTCAAACAACGCAAGCTGTTCTTTGGCTTTTTTTCGACTTATGGCAAGTCGGACAAAACGCTGTTTTTTCTCTTTGGATTTCTGCTTTACTGGAAGGACCGTTTTCAGCGCATGATTCATGGTTCCCCCATAATTGTCCCGTATCCATCCCGCTAGGGCAATGAGCTGGGATTCTATGGGAATGCCTGTTTCCACAACTCTTCTGATCTCTTTTAATTTGGTAACTTCATACTCTGGCGTGTCGGTCAATCCCACTACAAAAGCTGTACTTTTGCGGTCCCCAGTTCCAAAAGGCACCTCCACCTGCATTCCAAGAGAAATCTCTTGCTGAAGCTGCTGTGGTATCTTATATTGAAAGGTTTTGTCTAATTTTTCATGTGAAATATCAATTATGACATTGGCATATATGGCCATCTCTCTTATCACCTGCTCATTTATTTTCCATTTCTTGTAAAATCTCTCGGATCAACACACGCTCATCCATGGGGTACTTCTTGCCCTTAATTTCCTGATAATCTTCATGTCCCTTCCCTGCCAGAACAATCACATCTCCAGGCTGTCCATTGGCAATCACATAGCGAATTGCCTCCTTGCGATCTGGGATTTCCACATATGCTCCGTCCGTCTTTGCCATCCCAACTTTAATATCATCTATGATATCCTGGGGTTCTTCAAACCTGGGATTATCGGAGGTAATCACCGTAAGATCTGCAATTCTGCCAGATACCTCTCCCATCTCATATCTGCGCAATTTGGAACGGTTGCCGCCGCATCCAAACAGACAGACCAGCCGGGTTGGACTGTATTCCTTTAAGGTGGTCAACAGACTTTCTAGGCTCATGGCATTGTGCGCATAGTCAATCATCAGCGTAAATTCATCTGATACTTTGACCATCTCAATTCTGCCCTTCACCCTGGCTTTTTTTAATGCTTCTTTCATATTTTGCGTGTTCACCTGAAAATGATGGCAGATCGCAATAGCCGTCAATGAATTATAGATACTGAATTTACCAGGCACATCAACCTCCACCTGGGCATTTACCAGTCCCTGAGCTGTATAAGCCACGCCAAGATACCCTGGTTTTTTTACAAGTTGAGGATTGACCGCCCTAAGATCTGCTTCTTCGGAAAACCCATAAGTCTCCATTGTACAGGTATGATCTTTCAAAACCTGTTCCCAGTGCTTATCATCCACATTGACAATGCCGATTCTACACTGGCGAAACAACATACTCTTACAGGACATATATTCTTCAAAAGACGCATGTTCTCCTGGCCCAATATGATCTGGTTCCATATTCGTAAAAATTCCAATCTCAAATGTAAATCCTGCCGTTCGGTGCATCATAAGTCCCTGTGAAGAAACCTCCATCACTACACACTGACAACCTGCCTCCACCATCTGGTGAAAATAATCCTGCACAATATAGGACTCTGGTGTCGTATTATTTGCAGGGATGACCTGTTCACCGATCACAGCCTCAATTGTACCAATCAATCCAGTCTTATAACCTGCGCTTTCTAAAATGGATTTTACCATATAAGTAGTCGTGGTTTTTCCCTTAGTGCCTGTAATTCCAATTACCTTAAGCTTTTCTGCTGGATCATGGAACCAAGCACAGGACAAAAGTGCAAGTGCGTATCGTGTATCCTGCACCCGAATCACGGTAAGATTCTCTGGTGCTTCCACCTCTTCTTGGACCACAACTGCTGCTGCCCCTTTTTGAGCCACCTCCTCCACAAAGGTATGGCCATCCACTGCCATGCCTTTCACACAGACAAACAGACAACCAGGCACAACTTTCCTAGAGTCGTACACCAATTCTGATATCTCTATGTCCGTGTCTTTCTGCACCACTTGGAAGTCTAAACGTTCCAATAATTTATTTAAGCGTTCCATCGATTTTCCTCTTTTCTGATATGCATACTTATCCTATTATATGATATATCTGAGGTTTTGGCAAGTTATCTGCGCATTCTGTGAGCTTCGCACATTCTTACGTTTTGTTCTTTTCAAATTGGTTGCTGTATATATATCCATATGATTTATGAGATAGAAATCTTTAAAACAAAAAAACATTATGTAATCCACACAATGCTTTCTTAAATCAAATCTATTTTCTTTGCTTAGGATTATAAAACAATCCATTATAGTATCAAACTCTCTTACTTAAATATATAATTTTACTTTCTTACCACTCCAGCGGTTAAATATCGTAACAGTTACACAAAATAAATCTTCCATACGAACTCAAAAAGTCGGGTTGTAACAGTGCATGACAACACCACACACAATTTGTTACAGATAATGTTACGATATTTAACCGCTGGAATGATAGTATGCAAAGTAAATGCTGATTGCTTTATTGAAACAACACCAAAACTACCCCTTATAATATCCTTTGAATCTATAACAATCACTTCCCCTTATATTTTATTTTTCTTCACAATTTGCAACTCATATCCCATCGCATCTAGCAGATTACAAAATATTCTCAACGATGGCTTATTTTCTCGTTTTTCAATTCTAGAAATAACCTGCTGCTTATTGCCAGTAATTTCAGCCAAGCTGCTTTGGGTCATTTTTTCCTTTTTACGCAGACTGATCATCTCAGTGATTAATCTGTATTCTTCCCTGCTTTCCTCCCATGCTTTCCTAAATTGTGGCGAATTACGCTTTTCCTTTTCGATTTCTTTCGAAATATTGACTTGTACAAATGGCATATTACTCTCTCCTTTTGTTAGTTATTTACTCAGGCAAAATATTTCTGCAGTCAAGCTACCGTTTTACAGGCGCTTTAACCGCAGTATATTTTGCATGGTTATCTATTAAAATTTATTTTTAATTTTAAACAATTTTTTTTCCTAATTCTTTTCTTAATTCTTTCGCTCTTTTTATTATAATTTCACAATCTTTTGTTTCTGTTTTATTTTTTTGTTTTCGACAGGCATGGAGTACATAAATATTATTTTTATCAGCCACTATATAAAATATACGATTATGTTTTAGAAAGTATACCTCGTATATTTTCTTGTGCCATCGCTTATAATTATTTTTTGCATCTCTCCTTTTTCTAGTAACTCTAATACTCTAAACCCGTCCACTTGCTCTTCCTTTGTCAAGGAATTAATATACTCTTGAATTAAATCCTTTCCAGAACTCGATTCATAATTATGAATAATCATTATACTACCTCCCATTTCAATTTTCTTAATTTTACAACATATATGTTGTAAAGTCAATGGTATTTTTATAATTTTTAGCAATTGAAATCAGAGGAAATATAGAACCAATTGAGCTTAATGACTTCCCACCAGCATCCGTTCCAGCATATGGCTAAGCAACAATAGGTTGGACGCAAGAATCTCTATCTCATCCTCCTCCATACACTGGAACAACTGACAGGCAAGCGTAGAAAGGAAGTAAAGTTCTGTACATGTTTCCATAAAAACACCTGAACAATTTTTCTATATCATATGCTCTCAGCTATGAATCGTTCAAAACTTCCTCCCAAATAGCCCTTCACTCAGCCAACGAAAACAGAATTTGTGGCCACAGCTTCCCGAAACATAAGGTCATGTTCCACGAACAGCATTGTAGGTGAAAATTCAAGGATCAACTGTTCTATCTGCATTCGGGAGTACACATCTATAAAGTTCAGAGGTTCATCCCACACATACAAATGAGCTTGTTCACAAAGGCTCCTGGCGATCAATACTTTCTTTTTCTGTCCGCCAGAAAAATCTGCCATATCTTTTTCAAATTGTGTTCTCTCAAAATCCATTTTTCGAAGGACTGCCTTAAACAAACTTTCATCTAGATGGTTTTCCTCTGCAAAATCCGATAAGGTTCCTCTTAAATTTGAAGTGTCCTGTGGAACATACGAGACGATAAGACCAGAACCTACATGTATTGTACCCGTATGTGAGATGTCCTCTCCCACCAGAAGTTTTAGCAAACTACTTTTGCCACTTCCATTTTTCCCTTCCAGAGCGATTCGCTGTCCCTGTCGGATCTGAAAAGAAACTGGATGACTGGCCATCTTTTCATGATAACATGCCGCCACCTGCGAGAAGGAGACAAACGTATCTGTATGATAAACCAACGGCATAATTTTAAGTTTCTCTGTAGTCTCCACATTTTTTAAAAGTTCTGACTTCTTCTGAATTGCCTGATTCTGTCTTGCCTCTATCCCCTTGGAACGTTTCATCATTTTGGCCGCTTTATGTCCCACATATCCTTTATCGGCCGCACCCTTTTTCGACGCTTCCACTTTATCAGACCAGACCGATGATTGCCTTGCAGCCTGTTGCAAACGGCTGATATCTTTTTGCAATCGCTCATTCTGTGCCAGCTCAAACTCCTGCTGTCGATTAAAATTTTCCATCCAAGAAGAAAAATTACCACTTTGCACCTGAATATCCGCCCGATTCAGCGAAACAATATGATCCACGCAGCCATCCAAAAAACCACGGTCATGGGACACCAAAAGAAATCCTTTCTTCCTTTTTAGATAGGAAGATACTAATTCTCTTGCTTTGCCGTCCAGGTGATTCGTAGGTTCATCGATCAATAGAAAATGACCTTCCTTCAGAAATAACGCAGCAAGCAGAATTTTCGTCTGCTCTCCCTTTGACAATGTTTCAAACGGTCTCCAGAGTACCTCATTATCTACCTCAAGATACGACAATTCCCGCATAAATTCCCACTCTTGGGCAAGAGGACATATCTCCTCCAAAACCTGCGCTGTCATATCACTGGGTTCTGTGACCAGAAAGGGAAAATAATCAAATTGAACAGAACAAATAATTTTCCCACTGTATCTATACTTTCCCATCAAAAGGTTTAGGAGGGTGGTTTTCCCCCTTCCATTTCTTCCCACCAGCCCAAGTCTCCAGCTAGTATCCATCTGAAAATTGGCACATTCAAAAATATTATCATAACTGGTTGGATAAGAAAAGGTAAGATCTTCTATTTTAATCATTGACATATAAACTTCACTCCTGTCTTACTGTATAATATCGATTGTCTATTTTACACATAGGAAACATGATAAGATAAAAAAATAGATGGCTTATGCAATAGAATTTTACAATCAGAAAAGGCTGCTGGAACATCATTTCCTGCAGCCTATATTTCATAAGAAGACTTCTGTCAAATACAATTCATCTCCCTTAAACAAACCTATAAAAAACACCAATTGTTCTGTCTAACGATTCTGAACAATGATTATAAAGGGAAAACCTATATTTAACCCTGGCAATACCATGCCAAAATAACAGAGTCTGAAAGAATGATTCTTATCCTGCAAGAAATATGACGATACCAACACCTTGATACCACCTCTTTTTCATTATTATCTGCAAGAAAAAATAATCATTCTTTCACCTCTTTCTTTTCCAATATACTCTCAGAATCTCGCAAAATCAAAAGACTCACAGAATACCTTTCAATCTGTTGCTATCATACCACAATTTTTAAAAAAATCAAGAGATATTTTTTTGAGTTTCCCCATTTTTTATAATAGCCGATATTATAGCGCCAAAAGGTCTTGCACAAAAAGCACTCTGGAAAGCTAGCTTTTCAGAGCGCTTTTATGTGCAAAGTGTTTCCATCACTTTGTGATGGAAACCTTTTGGCACTATGAATTGCAAAATGGGGAAACTCAAAATATTTTATAATTTTATTTTATACCACTTTTCATATAATTCCGATAAGGTGTCTCTGGATCAAAAAATATCCCATCATGGAGATTGGGAATTTGAGCCGGTGTCATATAATCCCCATAGCGGTACTCTAATAATTCGGCATATCCAATCGGCGCTGGAACCATAATATTTTCAAATGGAAGGTACACTGTCTCCTCATAACATTCCCTTGGTACACTTGGAATCGTATGTTGAAATTCATCTGTTATAAAGTTCACTCTGCCTGAAATTCCTGACTGCGAATTACAAAAACTCTCAAAGTTTTTCATTCTCTCCCGGACTGACATATGTAGCAGCTCTAAAATAATATCCGAATCCAAAATAAAAGAATGCCCTTGTTCCAACTTGGCCTTTAGACTTTCTGGACTTACAACAGACAACCAAAGTTCCTGCTTTATCTCCCCAGCCACCAATGTCTGAGACGTTCCATCTGGCACGTCATCCAGAGGAAAGATATCTATAAAAATCCCCTGATGAAAACTTTCCAGATAATCTGGAAATTCAATGGCCGTCGTCCGACTATCCCTCAATTTGCTAAAAGCCCATATCATACTGTCCGTATAGCTGTTTTGAAAAAAATATGGTTCACAAACTTCTTCTTGCGCAATGACTTTCAGCTTTTCATACTCACCCCGAAACATTACGATATCGATGTCATCATCCCAAGGGATAAATCCCTGATGACGGACAGCCCCCAGTAATGTGCCATAATCTACAAAATACTGCAAGTTGTGTTTATGACATAATTTATCAAAATAATCAAGAAGTTCTAATTCCACGGCCCATACTTTTTTCATTTTTTCAGAGACCAGATAACCTGAACGCAATTCTTCCTGAAAAAATTTTTCATCAAAATTCATTTTTTTCCTCCATATTTTCAATCCCATTTTTTCACTCAGGATCGTTCCCGCATTTATGCTTACTGCCTATCCCACAAGGATCATACTTCTTCATTATACGCAATGATTACGAAAAAACAATATTTTTGATTCCATAATCGTACAATCTTTGTAAAATTTTTTCACAGAAACTTCTACCATTTATCTTATTATGATATCCTCTTTTTTACAAGCTGACCGAAAATATTTATTGCTTTCTATATCTGCCTTTGCTATACTCAAACATAGCAAAGCTCAGGTAAAAATGAGCAACTTTACAAAAAGGAGCTTTATTTTTATGAAAAATTCCATACTGCACTACAGTGTTGGCGCCCTGCTATACTGCCCCGCCAACAACAAAAGCATTGTGCTGTCCATTATCACAGAACGATTCGGACGGCTGTTTTCTTTGGCTCTGTGCCTGGAAGACACGATACGAGATGACTGTGTTGAGGAGGCGGAAGAAATACTTGTCTCCTCTTTGAGAACCATATATTTCCATCATCAGACAGATGATTTTTATCTCCCCAAAATATTTGTGCGGGTGCGCAGTCCCCGACAAATCCCTCTGCTGACAGAACGTTTGGAGGAAGCATCCACCATTTTAAGTGGATTTATCATCCCTAAATTTTCTCTGGAAAATGCAGACGAATACATACAGACAATCCAGGCAGTCAATGAGGCTTCCAAGAACAAAATATATATGATGCCAATCTTTGAAAGCCCTTCCATTATCAACCTGCTAGACAGATATCAGCTCCTATATACTTTAAAGGAAAAACTGGACGCAGTAGCAGAATTCGTTCTGAATATCCGAGTGGGAGCAAACGATCTCTGTCATAAATTTGGATTTCGCAGGCACAGTACGGAATCCATCCACAGCCTGCGTCCCATCGCCAACATCCTCTCAGATGTGATGACCGTATTTGGCATGGATTATGTAGTTTCTGGTCCTGTGTGGGAATACTATCATGGAGCAAATTGGAAATCTGGATTAGAAACAGAGTTGCGACAGGACAGATTATGTGGTTTTATCGGTAAAACCGTGATCCATCCCAATCAAATTCCTGTAGTAAATGCAGCTTACATGGTATCTGAACACGATCTAAAAGATGCCAGAGTCATCCTAGACTGGAACCCTGACCACAATTCCCTGGTTGCTGGAAGCGTCCAGAGAGAGCGCATGAATGAATACAAAACCCATTATAACTGGGCACAAAAAACAATTATGCTTGCAGAAGTATTTGGTGTAACACAACAAACCCTGGCATAAAGCCAGGGTTCGCTTGTACCTATATGAAAATGAGAGCGATCTAGTGTACTGACACGTTTATATTTGGTGAAACTACGCAGAATTTTCATTCTTCTGCAAGGCAGATTTTCAACGGTGTAGCGGTGGCTACAGCTAGAAAATCTAACGCAGCAGATGGATGAAAAGGCAAGTAGGTTTGCCTAATTATAAATGTGTCAGTACACTAGTGTACTGGCTCGTTGGTATTTATGGTATTTTAAGAGAGTTAAATATTGTATAACTAGTGTACTCTGGCTGAATTATTTTGCCATAAATATCAATAAGTCAATACACTAGTGTACTGACCTTCAGGCAAGTAATTCGTCCGATTAACAGGCGGTCAGCATACTTGATATCTGCTAGATATCTGCCAGATTCCTTATAATCCCACATGCCTTGTAATGAATCAAGGCATGTTCTTCCACAGGAACATTTTTTTCCTCCGCCAGCCGCATGATATGTGCCAAGGAAGGAGCCTGTCTTTCGCCCTCTGCCACCAGAATTTTCCATGGAATCCGCCGCAAAAGTACCCTAGTGGTCTCCCCAATGCCAGGTTTTATCAGATTAATATCAGAAATTTTGTATTCCTCTGCTAACCTTTTCACTTCTTCCAGTCCCGTCCCATCCTGAGCTGGTTCCATCTCATATGGTTCCCAATCCACCTCAGTCTCAAACTCTTTTTCAATGGCATCAATAAAATGATAAGACAAATCTTGTTCTTTTAACTCACCATAATACACTGCGCCATGAAAGTCCTTTTCTCCTATCAGATCCGAACGAAGAAATGTACGACTCACCAGACCAGAAACAGTACAATTCAGGCAGGAGCTTGGAATCAGGAGATCTTCATGTGTACCACAAAATCGTGTAACATTTGCCGGATCAGCCACCACTGCAATTTCCTGTGAAACCCCAGGATAAGCTGCTAATTCCTTCTTCAACTCTTTTAAGATGGCTCCCTTTCCAATCCAGCCGTCCACAAAAACCAACTGTTCTGGCTGATACAAGTTCAACAGATACTGCATTGCATTCCGGTCAATTCCTCTGCCTCGGATAATCGAAATAGAATAATGCATGACCTGTACTTTATATTTTTGCCAAAGATATCGTTTCAGCAAAATGCCGATGGGAATACCTGCCCTTGCCAGAGAAACCAACACCATGGATTTGCCTTTTGTGCACATCAACTGGGAAGCAAGTTTTCCGATCGCCTGAGCCGTGGGTTTTGCATAATTGTTAAGGGCTTCCTGATAAACTCTCATGTATGTTTCACTGGGAACATACTCAAGTGGAAGCATTTCACAGTAATGTGTACCAGACTGGATCAGACGTTCTCGTTCCTGGGCCGGCTGGGGCTGCACCATTCCGGTGATATTCTTCAACAGCAGTGTCACATCTTCTTTGCGATAAGAACTTGGCATACCCATATCATGAATATTTGTCGACACGTTTGTCTTGTCACACCAGCGAAACCATTGGATATGTTTTGTTCCTGCCAGTTCTAAAGCTGCTGCCAAAGAATCAATCGCTTTTGGGGATGTATCTAGCGCATCGCTTAAAATGAGTGCCTGGTCATATGCTTGCAGGTCATACACAAATGTTTTGCGTTCCTCTTCATATAAGCTCCTTAGTTCATACCTGACATGCAAAGGATATGTTTTTTCACTGCTCACCTCGATAGGACTTCGGGTGGTCGCATGACACCGCACCTGACAACCCGCATCTTCAAGCTTTGATGCAATATACAGAGCTGGATACATAAATTCTTCTGTGCCAAGTACCAGATAAGACTTCTCCTGATCTGGCAGACAATATTCCTGGATCTGCGCCCAAAGCTTTTCACAGGCATTTTTATAGACTTCACCCTCCACAAATCGCCTGGCATTCTGATACCCTGATAGAAAAATCTCCTGCATTCCGTTTGCTGTATCTTGACCATTTTCCAAGTCAAATCCTTTTCTATCACTTACACACTCCTGGCCCTCTGCATGAAAAATAGATTCCGCAGTTCCCCGACCTTTTTGGTTGGCAAAATAGAACTTTTCTGCTTTCTTTTCTAACTCTTCCAGAGAAATATATTTCCCATCTCCTAGAAAATGGTCTGCCATAGCTGTAAAGGGGCTGTGATCTGTCTTTAGCAGATAATACACCTGTATCTCATGCTCCTGATACCGCCGAAGCGCTTGCTGATCCATCCCATTTAGCAGGGATGCCACCGAATAATGCACCTTGCCAGGGTATTTTTCTTCCAAAATCTTTACAATGTTTAATATGGTATTTCCTGTGGTCACCTCATCCTCGACAAATACTACCCGTTCAAAACGGTCAAGTTCTTTGTCAAGATCATCCTTTACTAGTTTTTGCTCTGTCGCATGGCTATGAGATTCGGTAAAATACAGATATTCCACCCCTGGAATCTGCTCCCTGGTTGTCTGAAGATAACCAGTATTCAATTTCACTGCCAATCTTGCCCCGATCGCCGTGGCAGTTTCCGCAAATCCTACCAGCAACAAACGCTCCGACGGACAGGCAAGACGTACCTGTTCAGCCAGAGCATCCATCATCTGAAATGCTTTTTTCGGGCTTACTGGAACATGCTTGCCCTGAAGAGGATTTACCACGAGATAATTTCTCTTCTTATTGTTTTCTCTTTTTGCTATTCTGATTAAATCTGGTTGATGATACTTCATTTTCTAGATGCCTTTCTATTTTCATACTCCTAAGCAAATTCACCATCTCAATGGCTGTACATGCTGCATCATAGCCTTTATTTCCTGCTTTTGTTCCTGCACGTTCAATTGCCTGCTCAATGTTATCCGTCGTAACCACACCAAAAATAACTGGCACCTCTGTTTTCAGTCCCACAGAAGCCACCCCTTTGCTAACCTCAGCACACACATAATCGTAATGGGTCGTGGCACCTTTGATCACAGCCCCCAGACAGATAACAGTATCATATTTCCCGCTCTCCGCCATTTTTTGAGCAGTAAGCGGAATTTCAAATGCTCCTGGAACCCATGCCAAAGTAATATCATCATCCTCCACACCGTGGCGCAGCAGTGCATCCTGAGCACCCCCCACCAATTTTGATAGAATAAATTCGTTAAACCTGGATGCCACAATCCCAACTTTCACTCCACTTGCCACAACATTTCCTTCTAATACTTTCATGCTCTCTCTCCTTTTCATTGGTTTTTGCTTTGGCAGCTTAACACCAAAGTTATTTTAGGGAATCTCCTTTTCATAAAAGTGTTCCTATTACATAAAACTTGAAATATACTACATATTCTTACATACAATTACTGAAACTGCAACCACTTATTACTCCAGCGGTTAAATATCGCGCAATTTACGCAGAATAAATTTTCATCTGCAAGGCGCAAGATTGAGTTGTAACGAGGGTTACAACGATTGATGACAACACGGCAGATAGAAATTTAGACAAGTAAAAACTGTAATATTTAACCGCCAGAGTAATAATCATTCTGCAAGCTGAAATTCAGCATTCCATTTGAAAATCTACGATTTGTTTTTTATTTTTGATACAGATGATGTTAATAATCTGTCATATGATGCATTTTATTTTGTTTTGTCTTTAAATAAAACACGTCTGTCTTTTTTGCTGGCATCTGGATCGGCACCCGCTCTTCAATGGAAATACCATAGCCAGATAATCCGGTAATCTTTTTGGGATTGTTCGTCAAAAGCCTCAGTTTTTCTGCACCCAGATCATGGAGGATCTGCGCACCTATGCCATAATCTCTCAAATCTGGCTCAAATCCAAGCTTCACATTGGCTTCCACAGTATCAAGCCCTTGTTCCTGAAGTTCATATGCTTTCAATTTGTTGATCAAGCCAATTCCTCGACCTTCCTGACGCATATACAGTAAGATTCCCCTGCCTTCCTGGGCAATTGCTTTCATAGCAGCATCCAATTGTTCTCCACAATCACACCGCCCAGAACCAAATACATCTCCCGTCAAACATTCTGAATGCACTCGGCATAATACGGGCTTGCCATCGGAGATATCTCCCATCGTCAACGCTACATGATGCTCTCCATTTAATTTATTGATATAGCCATAAATCTCAAATTCCCCGTATTGCGTCGGCATTTTTGCATGTGCTTCCTGCTGGACCAGGCTATCTCTGTCCATCCGGTAACGTACCAAATCTGCTACCGTGATCACTGTCATCTGAAATTTTTCCGCAAATTCCAACAGCTCTGTGGTGCGCATCATACTTCCGTCTTCCCGCATAATCTCACAGCAGAGTCCACAAGGCTTTAATCCTGCAAGAACCGCAAGATCCACCGTAGCTTCCGTGTGTCCAGTACGTTTTAACACGCCACCTTCCCTAGCCTCCAAGGGAAACATATGGCCCGGCCTGCGAAAATCTTCTGGTCTGGCCCCATCCTTCACTGCGAGCAATGCCGTCTCAGAACGCTCAAAGGCAGAGATTCCTGTTTCTGTGTCAATTCCATCAATGGACACCGTAAATGCAGTCTGATGGTTATCTGTGTTCTGCTCTACCATCTGATTTAAACCAAGCTGCTTACACAGTTCTTTATCCATCGGCATACAAATCAACCCTTTTCCATGGGTGGCCATAAAGTTAATATTTTCTGGTGTGGCAAATTCTGCTGCACAGATAAAATCCCCCTCATTTTCCCTGTCTGGATCGTCAATAACCATCACAATTTTTCCCAGGCGGATATCCAAAAGAGCTTGTTCCACCGTATCTAATTTTTTACTCAATTCCCATTCATCCTTTCTGTAATTCTTTTTTAATAACAATGCAAATTCTATTTTCCAAATATTTAAAGAAATCCATGTACCATCAAAAAACTTTCATTGATTCTGCTCTGTTAGTTTTCTTCTTCTTTCCAAATATTTAAAGAAATCCATATTTCATCAAAAAACTTTTATTGATTCTACTCTGTTGGTTTTTTCTCTCCCCATATTTAAAGAAATCCATATTTCATCAAAAAACTTTCATTGATTCTGCTCTGTTGGTTTTTCTCTCCCCATATTTAAAGAAATCCATGTTCCATCAAAAAACTTTCATTGATTCTGCTCTGTTGGTTTTCTTCTTCCTTCCCCAGCAACAATTTTTCCACATATTTTCCCAACACATCACATTCGATATTTACTATGCCGCCTACCGCTTTTTCCGCCAAAGCTGTCTCCTTTCGGGTATGAGGAATTACCGACACCTGAAAATCTTGTTCTCTCACGGTTGCCACGGTAAGACTGATTCCATCGATTGCCACAGAGCCTTTCTCCACAATATAGCGAAGCAATGTCGAATCTGCTTGTATGGTATACCACACCGCATTTTCCTCCTGACGGATGTCTGTAATCTTACCTGTTCCATCTATATGACCAGAAACAATATGTCCGCCAAACCTGCCGTTGGCAGCCATGGCACGTTCCAAATTCACAATTCCAGGAACAGCTATCTCTGATAAGCTGCTGCGGCGAATGGTTTCCGCCATCACATCCGCCGTAAAACTGTCTGTTCCAAGGGATGTCACCGTAAGACAAATTCCATTAACCGCAATACTATCTCCGATTTTCGTTCCTTCGAGGACCTTTTGACAGCGAATCCGAATCTGTGCTGACACACCGCCTTTTTTTATTTCACAAAGTGTTCCTGTCTCTTCTATAATTCCGGTAAACATAGCCTTCTCCTTTCGTATTTCACTGGTTCCTGCCCTCCATTGTGCAGCAGTTTACCGACAGACTGCATTCTGATTTTCAATCCTTCCAGTAATGCAGATATCCTCTCCGAATTTCGAAACCTCTATGCCCTGCAACGTCACTGCATCCTCCATCTTAGGAATACCGAGGCCCTCCACCGGAGACTTTGCATTTGCACCAGCCACCAATTTAGGCGCTACAAAAGCATAAACCCGCTGAACCAATCCTTCTTGTAACGCAGAGGCATTTAAAGTTCCTCCTCCTTCTAATAAAATACTGTCGATTCCTCTTTCTCCCAACTGGAAAAAGAGCTGTTTTAAATCCAACTGTAGCGTGCAGCAGCTAGGTTTTAGGGGAATTTCCAATAGAATAATTCCTTTTTCCTGCAAATACTGTCTGACTTTCTCCAATGCTCTTGGCATTTTCTGTTTTTCTTCACACTTATGATAGAATTCCTTCGCCGCCTGACCATTCCATGCTATAATTGTCTGAAAATCTTTGGCTGTCTGCACAATCTGGCTGTCTGTCGGGATTCGTAGCCTAGTGTCACAAATAATTCGCACTGGATCTCTTCCCCCTTTTATTCGGCAGTTTAGCATCGGATCATCTGCAAGCACTGTGCCGATCCCTGCCATAATGCCTCGATAACGATTTCTCAGACACTGCACATAATTTCTGGATTCCACGCCTGTAACCCATTTGGAATCTCCTGTCTCACAGGCAATTTTACCATCCAATGTCATTGCATATTTCATCGCTACAAAGGAACGTTTCTGTTCCATATAATAAAAAAACACTTCATTTAAAGTCTTACATTCTTCTTCTAAAATTCCAACTTCCACTTCCACCCCATGTTCCTGAAGAATTTTTACGCCCTTTCCCGCCACCTGGGGATTGGAATCCAGACACCCCACATATACTTTCTTAATCTTCTTTTCCAAAATAATCTCTGTACAGGGTGGTGTTTTCCCATAATGGCAGCAGGGCTCTAAGGTCACATAGAGCTCGGCCCCCTTGGATTCTTCTTTGCATTGGAGCAGTGCATTGCGCTCCGCGTGATAGCCGCCATACATTTCATGGTAACCTTTCGCAATCACCACACCATCTTTTACTACTACGCAACCCACCATAGGGTTTGGCGATACTTTTCCTTCTCCCTGTCTGGCCAGCTCTAAGGCCATACGCATGTAATCTTGCGGACAATTCCTGGATGATTCCATCTTCTGATTCCTCTCTCTTTCGATCACTGATTTCGGTAAGTTCCCTTTAAAAAAGGCGAGATTTGCTTATAAATTAATACGGTAATTCCCACGCTGATCAGTCCCTTTACCAAAGTAAATGGGGTATTAAACACAATCAAACATTCCAAAATACTATCCACCCCTGGAAGGATCGCCTGATATGCTGTCAAGATCGCGTCTTTTGCCATAAAACTATAATAAAAGGGATATACAATGTAATAGTTCGAAACGATACTAACCAACGCCATCAGAAATGCCCCAGCCATCGCTCCCAAAACAGCGCTTTTCTTTTTCTTCCAGTTTCGGTAAATTAATCCTGCTGGAAGTACAAAACAGGCACCTAATATAAAGTTCGATAATTCTCCCACACCACCTGTGGAAGACAAAAACAGATGCATAAGATTTTTGATAAGACAAATCATCACGCCGCTTACAGGCCCCATTGCAAATGCCCCCAGCAAAGCTGGAAGATCACTCAAATCCATTTTGATAAAGGGTGGCATAATGGGAACGGAAAATTCCAAAAACATTAACACAAAAGCAATGGCAGAAAGCATGGCTATCATCGTAAGTTTCCAGATATCCACATGTTTTTCCGTTGTTTTTGTCACTGTACTCATTTACGAAAACTCCTTTCCTCTTTGTGTTGCGCCAGTTCTCTCCAGATTCTTTCCTTGGATGATTGCTGTTTTTCTTCTTGACATGTCAAAACTTCTTCAAATTCGCTAGTGTACTGACACGTTTATATTTGGTGAAACTACGCAGAATTTTCATTCTTCTGCAAGGCAGATTTTCAACGGTGTAGCGGTGGCTACAGCTAGAAAATCTAACGCAGCAGATGGATGAAAAGGCAAGTAGATTTGCCTAATTATAAATGTGTCAGTACACTATTTTCTCTCGAATCACCATGTAAAAAGAAAACCCTGGATCTAGATCGATCCAGGGCAAACACACAGCCGCACATGCGCAAACACAATTTCTTCTCTCATCCAGACTGTACTGTCGGTTTTGGATTCTCACCAAATCATGCCATATGGCTCACGGACTTGCCTTCTTAAAAGTATCACCGTCGGTCGGGAATTCCATCTCTCAAAGAATTTCTCGAAAGAATAGTCACCCTGCCCTGAAGAACGCTATTCATTTATGGCTATATTCTACTCCTGTGTCAAGTATCTGTCAACAGGCAGATTTATCATATCTCACCAAATTATTCATCGGATGCAGAGGCATTACATTGCAATACAATGGCTTCATACGCCCGAATACGCATGTTTTGTTCTATTGCGCAATCGCAATAATTTCCTATTATTTTTACCAAATCTGACGCTTTTGCAAATGCTTCAGGCAATGGAAATGTCCTCTCATTACAAGAAAAATTACAGATAACAAGAAGCTGCTCTCTTCCAAGTGTCCGTGTATATACATAGAGTTCCCTATCCTCTGGCAGCAGTAAATCATATCTTCCATATACGATAATAGGATGCTTTTTCCTAAGCCGTATAAGCTCCTGATAATAAGAAAATACAGAATCTTTTCTCTCCATCTGCTCCTTTGCGTTAATCGTTTTATAATTTGGATTCACCATAATCCATGGCTCTCCATCCGTAAATCCTGCATTTTTACTATTATCCCATTGAAATGGCGTTCTGGCATTATCTCTGCTTTTGTATCTTAAATATTTCAGCATCTGTTCTTTTTCAAACACACCTTTTTCCAGCAATTCATAATACGCATTCACGCTGTCCAAATCTCGAAAATCTTCTATCTTGTCAAATGGTGCATTTGTCATTCCAAGTTCCTCTCCCTGATAAATATAGGGTGTTCCCTGCATCATATGAAGACAAGTTGCAAGCATCTTTGCTGATAATTCCCAGTACGCTTCACTATCATTTCCATATCGGCTCACGGATCTAGGTTGATCGTGGTTCTCCCAATATAAGCTGTTCCATGCTGTCTCTTCCAATCCTTTTTGCCACTTTGTCAAAACTGCTTTCAGTTCTCGTAAATCTATCTTCTTGTCCGTCCACTTATTGTTCCCATCTGCATCCACATCCATATGCTCAAACTGAAATACCATATTCAGCTCTTTCTCATCCTTACGGGCATATTTCATTGCTTCTTCTAATGTCACTCCAGAACATTCCCCTACCGTCAAGGTATCTGCACGGTCCAGAACGTTTTGCCTCATCTCTTGAAGGTATTCATGCACATGTGGGCCATTCGCCGCCTCGTTGAAACTTGCATACCCATTCACACCCTCTTCTCCATCTGGGAACTCAGAATTTTTTGAAATCAGGCTAATCACGTCCATACGAAAACCATCAATTCCCTTGTCAAGCCACCAATTCATCATACGATAAATTTCCGTTCTTACTGCCTTGTTATCCCAATTCAAATCAGGCTGTTTTTTCGAAAACAGATGCAGATAATACATCTTCGTCTCCTCATCATACATCCATGCGGAACCAGAAAAACAAGACCCCCAATTGTTGGGTTCTTTTCCATTCTTCCCTTCTCTCCAGATATAATAATCTCTGTAGGGATTTTCCTTAGACTTTCTGCTCTCCACAAACCATGGATGTTCATCTGATGTGTGATTCACAACAAGATCCATCACGATTTTTAATCCTCTGTCATGGGCGGCTGATAACATTTCATCGAAGTCTTTCATGGTTCCAAATTCTTTCATAATGCTCTGATAATCACTGATATCATACCCATTGTCGTCGTTTGGAGATTGATAAACGGGTGAGAGCCAAATTACATCCACTCCAAGTTCTTTCAAATAATCCAACTTCTGTGTAATCCCCTTTAAATCACCAATTCCATCTCCATTGCTGTCCTTAAAACTTCGTGGATAGATCTGATATACCACACTCTCTTTCCACCATTTTCTGTCTAATTTCACTTCCATCTTAAAACCCCCATTGTCTTAATATTCGGATTCTCTTTGTGTCTGATTTTGAAAAGAACAGATCACCGTCTTGGAATCTGTTCTTTTGGTTTACACACAACCTGTTATATCATTCTGTTATATCATTGTTTCATATCTTTTTTGCAATTTTAGAAATGCCACTGGATAGAAATCATGATTCTGTACATCTTAAAACTTCATTGTAAGCTGAATCCGTTTTTTCTTTAAGTCCACACTCAGAACCTGAACTTCCACAATATCCCCCACACTGACAGCCTCCAAAGGATGCTTGATATAACGCTCTGTCATCTGAGAAATATGTACCAATCCGTCCTGATGGACTCCGATATCCACAAAAGCACCAAAGTCAATGACATTTCTCACTGTCCCCTTCAGAATCATCCCTGGTGTCAAATCCTTCATCTCAAGCACATCTGTGCGAAGAATTGGCTTTGGCATTTCATCTCTGGGATCTCGCGCTGGCTTTTCCAATTCCTTCACAATATCTTGTAAGGTCATCTCCCCAATATCCAGCTCTTTTGCAAGCTTTTTATAATCTGAAATTTTTTTGGAAATACCTGATAATTTGCCATTGCGGATATCCTCTGGAACAAATCCTAGATTATCCAAAAGCTTCAACGCTGCGTCATAACTTTCGGGGTGAACACTGGTGCCATCCAGAGGATTTTTTCCATCGCTGATACGCATAAATCCTGCACACTGTTCAAAAGCTTTGGGTCCTAACTTTGCCACCTTCAAGAGCTGAGAGCGGGTCAAAAATCTTCCATTCTCCTCTCGGTAAGCTACAATATTTTTGGCGGTTACTTTCGTAATTCCAGAAATATATTCCAGTAAAGATGCCGAAGCGGTGTTCAGATCCACACCTACTTTATTTACACAGTCCTCCACCACACCATTTAATGCGCCACTTAACTTTTTCTGATTCATATCATGTTGATATTGTCCCACACCGATGGATTTCGGGTCAATCTTTACAAGCTCGGCCAATGGATCCTGTAGACGCCTAGCAATGGAAGCTGCACTTCGCTGTCCCACGTCAAAATTCGGAAATTCCTCTGTGGCAAGTTTGCTGGCAGAATAAACGGAGGCGCCAGCTTCATTTACGATAATGTATTGTACTGGTTTTTGGATCTCTTTCAACAGATCCACAATCACCATTTCTGACTCACGGGAAGCTGTACCATTCCCCACAGAAATGAGAGAAATTCCATATTTGTCTATCATCTTTTTCAGAACTGCTTTGGCCTGATCTACCTTATTCTGAGGGGCTGTGGGATAAATCACAGTTGTATCCAATACCTTCCCTGTGGAATCCACCACAGCAAGCTTACATCCAGTACGAAAGGCCGGATCCCAGCCCAAAACTACATGTCCTGCAATTGGAGGCTGCATTAAAAGTTGCTCCAAATTCTTGCCAAATACGCGGATCGCACCATCCTCGGCGCGTTCTGTCAATTCGTTGCGAATTTCCCGCTCAATGGCAGGCGCAATCAGACGTTTGTAGCTGTCTTCAACCACCGCCTTAAGGACCGGTGTGGTGTTAGGATTCTCTTTTACAATCGTCTTTTTCTCCAGATACTGTTGAATCTGGTCTATGGGTGCTTCCACCTTTACCGTCAGAACTTTTTCCGCTTCCCCTCGATTTAACGCAAGAATCCGGTGACCTGCAAGCTTTGCCAATCCTTCCTCAAAGTCATAATACATTTCGTACACGGATTCTGTA
Organism: uncultured Lachnospiraceae bacterium; assembly: GCA_910580015.1. Taxonomy (GTDB): domain Bacteria; phylum Bacillota; class Clostridia; order Lachnospirales; family Lachnospiraceae; genus Petralouisia. Next base: position 33,548 of record CAJTVT010000024.1, read on the forward strand.
TCTGGATCTTTGGCAACGGATACAATTTTTCCAACACGCATAGTAAGATCACGGATATACTTCCGATAACCAGCCTCGTCGGAAATTGCTTCCGCCAAGATATCCATTGCTCCTGCAAGGGCATCTTTTCCTGTCTCCACCCCTTTTTCTGGATTCACAAAACTCTCTGCCTCCTGTTCCAAGGGCTTGTCCGTCATCTGAAGTAAAATAATATTTGCCAATGGTTCCAGTCCTTTTTCCTTGGCAATCGTAGCACGAGTACGCCGTTTGGGGCGGTATGGGCGATATAGATCTTCCACGGCAACTAACGTTTCTGCCGCCTGGATCTGCATCTTTAACGCTTCTGTCAACTTTCCCTGCTCTTCTATACTTGAGATCACCTGCTCTTTTTTCTCTTCTAGATTCCGCAGGTAGCTAAGACGTTCATTTAGATTTCGCAGCACCTCATCGTTTAAAGCTCCCGTTGCTTCTTTCCGGTATCTAGATATAAAAGGGATCGTATTTCCCTCATCAATCAGTTTTACCGCAGCCTCCGCCTGCTGCATTCGGATGTCCAATTCCTCTGCCAGTTTTGCAATAATGTCCATTCTAACTATCTCCTTCATGCCTCTCAATCTTTGCCCTTCATTATAGCCCATTGCCATTGTTCTTTCAAGAAAGATTCTGCATAAATTTTCCATTTTTCTAACCCCAAGATCCGCTGATACCTGCGGACAACCTCCATAATGAATCATTAAAAAAATATATTTGTGTTTTCTCTTAGCACATGCTACAATAATACATAGAATCATGCATTTACACAATATTATTTAGGAGGCTTTCTTATGGAATATAACGATCCAAATACATCCTACATAGACAAGCGATCTCCCAGTATGGCAATTGCATCTCTGATCCTTGGTATCGCGGGACTGGCGATGAGCTGCTGCATCTATCCTGCCATCATTTTTGGCTCCCTTGCAATCATTCTTGCATTGCTGTCCAGAGGCGGAGAGATGACCACCAGCGGCTATTCTAAAATAGGTTTAATTTTAGGAATTATCAGCATTGTCTGTGGTATTTTATTCCTGATCTATGGACTCTTTATTTTATTTGTCCAGTTTGGCGGCTTGGAGGGATATATGCAGTATATTGAGGATTTGATGGAAGATATGTATCCCAATCTGTACGATACAAATGAATGGCATAGTCCCTATGATTTTTACAATTCCTTTTAAAATCGGGGTGTCAAAAGGTTACATCGGAAAGAACCTTTTGACACCCCAGTCTTATAGAAATCTTCTTCTATCAGGTATATGTCGACATTTGTGGAAGATTTGTTCTAAGGAAAAGAAACAGCTTGAATGATATAGAAATTTAGGCAAATAATTCGTCCGAAGTTCAGGCGGCTAGTGTATTGACCGCCTAATATTTAGACTAATTACGCAGAATGAATTTTCATTCTGCAAGGCAGATTTTTGACGGCGTAGCGGTGGCTACGACTAGAAAATCTAACGCAGTAGATGGAAATTCAGGCAAGTAATTGGTCTGATTGTCAGGTGGTCAATACACTAGTATTTCAGTACCGATAAATATTCACATTTTTCTTGATCCTTGTACTCTTTTTGTGTCCTACAATTTGCAGGATTCCTCGACTTCTTGCATATCCGATAACCCCACTGATTTGATGTTCACTATAGGAACGCCTCAAAAAATAATCAAAAATATCATCGCTGGATAAAGTCCCATGGTAACTACTCAAAAAAGCCAATAATAAATGATACACGTTGCACCTCCTATCTTTGATACTCTTTCAAAATTGTTTTGATCCTCGAAATTATTTTTTGTCGCTCTCTTTTTTGTTCCGCATTCTCCACAACATTTTTAAAGCACAAATCTAATATTTCCTGCACCATCTCTAAATCTGTGATTTCTTCGTTCTCTGATTCGTTATGTTCCTGGAATGCCTCATTTTTGCTAATTTCTTGGGCTTTGACACCTTTAAAAAAATTACCAGATGCAGTACACCAACTTTCAAGATGATACGTTTTCACAAGGTGCTTTGAATAGCTTCGGAAACACATCGTTGGATTCGGGATTTTGTCTTCACATTCAAAAACAATTTCCAGATACGAAGGCGTTACAACCTGATTCAGGATCTTTTTATAAACCCTTGCATGCTCTCCTGTCATATTGAAACAATTACATGCATCTGTGAATTTTTCTTTGTGAAGATCTAACGCAATTTCCTTTGATTTTGCTTCGTTGGCAAGTTTAAATTTTACAAAGTAATAGAACATGATTTGTCTTCTCCTAACCCAAAAATTAACAGCAGTTCTCCGAAGTATGTAGCATGAAATAAGCCATAACTTGGCGGTGTGCATTTTTAAAATTTATTGCATTTCTATTATATATTGTCATTCCATTTCTGTCAATGTAAAACTTGCTGTCATTTTCGCTAGGACGCATGACATAAAAATATACTGTTTATTTGGCAATAAATCGGTAAAAACGGCTATTTTTACTTAATGTCATTAACTTAAGAAATAGAACGATTCTGACACTTGCTCTTCAGAATCGTTCTGTTTGAATTTTCATATTCTATTTTTTCACTCCCACAATAACCAGCCTGCTGTCTGTAGCTTGTCCGTTACAAGTGGAAAGCATCACAAAAAAGTCACCATACATAAACTGGTAGCCAGTATCATAAAGTCGGTTCTTGCTAATAAACTCCATATATTTTTGAAATTCCTGCTCATCATAATTGTAAAAATTATAGTAGCAGAAATCTTGGACATCCGATATGTCCGTTACCAACACCGCAGCAATTTGATACATAGATTTCTCATAAAGGGTGTCAAATTCAAAATTTGGATGTTCTTCCAAAAAGGTCTTCTCTTTATATTTTTTTAACTCCCCAAACATACTTCCGTCACTCATATTATGTCCATACAACACAATATTTTTGTCTTTGGGAAATACGCTTGTGACTCCGTCCAGAAAAATAGCTCCAGATCTGTCCTCTTTCTTGAAAAAATTATGAGATAGATAAATTTCAGGATTTTCTTTGTACTGTAAAACAGGATAATCAATGCCTGTACCTTGTACCTTTATCCATCCCACAAAATCCTCATTCAAATCATAAAACCTTTGATATTCTTCCAAAATCAGAGGATTCCCTGTATCTCCATCATCTGCTCCACTCAAATCCATTTCTGTTCTCTCCTGCGATATGGCATTCGGCAAACTGTCCATGTTTTCCTGCGTTTTCATTTCTCCCAGAATTTCCTGCAACACCTTATTTTCATAGTCCTTTACCCTGCTGGCTGCTCCGATTCCCAACAGTAAAACAGCCGTAAGAAACGCCAGAATTTCAATCTGCCGTATTCCAAACACTGCATACCGCCGATATTTTGCAGAAGAAGTCTTTGTTTTTAGCTCCTCAAAAAAGGATTTTCCTATCCAGGTATGAAACCTGTGCTTCCCCTGCTTTTTTAATTTGCGGTATATCAGATCCACTTCTTTCTGGTCGGTCAGATTGTAATTCTGGCTGATAGTGTAGATTTTATGTATATCCTGAAGCATTTTTTCATTCTTAGTTTTCATCGGGACAATTTTCTTTTTAAAATGACACAGAGAAATCCTGTCACCACAAAAACCCCTCCCAGACAGAGCACTTTAAAATCCAAAATCTCTATCCCTGTCTGATAAGTCTTGCCGTTTTGCTCCGCACTGCCTGTATGATTTCCTAAATTATCACTGTTCTGATTGCCATTTCCATTATTTTGATTATTGTTATCGCCTTCCTGCTTTTGGTAAGACACGTTTGTGGATGTGGAAACATCCTGCATATCCTTGTCCGTAATATCTCTTAAGGCTAGTTCCACTGGAACATCTGTGTAATCCGCCTTTACGGAAAAAGTTAAAGTTACCATAGTTTCGCTGCCCTGATATCCTGCATCAGATATCATAGATATATTCAGTACGTTTTCTCCGTCATCCTCCACATCCGATACAAGAGTCATGGCGTTTGCATTTTTTGCTCCTTCTGACCATGATTCACTCTCGTAAGTAAGTTTGTCACTGTCATAGATAAGACGCAACCCCAATGTGGTAATCGGCTTGCTCCCAGACACATCAATTTCAACATTTATCTTATCCCCCGCCTTAGCAGCTTCTTCTGTTTGATATGTAATATTGATATCCGCTGCCCATACGCTCTGGGGAAACATAAAAATCAGGCATAATGCTGCCACTGCTAGTTTTATTACTTTTTTCCTCATCTTCTTCTCCTAATTATCCTTTCATGTACTGTCAAAATTCAGTGATTTCTCCGTTAAAATACTTCATTATCATTAATGCATCCACAAGATTTACATTGCCGTCTTTCGTTACATCCGCTGCCGTCTCCTGGGCTTGGGTAAACTCTCGTACCTGATTATAATTCTGTAAAATATAAACCGCATCCACAAGATCAATCTTTTGATCTGCATTGACATCACCTAACGCTGGCTGCTGCTCCTCGCCGCCGCTTGTGTCTGTTATACTTATAGCACAGGTTGTACCTGTCCCGCTCATGCTTGTCTCTGCCTTATTTCCTACCTGGTCTATTCCCACTTCAACATTCGAGGTTGTACCCGCTGGCACGCCATCCTTTACCTTCAGCTTTAATTTCAGGAAATCCCCTACGTCCGTAATATCCTCCAAAGCAATAAATGACGCTTTTATCCTGCCTGAACCTGGAGATTCATAGACAGAATCCAGGCTGATTTTGGATTTCAAGCTATCGGCAATTTCTAGAGATTCATAGGTAAACAAAGATGTGTCGTAATCCAGAGTCAGCCCTAAGAGGTTGAAACCAGCGTTTTTTTCAATGTTTATGGGGACAGTAATCTCTCCACTGCCTTGGGTGAGGGCGCTGGAAAGGTTGAGAGCAGATGGCGTAACAGAAGTATCTGTCAAATTTAATGTAAGAACATCATAATTATACCCATTCCCATCACTTTTTTTATATCTATACTCATTCTCATTTGCATTGATACTCGTCAGAGCAATTGACCAAAAATAAATTTGAGTAGACGATATGTCTTTTTTTACTCGATATTTCACTGTCGCCACGCAATCACTCTTATCAAGTCCATTTATCTGTGCTGACTTCGTCTCATATGAAACTTCTAACCACAAATTCCCTGGAAAGGAAACATCACTATAGTCCAGTGCTCCATATTTTATTTTGTGTTCATCTGGTACGTTTGTTCCTATGTATTCCAATACATTTTCATCATAACATACATCCATTGCCCAACCATACAGATTGTCTTGTAGACTATCTTTATCTTTATCATAAAGGAGCTGAACATCTATAGTATCTCCTTCCTTCAAAGTATGGGAACCCGTCCGAACTTGTATTGCCCCATCCTCCGTACTTGTCCCACAGTCATAAAAACCAGCATCTCCGTCTAGAGAACCCAAGATTTCTACTAGTTCTGGTGAAAGTGTTTTTTCAGCCCTCACCTCCCCTGAAACAGCAAAAAAAATACATCCAACCATGAAAATCATTACAATTTTATTTACCAACCGTTTCATATATTTCTCCTTCTTAAAACTCTGCAATCTCTCCATTAAAATATTTCATTATCATTAATGCATCCACAAGATTTACATTGCCGTCTTTCGTTACATCCGCTGCCGTCTCCTGGGCTTGGGTAAACTCTCGTACCTGATTATAATTCTGTAAAATATAAACCGCATCCACAAGATCAATCTTTTGATCTGCATTGACATCACCTAACGCTGGCTGCTGCTCCTCGCCGCCGCTTGTGTCTGTTATACTTATAGCACAGGTTGTACCTGTCCCGCTCATGCTTGTCTCTGCCTTATTTCCTACCTGGTCTATTCCCACTTCAACATTCGAGGTTGTACCCGCTGGCACGCCATCCTTTACCTTCAGCTTTAATTTCAGGAAATCCCCTACGTCCGTAATATCCTCCAAAGCAATAAATGACGCTTTTATCCTGCCTGAACCTGGAGATTCATAGACAGAATCCAGGCTGATTTTGGATTTCAAGCTATCGGCAATTTCTAGAGATTCATAGGTAAACAAAGATGTGTCGTAATCCAGAGTCAGCCCTAAGAGGTTGAAACCAGCGTTTTTTTCAATGTTTATGGGGACAGTAATCTCTTTGCTGCCTTGGGCGGGGGCGCTGGAAAGGTTGAGAGCAGATGGCGTAACAGAAGTATCTGTAATCGTATAAGTCATCCTGTCCTGCCATTCCTCTTCTCCTTCTTGTAGTGTATTTAAATTTCCATATCTGTCTGAGGTATGCACTGACTCCCCCTGCTGGAATATGATGTCACAGGGTTCAACGCCTACTGTGGTGAATTGGGGCACCTGAATCACTTTAAAACTTATTTTGTACATACAAATATTCTGCTCTACTCTTTTAGTGTTATAATGAGTTGTCAGCCTTTGCCAGCCTCCTTTTTCAATGGACGCACTTGCATCCTGTATGGTGAGGCTTGTCCCATATTCGAGTACCACATTATCCTCAATAACGGCATTTTGAAATTCCAGTACAGTTTCATCATAAAATAAATCTAAAGTTACACCGCGTAATGGTCCTTCGGCATTTTGTGCTCCACCATAATATAATACTCTGATGTCTACACTGTCACCTTCTTTCAACAACGAGGATTCAGATTGGATTTCAAAAATACCATCTTCCGTTTTCATTCCGCAATCATAAACTGTATAATCCATGATGCGGCTCCATTCTTCTAATTTCATCTTTTCCGCCCTTACTTCCCTCGGAATTCCCAAGCAAATACATACAGCCAACAAAACCGCCGCCATTTTCTTTAACAACTGTCTCATCACATACTCTCCTTCCTGTTTCCTACTTCATACTTAATTGACATACCTCGATATCCTAAATATGTACTATACTCACGACAAATTTTATTAGCCGTGAGTATAATATCAAAAAGTGTACTTTTTGATATTTGTATTAACTTGATAAAAAATAAAATATTTTTACAATAAACCAGAAACTACTGTCAAAAATCTTTGATTTTCTTGCAATATTTGGAAAATTGTGGTAGTATAATAGTGCCCTCCTGTATTGCCGCTGCACCAGAGAGGCAGTGCAAAGCAACCCCGCCAAAAAGCCGGGGCAGGCGGTGACAATGGCAGACATATATGATATACTGAAAGGGAAACAGAGAGTATGAGTGAATTTTTAATGCGGCCCAAGGTGGATTTCGCCTTCAAGCAGATTATGCAGAATCAGCGGGCCCGCGTCGGCTTCCTGTCGGCAGTGCTTAAGCTGCCGCCGGAGGACATCCGCGAAACGCAGATAGTAGATCCCCATCTCAACAAGCTGCACAAAGGCGATAAGCTGGGCATTTTAGATGTGCGTGTCTGCTTAAACGACGATACGGAAATCGACATCGAAATCCAGCTGGCACCTTTTTCCGCCTGGACAAAGCGCGTGCTGTTTTACCTGGCAAAGCTGTATGGACAGCAGCTGAAAGAAGGGGAGCCTTACGAACGACTCAAAAAGTGCATCAGCATCAGCGTACTGGACTTCGAACTGTTTCCGGAGGAGAAAGAATTTTATTCCTGCTTTCACTTGTGGGAGGACAGGCGGCAGTTTCTGTACACCGACCAGCTGGAACTTCACGTAATCGAGCTTCCGAAGCTGCCGGAGGAATGCCAGGAGGACAGCAGCATACTGCTATGGGCGAAGTTTCTCAACGCTGAGGAGAAGGAGGAAATTGATATGCTATCCAAGAAAAGCCCGTATATCGAAGCGGCATGCGAGACGCTGCGGGTAATCAGCCAGGATGAACAAAAGCAGATGGAATACCTGGCGAGAGAAAAAGCCATTCGCGACCACAACCAGCTGATGCTGGAGGCCAGGCAGAGTGCGCTTCGCGATTACGAACAGATACTGCTTGCCAGGGACAAGACCATTGGCAATTACGAGCAGATTGTGCTTGCCAAAGACAAGGCGATCAGCGATTACGAACAGACGATGCTCGAGATTCAGGAACAAATCGGCCAGCTGAAAATTGAGATGCAGCAACAATCCGATCAGCTGAAGCTCGAAGCGCAGCGAAACGAACAAAGAGGCATCGAGGCCATGATTTTAGATGGCATCGAAGAAAATTTTTCAAAAGAGAAGATCCTTTTGAAGTTGCAGAGGCGGTTTGCTCTGACAGAAGAACAGGCGAACCAATACTATATAATGGTAACCCTCGGTTGACAAAATTGTGTGTATACGTGCCAATTAGCACAGAGGCGGAGGCCTTTGTTGTAAAATTTTCCATATACGATTGGGTAAAGGCTGAAAGAAAGGGTTAAAATGAAGCAACATCTCCGCAGAATTATCGACTCCGCTATAGCAGCCGGATTGGTTATATTTTTTATAGGGCTGTATTATTGGATGATAAAGGCGGGAATCCCCTATCAGGACCCACCGTTGGAGCTGCAGATACAATATGCTATCTATAAGGGGACCGGCGAATTGCTGCTGAGAAACGGGTTTGCAATCGCTGTGTGTGGAGGGCTCGCCCGGCTGGGCCTGCGATTGGCGGAAAA
>CAJTVT010000025.1 GCA_910580015.1 uncultured Lachnospiraceae bacterium
TAGCTGAAAAATGAATAAATAGGTTTAACTAAATATAATACGGTCAATACACTAGATTCCACCATAGACAACATTTTTTTCTGCAAAAAGAACTGCATCCCATCCGCTATACTCTGTTAAATTTGAGTATCAAAGAGTCCACAAAATGCTCCAATGGGGTCCTTTCCTTGAAATGCCGCTTCCCCAGTCATCAATTTTTCGATCAACGCATCCAATGTAGAGGGCTTACCGTCGTAAGTATTGATATACGTTCTTGCCTGAGGTATATCTGCCAATACAAAAGGGTATTGGGTACTGATCACAAGAACTGGAAGCTCAAACACATACCATGGAATCTCTCCACCCCCTTTGGTCATTCCAAATGCGGGCCGGGCCACTGGCTGAAAACCACCTGCGATATCCACCAGCGTGATTATCAAATCCTGCCTTTCTCGAAATTCTTTGATCGGAGTCTTTTCTGCAAAATACAGATTGATATCCACCTTCTCGCCAGACTCCATTTTTTTCACCATATCATCCAGCGGACTTTCATAGATAAAAGCGTCAAATCCTTTTTCCTTTAACTTATCCCTAAGTTGCTCTGCTGGAGTGGTCTTTCCCTTGCCAAACAAAGACGCAAGTCCTGGTGCAGAAAGTCCTTTTACATATACAATCATAATCCGTTTGTAACGCTCTGGCGTGATGGGAAGCACATCCTTATCTTTATATTTTACTAGGGTAATGGCTTTCTCAGAGATCTCCTTTTGCATGGCAACATGGGATTCACATCCAATAACTTCTGTTACTTGCTCCTTTGGAGGCATCAATTCTTGTTTTGCTTTCTTGTGAAGTCCCATATGGGCTTTCAGCGCCAAAATACGGTGAAGCGCCTCGTCCAAACGTTCTTCTGTGATGCGTCCATCCAAGTACCCCTGTTTCATGCTGGCGAAGTCTTCCTCCATCTCATTGAAGAACAAAAACATATCCACGCCAGAAGCAATTGCAGCAGGAAGCACGTCGCTGCGCTTCATACGGCAGGTCAACCCTACCATATGGGAGGCATCTGTCAACACCAATCCATTAAAGCCAAGTTTTTTTCGCAGCAGCCCCTGTATCAATTCTGGTGACAAGGTGGCTGGCATCATCTCATCATCTGTAAGTTCTGGATTAAAATATCTGGCATACGCAGGCTGCATGATATGTCCTGCCATAATAGCATCCAGTCCATTGTCAATTAAATTCTGATAGACCATCCCAAACGTAGCATCCCATTCCTCACAGGACATGGTATTCACACTGTTTGCCACATGCTGATCCCGAAAGTCAAGTCCATCTCCCGGAAAATGCTTGGCAGCACAGCAAAATCCAGGATTTGCATGAGCTCCCTCCATATATGCTTTTGTCATAGCTGCCACCTGTTTCGGATCGTTTCCATAAGTCCTAAGACCTATCACGGGATTTTCCCACTGATACATAATATCACTGACTGGGGCAAATGAAAGATTACATCCAATCGCCGCAGCCTCCTTATTTGCCATATATCCAAGCTGGTATGCATATTCTGTATTTCCAGTTGCCCCAATTTTAGTCTGACTTCCTATCATTGTTCCGTCCACACATGCGCCGTCTCCTCCATTTTCCGTATTACACGCAATAATCAAAGGGATCTTGCTGTTCTCCTGCAAAATTCGGTTTTGTTCGTATACCTCCTCTGCGGTCCCAGGGTTGTATCGGATGCCTCCAATATGATAATCTTTCACCGTCATTTTTAAATATGCTTCTTCACGGCTGGCACCCATATTAAAAAATAATTGTCCTATTTTTTCATCCACTGTCATCCCAGCAATGGTATCTTCCACCCATTTACAATCCTCTTCTGTCAAATAAAATGGTTTTTCCTTCATATTCACCATGTGTATCTTCCTCCTGCTATTTAAAATTGTTCAAAAACTCCTGGTATTTCTTCTCCTGATACTCTCCTCCAAATGTGCCCTCCAGCAAACGGGAAATTCCTTCTTCCATCAAATTCTTCCAACTCTCGGATTCTTTTTGCGCAAGAATCGGAAAAAAGTAGATCCCATTTTTCTCTGCTGCCTTGAAATCTCCTATGGCATCCCCGCACATCAATACGTTTGTACAATCATATCCATAGTCAATCAATTGTTTCATACAAAACGCCTTAGAACCACAATCCTGAGCCAGCACGAGATCTGTATACGCAAGGAGTCCGCATCGCTCCCACTCCTCAAATATCGCGTCCCTGTTTGCACTGGATACCACTACTACATCCGCATATTTATGGGCAAAAGCCAATGCTTCTTTTACATACGGAAATGGTTTCTTTTCTTCCTCTGGAAGATTTGTAATCTGTTCATTCACATCTTGACTCCAAGCCAATGCTTTTTTCAAGCTAATGCTTTCTGGTTTTCTGTCAATAGCCTCCTCAAGTGCCTGATTGGATAATTCTCTGGTATCTTTTACCCAATTCACCAAATCATTTAATTCCGCAATCTCACAATACTTTTCATTAATTTCTTGCAGGGCAAGAGACAGACCCTGAAAGCGGTTGACTCCACGCGTTCTGGCATAAAGATTGATCTGATTCCATCGGTCTAAAATCTCATCCTGCCAGGATTCTAATTCCCACTGTTTTACCATACATGGTCCAAAACATCGCATATGTTTAAACCCCATAGTATCCATGGCACAGCCATCACTGTCCACACAGATCAGATATTCTTTTTTCTTCTGATAATTTGAAAATATTTCCTCCATTGATTCCTCCATGGTTATCTGCCAATTTGAATTAAAACACATTGTCCTATTCTTTTATTTATGTGAAAAATCGGAGAAAATATACAGATTTTAGAAAATAAACCCTATAAATCAAAAAAGAACCCTGCACAAATTGTATACTACAGAGAATTCTGATACGATAAAAAGCGCCTCTTCACAAAGCTGTGAAAAGACGCTTATAATTCAATATAAATTTAAACTGTATTCATAGAAAATTCTTCCATAATCTCCGATACATGCTCAAGCTTTTCTGCACGATATGCGTTTGTTCCGCAGAAAATCAGTCCACGTTCCACATTTCCTTTTACTGCATTTACAAGTGCATCGGTGATACAATATGGAATCTTCGCTGGATTACATTTTTCCAAACATTGACGACAGTTCCAGGATGGTTTAGATTCTGCCAACACTTCTGTCTGCTCCTTACGCTTCTCAGTCTGCTGGATAAAATCATTCCGCACCGCCCGACCAGGCATTCCCACTGGACTCTGCACCAGCACGATATCCTCTTTTTTTGCCTGAATATATGCCTGTTTATAGGCATCACTGGCATCACACTCGTAAGTCGTCACAAACCGGGTCGCTACCTGTACCCCATCTGCCCCAAGCTGCAAAGCGTGTTCCATATCCTTACGGTCATAAATTCCCCCAGCAACCACAACCGGAACATGGCAACTATATTTCTCACCATACTCTCTTGTAATCTCCATGATTCCCTGGATTTCTCTTTCATATGCTTCATCCGTGGTATGTTCCAGCTCTTCTCTGGAAAACCCCAGATGACCTCCTGCTTTTGGTCCCTCAATAACCACCAGGTCTGGGCATCGTTTGTATTTTCGATCCCACAATTTACAGATTACGGCCGCAGATTTAACAGAAGATACGATGGGTGCTATCTTGGTCTTAGATTTTTCCACCAGAGCAGGAAGCATCGTTGGAAGCCCAGCTCCAGATATCACCAGATCTGCCCCTGCCTTTACCGCCGCTTTCACATAATCCTCATAACGCTTGGTCGCCACCATAATGTTGACTCCCACAATTCCTCCTTGAGCAATCTCTTTTGCCCGCTGGATATGCTTTCCAATCGCTTTGAGATTTGTCTCAATAGGATTCTCCTCAAAACCTGGCTCCTGATAGCCAATCTGTGCTGTAGAGATAATTCCGATTCCCCCACATTTCGCCACATTTCCTGCCAGTTTAGAGAGGCTGACTCCAACTCCCATACCACCTTGTATCACGGGTATCGAAGCTCTCAGATTACCGATAACCAATGCTTTTCTCATTGTTTTTCTCCCTACATCCTGCGAAATCTCTCATAACGTAACTGTGCTAGTGTTTCTCTCTCCATAGGCAGATACCGATGAAGAAACCTGCGGATCTCCTCCGCCATAGTTGTTGCGATCTTCTCAATATTTTGATGACAAGCAGGTTCCGGCTCACGGATGATCCGCTCTATAATTCCAAGCTGTTTCAGCTCTTTAGCTGTTACACGCATTTGTTCTGCTGCCTGGGGTGCTTTCGAAGAATCTTTCCACAAAATAGATGCAAATCCTTCTGGGGACAGAATCGTATAGGTGGCATTCTCCATCATCCACACTTCACTTCCCACTGCAAGAGCAAGTGCCCCTCCGCTGCCTCCTTCTCCAATCACAATGCTCAACACTGGCACGGTGAGATCTGACATCTCGAACAAATTCCGGGCAATCGCCTCTCCCTGTCCCCGTTCTTCTGCTTCCATGCCGCAAAAAGCTCCAGGAGTGTCAACAAAACAGACAATGGGACGCCCAAATTTCTCTGCCTGTTCCATCAATCGCAAAGCTTTCCGATACCCTTCTGGGGAGGGCATTCCAAAATTCCTGGTAATGTTTTCCTTGGTGGTCTTGCCCTTCTGCTGGCCGATCACAGTCACCGGACAACCATCAAAATAAGCAATTCCTCCCACAATGGAACCATCATCAGAAAAATGACGATCTCCATGAAATTCTATAAAATCTGTAAATATTTCCTGGATATAATCTAGAGCGCTGGGACGTTCCTGAGCCCTGGCGCGCTGCACACGTTCCCAGGCTGATACCAGTTCTCGGCTTCTTTTGCCAGTCTCCTCTGTCCGATCTTTTCCCCTGTTTGGGATCAGAGCCTCCTTCACTTCTACCTGTCTGTGCATAGCGATAAGCTTTGCAAGGGTTTCTTTTAAATCTTCTCGCTCTACAATTCCGTCAATCAATCCGTGCTCTAAAAGAAACTCCGCACGCTGAAATCCCTCTGGCAGTTTTTGACGAATGGTCTGTTCTATCACTCTGGGACCAGCAAATCCTACCAAAGCACCCGGCTCTGCAAGGATAATATCTCCTAACATGGCAAAACTTGCTGTCACACCTCCGGTGGTAGGATCCGTTAGAACAGAAATGTAGAGCAACCCTGCCTTGGAATGACGCTTTAGCGCCGCTGACGTTTTTGCCATCTGCATCAAGGACACCATGCCTTCTTGCATTCTTGCCCCGCCTGAACAGGTGAATATAATCACTGGAAGCTTCTCCTTCGTGGCACGCTCCACAGCTCTTGTAATCTTTTCACCTACCACATAACCCATGCTTCCCATTAGAAACCGTCCGTCACAGACACAAAGAACTGCCTCCTCCCCATGGATCGTACATTTTCCACAGGTGACAGCTTCGTCAATTCCAAGCCGTTCCTTCAATGCTGTAATTTTCTCTGGATAATCAGGATAATTTAACGGATCCTGGTTGTCAATCCCTTCATCCCATTTCTCATAAGTACCTTTATCCGCAACCATTCTCAGGCGTTTTCTTGTGGTAATGCGAAAATATTTTCCACACTTATAGCAGACATAATGATTATGCTTTACATCCTCTTTGTAAAGCAACTCGCCACAGCCGTCACATTTGATCCACAAGCCCTCTGGCACCTGGGGCTCTTTTCCCTGTATCGGAATGTAACTGGTTTTTTTAAATTTCAGCATTTATTTCCCTACTTTCTGTCCCAATTCATCTATTTTTTCTCAAAATAATCTGGTATAAAATGCGTATCGATATCTCCCGACAGAAATGTCGGATGATTTAAAATATCATACTGGAAATCCAGATTTGTAGTAATTCCATCTACTACGACCTCTCCCAATGCACTGCGCATTTTCCGTATAGCATCAATCCTGTCCTCACCGTGAACAATCACTTTTGCCACCATAGAATCATAGTAAGGTGGGATCGTATATCCATTATATAATGCTGACTCAATCCGCACACCATTTCCCCCCGGAAAATGTAGATCTTCAATGATACCAGGGCAAGGCATAAAATTCTTCTCTGGATCCTCTGCATTGATACGGCATTCAATGGCATGACCTTTGAGTCGGATCTCTTCCTGGCCAATTTTAAGAGATTCCCCGGCCGCAATCCGAATCTGCTCCTTTACCAAATCAATACCTGTTACCATCTCCGTCACTGGATGTTCCACCTGTATTCTAGTATTCATCTCCATAAAATAAAAATTTTTATTTTTATCCAAGAGAAATTCAATGGTTCCCGCATTTTCATAATGAACAGCCTTTGCTGCCTGTACGGCTGTCTCTCCCATGCGTTGACGGAGATTGTCATCGATCACTGCACAGGGAGATTCCTCCATCACTTTCTGATGACGCCTTTGGATGGAACAGTCACGCTCTCCCAACCACAGCGTATTTCCGAATTTATCTGCAAGGATCTGAATTTCAATATGCCTGGGCTTCTCAATATATTTTTCTATATACATGGTATTATCGCCAAATGCATTGACCGATTCCTGCTGCGCCAAATGAAAATGATTTTCAAATTCTTCATGACTTGACGCAATTCGCATTCCCTTCCCACCGCCGCCTGAGGAAGCTTTGATCATCACTGGATATCCCATTTCATCTGCAATCGCAAGCCCCTGTTCCGCTTCATACACTGGCTCTTTCGTCCCAGGCACCACCGGAATCCCAGCCTCCATCATAGTCGCGCGGGCCTGGGATTTATTTCCCATCTTGCCAATCAATTCTCCAGAAGGTCCAACAAATGCAATTCCGCTTTTCACACACATATCTGCAAAATGCTCATTTTCTGATAAAAAGCCAAAACCAGGATGGATGGCCTGCGCCTTTGTTGCAATGGCTGCACTGAGAATCCGTTCCATATTTAGATAACTCTCTGCTGTCTGTGCTGGACCAATGCAAACTGCTTCATCTGCAAGCTGAGTGTGGAGCGCTTCGCGGTCTGCCTCTGAATACACTGCAACAGACAAAATCCCCATTTCTCTACATGCCCGGATAATACGCACCGCAATTTCTCCCCGGTTGGCAATCAATATTTTTTGAAACATTTCAAATGCTCCTTTAACTTTTCATTCCATTAACCAATGGCAAAGGTTAACTCTGCTGTCACTGCCGTCTTTCCATTGACCGTTGCTGTCGCTTTCCCAACTCCCACTGGGCCTTTCTGTTTGATAATTTCTAGCTCTAACAACAACACGTCCCCTGGCACTACCTTCTGTTTAAATCTGGCATTGTTGATGGCTCCAAAATAAGCAGTCTTTCCCTTAAATTCTGGATTACTCAAAATAGCCACCGCACCTGCCTGGGCCAAAGCTTCCACAATCAAAACACCTGGCATCACTGGTTCTCCTGGAAAATGTCCCGCAAAAAATGGTTCGTTGTAAGTCACACATTTCTTGCCAACTGCCCGTTTTCCAGGCTCCAACTCTTCAATTGTGTCCAACAAAAGAAAAGGCTGCCTGTGGGGAATAATCTCCATAATCTCCTTCGTTCCTAACAAAGACATCTCCATTTCCTCCCGTATCTATCCAATCACAAACAAGGGTTGCCCAAATTCAATAACATCTTCATTTGATACCAGAATCTGCTTTACAACACCATCAAATTCACTTTCAATTTCATTCATCAGCTTCATAGCTTCCACAATCCCAAGAACCTGCCCTTTGCTTACTGTATCTCCCACCTTGACAAAAGGTTCCTCTTCTGGAGAAGGAGAGACATAGAAAGTTCCCACTAATGGAGATTTTACCACATTCCCATCAAGAGAAGTCTCACGGTTGGTTGATTCCAGATTTACAGGATTTCCATTCACTTCCACAATGGGAACCTGTGGCGCTGCTGCATTTTCAACGGCAATGATCCGTTCCTTCTTTTCTTTTTTCATCGTCAGGCTTACACCCTTTTCTTCATAGGAAAACTGCGTCAGCTCTGAATCCGAAACAGCCTGAATTAATTTCACAAGATTTTCAAATTCCATCACACTACTCCTTAAATTTCTTCATCAGCAGGCTTGCATTGTGTCCGCCAAATCCAAGTGAATTTGTTAAAGCATAATTAAATTCTTTTTCTATTCCTTGACCCTTCATATAATCTAAATCAAGTTCCTCTTCCGATTCCTGTAATCCCACGGTTGCGTGAATATACTTATGATTCATCTGTAAAATACATGCAATGACCTCCACTGCACCTGCTGCTCCCAGCAGATGTCCGATCATAGACTTGGTGGAATTGATTTTCATCTTGTAAGCATGCTCTCCAAAAGCAAGCTTAATAGCACGGGTCTCGAAGAGGTCGTTATGATGAGTACTAGTTCCATGAGCATTGATATACTCCACATCTTCCAGGGAAATTCCAGCATCTTTCACAGCATTCTTCATGGCCATTGCTGCTCCCATTCCGTCCTCTGCTGGTGAAGTAATATGGTACGCATCACTGGTGGCCCCATATCCCACCACTTCTGCAAGAATCTTTGCTCCTCTTTTCTTGGCATGCTCCAATTCTTCCAATACAATCACGCCTGCGCCTTCTCCCATTACAAATCCGCTGCGCTCCTTGTCAAAAGGAATGGAACATCGTGCCACATCATTGCTGGACGATAACGCTGTCAATGCCGTAAATCCTCCGATCCCAATGGGGGTAATAGAACTTTCTGTCCCCCCTGCCACCATCACATCTGCATCCCCAACTTGAATCGTGCGAAATGCTTCCCCGATGGAATGGGTTCCTGTGGCACATGCTGTCACCACATTCAAGCTCTTACCCTTTAAACCATACTGGATAGACACGTTTCCGGCCGCCATATTGGTAATCATCAGCGGCACCAACAATGGATTGATCCTTCCAGGCCCTTTTTCTAGAAGCTTCTTATGTTCCCGTTCCATCGCTTGCAAACTTCCCACCCCAGAACCAATGGCACAACCCACACGGTAAGGATCCTCCTCTTCCATATTTATACCAGACTGTTCCATCGCTTCCTTCGAAGCTGCAACAGCGTACTGGCAAAATAACTCCATACGCCTTGCCGATTTCACGTCCATGTAATTTTTCCCTTCAAAGCCTTTGACACTTGCTGCCACCTTCACCTTAAAATCAGTGGTATCAAATTGGGTAATCTCTCCAAACCCTGTCGTCCCTGTCCTAAGGCTCTGCCAAAATTCTTCTGTATTCAATCCGATCGGGGTAATGGCGCCCATACCGGTCACAACAACTCTCTTCATAGCCTCTCCTTTTCTACATTCCCATGCCGCCGTCTACATGAAGTACCTGCCCAGTAATATAGGAGGCATCCTCAGAAGCCAAAAAGCACACTGCCTTCGCCACTTCTTCCGCTTTTCCAAATCTCCCGAAAGGAATCTGGCTCTTTCCTGCTTCCACAGCAGACTCGGATAACTTCTCTGTCATATCTGTCTCTATAAATCCTGGCGCAATGGCATTGACCCGAATCTCCCTGGAAGCAAGTTCTCTAGCTAATGACTTAGTCAGTCCAATCACTCCCGCTTTGGAAGCTGCATAATTGGTCTGCCCTGCATTTCCCATCACACCAGAGATAGAAGAAATATTGATAATGCTGCCAGATTTTTGCTTTAACATCTGACGAGCTGCGTACCTGCAAGTGTGAAAAGTTCCTTTCAAATTCGTGTCCAACACTGCATTAAAATCTTCTTCCTTCATCTTCAATATTAAATTATCTCTGGTAATTCCAGCATTATTTACCAAAATATCCAATCGTCCTTGTTTTGCAATGATTTCTTTCATCATAGCTTCCACTGCGTCTGGGTCTGCCACACTGCATCCATAAGCCATGGCAGTTCCTCCCGCTGATTGGATTTCAGACACTGTCTGCTCTGCCGCTTCCTTTGACCCATTATAATTGACAACCACCATCGCACCTTGGGCAGCCAAAGCTTTGGCAATTTCTCTGCCAATTCCTCTAGAACCCCCAGTCACCAGTGCTGTCTTTCCCTCTAATCCCATAGATCCCTCCGATTAATTCAAAACTTTCAATAGTTCTTCCATATCTGCCACTGTCTCCACATGATGACATTCCATCTTAGGATTAATCTTTTTCAAAAATCCTGACAAAGTTTTCTTCGGGCCAATTTCAATAAATCCATCCACGCCCTCAGCAATCATTCGTTCCACACTTTGCTGCCAGCGCACAGAAGAAGAGACCTGACGCTCCAGCAGTCCCTTTACTTCTTCTTTTTCCTGAACATATTCTGCTGTCACATTTGATATGTAAGGCGTCTTGAGTTCTCCGATTTCCACATGAGCAAGCTCCTCTGCCAATTTCTTTCCTGCCCCTTCCAGCATTTTCGAATGAAATGGTCCACTGACTTTCAAAGGCATACACCGCTTGGCGCCAGCTTCTTTTAACGCCTGTGACGCCTTCTCTACTGCAAATTCCTCTCCACTGATCACGGTCTGCCCTGGACAATTATAATTAGCAACGGTCACAATTCCTTCCGTCTGTGCACAGATCGCTTCAATTTGCTCATTTTCTAGCCCCATCACTGCTGTCATAGCTCCACCAGTAGGAACTGCTTCCTGCATAAACAGCCCACGCTTTACCACAAGCGCCAGAGCATCATATACAGACAAACCGCCAGAAGCTGTAATTGCAGCATACTCACCAAGGCTTAATCCTGCATTCACACAAGAGGTAATTCCTTGTTCCTTCAGAACCTTTAAGATTGCAAGTTCTACTGTCAGCATGGCTACCTGTGTATATTTTGTAACATGAAGATCTTCATTTTCTTTAAAAATCAATTCACTCATAGACATGCCTGAAACTTTATCTGCAATGGCAAACACTTCCTTGGCACGATCATATGTTTCATAAAAATCTCTTCCCATTCCCGTATATTGAGCACCCTGCCCAGGGAACATAAATGCTATTTTATTCATACTTTGCTCCTTGCAACAAATCTGAGGCTTCCTTCATGATTTCTTCTATCATTTCCTGACAAGTCTGTTCCTTCTTGATTAAGCCTGCAATCTGTCCCGCCATAACTGTTCCATTTTTGACGTCTCCATCCATAACAGCGTTCCGAAGAGCTCCTACTGTCATCAGTTCCAATTCTTCAAAGGGAACCCCATCCTGCTCTTTCTTAAGATATTCCTTCGTCATCTGATTTCTAAGCTGGCGAATGGGATGTCCATGACTTCTTCCTGTCACTGCGGAATCAATATCCTTTGCTTTCAGAATACGCTCCTTATAATTCTCATGACAGATAGATTCCTTTGCCACCACAAACCGAGTGCCAAGCTGCACCGCGGAAGCGCCCAGCATAAAGGCAGCAGCCATTCCTCTGCCATCTCCAATTCCTCCTGCTGCAATCACCGGCACCTGAACCACATCCACCACCTGAGGAACCAGTGTCATCGTGGTAGCTGCTCCGATATGTCCACCAGACTCTGTGCCTTCTGCGATAACAGCGTCTGCACCACCTCGTTCCATCATTCTTGCCAGGGCTACACTCGCCACCACTGGAATCACTTTACTTCCGGCTGACTTCCACATTTCCATATATTTTCCAGGATTTCCGGCTCCTGTGGTAATTACAGGCACTTTCTCCTCCACCAACACCTTGGCTACCTCATCTGCATAAGGACTTAACAGCATGACATTTACCCCGATTGGCTTATCTGTAATCTCTCTTGCCTTACGGATTTCTTCTCGGACCCAATCTGCTGGAGCATTGGCAGCTCCAATAATTCCAAGTCCTCCTGCCGCTGACACTGCTGCCGCCAGATGGTGTTCTGCAACCCATGCCATGCCGCCCTGAATAATCGGAACCTCTATCTGCAACAGTTCTGTAATCTTCGTCTTCATTAATTATTCCACACCTTTTTCTTTCAAATATTCCATAACGTCACCAACTGTGACAAGCTTTTCCAAATCCTCAGAAGGTATCTCTACAGAATACTCGTCTTCCAGCGCCATAACCAGCTCAAATAAATCCAAGGAATCTGCTCCTAAATCTTCCTTAAAAGAGGTCTCCGCAGTGATCCCATCTGCCTCTGTACTTAACTGCTCTGCAATAATTTCTTTCATTCTCTCCAACATATCTCAATCTCCTTTTTATCTTCAAATATTTTGATAACCAAAATATATCACAAGTCATTTATCATGTCAATAAAAACAGTAGAATTTTTTTCCTAATTATGTTATCCTATACTTAGGAAAAAAGCAGATACAACAGACAGTACACAAGCAAATGTATTCTCGGATTCTCTTAGTGTCTGATTTCGTGATAAGATTTTTTGTCAGATGTGCACACATCTATGAGACTACTTGGATGGTGCGTTGCTAAATATCTTTGCATTTGGCGGAAATTCAACCATAAAAGCAGGTATAAGTAAGATTCCGAGAGCACATATGCAATAAAAGGGAGGCAACTATGATTAAAACAGCGATAAAAGATTTGCTGCCAGGCACAGTCAATGCAATGCCTGTTTTCAGCAAAAGCGGACAAATGATACTTCCTGCCCATTCCCTTCTAACCTCGCAGCAGATTTCCCGTTTGGAATTCTATGGTATTGAATGGGTAAATATTCAAGAGGAGCCCTCGGATGCAGAGCAAATAACCCCTCCTGAGCAGGAAGAATTTACTACCTATTCTCAGAAACTGCGCAAAAGCAAAGAATTTCATATGTTTAAAGTTGATTACAATAAGAAAACAAATCTTTTGAAATCTTCTATCAATGACGTGATTACCAAGAATGCAGATGTAGATTCTAATTCTCTGATTCAGCAGGTGAGCAGCCTCTATACGAATCATCTGACCTCACTGTCTGTATTCGATATGTTACATAATATGCGCCAGATTGATGATTCTACGTTTGCCCACAGTGTAAATGTGGCATTAATATCACGTATGTTGGGGGGATGGCTCCATTTATCGGAGGATGATCTAGATATTTTAACGCTTGCAGGACTTCTTCATGATATCGGTAAATGTGTTATCAATACAAAGGTTCTACTAAAGCCTGGTCCTCTTACCCCTCTGGAGTATGCTGAGGTAAAACGTCATCCAACAGCCGGAGCTAAACTTTTGGCTTCTCAGTCGCTTGACAGCCGTATTCAGGAAGCAGCACTTATGCATCATGAACGGTGCGATGGCAGCGGTTATCCTTCTGGACTACAGAGAACAGAGATCTCTGAATTTGCAAAAATCCTGGCAATCGCTGATGTATACGACGCCATGACTTCCAATCGCTGTTACCGGAAGGGCTTATGTCCCTTTGAGGTGATCGCGACCTTTGAACGGGAAGGATTGGAAAAATATGAGACAGAGTACATTTTAACTTTCCTGACCCATATTATTGATTCCTATATGGGCAATTCTGTCCTGTTAAACGACGGTTCTATTGGAAATGTCCTTATGATCAATCAACGCCGACTGTCACGTCCGCTGATCCGTCTCACCAACAATGAATATATTGACCTGATGAAACGCCCAGATCTTCATATCCAGGCCATTATATAAAAATGATACACAATCAGAAAGAACGAGGTAATAAAATATGAGTGATACCCCTAATACTGCTCCTCTCAGCAGCGTAGACGAGGACGATATGGATGATGTCCGTGTCACACTGTCCCTGGATGATGATTCAGAAATCGAGTGCAAAATTCTCACCATTTTTGAATTAGATGATCAGGATTATATTGCTCTGCTGCCCTTAGATGAAAGTGGGGAAGAAAATCAAGAAGGAGAGGTATTTATCTACCGATTCTCTGAAGACTCGGAAGGAACTCCAAGCCTTGAAAATATTGACAGCGAGGAAGAATTCGAAGCTGTGGCCGAACGATTCGACGAACTTCTGGACGAAGCCGAATGGGAGGCTCTCTTAGATGATGATTAATATTTTCACACTCTGAATCAAAAAGAACATTCTCACCTGCAAAGGTTGGAATGTTCTTTTTCTATAAGCCACCCACAAAAATCTATCACAAATTATGGGCCTTGCATTTCTGCTATAAATCTGGAGATATCTACTTCTCTCCCATTAAACTTCTTAACACTGTGAATATGAAGCTCCTGTTTTGCACGTGTAACCCCCACATAGAACATCCTTCGCTCCTCCTGAAGTTCTGCGTCCAAGACAGCTTTCTTATATGGCATCAAATCCTCATTTACATCCAAAATATGTACTACAGGATATTCCAATCCTTTCGCGCTGTGCAAGGTGGCAAGAGACACACAATCTGTCAACAGTTCCTGTTGCTGCTTCTGATTCTTAAGCTCCTTGGTATATTCCTCCATATGGGAAAACCAGGCATCAAACGTTGAAAATTCTTTTGCGCCATCTTGCAGCTCATCCAACACTTCCAACAACTGTTCTTTGTTGATCCTACGGGAACTGGCATATTCTTGGAGGAACCCTTCATACCCGATCCCCATACGAATATAGTTTATCGCCGCATAAGGACCAAGCCTGCGAATCACTCGAAGATCCGCCTCCAATTGTTCAATCCGCTCAGCCACCCAATGTTGTTTTTTATCGTAAAAATAATCCGCCCATGCGACAAAATCCACCGTCTCATCCTCCACACTTTCCCTGGTAATATAACGATTGGGACGGTTCATGATTTTCAAAATATCCTTTCGGCTGTGATTTCCTCCTGCAAGCCGCACATATGTTAAAATATCGCGGGTAATCCAATGTTCATAGAGATTTGGAATATTATCACGGGTACGAAACGGAATGTTGTAAGCCATGAGCTGGGACATAAATAGCCTGGGCTGCGTATTGGTGCGAAATAACACCACACAGTCATTGTACGTTAATCCCCGTTTACAACAATCAAAAATATGGCGAACAATTGCGTTCCCCTCTTCCTGCTGTCCATTCCAGAGATGGTAATACACTCTGTTGTGATTGTCTGTCCCCTTTGGCATATAGATTTGCGGATCACTGGCATGGATTTTCTTTTCAAAACGCTGCGAATTATGGGAAATCAAGCGCAAAGATGACTCTACTACCTCTCTGGGACAACGATAATTCACATCCAAAAGCACCCTTTTGGCTTCTGGGTATGATTTCTCAAATCCCAACATCAATTCTGGCTTAGCTCCCCGAAACCGATAAATGGACTGATCGTCATCTCCCACGGCAAACAGATTATCCTGTGGTCTGGCAAGCATTTTAATGATATCAAACTGGACCTTATTGATATCCTGAAATTCATCAATCAGAATATATTCAAACTTCTGTTGCCACGCCGATAAAATATCTTTCCTTTGAGCCAGCAATTCCTGACAGTACACCAGCATATCATCAAAATCAATCAACCTGTGCGCACGCATCCGCTGTTCATACCCCTGGTAAATCTGTTCGAAAATCTCTTTGGCGCAATTTTTTGGATAATAATGTTCCAGCGAAATCCCTGTATTTTTCATCAAACCCACTTCACCCAGCAGATCACCAATAAACTCATTTTCATCCTCATATTCCAAGCCCATCTTCTGGACAATCTCCTGCATAAATTGAAAACGCTGCTCTTCTCTTGCAATATTTCCGCTGTGAAAGCCATAGGCATGTTTTAGAATCTGAAAAAATACGGCATGAAACGTCCCAAAAGTGACTGGATATCTTTTCTGCCCCATCAGACGCCAAAACCGTTCCTTCATCTCGGCTGCCGCTGCCTTGGTAAATGTGATAACAAGAATATGACTGGGATCGACACCATGATTTTGAATGAGATACTTTGTTCGTTCTGTGATGACGGTAGTCTTGCCAGACCCCGGACCCGCCAATACTAGCATAGGTCCGGTAGTATGTCTGACTGCCTCCGTCTGAGACTGATTAAGACTCATAGATTTATTCCTTATTTGCCAAATCTGCGGTAAGCTTATCCACTGCTGTCCGCAGTCTTGACAAAGATTCTTCTTTTCCAAGCACTTCCATAAGTTCTGTCGCACCTCCAGGCGTCATCTGCTTCCCTGAGACCGCAGTTCGCACTGGCCACATGGCATAGCCGTTTTTGCAACCCTTATCTGCCACATAGTTACAGAGTGTTTCATACAATGCGTCATTAGAATAATCTTCCTGATTCTCAAATATGGGAATCAACTCTTTCAAGACTTCCAAAGAAGATTCTGGTGTTGTCTTCATTTTCTTATGAGCATACATAGCACAGTCATACTCTGGCACTTCCTCAAAGAAATCAATGTGATCTGCAATATCTGGAAAAATCTCTATTCTGGTCTTTACCATTGCTGCAATTTTCTTCAGATCGTATTCTTTCGTCAAACATTTACGGATATAGGGCTCAGCCATCTCAAAGAATTTGTCAAAATCCATGGCTTTTAGATATTCCCCATTCATCCATTTCAGCTTTACAATATCAAATACTGCTGGGGACTTACTGATTCGATGATAGTCAAAATCTCGGATCAACTCTTCCAGGGTGAAGATCTCTCGATTCTCATCTGGACTCCATCCCAAAAGCGCAATATAATTCACCACTGCTTCTGTCAAAAATCCCTGTTCTATTAAATCTTCAAAGGAAGCATGTCCACTTCGCTTCGACAATTTCTTATGATTCTCATCTGTAATCAACGGCAGATGAATATACACTGGGGATTCCCAGCCAAAAGCGTCATATAACCTCTGATATTTGGGGGAGGAAGACAGATATTCATTTCCACGTACCACATGCGTAATATTCATGGTATGGTCATCTACCACATTGGCAAAATTGTAGGTGGGATAACCGTCCGATTTGATCAAGATCATATCATCCAACTCCGCATTTTCCACTGTGATATCTCCATACAACTCGTCATGAAACGTTGTAGTCCCCTCTTTTGGAATATTCTGACGGATGACAAAAGGTGTTCCTGCGGCCAAGTTCGCCTCTATCTCCTCCTTGGACAGAGACAGACAGTGTTTGTCATACATCATAATCTCTTTTCCTTCTACAATCTCGGTCTTCAAAGATTCCAGACGTTCCTTGTCACAGAAACAGTAATAAGCCTCTCCTCGTTCCACCAACTCCTTGGCATATTTCATATAAATTCCGCTCTTCATGCGCTCGCTCTGCACATAAGGACCATAGCCGCCGTCCCTGTCTGGGCCTTCATCATGTTTTAATCCCGCTTGATCCAAGGTACGGTAAATAATCTCTGTCGCACCCTCCACAAAACGTTCCTGATCGGTATCCTCAATTCGGAGCATAAACTCTCCTCCAGCATGTTTTGCAATCAGAAACTCATACAATGCAGACCGCAGATTTCCCACATGCATTTTACCTGTAGGACTTGGCGCATATCTTGTTCGTACTTTACTCATTGTCATTCTCCTTTACTTGCTTCACTTCTGCCTATTATATACTACCAATCCAAAATTTACAAGCAAAAGCAAGCACGGACAACTTTGACATTTAAATTTATATCTATTCCCATGAAACATAACGCTTTGTCTTTCAGCGCTGTCACTACTCTTATTGTCGGAAAAGACGAAATATACTACACAGCATACAAATTTACATCCTCACTGCGTGTTTTCATTACTTTCTTTCCTCAATGTCCTGACTGTACAAATGATCACAATAAACATAACAAATGCCAAGGGCAATCCCGTTAATATTGCTAAAACTTGCACCACATCGAATCCTCCTACTTTCAGTAGTACCACTGTAACTGCACAGATAACTACGGCCCAGATTACTCTACTACTTCTTGAGGCCAATGTGTGAATGCCATTGCCTTTTGTTGTCATTTCAGCAGCTACAAATGAACTTGAATCAACCGTTGTTGCCATAAATATAAGACATATGATTCCCAATGCCGCCATCATTATTTTCGGGTAAGGCATCGTTTTTAAGATCTCTAGAATGGCGGCTGCTTGCCCCTGTCCCTCTAAAACAGATGCGATATCCAAATTTCCCGACATCTGTAACTTGATACTATAATTTCCCAATGTCATCATTGCAATCCAACATCCCAAACTACACCAGATCATTTGGCCTAGAGCAACCTGTCTTAGCGTTCTTCCTTTCGAAATTCGTGCGTTAAATATACCCATAAGAGGCATATACACAATCAACCAAGCCCAATACCATATGGTCCATTTTTGAACAAAAACCCCATCTCCATATGGATCTGTATATGTAACCATTCGGACAAAATTCTGTATATACATACCGACAGTATTAATTTCTGCTCTAAATATATAGAAAGCACCAGCTAATATTCCCACAATTCCCATAAAGACAAACGCAGATATTGCATTGATATTACTTAAATTTTTTATTCCTTTGTTGATACCAAGACACACACTCGTTCCAAATACAGCCATCCACAGGATCAAAATTGATATTTGTATTATTTGTTCATATTGCTGTGGAATCCCACATATTTCTTGAATGATACCTGTTAACAGAGGCATACCTAATCCCATTGATGTAGTAGGAGCCATCACAACACCAAATAAGGAAACCATGTCTATCATATAGCTACCTATGTTCCCACCATTCCTGTTCCCCGTTGCATCATATGCCAAACTCATCCGTATATTGTTTTTATTTCGATTGTAGATCCCATATGCAATCGCTATCGTTGCTGGTACGTATAATGACCATGCATTTATTCCCCAATGATAATGTGCATACATTTGAGCATATTCATATGTTTGTACCGTATATGCCTCACCATGCATCGGTATATTCAAAGCGGCGTAATAAATGGGTTCAATAAAACCAAATACAATAAGCCCTGCACTACAGCTTGTAGTAAACATCATAGTAATCCATGAAAATGTACTATACTCTGGTTTTGCATTCAAACCGCCAATCCGAATATTTTTATACGGCCCAAGTATAATCCACACAGAAAAAAGTAAAGCACATAAATTTGCCAAAATAAAAATCCAGCCAAACGTTCCCGCACATATGGAATACAAATGCTCCACCACCAAGCGTACTTCTTCCAGATAAATTACTACAATGGACAATACTATCACAATAATGATTACCGTTGGCAGAAATCGCTTATAATCTAATTTAGAATTCCTTTCTCTCTTAGAATTCATCTCTCTCACGCAACCCTTTCTGATATATCTCTGTCAAATACGCAAAATTATCATAATGTATGATGACATCCTCACCTGCTGTATTTAAGATCCGGACTGTTCGATTGATTTTTTCAATCAAACTACACATTTCATTGCAATTGTCAGCCGTAAACATTATGTTTCCGAGTGAACGGTGAAGCGTAATGGTATCTCCAACCTGCGCCAACGACTCCACAAGCTGAACCTCTGGCCAATTGGCCACCTCGTCAAATCCCTGCATATCTGCAATCGTACCTTGTTTATTCGTCCATAACATATACCCGACCCCACACTTTACAAAGGCATGCAACTGATTTTGAGGCAGATCTTTGGGATCGTTCTTTTCTCCAAACGCATAATCAACAAGCCACGCCACAGAATCAAAGCCACAGACTTCACGATGTGGAATAAACATCATATCCCCATCTAACCGATAACCCATTTCAAGTATGTAAAAACTTCCATCCTCATCTAACATAAACTGAACCCATCCAACCCCTTCTCTACATCCTACTTTTTCTAAGAGTTTGATCACACTGGGATTTACTTCTTTTACATAACGCTCCACATTATCAGAAACGGTTGTCGTGATAGAATAACAATTTCGAGGTTCTCCTGGCTGGGAATGCATCGCATTCAAAGCAACCAACGAAATCTTACCTTCTGCCATTGCATAATACGCATACCATTCTTTTCCATGTAACATTCTCTCTACAATGATCTTATCGCTCTTTGACACTGCTTTTGCATGATGATACGCTTTCACTAATTCCTCAGCATGATTGCAAAAACTAATTCCCCTATTTCCGCTCATATCGACAGGTTTGACAACAACCGGATAGACAACATTTTCTAATTCTTTTTGTGTCAATGCATTAGACAAAAAATAATCAGCGGCTACTGGCACCCCCAATTTTTTACAAAGTGTCTTAAATTTTTCTTTATCTCTGGAATAACTCCAAGCTTCCTCATTACAATAGCATGGCAAACCCAAACGATTGCAAAGTTTCATACACATTTCGAGATTAAATTCACTGATACCACAAATAATAGCGTTAATTTGTTCTTTTCTGCACTTTTCCTCCAACTGATCTAAATCGGCAGTATTCGTCATCCAATATTCATCTGCCTCAAATTTTGCAATGGATTTTTCAGGTTTTAGGTAATCTGTAACGATGGTATATGCTCCTTTTGCCTTTGCATAACGAATCATTTCAATACTTCCATAACTCGTTCCTAGCATTAACATTTTTTTCATTTTTTCTAACCTCCATTCCACAATTCTCAATCAGCAATTCTCCTAAGGTAGTCAAAATAACATCCATATCACTCCTGTCATACCTCTGATCTACTGGTAAAGGCAGCAGATTCCATGTCAAATCGTACTCAAATTCTGATTTTTTGCACATATTACGTACATTTGGCCATAACACAGGAATATATATTCTCTTTTTTCGAAGCGCCTCCCTGATCAATTTGCCATTTTTCACATAAAGTGGATAGGCAAAAGCACCATATGGAATTATCACATTAATCTCATTTATTTTTTCAAGTACATGATGTAAATATCTAAAATTGTTTTCTCTGACTTCTGCAATTCTATCATAATCCAACCCTCTTAAAAGATTCTGTGTGAGTTTGGACATTAATTGTAATGGTTCTGTCTGCATTCGTCTGTTATTTTCCACATACCCACCATAAAACTCATTCGCAGTTTTTTCATATCGTCCATGTAAAAAAAGCATTTTATCATAGGAACATCCTCTTTCCAATGAAATTTCTTCTGCATCTGTATACAGATATGCGCCATCAGCCACACCAAAAAATTTTCTACATGTATATATGGTATCAACTCCTGGAACAAAGGGCTGATAAAATGCCTGGGCAGAATCAACAATCACCCTCTGATATTGTTCTTTATAGTCGGCAATCTCTTGATTACTTAATTGACCATAGTAATTAATGATATACAGCCATTGATCCTTTTCAAGTTCCTTTTGTAAAATTGGCCTTAAACTTTTATCTATCGGATAATAAGAAATATCTACAGACTCTTTTTTACAGGAATCAAAGATGGAACTACAACAATAGTATGGCAGATACAATTTTTTCATCTGTTTTGCCCGAATCAAATAGATCAGTGCATTCCTTCCACTATTTAATGCCAATGCACCTTCATGATATTCTCTGCCTGTATAGGTATCTAACTCAATATAACCTCCAATTTCTTTCATACAGCCACATCCCATCCATGCATATCTCTAAATATTTTTATTTACCATTCGTTCCACCATACATGCGGTGGTGGCATCTCCTGTTACATTTACTAAAGTCCTTCCCATATCCAATATTCGGTCTATGCCCGCAACCAAGGCAATTCCATCTACCGGAAGTCCCACGGAAAGCAACACCATACTCAATACAATCATGCCTGCTCCTGGAACTCCCGAAGCTCCTATGGACGCCAATGTTCCTGTTAAAATAACCATCAACATACTCGAAATCGTCAAGTCAACTCCATAAGCCTGCGCAATAAACAATGCAACAATCCCTTGATATAGTGCATTTCCATCCATATTTACTGTTGAACCTAAAGGTAAAACAAAACTACTCACTTCTTTTGATATTTTTAAATTCTCTTGTATACATTTTAAAGAAACTGGTAATGCTGCTGCTGAACTGCAAGTTGTAAATGCGATAACCTGTGCTTGCAACATTCCGTTTAGAAATTTTTTGACTGACATTTTACACCCTACTTTGAGCATTCCAAAATACACAATGCAGATATGGATCACGGTAGCTGCATAAAATACCAGTACCAATTTTAATAAAGGTAACAGCACTTTGACTCCATTATTGGCAACTGCTGGTACCATTAATCCAACGATCCCAACTGGCGTAAGATACATAACCCCTCTCGTCACTATACTCATTATCTCAAATATAGAATCCAGGATCTTCCTAAGCGGCTCTCCCTTATCTTTTGCAACTACAATTCCTATCCCCAAAATAATAGAGAAAAATATGACTTGAAGCATATTTCCGTTCACAAAGGATTCAAATGGGTTACTCGGAACAATGCCAACAATCGTATCTATTACACTGGGAAATTCATTGATTTCATAGGATTCTGCCGTAAGTTCAATCCCAATTCCAGGCTGAAAGACAAGAGATAGGCAAAGACCAATAACAACTGCAACCGCAGTTGTCATCATAAAGATTGCGATGGCAGACACTCCTATTTTACCGAGCTTTTTTAAGTTATCCATACTCGATACACCTAATACCAGTGACGTAAACACTAATGGAAGCATAATCATTTTGATAAGATTTACATATATAGTGCCAAGAAAAGAAATATTGTTAGCCCAATCCGTATGGTCCTGCAACAAAATTCCGCAAATAACGCTTAGGAACAATGCTAGTGTAATACTTATTGTCATCTTATTTAATTTCATGTTTTTCCTCCGTCACTTCAACTCTGATATAATCGTCAATTGTTCCTATTATGCGGTCCATTTCTTGTCTAGTTTGAAACTTAATAATCGCCACGCCTACAACCCCAGAGCTATTTCTATAATCAAACACTTTTTCCCCTCTCTTTTTATGTATCCACAAGAACTCTATTTGCTCTTCTATCTCTTCCGATAGATATACTTTGTCAAAAATTCCATCCTCATGTGAACCAATAATATATTGAAAACAATACTGCATTTGTGCTCTTCTGGAACTTATATCAAATTCCCCCATTGCCAAGTGCAATGATGCAGATATTTCATCATAACCAGTAGCTGTTTGCATTAACTCTGGGATATAATTGCCTCCGGTTCTTGGCCCTATCTCAATTATATAAATTTTTCCTTCTAAAGAAATTCTCAATTCAACATTTATGCCGCCTGTCTGAAAACCACATTTTTTAATATGGTTCCTAACCTCATTCCATGCAGATTCCTTTATATCATCGCTAACATTTGCTGGACATGAACTACCTATGGGAACACAATCTCGAAATCTCTGCTCACCAAGCTCCATAAAAATAAGTTCACCATTGATCACTATCCCATCTCCATGCAATTGATGATATTTCGTATGAATATATTCTTCAAATATAACTTTTCCTATCCTTGAAAAACCTATGGCATACTTGAAAGCTTGTTTCAGATCGCCTGGATCATCCACAATTGTAATTCCTTTGCTACCAGAAGAATCTACTGGCTTCACAATACATGGCAACATAAAATCTAAAATGTTCTCCACCTCTGCTTCTTGCGAACAACATACAAAAGCAGGCGCATTCATTTGATTCTCGTTTTGAAATTTTCTAAACTTGTCTTTTCTCGCAAGAATCTGTGTTGCTGACAATCCACCACCCTTTAAATGAAGCTTATCAGCTACATATGCTGCCGTCACAGCGCCAGGATCCGAACCATATGCGATGATTCCGTCAATCTCTATTTCCTCACAAACAGAAAGTATCTTTTTACTGTCTGTTGTACTTATATTAATATATTCATCCGAATATTTGTGCCCAGGATTTTCTGGAAGATAATCACATGTAATAACATAATAGCCTAATTCTTTTGCTCTTTTTATCGCAGACACCTGTGAATAAGCGCCTCCCAATATGAAAAGTTTTTTCATCTTTTGCAACCTTCCCACAATTTATATTGTCTCTATACCATCTAATATTTCAAAAATTTCTCGTCTACCTATATGATATTTTTCCTGCATAATTTTCTTGTTCTCTGGATCGGATAATAATTCATACACATAAAACAACCCTGCAAGCCTATCATTTGCTCCTGGTGATCTTAATAAAATCAAGGCTTTTTCACATAATATTTCTCTTGGTTCTTTCACATTCGGATCTATCAATTCTTCTCGAAACACTTTTAAAAACAATGCGTCATCCATCTTTTTGATTATTTCCAACCAACAATAGCATAACTCGAAATATTCATTTTTTGCTCTGTTTCCTGTTATTCGACTGTCATTTAGACCATGCCATCTGTAATAGAGAGACTCTCTTTCCATCAAATAAATATCATTGTCTAGCGCCACATGCAGCCACATAACAAAATCTGGCAAGATACTAAAATTTGACGCATGGTTCATCACGTTTCTGTGAAGCTCCTTTTTAATCATTACTGAAGGATATGCAAGCACATTCCCATGGTGATAAAAATAGTTTATCCATTCGGCTGAAGTTCTGTTCTCTACTGCAAACACTTGCCTGTCCATTTCTTCATCATTCGCATCTATGAACTGTACACTTGTAAAACATGCTCCACACGCAGAATGTGTTTCCATATATAATACTTGTCTTTCTATTTTATCTAATTCCCAATAATCATCCGAATCTAATACCGCAATATACTTTCCTTTGGCAATAGACAACAAAAATGGTATGCGCCCAAAACCGTTTTCTTCAAACAAATGTATTTGATCGATTCGATCTTCAAATTTTAAAATTTCATCCACAGATCGATCCATGGAACCATCATCTGCTACTAAAAATTCGATATTTTCATAGCTTTGATTTAAAACGCTTTCAATTGCCTGAGATACATATTTTTCATGGTTATAAACGCTCATGATTACACTAACCAACGGATTTTCCATGTTATCATCATACCGCTTAGCAACCATCTGTGAAAAAATGTCATCCATATCTTTTTTTATTCTTGTTAAAATATACAACACTGTTTGCTCTGCAAAAGCATCGTCTGGAACCATATCTTGTGTCATTTTGTGAATCATGAATCCTTCGTCCATAAACTTTTTCATGAATCCCAAATTCATGAAATCTTCTCCTTCCTCCCTGTTTCCAGGCATAACGGAACATGGTTCTGAAAACAAACACAATCCATCTGGCTTTAAGATTCGCTTCAACTCATCTGCCAAGATATCTTCTGATTTTCCATAGAGCAGTATGTTTGTACAAAAAATAAAATCATAACTCTTATCAGGCAATTCTGCTATTTGTGAAACCTCTAAAATTATTTCATCTTTCCAATCAATATCCACAGATTGATATATGACCGTAGGACATTCTGCATTAATCCAATGTGCTATAGCTTTCGAAGACGTAAGCTGAAGCACCTTTACAGGTCTATTCCCTGTATCCAGTCCCATCTTTTTTAGAAAATAGATGAGCACCCTATCTCTGTCATTACTCATACAATTTGGACATATTGTCTCTTCTGAGGGATAACATTCTGGTAATGTGTTTTTTATGTTATACATTTCTAAAAATTGCCCAGAATATGGAACAAAATATACCATATCCTGACAACATGGACATTTCTTTCGTTCCAAATGTTTGCTAATTTCAATGATATTTCGCACAACTTTTGTCAAACTTTTCACGTATTTACATGCATTTTCATAACCAATATCCTCTGTCCAGGATGCATATTCACCTTCATAATTGATATCTTGAACCAAAAAGCAGTCATCCATATCACCAAATACTTTTACATTTTCCAATATGGATTCTTTCATTGCTTTTAAAAATTCAGCGCTTTCTGTGATGTATATCTTTTTTAATGTATCATCTGATGTTTCTATCTTTTCCAGTAAGACAATGACTTTCTTGCAAAATTGCAAAAAATCCCTCTGCTGTCTTCCTATTTTTTCTAACATGGTAGTTTCCTTTCTATCAATGTAATTTTTCAAAACTAATGTTCCAATGTTCCATACAGGCTTTTCCTTTGCATTTTTAAAATAATTTCACAAATACAGTCAACCTGATCAATGGAAAGATCTGAGTAGATTGGAAGCGTAAGTACATGTTTTGATATGTAAAGTGCATTTGGCGTTTTGGTTGCATCAAATCTTCTGTGGTAACATTCCAATGAATTGGTAATGGGATAAAAATACTTCCTTGTCACAATTCCCTCTCGTGCCAGTGCATCAAAGATTTCATTTCTGGTTGCTCCAAATTCCTTCTCAAATACCACTGGAAAATATGCATAATTATATTGAACATTTTTGTCTTCTTGTCTCAACTTTATGCCTTTCACTCCTTCTAAATGGCTTCTGTATCTGCAATCTATTTTCTTTCTTTTTTGTATTTCCTCCTCAATATGCCTTAAATTACAAATTCCCATTGCGGCAGAAAATTCGTTCATTTTAGCATTTGCCCCTATATCTTGAACGGACTCTGGTCCATCTATGCCAAAATTTTTTAAATACTCCAAACGTTTCCCTAATTCTTGGTTTCTATAACAAACAGCTCCACCTTCTATAGAATGAAATACTTTTGTGGCATGAAAACTAAAACATGACGCATCGCCATAAGCTCCCACACCTTTGTCATGATAAGTCTCACCAAAACTATGACACGCATCATATATCACTTTAAGATCATATTTATTTGCTATTCGCTGTATCTCTTCTATATTGCAAACGTTTCCATAAACATGCACTGGAAGGATTGCAGAAGTATAATCTGTGATTAGCATTTCTATTTTCTCTGTATCAATTGTATAGGTATCTGGATCTACATCACAAAATACGGGCGTCAACCCGCTTCGTACAATTGCATGCGTCGTAGAAACAAAGGTATACGGTGTTGTAATAACTTCTCCCTGTAGTTTCATGGCCTGAAGGGTTAACTCCAATGACATATGACCATTTACCATTAGTTCTACATTGTCTGACTGCAAGTAACTTTTTAATTGCGATTGTAGTATTTGATGCTTTTCACCCATATTTGTTATCCAATAACTCTCCCATAAATCTTTAATCTCTTCTATGTATTCGTCCATGGGAGGCATAGATGGACGAGTCACTAACACATTTACACTCATTATTGATTCCTTCTTCCTACTGCTCTAAGTCAGATTATAAATACAATTTCATTTTTTGTTAACCAAAGATTACTTTTTCACTCTCAACGCATTTTGTCCTTCTCAATGAATTTTGACATTGAAAATGAAATAAATTGGCAAAAATTTGGCAGTATGGCCGCCAGGATTTGTAGATAACAAAGAAATCGACTCCAGTGGCATATAAAAAACACTGCATATCTCCTCTTTTGATAGAGACAAGCAGTGTTTGCCAAACATTATACTCTTTTTCCTTCTACAATCTTTGTCTTCAAAGATTCCAAATGTTTCTTATCGTAAAAACCAAAATTTACAAGCAAAAGCAATGATGGAAAGAATAACAATCAAAGATAATAGTTCCGCAACTCTCCACATAAATGGAGGAACATACTCCAACTCCAATATCCCTTCATATCCAGGAGCGAGAGATATTTGTATCCTTCCATTGTCTCCTGTCTCAATCAAATTTTCTACACCCGTTTCCATATCTTGTATATGATAATTATCATAATTTAAAACTGGCAATAGTATCTTCGCTTGTACACCTCCAGCATTTTTACAATTAATTCTTACTTTCCCATTCAGGCGCTGATAATCATTAATAATTGCATCTCCTTCTACAATTTCACAATTTGCAACGTATAATGGCCCCTTTTGTGCAAACTCTGGTAAATATTCTCCCTTTCCAATTTTCATCGTCTGTTCCCTGGTACCAAAATGAAAAGCGCTCTCATCCACCGCATACGTATATTGCCAATAAAAAATTCCTGTGAATAGAATTTGACTACCAATTAGACATCCAATTCCAATTTTATATGCTTGAGACTTCATCTTTTTTAGTATTGATAAGGCCATTACAATCATGATCGCAAACAATATGGTAACAACCGATAAATAGCGCCAGCTAAATTGAACTACGCCAACAATTTTTGCAACCAAAACACCAAACATATTTTGTATATTATTATATGGTACACATTCCAGTGTCAGAACCAACGCCAACATTCCATATAGGAAGCTTACTCTTAACAATTTATAGTGAGGATTCCCTTCCAATTTCCATACATTCCTTTTTAAACATATATAACTTGCAATGGCGATCCCCACAACATATGTGATCCCGATTGCCAACGGCATTTCGCCTGACATCCCTCCACGAACATTCAGACCGTTTCCATGTAAAAACAAACCAAACACTTGAACTGGATATAAACCTGTATTTTGTATTTTATTAATACGTTCACTCACATTAACTGGCATATGGAGCATAGAATCCAAAAACGGCAGTACAAACCATGCACTTATCCCCAATGCAACAACGGCCGCCTTCATCAATGCAAAGAATCTGTCCCAAACTAACGTTTTCTTTATATTGAACAGTACATACAAAAACAGAAACAACACAACCATCTCAACAGTTAAAATGTGGCAGTGTATAATCCCTGACATCGCCACAGAAAGGGGCAGCCAATCTCTCCATCCAGGCTTCTCTTTTCCATAAATACGCCACATCCCATAAATCACAAGTGGAAGGAAACACATTGCCGTATATTCTCCCACTGCTGCTCGGACATAAACATTGATAAACCGGTACGACGAAAACACATATATGATAGTTCCAACCAGTCCTAATTCTCTGCTATTTGTCATTTTGGAAAAAACAAAGTAACTAATCAGACAAGTGATCAAAGTAACAAGGAACAGATAAATCTGGTAGCATGTTCGAAGCGGCAGCATCAAATTATATAATATGGCTGGCAAATACAAAAAAATATCACAATAAAATAAAGAATTGGCATATCCATAGCCATTGAGCATATTTGACATAATGC
This sequence comes from uncultured Lachnospiraceae bacterium, assembly GCA_910580015.1. Taxonomy (GTDB): domain Bacteria; phylum Bacillota; class Clostridia; order Lachnospirales; family Lachnospiraceae; genus Petralouisia. Next base: position 28,812 of record CAJTVT010000025.1, read on the forward strand.
GCACTGGAACCTGACGATGTTCCAATTCTTCCGCCACTGCCACAATCCTTTGCATATGAAAAGAAATATCATGACCCCTGAAAATAAAATCTGCAAAGACTGGAAGACTGGCAATCAATGTGATCGCCATCAAAGCAAAAATCGCTTTTTTCCTGTGAATGGGCAACTCTATGCCCTTCGCTCCAAACATAAGATATAAAAAATTAAATAAAGCTGCAACTAAAACAAATTTAACGATTCTGACAAAGCGGTATACAATCTGTTCCCTCAATACGACGCTTTCCACGGAAATAATCCCTTTCCCATGGTAAGTCATCTCCATCGCAAAGTCTTTTAATTGGGGAAAAGTATGAATCCACAATCTTCCATCCGCATTCTTATGTCCATCATCCAAGACAATCTCATCCATACTTATCGCAGATGGGTTGCTGCTTGACACAAACGTAATTGTAGCGGTTGTATCTTTTAAACTATAAGAAGGATTATTGACAGATTTTTCAGAAGAGTATTTAACAAATACTTTATATGCCCCTGGCAAAATATTGTAATTATCTGAGCGGAAAGTTTTGCTTTTTCTCTGATCTGTCAAATTCTCCTGATAACCGAATTCCCCCTCTTCATTCTTTAATTGAACTTCCAAAACATTTCTTTCTAAAAATAAACCTATGATTAAAAATATTAAAACAATTACTTGCAAACATATAAATAAAAAAAATACTTTATTCTTTTCAAAAAATGTTTTCGTCTTCATTAATTTATTATGCATTCCCTTATACAGACCTTTCCTGTCTTTTATCATAATTTTGTACCGTTCCATACTCCTTTTGTTCTGCCTACACAAACGCTAAAAAATATGTATTTTGTCACCTTTCATCCTACGTTACGCTGAAATTACGGTGTTTTCTGTACGTTCAAAAACAAAATCTAATTTATATTCGGGGCAAATAATGGAACAAGTTTTCAACGCCTCATCCAAGGTAAATTCTGTCCTGCCGCTCATTTTGTTCTGAATCGTTTTTTCCGACACACCCAGAAATTCCGCATAAGCCTTCATCGTGATCTTTCTTTCCCTTAAAACCCTTGCCAAATTCCCGTACATGGTAATCCCCCTTTCATTTTTACCCTATAAGGTATCTTTTTTATTAATGATATACTTCACAGGGTTATATGTCAATATTTTTTTACCCTGTATCGGTATTTTATTTCTTTACAAAGTAAAATATTGATGATATGATAAATGAAAAAACAGAGGTATCACAATGGACTTTTTAGACAGATTAGACAGTTTGATGGATTCACGCGGAATCAACAAACACATTTTATCAAAAGAAAGTGGTATCCCATATACCACCATAGATGGATTTTATAAGAAAGGTTACGAAAACACAAAATTATCCACCATACGCAAACTTTGCAATTACTTCGGCGTTACGATGGATTATTTAGTAAGAGGAGAATATACAGATAAATCTTTTCTCTTATCCGATATAGAAAAGAAAATCATAACTTCCTACCGAATGACGGACGAAATAGGAAAGGCTATTGTATTGCGTTCTCTTGGAATAGAGGAAGAGAATCAGAGAAAAGAGAAAAAACAACATGCAGGTTAGAAAAAATAGAAATGTCATTCATCCCTCCATATGGAACAAATGATCCCTGCTAAATATACAAAAATAAGAGGCTGTTGCAAAATAGCTGCTATATACAGGATATGGTTTCAGAACACAAGAAACTCATCCATATACTGTACATAAGCTGCATTTTGAAACAGCCTCTTTTTATCAAAATACTTGATATCAATGAAATTTTAAAACTATTATTTAATTTCCTCCTGTCAGCCCTCGTCTGCTTAAAATCCGTCGTTCGGCAACTGAAAAAATAAATTTGTCAATCACAATTCCAACCAGAACAATCACCAGCATTACAAGCATTACCTGATTGATATCTGCCAAGTCACGCCCCATAATCAAAGTCTGTCCCAGTCCTACGGAGGTGGTCATTACCTCACCAGCCATCAATGCACGCCATGCAAAGGACCATCCCTGTTTCATGCCAGTTACCAATTCCGGCAGGCAGGCAGGAAAAATCACATAACGATAAAGCTGATTTTTATTGGCTCCAAGAGTCAATGCTGCCTTGGTATAGATTGGTTGTACATTCTTTATCGCATTGTCCACTGAGATAGCGACACTAAAGGCCGCACCCATTACCACCACAAACAAAATCGCTTTGGTGGATAGCCCAAACCATAAAATAGAAAAAGGCACCCAACAAACGCTGGGCAAGGTCTGAATTCCCAACACCAGTGGCTTTAAATTCTTTTGCAGATAATGAAAACGATGAATCAAGAGTCCAAGCAGCACCCCTACCACCAAGGCAATCACATAACCACCAATTCCTCGAAGCAGAGAATTTGCAGTGGCTTCCAACAATTTTCCACCTTCGCAGAGATCCAGAAAACTTTCGGCTACTCCCATCGGAGATGGCATGGCATAAGGCTTCCACCACTCAAATAACTCCACGCCGACCCAATAGCATCCCTGCCAAATAGCAATCAATAACACAAGAAATATTAGAAATCCCATTATACTGCCTCCCCTCTAACCTCTTCCAGAATCTTATGGCGCAATTCCACAAACTCAGATGCATAGACATGTCTTGGCCGAGGTAACTCTACTGTAACAATTTCCGTCACTTTCCCAGTGGCAGGAGAGAGCACCACTACCCGATCCGCCAGGTAAACCGCTTCCTCCACGCTGTGAGTAATAAATAAAATCGTCTGTTTCGTCTCCATCCAAATCCGCTGCAGCTCCTCCCGCAACCGGTTAGAGGTCTGCTTGTCCAACGCAGAAAAAGGTTCATCCATCAAGAGTAACTTGGACTCCATGGTAAGAGATCTGGCCAAAGCTGTCCTCTGACGCATACCACCAGAGATCTGATGAATTGGGTAATCTCGATATTCCCAAAGATTCATCATTTCCAGATAATGTTTTGCCTTTTCTTCCTGTTGCTGTTTGGAAATCCCCGCCAATTTCATTCCAAATTTTACATTTTCGAAAACAGTCAGCCAGGGAAAGAGTCCATGTTCCTGAAACATCACTGTGCGGTCCGCACCTGGCTTTGTCACTTCCTTACCATCTAAAAGTACCTTTCCCTGTGTGGGCTGCTCTAATCCTGCCACCAGATTCAGCAAGGTACTCTTTCCGCATCCAGAAGCGCCGACAATGCAGACAAATTCTCCTGTTTTTATTTCCAAATCTATCTCATGTAAGGTATCTTTTTCACTATTATCAAAACGCTTGCACAAGCCTTGCAATACCAAAGACATTGTTTTCCTCCATTCTGACTATTTTAGCCAAATACATTTTTATTCTGCAAACAACGCTGCCTCATCTGGCAGTTCATCAATAAATCCCTGTTCTTGACTGATCTGAGCAAAATCCAACACAGATTCTTTATTCAATTCGGTAGTTACACCAATTCGTTCAAAAGATTCTGAGATAATATCCTCACCAAGAGCTTTTCCCGTAGCACTTTTTAATTCCTCATTGATAATGGAAAGGGCATTGTCTTTCTCTTCATTGATCGCTTTGGATGCTGCTTCATGTGCTGCCAAAAATTTCTCAACTACCTCTGGATTTTCCTCCATAAATTCTTTCCGCACCACTACCACCGCTACATTATATTTGCCTTCCATATAAAATTCGTCATAGTCTAGCAAAAGCTCCGCTCCATCTTTCAAAAGTGTGGCTCCCCAAGGTTCTGGCACAAGAGCTGCATCCACATCGCCTCGCTCCATCATATTTGCCACATCCGCATTTGCCACTGCGCTGACTGTCACTGTACCTCCCTCAGACACTGGCTTTAAGCCATTCTCTGACAGAAGCTTCAATAATGAGAGATGTTGTGTATTGCCAATCTGTGGAATCGCCACGGTCTTTCCATCCAAATCGTCTACGGTCTCGATCCCTGCCTCTGGACGCTTCACCAAGATTGCACCGCCTGTAGAAGAACCAGAAAGTATTACAACGTCTCCTTTACTCTTTACATTTGCACTGACTGCGGGAACTGGACCGATATATCCGATATCAATATCACCAGAAAACAATGCTTCCACCTCCGCAGGTCCTGCATTAAATGCAGTCCATCTTACTTTCTTATCCGTTCCCAGACTATCCTCCAATGTCTTCTGAGATTTCATATAAAGGGCCTGTGGATGTGTCACATTATTAAAATACCCAATCGATACTTCTGAATCCTCGCCTTTGGCACCACAGCCTGTTATTCCCAATAAGGAAACTGCCGCCAATGCCACGATACAAAGTTTCTGTATTTTCTTTCTCATCATAATCTATCTTCCTCCTGACCTCTGCCCGCCAGAGCATTTCTTATCTTTTATTAGTGTATCGAAAAACCTTGATCTATCATACCGTTGAATTTGCAAACGTTTTCACTTGCTTTTCTCTTAGGTCCATGATATATTTTTCTTATATTATCATTTATCCCTGCCATTACTCTACGATTACCTAATAAAATTTACGCAAATTATTTGCAAACGTTTTCATTTTGTCATGCAACTGATTGTACTCTTGGAGTCTCTTTGTATCTAATTTTACGAAAAGATTCTGGCTTGCACAGAACTCAAAACATGACCCAAAAACATGACCCGAAAGGAGAAATCACCTTGTCACTAAAAAAAATTGCCAAACTTGCTGGTACATCTGTATCTACGGTATCTCGTGTACTAAATCAGCCTGGGCATACCTGCAATGAACCTGGACTTGCTGAAAAAATTTGGCAGATTGCGAAAGAGCTGAACTATCTGCCAAACGCCTCTGCCAGAACTCTTCGAATGGGTAGCAAAGGGGATTTGCCCCCTTTTACGGCAGACATCTTTCTCACACGTTTTGAATCTATGGATACAGACCCTTTTTTTCAGGAGCTGTTCCAACATATCAAAGAAGAGCTTCTGTGTAGAAACTGCCTCCTTGGCGACCTACTGTACCCAGATAACTTTATGATGCCAATTACAGAAAATTCTATTCCTAGCATGGTTCCCTATAAGTCCTCTGAAAATATCCGAAAAGAGACTTCTATTATCTCACCTGCTCTGATCTCTCGCAAAAATAACACAGGCCTGGTCATTCTTGGAAAGTGCCCAGAGTCCTTGATCCCTGCGCTGCGAAAGAGATATGCCTGTATTGTGGGGATCGATCGAAATCCTACAGATTACCTGTATGATGAGGTATTCTGTGACGGCGCCGTGGCTGCCATAAAAGCTGTGGAATATTTATTCTCCCTGGGACATCGGCACATTGCTTATATCGGCGATTGTAACTTTGAATCTCGTTATATCGGTTATTACCAGGCTCTATTGGCTCATAAAATTCCACTCAATTATCAAAATATTTATCCCAGCAGACAGACACTAAAAGAAGGCTATGACATTATGTGTTCTATTCTCCACTCTGACTCTAACACAACCCTGCCCTCTGCTATTTTCTGCGCCAACGATACAACTGCTATCGGGGTACTGAAAGCTTTAAAACAGCATAAGAAAAGAGGCTACATGCCCTCTGTCATCTCTATTGACAATATTGCAGCCTCCGAAAAAACCTCTCCCATGCTTACCACAATAAATATCCCCAAAAAAGAGATGGCCCATCTGGCATTGAACCTTCTTTTGGACCGTAAAGAAAATGGACATACCGAAATTGTCCGATTGGAACTTCCATGCCATCTCATCGAACGGGAAAGCTGTACTTGAAAAAGAACCTGCGCACCCGTTGTTTCAAACGTAATGCAGCAGGTTCCATAGAAACTTTAGAATTTATTTAGAGAACATAACCTTCTCGTTGTCAAACATCTTCGCCAGAACAAAAACTCCTACTCCGGCATACATGATATTTGCCACCACTGTCACAGCAATATTTACTAAATCTGGCTCCATAGAAAAGATCCCGTTCATACTCTGTACGCTGTTATAAAGAGGGATTAAAAACCACACTGGCTCCGTCATACAAAGACTTTCTACCATGGAGGTAACGCCTAAAAGCATAGAGATTATCATAACTGGAGTCACCCATCCAGTCGCCTCTTTCACGTTCTTTGCAAAAGCGGAGATAATGGAAACCAAAGTGATAATCACCAGTACGGTTGACAAAATCACCAAAAGTGTAAGAACATAGTCTCCGATACTGTACACACTCGCATCCACACTCTCACCATCCCCCATCAATTTTGGAAGGGAAAGCATCGTGCCCAAAAAACTAGAAAGTCCGCTTAAAATAGCAATCACACTCAAACTTACAATTTTACCAATGGCAAGATGGCTGCGCTTTACTGGAGTGACCAAAAGTGTTGCTATAGTTCCACGCTCCTTCTCGCCTGCAATCGATTCTGGCGCTACTGCCATACATCCGCTGAAAAGGAATATCATCAAAAGCATCGGTACCATCATGGAAAATACCTGCGCTGACATGTCTTCTTCCGTCGCCATGTCATAGGTCTCTTCGCCTGGATTGATATCAAATCGATTGGCAAGCGCAGATTCATAAACATCTAAAATTTCTCGCATCATCGTATAGGTAGACTGTGAATTGCTCTGGGTAGAATTATAATAAAGCTTAATCGCCGGAGCTGCTGTGTTATCGGCCACATCATAATCCGCCACCTGCGCATCAAAATCCTCTGGGAACACTGCCACAAGATCACAGTCTTCCTCTCCATTTTTTAGATCTTCCAGAGCCTGTTCCGTCTCATCTGGCGAAATCTCTGTATAACTTATGGGTGCTTGCATAGCTCTAATGCTCTCAGGCAAGTTTTCCACAGAAATCTTAGCGGTATAATCTTCTGCTGTTTCAAATTGAGACTGCAACCCGGTTCCCATAAAGGAATACACAATATAAATCATCAATCCTGGCATCACCAATGTAGTCAATATCATTCTTCGATCGGTAAAGAAACGGGTAAATTCTTTTTTCATCACCGTTAAAATACTATTTTTCATAAGACTCACCTGCCCTTTCCGCATATATATCAAAAAACTTCTCTTCCAGGGACTTCTCCATGGTGAGCTTTTCCAATGTATCGCAGACTACCATCGTCCCATCAATGACAACCCCCACGCGGTCACAAATCTTCTCTATCAGACTAAAAATATGGGTTGACACGATAATGGTCTTTCCCTGTTGTTTGAGCTCCAACAAGAAATCTGTTACCACCTTAGCGGTCAGGACGTCCAGGCCATTCGTTGGTTCATCAAAAATAATAATATCTGGATCATGTACAATCGACACCACCAGAGACACCTTCTGCTTCATACCAGTGGAAAGATTGCCCACCTTCACCTCTGCAAACTTTGTAATCCCAAAACGCTCAAACAGCCACTGCTTTCTGGAAGCTGCCTCGGACTTCTCTACTCCATGCAATTCCGAGAAAAAATCAAACAGATAATTGGGTGTAAAGAACTCCTCCAACTTAAGCTCGCTGGTTAAGAAACCAATCTTACTGCGCACTTCATTTGGATTCTTTACCACACTGGACCCATCTACCAGCACATCCCCCTGATCTGGCTTAATCAGCGCCGACATCATCCGCAATGTGGTGGTCTTACCTGCACCATTTGGCCCCAACAATCCGAATACTTCCCCTTCATACGCAGTAAAACTCAGCCCATCCACGGCCACCTTTGTGCGCTCTTTGGTCCTCTGAATCTTCTGCTGCTTAGCTGAAATCTTAAAAGTTTTCTTTAAGTTCTGCACTTTCAGTAATTCTTTCATAGGCATTCCTTTCTGTATGTATTATTGTACTATTTACTTAATACAATAATATAATAAATTTATTTTAATGTCAAGTAAAAATGAAAAATTTATGGCTAGTCATTGTATTTATATGCGCTTTTCTATATAATTGTGGCTAATACACCTGTTGAAATTCGCTCTGACAGATTTGTAAGGAGGTCTCCTATGAAAAACACGAAACTTTGTCCAAAATGTAATGGCAGTGACATTCTTAAAATACCAGGGAAATCCGGACCATATGGAAGTGGAAATAACATTCAGACGGGATGGACTATTTTTTCTGCCATATTGGTCCACAGATATCTGTGCTGTTCTTGTGGGTTTTCTGAAGAATGGATTGATCAAAAAGATATTCAAAAACTAAAAGATACCTATTCAAAGTAACGGATAACTATGCGATTCTGTCCGTGGTTCCGTCTTAATATTTGATTGCAGTGCAATCATTTTAAACAGTGCAACGACATACAAATATAAGTAAGGGCAGCGCAGCTTACGCCGCACTGCCCTTATTTTATTTCATAGATTTCTGAAAGACTTTGTTATAACTGTCTCCCTGCACAATGCCATAGCATGTATCTCTCTCTTGCCACTGAACTCCTCTATTCCCGATGCATAGAGAACGTGTCCATCTCATAGTTGTCAAGATTTTCATGGATACCACGCTCATCCGCCTGTGAAATCAATGTATCACGATTTCTTCTGGAAGAAACCTGGTCATTGAATGCACTTGGTCCGCCTACGCAGCCACCATCACAAATCATACCTTCAATAAAGTCTTCTGGAAGTTTGGAAACTCTCAAAAGCAGCAAGGCTTTCTTACAATCTGCTGCTCCATTTGCCCTGCAAACTTTAGCATTTATCTCATCTCCAGATTCTTTCAGACTTTGCAGCACAGCCTCTGTAACCCCGCCAGAGTTTGCGAACCGTTTGCCGTATACAGATGCAATCTGATCGTCATTGGCACATGGTTCCAAGGTAACATCTTTTGCTTTCATAATCGCACGGATCTCACTGTAAGTGAGCACATAATCTGCATTTCCTGGAATTTTCTGATCTAAAACCTCAGATTTCTTAGCAATGCATGGTCCGATAAATACAGTAATGGCATCTGGATCCTTTGCCTTAATCAGTCGGGACACCGCACACATAGGAGATACTGTGGTAGACACGCATTCTGCCAACTCAGGATAATGCTGCCGAACCATATTTACAAAAGCTGGACAACAAGACGTCACTTTTTTCTTACCATCCTTATAGGCTTCTGCCCACTCCTCTGCTTCATAAGCAGCCGTCATATCTCCACCGAGTCCAACATCATAAAAATCCTCAAAGCCAAGTTCTTTCATCGCTTTTCTCCAGCTAGCCATAGTGATATCTGCGCCAAACTGCCCCTCTGTTGCAGGTGCAGCCATGGCATACACTTTTCTGCCCGATTTCAAAGCTTCCACAACGTCCACGATAAAAGTCTTGGAACCGATCGCTCCAAATGGACAGCTATGAATACACTTGCCACAACGAATACATTTTTCTTTGTCGATAATGGAAATTCCATGCTCGTCATATGTAATAGCATCCACAGGACAGCTATATTTGCATGGTCTCTTTAAATGAGCGATAGCATTGTATGGACAAGCCTGTGCACATTTTCCACACTCCTTACATTTGGAAGCGTCAATATGGGAACGTTCCCTTCCTGTGGAAATTGCGCCAAATTTACATGCGCTAATACATGCTTTTCCAATACAGTTCTGGCAATTCTCTGTCACCGTATAACTGGAAATGGGACAATCCTCACATGCGGAACTGATTACCTGAATCACATTTCCGTCATCCACTGCTCCTGGCGCTTTGCCTTCCGCAAGCCGTACTCTCTGTCTGATAATCTCCCTCTCCTTATAGATACAGCAACGGAACTGAGGGTTCGGTCCTGGAATTAATTCCAGTGCAATATGATCTCTTTTTGCATCCAATTCGCCGGCAAACGCCAGCTTTGCCACTTCATGTAGTACATCATGTTTGATTCGAATCACATTTTCATCTGCATACATCGTAAATACCTCTCTCTTTTCTATTTATCAGTATTTTAACACGGCACCCTTCTCTCTTGCAAGGGATTCCCTTGTATTTCATAAAATACTTTTCCTAAAAAAACAAACTTCCAATTTGATATACAAAAACGGATGCCATCCAAGCTGCCAAAAGTTGAAATACCATCATTTTTAAAGTAAATTTCATAGATCGTGTTTCCCTTCGGATCGTGCCAATGGTGGCTGCACAGGGAATATATAAAAGACAAAATACCATCATACTATATGCATTTAATGGGCCAAACCCCACCTGGGCAAGTTGTTGTGTCATAGACGCCATTCCCGCGGCTGAGTTTACATTGTTAATCCCAAACAACACACAGAAACTGGAAACCACTACTTCCTTTGCAGAAATGCCGGAGATCAGTGCAACACCAATTTGCCACATGCCAAGCCCAGCAGGAGCCAAAATTGGTTCCATCCAATGCCCCAGGATCGCTCCATAACTGTCGGTCACCTCCTCCACCATACCATGTATACCAAAGTTCAATAAAAACCAGATAATAATGGAAGCAATAAAAATAGTCGTACCTGCTTTCGTAAGATAATCTTTGATTTTTTCCCACACATAGATCGCAATGGTTCTGGCATTTGGCGTTTTATATTCTGGCAATTCAATGAGCAGTGTATGGTGTTCTGTATGAGTCTCCAAATGGTGGATCACCAATGCTGTCACTATGGCCGTCAACATTCCAAGAAAATACATGGAAAATGCTGCCAACATAGCATATTTTCCAAAAAACATATCTGCAAACAACACATAGATGGGAAGTCTCGCAGAACAAGACATAAAGGGCGTTATCAGTATGGTCCTTCTTCGGTCTGATTCTTTTTCAAGGGTGCGAGACGCCATCACCGCTGGAACGGTACAGCCAAAGCCTAACACCATAGGAAGAAATGCTTTTCCTGAAAGTCCTAAATGTCCCATCAGCCCATCCATCACATAGGCAACTCTCGCCATATAACCGCTGTCCTCCAATAGTGCCAGTGCAAGGAACAAAATAAAAATATTGGGTAGAAAGGTTAATATTCCGCCTACGCCAGCAATAATTCCATCCACCACCAAAGAAATCATCCAGGGAGCTACCTTCAGATGTTCCAAAAGCTGTCCTGCGCCGTTGGAGATAGAATCTAAAATCACTTCAAAGCCACCTTTCAATCCATCTCCCACAAAAAAGGTAAGAAAAAATACAATGGCCATCACTCCAAAAAAAATAGGCATACCCCAAATGGGGTGTGTAAGCATCCGATCGATTTTATCTGTAAATGCCGCCTTTTCTGACTTATAAAACAGTGTATCTTCCATGATCTCTTCTATGTAGTCATATTTTTGATTAATAATATCCTTTTCGTAACTTCTATCCAAGATCTCTGGAACTTCCAATGGAAACCGTTCCCGAATTTCTTCATCTTGTTCCAACAATTTGATGGCATACCAGCGCACATTTTCTCTGATATGGTACTGATTCTGAAGTATTTCCTCCAAATCTTTCATTTTTTCCTCGATGCTATTGTCATAATGCACCACATTTGCCCGATGTTTTTCCTCAAAATGATGTACTGCTGCATGCATGAGTACATCAAGCCCACTGCGCTTTCTGGCAGAGACTGGAACTACGGGTATTCCTCCCAGCATTTCTGGCAAACGATGAAGATCAATCTCCATGCCTCGTTCTTCCACAATATCCATCATATTCAACGCCAAAACTACTGGCTTTCCCAACTCTAAGAGCTGCATCGTAAGATAGAGATTTCGCTCCAGTGCAGATGCATCCACAATATTGATAATCACATCCACCTCATGTTCCATAATGCAACGCCTAGATACCTTCTCTTCTATCGAATAAGACGTCAGACTGTATATACCTGGCAAGTCAATCAGCTTTATCTTCTGTCCTTTGTAGCTGGTCTCACCCTCCATTTTCTCCACTGTTACCCCTGGCCAATTTGCTACTTTTAGATTCGCCCCAGTATAGGCATTAAATAATGTAGTCTTCCCACAGTTCGGGTTTCCCACAAAACCAACTCTAATTGTTTCCATGAGACTCCCCTTCCTCTGCTGGTACTACCTTGATGCCACCTGCAATATCTCTGCCCATGGCCCACCGAGTACCTCGCACCTTGATAATCACAGTGCCATTTTTCTTCTGATTCATCATATGAAGCTTGGTTCCGCTGTTGATCCCAAGAGCCTCCAATCGGCGCATGATTGCCTCATTCATCACAATATCTGTTACAATATAAACCTTTCTGACCGTTCCTTCTAAAATTGTCATTCTGTATTCCTTGCCTTCCTTTGTGCTTCTATACGTTTAAATTATATCTCAACGATTTCTGATTCGCAATAGCCTGAATCATATTTCCAATATCTCGGAAATCTATCTACTACTGTTGGCATTAGACTTTGTATAGGCTATAAATTTCATAGGAATGTGTATTTTTGTCAACACAAGAAACGAAAAGACGATAACACCATTTATAATTTCTGTCATATTGTATAGGGAATAGAAATATATGAGAAAGGATCTACAAATATGGCAAATTATACTATGTCTTCTGACTGTGGCGGATGCAATCAAAGACGGCCTCACACTTCAAATGCTTATGCACCGAACATGGCCTCCCGCCCCATGAAAAATCACCCGCCAAAACATCATCCATGCTCAGACAAAACGGATCCTCTTGCTGGCATGGCAATCGCAATGGCTTATGTCCCCTGGCAATTTATGAATGAAACTTATGAACCAGATAAGGCATTACAGTGTGGTACGATTTTCCCAGAATTAAATAAACCTTTTTATGGGAAAGGAGGCTGTATGAAATGAGAGGAAATCAGATGGAACAGGCAAAACTATTTCAATGGATCAATATGGTAAGCTTCGCCGTCAACGATATTGTACTTTATCTTGACACTCATCCCACTGACCAGCAGGCAATTGCTTACTTTAATCATTTCCGCGAGGTGCGCACAAAGGCTCTGAAAGAATATGAGGAAAACTACGGCCCTCTCACCATTGACACTGCGAAACCCGATCAGATGTGGCTGTGGGCAACTCAGCCTATGCCTTGGGAAGGAGGTTACTGCTAAATGTGGAATTATGAAAAACGATTGCAATATCCTATAAATATCACCCAGACCAACCCCCAGATCGCACAGGTAATCATCAGTCAATTTGGGGGGCCAGACGGTGAATTATCTGCCTCCATGCGATATCTGTCACAGCGATACACAATCCCTTACAGGGAAGTGGCGGGACTGTTAACTGATATAGGTAGTGAAGCCTCTGAAATGTTCCATCTCATGGGCCCTCGCTTTTTTTCGCTCTGTGTGCGGCGAATCTTCCAGTGGATGCTTCCCCATGAGCGGTTTACCCTGCGGACGGTTTACGCTTTTGCAACCGTGTA
>CAJTVT010000026.1:0-10523 GCA_910580015.1 uncultured Lachnospiraceae bacterium
CCACTGTAGGACATGGAATATGGCAAGAAAACTGAAAATCATGGAAAATGAGAAAAATCCACTTGACCACTTGAAAAATGACAAAATCACTGCAAGCCCTACCTTCAGACTGTAGATCCAAAACTGCATGCGCCGTGAAGTCTCTCGAATGTGTATGGCCGCCTGCACATCCATCTGTCGGGTTCTGCGTAGAATTTCCTCCTTCAAATAGGCGGGTGGCTCGGATAACAAAGAGACATTTTTTCGCCTTGCGCCCTCTGTTTTTTGCCCATCTTCCATCGAATCTTGTGATTTTGATAGCAAAAAAGGAGGTGTACTCACAGAATCTTCTGGTTCCAGCGCAAGATTCATAAAATCTTCCATTCCAGTGCATTCTTCTTCCATCCAATTTCCAAACTGCCCCGCACAATAAGTACAAGTTCCAATATGCCCAAGAAACCTTTCCTCTTCTGTAGACGCCAAACGCCCCGCCTGCCAATTCCAGAATTGGGTTTTGGAAATATGTCCTTGTTCCAAACTGTTCTTATTTTGTACCGTTATTTCATGGTTTCCTGCTGTCATCGCATTGCCCTCCCTTCTATCATTTTTTTTATCATTCCCTTTGCCCGGTAAATCTGAGTCTGTACTGTCTTAATTCCCTTTTCAGACTCCGCAGCGATCTCTTTTGCCGTTTTTTCCCGGTAGAAATGTTCCGTTGCAACTTCTTTGTAAGGACTTTTCAGGCTTTGACAGATAGTATAAACATATTCCTTGGATTCCTGTTGTAAATAGGTCTCTTCGGGACTTGCCGATTGATCCTTCAATTCTTCAAAATATGTATCCTCCTTTGGTTCACTTCTTCTTCCTGCACTTTTGAGAAAATCCAGTCCTTTATTTGTGGCAATCCTGCATACCCACGCTTTTTCATAATCCCTTTGAAAGGTGGCAAGATTTTTATAAATGGATAAAAAAGTGTCCTGGGTAAGATCCTCCGCGTCAAATTGGTTTCCTGTCATCTTCAAGCAAATGGAAAATACCAATCGCTCATAAGTATCTAAAAGATAACCAAAATATTCTTCCTTATCGATTTTATCCGCCTCCTTTTCTATCTGTCTGTTTATTATAACGAAGGTGAAATCACATTATCTTCAAAAATTTGAATTTTTTTATTTTTTCCACAGAAAAAGATGATTCCGTAAAATCATCTTTTTCTTCTGACACCAAAACAATTACTGCATTTTTGCTATAAAATCTGCCATAGCCTCTGAAATCTTAATCTGCTGAGGACAGACTGCCTCGCAGCTTCTACACCCCACACAGGCACTGGGCTTTTTCTCCTCTGGCACAGCGGCCAAAGCCATCGGTGCAATAAATCCACCATCTGAGTAATTATGCTCATTGTATAACTCCAAAAGCGCAGGAATATCAAGACCCTGTGGACAATGACTTACACAATATCGACATGCAGTGCATGGAAGCACTTTTTTCTTTAACATTTGTGCTGCAATTTGCAGCAATGCATCAAATTCTGCCTGACTCAATGGCTGCTCCGTCTCAAATGTTTGTATATTTTCCTTAAGCTGCTCAAAATTCGACATTCCCGAAAGTGTTACCATAACCTCTGGCAAAGCCTGGATAAACCGAAATGCCATGCCTGGCACTGTCTCTTGAGACCGAATCGCCTTTATTTGATTGGTATGTTCCTGTGACAGTGCACACAACTTCCCGCCTCTCAAAGGCTCCATGACCCACACAGGGATATGATTTTCTCTTAGGAGCTCCACCTTTTTACTGGCATTCTGGAAGGTCCAATCCAACCAATTTAACTGTATTTGACAAAACTCCATGTGCTCCCCATATGCTGCCAGAAAACGCTTCATATCATCACAGTTTGCATGTGCTGAAAATCCTAGATGACGAATACGTCCTTTTTTCTTTTGCTCCATCAGATATGTAAAAATACCATACTTTTTATCATCCAAATACGCATCAATATTCATCTCACAGACATTGTGGAATAGATAAAAATCAAAATATTGTACCCTGCACTTCTCAAGCTGGCGCTCAAAAATCTCCTCCACCTTATCCATATTTGACAAATCATAACCTGGAAATTTACTGGCAAGATAAAAACTTTCCCTGGGATATCGCTCAAGGAGCTTTCCCATCACCAGTTCTGAATTCCCGTTGTGATACCCCCACGCCGTATCATAGTAATTGATTCCATGTTCCATTGCATAGGCGACCATCTCTGCACTCTTTTCCTCGTCGATCTTTGCATCGTCGCCGTCAATCACGGGCAGGCGCATTGCTCCCATTCCCAGTGCTGATAATTTTAAATCCTGAAACTCTTTATAAACCATGTTTTCCGCCTGACATTCACTCCATGCCTTTTCCTCTCCTGATTTTTGTATTTGTCAGTACCTGACTGACAAACGGGAATTGAACAAACTTAATTCTGAAACACTTCGGCCCTCCATCAACTAAAATAAATCAGCTCATCCTCTGGCTGTTCTGCTGGTTTCATATCCACAGCATATAGAACTGGTCCCTTTCCTTTATATTCCAATGCAAATTCATAGTGCATCTCTGCTGTGATGGTAATCCATGTCTTATGTGGTGGCGCTTCCTCTCCCTTATCACATTTACACTTAAAACCGATAAAGGTGATATCATCCACACAGCAGGTCATGGCAAATCGTCCAGGCACAAACACACCCTTTTTCATCTTCTCAGGATGATAGACCAGCGCCAGGAATTGCACTTTCTTCCCCTCATATTTTCTGGGATCGTCCATTGCATCCATATACCAGATTCCATAATCCATATCCGAAATTTCTATGATCTCCTGATCCATATCATAGGGAAGCTCCTCCATATCATTCTCGTCAATGGTACCGTCTGTCCGCTCATAAGCGATCTGCGCTTTTCGGTTGATCATCTTAATGGAACGGCGGAACTTCCCTTTCGGGGTATCATCCTCACAGCGATTGATAATCACCACATCTGCGGCAAAAATCTGCTCCATAATCATAGCCCGCATATTATTTAAATACATCTCAAAAGTTGTGGCATCCACAGTGGCAAGAGACTGCACCACTATCCAGTCCTTTGGCAATTCCATCTCCAGAAATGTAGACATCTGCCAAGTTCCATTGTATTCCACAAATACCTGATCTGGCTGATATTGAAGCTGAAACTCCTCTAATTTCTCAGTAGTCAGGGATTCCTCTTCCTCAATCACCGCCATACAAGCGTGAACCTTCGCTAGTTCCTCTTCCTCAAATTCTACCTCCCCGTCCTCACATAGAATCAGCAGCGTCTTTCCACCTTCTCCAAAATCCCCGTCTATCAAGGTCTCTTTGATCAGGGAACTTTTTCCGCTATCCATAAATCCCGAAAACAAATATACTGGAATCTCCATTTTCACACACCCTTTCCTATTACATTTCTAATTTCCAGGCAAAAATCTCTTTCTGAGCAATCATCAAGAAATCCCAAACAAACCTTCTAATTTTTCTTCCTGGAGTTCCGTACCGATCACACAGAGTCTTCCAGTATAGTCTGCCTCTCCAGTACGCAGTTCATATTCACCGTCCACCATGTCAAAATAAATCCAGGTTCCATCCTTACAGGGCACCATCCCTTTGGCCCGAAGAATCGTTCCATAATCCTCTGTCTCACAGAACACTTTCATAGCATGTTCAATGGTTCCTTTTGCAAATACATGCGGCGTTTCCCTGCCCCAGCTCGTAAATACTTCATCTGCGTGATGGTGATGGTGGTGATGATCATGACAGCCACAAGTACAATTCTCCCCATGCTCAGAATGGTCATGTCCATGATGCTCGTGCTCTCCATGCCCATGATGATTATGCTCATGCTCTCCATGTTCATGCCCATGTCCACATTCACTGTGTTCATGATGGTTATGCTCATGTTCTTCATGTTCATGATGACTATGTTCATGCCCACATTCACTGTTCTCATGCTCTCCATGTTCATGCCCATGTCCACATTCACTATGCTCATGATGGTTATGCTCATGTTCTTCATGTTCATGATGACTATGTTCATGCCCATGTCCACATTCACTGTGTTCATGATGACTATGCTCATGCTCTCCATGTTCATGTCCACATTCACTGTGTTCATGATGGTCATGACAACCACAGGTACTGTGCTCTTCATGTTGCGAATGATGCGCTTCCATCAATTCTTCTTCCAGAGACTTCTGCTGCTCAATTACTTTGTAAATCTGCTTTCCATCTATCTCATCCCAGGGAGTCGTAATGATTGCAGCCTTATCATTCTTTTTGCGGATTTCTTTCACCACAGTCTCTGTCTGCTCTGGCTTCAGATTCTGGGTACGGCTCAACACAATCACAGTAGCATATGCAATCTGATTGTTAAAAAACTCTCCAAAAGCTTTCATCTGCTTTGTAGCCTTTGCTGTATTGACTACCGTAATACGACCATTCAGCTTCACTTCATTTTCTGCTTCCACTTCCTGTACGGATTTCATTACATCTGATAATTTTCCCACTCCTGATGGTTCAATCAAAATTCGATCAGGATGAAATCGCTCCATGACTTCCCGTAGGTTTTTGCCAAAATCTCCCACCAGAGAACAGCAGATACAACCAGAATTGAGCTCACTGATTTCAATGCCAGAATCCTTAAGAAATCCACCATCAATGCCAATTTCTCCAAATTCGTTCTCGATCAGTACGATCTTTTCACCTTGAAACACATCTTCCAACATTTTTTTAATGAAAGTTGTCTTCCCTGCGCCCAAAAAACCAGAAATAATATCAATCTTTGTCATCACATTTTCCTCCTCATCAACGATATTATAAAATTTCATTTTCCATCAGAGTTACCACGCCTTTTTCCACCAGAAATGCCGGCCGATAAGAAAGTTTTGCCTTTCTCAAGCCTTCTGCTCCCGTATCTTCCTCCCGATTCACATATTTAAAATCCTGCGCTTCATGCAATACAAACTGCTGATTAATCATGGGATATGCCCCCTGTATACTTGCATAAGCTTTTTCAATATGCACTACAAAAGTATCTTCACTCAAAGGCTCCCCAACCGTGAAGGCGATCACCTCTCCCTGGGGCCTAGCCCGAAGCAGCCCACCTTTTAAATTCAGCTCTTCCATCAGACGTAGAGCATTCAAGGTCACACACATCTCATCCCTTTTCTCCACATCGATCTCACACTGCATTTCCTCTCTCCATTTCAATGCCATCTGGAAACAATCCTCCACATTTTCTGGTGTGATGGACTCATACACCCATTCTGGATTATTTTCCTGGAAACGATTTACATGGTTTCGCTTGCTGTGAAGTTTTTTGCCTGCCAGTGTTGCAAGTTTCTCAGCCTCATATACATAATCAGCAATATCCCTGTCATACTCAATCTGAAATTTTCCTGGAAACCAGGAATCCAGCAGGGCAAATTCCTTCTCCTGTACCAGATGCATACGAACATTTGCCTTTTGTTCTTTGAACCATGAAAACATAACCTGTAACGCCTTGCGAACCTGTTCTAGCTCTCCCGCTGGGAACGTGATACTTGGTCTGCCGCCTTCCCCAATTCCCCGAAAAATCAAGGTATCTTCCACAATGGTATACTGTGTGGGGTATTTTCTGCTCCATAAATAAATATTGGGAAAAACCAAATCACAGCTTCGGTATATTTTCTTCTGTAAATAACGTTCTATCTGTTCTTTGTCTTCTAGCTCAATCTTATGAAATTCCATATCCATATAATTTTTATTAATCTCCTTATCTGTCAAACTTCGTACATCTTCGCAAAAGGTTATCTTCCATTGGAATATAATTTTGCATAAATACCACCCTTTTCTAACAGCTCACTATGGCTTCCCTCCTCTTCAATTCCTGTGTCTGTAAGCACCAAAATTTTCTGAGCATTACGAATGGTGGATAGTCTATGCGCAATCACAAAAGTCGTCCGATTCTTTGCAAGTCTTTCCAAAGACTCCTGCACGACTTTTTCACTCTCGTTATCCAATGCGGAAGTTGCCTCGTCAAATATAAGTATTGGCGGATTTTTCAAAAATACCCGCGCAATGGACAATCTCTGCTTCTGTCCCCCAGATAACTTTACGCCTCTTTGACCAATATCCGTATCATAGCCGTCAGGCAGCGCCATAATAAATTCATGAGCATTTGCATTTTTTGCCGCCTCAATAACTTCTTCTCTGGAAGCACCTGGCCTGCCATAACGAATATTTTCAAACACGGTTCCCACAAACAGATACACATCCTGCTGCACAATTCCTATCTGGCTGCGCAGGCTCTTTAAGGTAATATCACGAATATCCATCCCGTCAATTTTAACGGCGCCTTGGGTCACATCGTAAAATCGGGGGATCAAGCTGCACAAGGTACTTTTCCCTGCGCCAGAGGAACCCACCAAGGCCATGTAAGAGCCTGCTTCTACCTCAAGGTTAATATGATGCAGCACCGTTTCCGTATTTTCTTCATAATGAAAAGATACATCCTCAAAAGAAATATCTCCTCTCACATTTCTAAGCTCTGTAGCATTGGGGCGATCTTCGATATCTGGCTGGATCGCCATCATTTCCATAAATCGTTCATACCCCGTATATCCATTCTGGAACTGTTCTGTAAAATTGATAAGCTTTTTTACTGGTTCCGTAAATGTATTGATATACAGAAGGAAGGTAACTAGATCTGCCACATCCACCTGGCCATTGGTGATAAACACTGCACCCACAACTAAGGAAGCTATCGTTATCAAGGTCGTCAAAGCCCCAAGCCCAGAATGATATCCTGCCATGTAAATATAACTGTTTTTCTTTGCAGCCAAAAAACCTTGATTGCCTTCCTCAAATTTTGCCAGCTCCATCTCTTCGTTGGCAAAAGATTTGACCACTCGGATCCCTGACAAGTTGTCTTCTATCTGACTGTTGATATCAGCAATTTTCACTCGATTCCGTTTAAAAGCCCGCTTCATCCTGGTATTAAAATAAGCCGCATACAAAAGCATAATCGGAACAAATGCAAAAGCCACGAGAGTAAGTTTTATATTGATATTAATTAAAATGACAAAAGACCCGATGATCTTAATCATGGAGATCACCAGATCTTCCGGGCCATGATGCAAAAGTTCACTGATATCAAACAAATCACTGGTGATCCGAGACATTAACTGTCCCACCTTCTGATTATTAAAAAAGGAAAAAGATAACTTCTGATAATGTTCAAATATTTCCGCACGCATATCATACTCGATCTTAGCGCCCATCACATGTCCATAATTGGCAATAAAATAATTGCAGAAACACTCTACAACAACTAGCCCCAACATGAGGAAACCTAAAGTTGTAATTTTATTAAGTGCCTCCTGTGGGGCCAGAACAATAACTTCATTGGTAATGTAACGTACAATCAGCGGAATGGCTAGTGTCACGCCCGCTCCCAAAATCGCGAAAAACATATCAGCCAAAAACAACGGCAGGTAGGGCTGATAGTAAGATGCCAGCTTTTTCAATCTCTGTCCCATAAATTCTGTCCTCTCAAATCTCCATCAATTTTTCCTCAAACACCTGGACTGGAAGCGGCTTATCAAAATAATATCCTTGGGCCAAAAAACAATTGCTCTCTTTTAGCAGTTCTACCTGTTCTGCTGTTTCCACGCCTTCCACGATACATTCCTTATCCATCGCATGAGCCATTGCTATTAGATGTTTGATCATAATACATTTTTGTTCGTCCTCCTCCATCTTCACTGGAAGGAAACTTTTGTCTATCTTAATCATACTCCAGGGTAGTTCTCGGATCAGATCCATGGAGGAATATCCAGTACCAAAATCATCCACAGAAGTTCGGATTCCCTGTTTTCTGAGCCCAGACACCAATGCCTTCAAATGCTTGAAATCCACCTCTGTTCCAGTTTCTGTCAATTCAATCTCAATATATTTATGTGGAACTTGATATCTGTCTATGATTTCAAGGAGATGATCCAACAAATCCATATCACTCATATGGGCACGAGACAAGTTCACAGAGACTGTCACCACTCTGCGCCCATCATCTAGCCATCTGCGGATATCCTGGCAGACATGCTCTAACATATAGTAATCCAATAGACAGATCAGTCCACTTTGTTCCAGAATCGGAACAAATTCCCCAGGCGGCACAATCTTACCATCCTGAATCCAGCGGCACAAAGCCTCTGCTCCAACTAAACGATAATCTTCCAGCAATATTTTGGGCTGGTAATACACCTGGAACTCTTCCCTTTTTATGGCCTCTGGCAGAATCATTTCAATGGTCTTCCCTGCCCGAACCCCCTGCATCAACTCTTCGTCAAAAAAAACATATTCTGTTTTGCGGACATTTCTGGCTATATGAATCGCCATTCCGAGACGTTCCAATATGCTGACAACACTTTCACAGTTCTTTGGTATCATATAATACCCAGCATAAGCGCCTACCCACACACGCTTATTTTCTTTCTCATCATAGACAACACCCACCCCTTTTAGGTAATCCATGATCATGTCTAGGTTCGATTTCAAAAACAAGATAATAAAATTATCCCCATCCATCCGGCATACTATTTCCGGATCCACTAATTTGTCTTGAAGTCTTCCAATAAATTTGCCCATCACAGCGGAACCTCGTTCCCGCCCAATCTGCTGATTCACCACAGAAAAATGACGCAGATTAAAATAACACGCCGCATACTTGTCAATCTCTCCTTGAGAAATTAAAAGATTTATTTGTTTTTTAAACCATGCAAGATTATACATACCAAATTCCTGATCTCGGAACGTCAAATTCTCCACAATCTGCTTAATATGTATACGCCTGTGAAAAGTAAATAACATTGTCACAAACACCTGAATCCGTTCCTGCTCTTGTTCCTCCCAGCAGTCTCCTCCCTGGATAGGAAAAATCACATATTCTATCAGATTGCCTTCTTCTGTATGTTGTCGAAAACGGAACGCCTGTTCTTGGTCACATTCTGCCCCTTGATAGAAGACAGCTCTTCCACCCCATTTTTGCTCTTCATGTTCCAACATTTCATAAAAAACAGCCTCCACCCTGGCAATTCTAAGACTCCTGCACAAATCTTCCATTGCCTCCTGAGTACCTGGATGAATCAAATCTGGTATTTTTTCCATTTTTAAAATAAATTTTCCCATCGCCTCCGCATACCCTGCCGCGTCGAATGCCATAGGTTTCGCCTCCCTTAATTTCAAGACTTGATTTATACAGCCAATCATAAGGAACTCGTTCCCCATCCAAAAAACTGTACTAGATTTAAGCATAACATATTTTTCCAGATAATTCAATTTATGAAATTCTCTGGAAACTTTTCCTCTTTTGTGTTAGAGTGTGTTTGAAAATTATTTTAATTTAGAAATCATCAATCACAGAAAGGGGAGACTCCTATGACTCCAACTGAACGCTACTATGAACAACTTGCGAAAACCACTATGAAAAACCTGGAAAAACGCCAGATTGAAGCCCATTATTGCTCCAACTCAGCTCAAGCCGTGACCCTTGCATCCGAGCTAGTACAACCCGACAGTGTTGTGTCTTTCGGTGGTTCTATGACTCTGGCTGAAACAGGAATGCTGGACGCTCTGCGAAATAGGACAGACCTTACACTTCTGGACCGCAGCAAAGCTGGGTCCGAAGAGGAGGTTCGTGAAATCTATCACAAAGCCTTAAGCTCTGACTACTTTTTTATGAGCAGCAACGCGATCTCTGCCACCGGACACCTTGTAAACATCGACGGAACTGGAAACCGGCTTGCCGCGCTGATCTACGGCCCATCAAATGTGATCATTCTCGCTGGTATGAACAAGGTAACACCGACCTTGGAGGAAGCCATTTCCAGAGTTCGGCACATGGCCTCTCCCATCAACGCAGTCCGGCTAGATAGAGATACTCCCTGTACCCTTTCTGGCACCTGTTCAGACTGCCTAAGCCCAGACTGTATCTGTGCTCAGACCGTCATCACTCGCCGAAGTAATATTCCAAACCGGATCAAAGTCATTTTAATTGGGGAACAATTGGGATTTTAAATCGGCACGATTTATATGCAACACATTAGAAAAAGCTCGGCTGAGTCTCATAATAATATGAATCTCTTCCGGGCTTTTTGTATGTGGCTCAAAAATCTATGCCTTATATTTCTCTGACTGTTCTTGAATAAAATCTGAATCTGCAAAATAGTTGATCTTCATGGCAGAACGCACTTCATCCAACGTCTGCGCAGCCACACGTTCTGCTTCCTGACTTCCCTTTTTCAACACTTCATAGATATAGGGAATATCCTTCTGTAATTCTTTTCTGCGGTTGCGGATTGGCTCCAATTCTTCTTGCAGCACGTTGTTCAGCAGTTTCTTCACCTTCACATCCCCAAGACCACCTCTTTGGTAATGTGCTTTCAGCTCATCCAAATTGGCATACTCTGGAAGATACCTCTGAAAATGTTCATCCTTGCAGAAAGCATCCAGATAAGTAAACACGGT
>CAJTVT010000026.1:10533-41334 GCA_910580015.1 uncultured Lachnospiraceae bacterium
GAACCTGGGTCTTCCACTCTCAGATGATTCGGGTCGGTAAACATACTCATAACTTTTTTCTTGATTTCATCTGCCTCTTCTGACAGATAAATACAATTTCCAAGAGTTTTGCTCATTTTCGCCTTGCCATCCGTTCCTGGCAAACGCAGACAAGCCTGATTCTCTGGCAACAAAATCTGGGGTTCCGTCAAAGTCTCCCCATACACAGAATTAAATTTATGGACAATCTCCCTGGTCTGCTCCAACATCGGCATCTGATCTTCTCCCACTGGAACAGTGGTGGCATGAAATGCCGTGATATCTGCCGCCTGACTGATGGGATAAGTAAAAAATCCCACTGGAATGCTGGCCTCAAAATTACGCATCTGAATCTCTGCTTTTACTGTTGGATTGCGCTGTAAACGGGACACCGTTACCAAATTCATATAATAAAAGGAAAGTTCACACAACTGTGGAATCTGGGACTGAATAAATAGAGTGGACTTTGCTGGATCAAGGCCACATGCCATATAATCCAAGGCAACCTCCACCACATTCTGACGCACTTTTTCTGGATTGTCGGCATTGTCCGTCAATGCCTGCGCATCTGCAATCATAACAAATATTTTGTCATATTCTCCGGAATTTTGCAGCTCCACACGACGTCTCAGGGAACCGACATAATGCCCCACATGGAGCTTACCTGTGGGCCTGTCGCCTGTTAAAATTATTTTGCTCATAGCTACCTCACCTGTCTTTTCATTTTTACTTCTTACACTATAATATAAGCCCCATTCCCTGTCAAGAGAAGGTCATACGCTCACTCAAAAACGCTTGGAACGGTCAATTTTATTGCGTATCTCCTGCATCTGATAATCTAGTGCCTCTATGGAGTCCGCACAGGCTTTCAGTTGTCCAACGATCTCCTCTGTGTTGTCCACATTTTTCTTGTATTTGAGCTTATGCTCCAGGCTGGCCCAAAAATCCATGGCTATGGTGCGAAACTGCACCTCCACATTCATATATTTTTTCTCTTTTGACAAAAATATCGGAACGCTCAAGATATGATGAAGGCTGCGGTAACCATTGGATTTTGGATGCTTAATATAATCTTTCTCCCGCAAAAGAACGATATCATCCTGTTTGGCGAAAAGCCCTGCCAGACGATAAATATCGTCTGGAAAAGAACAGATAACACGAACTCCTGCCACATCTGTCAAATTCTCTCTAATACTCTCCACCGCAATCGGAAATCCCTTTCGTTCCAACTTCTCATAAATACTTGTGGCGGTTTTCAGACGACTTTTGATGGATTCAAAGGGATTCCGATTGTATTCCTGAGAAAACTCCTCATTCAATACCAAAAGCCTTGTCTCCACCTCCCTAATCGCAGCACGGTACTCCATCATCAGCCTATTAAAGGATTCTGTCCTGCGAAGCTTCTGTGCTTGCTTTTCAATCAGTTCATGTTGCCTTTTGAGCTTTTCCTCCTGTTCCTCCACTTTCTGTTCAAGTTGATTTTTATAGGCAAACAATTCCAATGTATTGCGAATCCTATTCTTTACAATGGAGCTTTCAAAAGGCTTATGGATAAAATCTGATACCCCTAATTCAAAACATTGATTTTCAACTTCCACAGAATATTCGCCACTGATCACCAAAACAGGAAGCTTTGGCATCCACCCATTCTTTTTCATGTCAGCGATCACTGCAAACCCATCCTTTTTCGGCATCTGCAAATCCAATAGAATCGCCGCTATCTTTCCCTGATTTTCTTTTAATTTTTGAATCGCCTGTTCTCCATCCCCGGCCATCTCAATAATATAATCATCTTTTAATATATTATGTAGTAATTCGCGGTTTATCTCCACGTCATCCACTACCAGTATCTTTTGCATATAGAGCCTCTTTTCTGCATGGTAATTTCTAAATCTATCTATTTGTTTTCTATTCTGTCAGGACTCTGTGGCACAAAATTCCATTCCCTGCCTTTTCATCCATAAAAAAGCCGCAACACAGATCAAAACTGACAACAAAGATCCTCCTGGTGCAGCAAGTCCCATAGGAAACAAAGTGTCTGCAAAATATTTCGAGGCCAGGAACGCGCCTGGAATGCGCACACAGACAATAGAGAGCACATTGTGGAGAAAGGAAATTCCTGATCTTCCGTAAGCACAAAAATATCCACTGAACGAAAAATGTATTCCTGCAAAAATGCAGTCCCAGATATATCCTTTCAGATACTGTGTCCCCAACAAAATAACGGCTGCATCCCCCGTAAATATTCCCACAATCGGCGTGGCTGCCCATTGCACTCCAACCGACACGATAAGGCCATATCCCACCGTAAGTAGAATTGCATACCACAAAGTTTTTGATGCGCGATCGTGTTTTCCTGCACCAATATTTTGCGCAGAGAGAGCAGAAACGGTGGAAAGCATTGTAGAAGGCACCAAAAACACCACACCAATTATTTTTTCTACAATGCCAACTGCTGCTGCGTCATTTAACCCTCTGCGATTGGCAATCACCGTGATTACAATAAAAGAAATCTGAATAAACCCATCCTGCAATGCCACCGGAATTCCAATTTTCAAGATCTGCCCCATGGATTCTGCCTGGGGCCTGAAATGCTGTCTTTTTAATCTTACCCCATTCTTCTGCCTTAAAATTACGATGATTGAAAAAATTACGCTGATAGTCTGGGACAACGTTGTCCCCAAGGCTGCTCCCAAAGCTCCTAATTGAAATACACCGATAAACAGATAATCCAACACGATATTCGCTGCACAGGCTGCCGCAATAAAATACATGGGGCTCTTGGAATCCCCCAATCCGCGGAAAATGGAACTTATGATATTGTAAGCTGTGATAAATGGAATGCCAATAAAACAAATCGTGAGATAAGCTGCCGTTGCCGCTGCTGCTTCTTTTGGCGTTGACATCACCGACACAATAGGTTTTACCAACACCAAAAGAAGTGCAGTAAATGCAGCAGACACCCCCATAAACAATGTAATTGTATTGCCAATGGCCAGGGAAGCGTGTTCTGAGCGTTTTGCTCCGATCGCTTTTCCGATGGTTACCGTGGAACCCATGGCGAGACCCACGATCATTACCGTCAACATATGCATGACCTGACTTCCAATGGAAACCGCCGTGATATGCTCCACTCCATGAAACTGCCCGATAATAAACAGATCTGCCATTCCATACAAGGTTTGCAAAAAATAAGACAAAAGATATGGCAGTGAAAAATACATGATATTTCGAAACACGCTGCCAGATGTTAAATTCTTTTCCATAATATTATCCTTGAACATTCTGAGACTTGCACATTGACAGAAGTTGTATCACCACAATCAAGAGAAACCCTGCCGCTGCAAATATAGCTGTAGCAACAACAAAGGCTGTATTTCCTGGCTCCATCCAAGAAAACACCTTTGTCTCCACTCGTAACACGGATATGAGATTCGCCCCCATATGTGCCAAAAAAGCTCCATAAAAATGCCCTGTTTTTTCCATAAACCAGGCAAGAAGAATCCCTAAAATTCCAGCATAGACAAACTGAACCAAATTCATATGCAAAACACCAAACAGCAACGCAGATATCACCATAGCCAGGATGCGTTTTAACCATTCTTGCTTTTTCCCCGTCTCTGTCTCTTCCCCATGTTCAGATATCATCATGTCACAAAGTCTGCCATACACCACACTGCGGTACAATAGCTCCTCCAAAAAGGGTGTCAAAATGCAGGCTCCTAAAAGTTCAAACAGAATACCCCCAGCAAAAAAATATTCATTTACCTCCTGATAACCCTGAGAAATTTCCTCCAGGTTGGTAAACATCAAAATATTATTGAGCGCAGCGCCAACAGCGGCTCCTGCCAAAAACATCAAAACCCCATTGGCAATCTTTACCGCCATTGTTTTCTTTCTCAGTTCCAGTTGCATATGCTTCCAAAAAACCGTAGGTTCCGCCTGATCTTTCTGATAATACCTAGCAATAAAAGGAATCGTCACTGCCACAGACGCTGTTTGCAGCATCATATACTGTTCCTTGGGATCTGCTCCCAAAAACACTGCAAATATGGTAAACAACGACATTGATAAATTCGTGACTACAAAATAAATAAACACTGGATAAATAACATTCCACGATTTAAAAATCGGACTATTTTTTGGAAGCATATTTTCTCAAACCTTTCTTTTGTGTATTATGATGTTCTTATGTATTATGATTTTCTTTTTTATTTTCTTTCGTTTCCACACCTGCTGATTCCTGCGGCGCCTGCACTGCCTCTTCTCCCTCTGAAGATTCCAATACTTCTACGCCGCTGGTCTCATCCTCAATCTGCATCTGGGTCTGCCTGACCTTTGCATCTTGTGCAATAGCCTGCATGATCCGTTTCACATCCTCTGGGGAGAACATTCCAATGGCCCTGGATAAATCCTCAATATTGTCTCGGTTAAAAACAAGACATCCTCCCCGTTCCAAAGGAACTGAAATGCATTTGCTGGGATCTGACACATTTCCCAGACAAATACGATTATTTTCAAAATCACATTGGAATATTACGCCATTGTAATCCACCACACCATTTACGTCAGCCATCAGCGAATAAGGAGCCTGTCTGTCTTTGCCCAACAATTTTCGAATAGCCTCCTCTGTTACCGTGCCATCGATACGATCCAACTTTTCTGGTTTCTTATCACTGCTGGTAACCTGTTCCTCTTCCTTTATGGACTCCATCTGATACAGACCAAACACACTGCTGCCCTTCAACACCCATTCTCCTAATTCCTGTGTTGTCTTCTCACTGTTTCCTAAAATATAGGAGTTTGTCTGTTCTTTTTTTTCGTCTATCGCCTCTGCCTTTCGCTGATCCAAATCATCTTGGTATTCTTCTATGGCATAATCCACCTTTTGCAGAAAACGTTCCCACTCCGTCTGTGTAAATTCACCAACCGTCTTGCGCTCCTCTTCCTGCTGTCCTGTCCTTGGCTTCGTCTGTTTCGCATAATCTGATACTGCCTGTGAAAAAAATCCAGTTCCATGTGTTCCCTGTACTGTGTTTAACATACAATTTCCTCCATTCTGTGCCTCTTGATAAACAACAAAAAGACGCTTATCTCCATCCTTCCCTGGGAATAAGCGCCTTCCGTAGCTGAAATATATATCGGCAGCTTCTGGAAGAAATTAACCTTTCCCAATCCATTTCAATTCCACTACAAATTCAGAAATGCATTGTAATAGATTCTTTCATTATTTTCTTAAATCATATTTTCAGATTCCACTACAAATCAGAAATGCGATGCAATAGATTTTTTCGTTTGTCATCAAATAAAAGTTCTTTGTTATAGTAATAATATCTCTCACATTCATATTCCTGAAGAAAACTGACGCAGTGAAAATTGGAATTTAATTCTGTAATAAACATTACCATTTCCTGACTATTACCAAAGGCTCCCTCCAAAAAATCAAAGACATATTCTAATGTTTTTGAAGCCTGTTCAAATTTATTTTCAAAGGCTTGATTTTTCTCCTCAAACAATTCTTTGATACGGGAAAATGCCTCACTCCTATCAACGATATTTTCCAATAGCAATACCAGTTCAAACTCACTCAAAGAATCCAACACACTATGATACTGCCGTTGTGTCTGAGCATCCAAAAGTTCTGCCTTTTTTAATTTTTTATAATCTTCATTATACTTACGAAGCAGCTCTGTCATCTTATTCTGTCCATCCGTCTCTTCCGGTTTCAACTCCGCTTGCTTCTTATATTCCAAAAGACATGCCTGCAAACGCTCCAAATAATCTTCTTTCTGCACAACAGATTTCAAAATCTCATGGATCCGAGATAGCAAGAGGCCCAACACACTCAAACGCTCATCAAAAGATGCATGTGCGACTTTTTTCAACATTACCTGATCCAAATTTCCCTTAAGGATTTCCTCAATGCGATAATCTGTATGGTACTTATAGTAAAGTTCCAAATAATTTGCAAAATCTTTGGCAATTTGAGGAAACTGGATATACTGGACTACCACCTCCCGATCCACCGTCTTTCCCATTTTTTCATATACTTGTATCAAATGAGAGAGATCCTCCCAGCCCCTGGGCGTGGCGAAATGCCTCCCGTCAACAGTTGTCTCCATCTGATAGAAATTTTGTTTTTTGATATTTAGATAAGAAATCACTGCTCCATGGATCCCTTGCCTGTACGCGTATTCCTTCCAGACCTCAAAATCTGCTTCCACCTCTATTTTTTTCACTCGATCTAAGGTAACCACATCAAATTCCCGGACAGAACGATTATATTCTGGGGGATTTCCCGCAGCCACAATCACCCATCCTTCTGGTATTTTGTGATTTCCAAAAGATTTGCATTGAAGAAACTGTAGCATTGCAGGCGCCAAAGTCTCTGACACACAGTTAATTTCATCCAAAAACAAAATCCCTTCTCTAAGTCCTGACTGTTCCATCTTCTCATAGATAGAGGCTATAATCTCACTCATCGTATATTCTGTCACCGCAAATTCCACAGACTGGTACTGCTTTTTTGAAATAAAGGGAAGGCCAATGGCGCTCTGTCTAGTATGATGAGTGATGGTATAGGCCACCAGTGCGATCTTGCACTCTCTGGAAATCTGCTCCATAATCTGGGTTTTGCCAATCCCAGGAGAACCCAACAGAAAAATAGGGCGCTGCCGTATTGAGGGGATCTCATAAGTTCCATATGAATCCTTTCTCAGATATGCCTCAATGGTATTTTTAATTTCTTCCTTGGTTCGCTTGATATTCATAAAGTTCCCTCCCATGATTACCGCACAATATCCACGGTCTCTCCTATATCCCTCTCATCCAGTATCAACTTCATCGCCCAGGGCGGTACATCTACATCCAGATAGTCTTCCCGAAAAAATACAAATGCAGTGTCATATTGTGGTGTTTTGACCGGAAAAGTTCCATACCCATCTGTGAAATAGATCAATCCTCGGAGTTTGTGAAAAGTCTTTTTTGCCAACAGTCCATTCACATATTCAAATGCTGGACGAAAATCTGTCCCTCCCAGTCCCTGCACTTGAAACTCTCGCATATATTCCTGAAGCTGTTCTGCACTTTCAATCACCACATCAGACTGCACCCGTTCGTCACATTGTAGAATATGCACACGGAATCTCCTGCCAAAAGTTTCTGACTGGCTTAAAATACCATAAGTCTCCTCCAAAAATTTCTGTACAAGCCCTGCCTTACAGGACATAGAGGTGTCAATGACAATCACAAAATCTTCGATTTTTTGCAGTTCCCTAGTCTCCAACGGTTCGATCAAAGGCATGTTCCCATACAACTCCATACCATAATGATAAAAAATATAGTCAAAACTGTCCAGATCCACCTGCATTTCTTCCTTAAGCACACAGAACTTCTTTAAAAAAGTACGATAATCATATCTCTTTCTGTTCTCAACCTGAAGTTGCTCCTTAAGACATCTGGAGTCCTCGGAAGCTTCCTTGGAAAATAGATCAAGCTCCGTTTCCATTCTATCTCGGATATTCTGCCATCGATTTTGTTGCTCCATAGGCGCCTTATGTTTTCTTTCCTGACTTTCCCACAGGAAATGATCATCCACCGTAAATTCTTGAATCATACGCGCCAATATCCGGCCATCCAAGTTTGCCTTCAACAACAGATAAAAAATCCCTTCTCCATTTAATACTGGCAGTTTATCCAAAAATCCCTGATACACGGCCCTTCGATATGGCCTTGCGGGAATTCTCAAACACCGATACCCCATGGAATCCAGGATAGATTCTATTGCAATGTCACAGGCAAGATTCCAAAGCTGCCTATCCTCTGCTGCTTTTGTATTCCACACATGCCCCATCAGACAGTGAAGAATGCTATGGAGATAACAGCGGTTTGTAACTGCATTTCCCTTTTGATACTGCTCTATTAAAAAATCTGGGTGGTATTGGAAAATTCTTCCATTGGTCGCTGTACGACCAATCCTCATGGAAGGTTCTGGAATCAGGCTGTGAAGAGCCACATCCAGAAATCTCATATTTAAATATAACTCGTTACGACAGTCTGCCAAGATCTCATTGCAAATATTCACTTTTTCCAGCAACTGTTCCTCAAACATACACATACTCTCCTATTGGGATCGGAGCATCCGATTGGAACCATACGCTCTCAAAAAACTTTTTCCAACATGTGATACTTTATAAATGAAAGCTCTTTTTCGTACTCGGAAATCTTTGGCGTTTTACATCCATAAGCATACTGATCCCTTCTGGCGACTTTTGACTTTTTGCTACCTCCAATAAGACCTCCATCTGAGCTGCATCTGTCACAAATTCTTCTGCAAGCCAGCGCAACTCCTCCCAATCTTCTTGTTCCACAAAGAATCTGGCACACGTCTTTAGATGCTCAGACAACCATTTGATATATTCTAGTTTTGCCCCCATTTCCAGCTCATAGGAATAATGACACCTTGCCACCACTATCTCTATAAGATTTATCAAATCTATATTATATTTTCCCATCTCAAAAAGTCTGTCATACTCGCTGAAAATCACCTGTGTATTTCGAAAGGCATTTCGATATTGGATCCCCATGCCATGGGTCTGAGTGGAAATAATCCTTGCTGGTGTATTTTCCACTGCTTCCTCATAAAATTCTGGAAACACCAAACGAAAGATCGGTCCCTTTGCATTTATTTTTGTGCCTTTTTTGGTATTTTCATACGCTTTATAACAATCCACTGTCACCTTTTGTTTTAAATCCTGTAAGATCTCTCGAAGGCAGGAGTTTCCTTCCATCCAATGCAGTTCCAACTGAGACAGATTTTCACAACCTGTAAAAGCGCCTGCACCAATATATGCCAAATTGCTGTATAAGGACAACTTTTGCAGCTTCAGACAATTATAGAAAATGTACCGTCCCAGCTTTCGGATAGTCTCCGGCAGATACAGCTCTTCCAATTTGGTTCCGCAAATGCAGGGAAGACTGTTGTCCCACTCTGGCTCATCCTCCATCTCCTCTGCAAAAGCATAAGCAGAGATTTCTGTCACCGGAAGTCCTTCCAACATCTGTGGAATTTTCACCACTGCACTGCTGCTAAAGCATCGTAAAATGCAGATTTCATTCTCTCTTATCTCATACGCAAAGCTCTGTTCCACCATCTCACACCTGCTTATTTTAATTCTTCCAACATCTGTTGTACTGTCTTTTTCGTCAGCGGATGGCGATAAAAAGGCGCCAATTCTGCCAATGGTCCCAATACAAATTTCCGATTTTGCATATCTCTATGAGGAATCTCAAGGGATTCCAGATCTACGATCCAGTCATCATAAAAAATAATATCCAGATCCAAAGTTCGAGGCCCCCATCGGATATCCCGCTGGCGTCCTGCCTGCTGCTCTATCTGATGAAGCAGCTCTAGCAATTCCAGCGGAGATAAAAGCGTCCGAACTTTCAGCACTCCATTCAGAAAATCTGGCTGTTCTACACCACCATAAGGTTCTGTGACAATCAATTTGGATTCCTGTTCCACCACACAGTCTGGATGCTCTCTCAGAGCCTTGATACCATTGCGTATCGATACTTCTCGTTCCCCCAAATTAGCTCCAACCGCAATGTAAGCGCTGTGCCATTCTCGGACAATCTGCACAGAAACTGCCTCCAAAGGAAGTCCCACAGGAGCCCAAGGCTTTACCACCTCCAAGGTGATTCTCTGTAGCAACGGAAACTGCAACAACAGCCCCCTAGCCATTTGCTCTGCGACCGCCTCAATAAGCTGAAATGTATGCTCCTTCATATAAGTAGAAATAAAATGGGCAACTTCCCCATAATGAACCGATTTTGTTAAATCATCTTTTAATCCTGCATTTCTTGTGGACAAACTGCAAATAGCATTGATTAAAAATTTCTGCCCCAGCTTATTTTCTTCTGGGTATACCCCATGATTTGCAAAAACCTCCAGATTTTTAATCCGAATCTGATCTGAGCACCCACCTATCATAAGTTCCTCCATTTCGTATCAACTCAACGTTTCCTATTCCGGATCGCTTGTGCCATCTGAATCGCTCGTCTGTTCTCCTTGACGTCATGAACCCGTACAAAGGTACAGTCTGCCAAAACTGCAAATACCGTGGTGACTAAGGTGCCTTCCACCCTCTCAGTCACAGGAAGATCCAGTGTCAGACCAACCACAGATTTCCGAGAAGTCCCCAAAAGCAGCGGATATCCCAGCTCTTGCAGCTCTCCCAATTTATTTATAATTTCCAAGTTCTGTTCATAAGTTTTGCCAAATCCCACACCTGGATCCAGAAGAATCCGCTCTTTCAAAATTCCTGCTTCTGTAGCCAACTGAAGAGATTTTCTTAAATCAGACTTTACTTCTTCCATAAAGTTCCCATATTCTGCACGTTCACGGTTATGCATGAGACAGCATGGTACACCAGACTCTGCAATGAGCTCAGCCATCTTTGCATCGTACTGTAAGCCCCAAATATCATTCACCAGATCCGCTCCTGCCTCTATCGCGGCTTTGGCCACTTTCGCTTTATACGTATCAATAGATACAGGAATATCAAATCTTTTTTTAATCATTTCAATTACAGAAGTTGTTCTTTGGATTTCCTCTTCCTCTGTAATCTGCTGATATCCTGGTCTTGTAGATTCCCCTCCAACATCAATGAGATCTGCGCCATCTACCACCATCTGCTTCACATGCGTCAACGCTGCATCTATCTGATTGTACTTTCCCCCATCGGAAAAAGAATCTGGCGTTACATTTAAAATCCCCATGATATAAGTTGCCCCTGATGTCTGAAATTCTCTATTGCCAATTATCATTCTGTCTGTTCCTTTCCTGTCTGCATTTTCAGTCTAAATTCGTCGTTGTCTTATCGTCCCATCATTCTCCAAAACTCTTCCTGTAATCTTTGGTTTTCCATAAATACCCCTCTGGTGATCACTGTGACTGTCTGTGCTCCCGGCTTTTTGATACCTCGCATTGTCATACACATATGTTCTGCTTCCAGCATCACAATCACCCCTTTGGGCCTTAAATACTCCATCAATGCATCTGCAATCTGCGCTGTCAGTTGTTCCTGAATCTGAGGACGGCGGGCATAAACCTCCACTGTACGCGCTAATTTGCTTAATCCTGCCACTTTGCCATCTGGAAGATAGGCGACATGCGCCTTCCCATAAAAAGGAAGAAAATGATGCTCACAGATGGAATAAAACACAATGTCCTTCTCAAGCACCATCCCGCAATCCGCCGCCTGAAAAGTCTTAGACAGCACCTCCTTGGGGCTTTGATTCAAACCAGCAAAAATTTCCTCATACATGCGCGCAATCCGATCAGGAGTCTCCTGAAGCCCTTCCCTGGATAAATCTTCTCCAATTCCTTCCAAAAGCAATTCCACTGCCTGCTTAATTTTCTCTTTATCAATCATAATCCAATTTCTCCTTGAGAATCTCCCGCAATTCTTTCAGATAGGACAGGGAACCAAATGCAAGCGCCATGGCATCTTTTGACAAGACATTTTTAAATGTCTGCTCCACTGCCTGTCCCAGACTAGGACAATACGTCACATCGTCATGATACTTCTCTGCTTCCTGTGCCAATGCCTGACCATCCATAGCCCTTGGATGTATCGGGGTCACCGTAAATACCTTCCACGCCAATGGAAGCATAATTCTAAGCATTTCCTCATGGTCTTTATCTGCAAGTACCCCTATTATATAAATTATTTTGTAATTTGTAAAACCCCTTTTCAAAGTTTCACACAATTTTTTTGCCGCATCTGCATTGTGGGCACCATCCATTATCACCAAAGGATTCTGGCTCAAAATGGAAAAACGCCCTTCCCAATAAGCCTTTTCAAGCCCCCTTCGGATCGCATCATCCAGAATGGAAATTCCCAAAGTCCGAAGAATCTTTGCAGTCTCGATCGCACAAATCGCATTTTGGACCTGATATACCCCCATCATACAAAGGCCAAGCTCCCCAATTCCCTCATACCAAAAGCGCAATGTTCTCTGACTTACACAATAGGAAATACTTTTTGCCTGTCTCTCATCACAAAAAATTAGCTCAGCTCGCTTTTTTTTACAAGCCTCCTTTAAAATCTGCATCACCTGCGGCTGCTTTGGCAATGCAGCCACTACTGGGCATCCCTCTTTTACAATCCCTGCTTTCACCTGTGCAATCTCTTCCAGGCTTTGGCCCAAAAATTTCATATGATCCATACTAATTGATGTGAGAACACTGACCAGAGGCTTTTGAATGATATTTGTGGCATCCGTCGCCCCTCCCATCCCTGTCTCCAGTACCACAATTTGGCATTTTTTCTGATAAAAATATAAAAATGCGGCCGCCGTCTCCACCTCAAATGCCGTAGGGTGACACCTCCCTTTGGCTGTCATTCGCATACAGGCAGACTCTATCTGTGAAAGAATCTTGGCAAATTCTTTTTCTGTGATCTTTGTGCCATTCACCTGATACTGTTCCATCCTTCCAAAGACGGCTGGTGAAGTATAAGTACCCACTCGCACCCCAGCTTCCATAAGAATAGAAGATATCATAGTACACACCGAACCTTTTCCATTGGTTCCTGCTACATGAATCATTTGTAACTCCTCCTGAACATCTCCAAGCTCCGCCATCAGCTCACGGATGCTGTCAAGTCCCAAGATGATACCACTGTTCTTATTAAGCTCCTCAAAATATGCCTGTACTTCTGATTCCTGCAACATTGCTCGTTCCTCCATGGGCTTTTTCTTTTCACAGAAGAAAAAAGAGTCCATTTATGAACTCTTTCTATTCTTTCTTATATTATATTGATAAGTTTATTATATCAATAAGGCTCTTCCATGTAAAGGATTATTTCTTTTTGGCGATTTTCCCATAGACTAAGCCAACCTTCTACCTTTCCTATATAAAATCCACCAGTTTATAAAGAAAATCTTAATATTTACTATACGAAACGTAAATTTTGCGTATATCCAGTTGACTTTTGTCCTGAATTGATCTAATCTTTGCTATGTAAAAACGCATATTCATATTTTGTTCATAATAAATTCATAATATGGAGGAAACTTATGATTAACACAGCAAAACACACTTTACAAAAGTTTACCC
This sequence comes from uncultured Lachnospiraceae bacterium, assembly GCA_910580015.1. Taxonomy (GTDB): domain Bacteria; phylum Bacillota; class Clostridia; order Lachnospirales; family Lachnospiraceae; genus Petralouisia. The sequence goes on from CAJTVT010000026.1 coordinate 23,675, forward strand.
AAAAATATAAACATTTATGTAAAAAAAGCAACAAAGGGGAACAAAAACATTTGTTAAGACCAGAACAGAAAACAAAACTGATCGCCTTTTTAAATCGGTATTCCCTGATGTTCCACTACATACTTGCGTGCTCCATCTGCTTTCTCATAGAAGTAATCTCCAGACACTCCTTTGGGGACGCTTTCGCATTTGTGTTTGACAGGGGACTTGCCTTTTTATACAATTCACTGATCGTTTTCACTTCTCTTCACCTTGTTTATTTTTTCCGAAGAAGAGCTTTGATGCGTACTGTAATCAGCGTACTTTGGCTGTTTTTGGGAACCATCAATGGGTGTGTGCTGCTGAAACGTGTCACTCCCTTCACCTACACAGATGTGAAACTGATCAATGACTTATTTACCATGAAGAGTAACTATTTCAGCAATTTGGAGGCAATCGCCGTGATTTTGCTGGTGGTAACTGTCCTTGTTGGAATCGTTATACTATGGAAAAAAGGTCCAAAATATCAGGGAAAACAAAATCGGCTTGCCAGCACCCTTGCCATTGGCCTCTTTGCATTTCTCATCCCCATGGTGACAAATGCGGCTGTCAGCAACAACATTCTTGCCGACTATTTTGAAAATATTGCACAAGGTTACAAAGATTACGGATTTGTATACAGTTTTTCCGCAAGCGTGGTTGATCAGGGTATGACGGCTCCTCCTAAATATTCTCAGGAAAGCGTTGATTCTACCCTTGCCAAAATGGACACCCCAGATACCGATACCAAGGAACTTCCCAATGTGATCTGTGTCCTTTTGGAATCCTTTCTTGACCCCAAGGAAGTAAATTTTCTGAATCTCTCAGAAAATCCGATTCCAAACTTTGACAATTTATATGAGAACTTCTCCTCTGGGTATCTTACCGTACCTGTAGTAGGCGCTGGCACTGCCAATACAGAATTTGAAATTTTAACGGGTATGGGGATGCAGTTTTTCGGTCTTGGAGAATATCCATACAAGACAATTTTGAAATCCACTTCCTGCGAGAGCATAGCTTCTGACCTTGGAAAGAACTTGAACTATGGAACCCATGTGGTGCATAACAATGGCGGCAATTTCTACAGCCGAAGAAATGCTTTTACACAAATGGGATTTGACAGTTTTATCAGCAAAGAGATGATGAATATTCAGGAATATACTCCTCTGGGCACCTGGCCTACAGACAATATCTTAATCGGTGAGGTACAAAAAGCACTGGATTCCACCGAACAGCAAGACTTTATCTATACAATTACAGTTCAGGGACATGGAGCCTATCCTGCGGAACAGGTGATAAAGAATCCTGAAATTACGGTTACTGGGGCCTCAGACGAAGCTAAAAACAACGAATGGGAATATTATGTGAATCAGCTCCACGAAGTAGATAAATTTATTGCAGACTTGATCGATATGCTCTCCGCACGAGATGAGAAAACGATGGTGGTATTCTTTGGTGACCATCTCCCTACCATGGGATTAACCAACGAAGACATGAAAAGTGGAGATATTTTCAAAACCAAATATGCTACTTGGAATAATTTTGGAGCAGAAAAAGTTAGTCAGGATTTGACTTCCTACCAATTACTTGCAAGCATCACCGATCAGGCTAACATCCACGAAGGAACTATGTTTTCCTTCCACCAGAATCACAACTACAACATAACAGACGATTATTCGAAAGATATGGAATTGCTGCAATATGATATCTTATGTGGTAAACGGTATGCATACCATGGAAAAGATCTCTATCCAGCTTCTATGCTCCAGATGGGCGTGCAAGATATCACCGCGGACCGGCTGGAAGAACAGTCAGACGGACTTCATATATATGGTGCAAACTATACAAAGTGGAGTAAAGTATTTGTGAATGGTGTAAAAGTTCCAACTTCCTTCCTCAGCGATACAGAGTTGGTGATCTCCATGGGAGATTTAAAAGAGGGGACAAATGTTTTGACCGTAAATCAGATGGGTTCCTCCGATACCATTTTCCGAAGCTCCAATGAAATCTCTTATTTGATACCGATAACGCCAGATACAAAGCCGGTTGTTCCTGTGGATGACACCATAGAAGAAACCCCCAGCAGCATCGACCGCGCGGTGAACAGTGAACGAAACGAAGCAACTTCAGAAGAACTTGATTCTCAAATTACTTCTCCTGCATCTTCTGAGGAAGACACAACCATATCCGAGCAATAACCATAAAAAATGACTGCCTGCGGCATATTCTCTGCTACAGACAGTCATTTTTATAATTCCAATCAATGCAAAAAACAATTACGGATTGCAATTTCCACAGGGCTCATAGCCTGCTTCCACAAGTTCTTGTCTAGAACTTGTGCTATTCTTTCTGTGTTCTTTTTTCATTTGATCTACGCTGCTGCATGAAGGTAGATGAAATTTCTCTGTGTTACTGTTTATCACATAGCCCGCCTCTGAGTCATCTTCGGTCTCGTTGTTCTCCTGTTTCTTATCGTTGTCCTTTGATTTTTTTCCTCCTCCCTGAGGTTCTCCAGCTTTCCAACTCTCACTGGGAGCACAATTCCAGGTAATCTCACTTCCATCGGACACTGCCACAATCGTTCCCTGTTCATCTGTACGATATACCTTAGCTCCAATACTTCGGAACTGATTCATTGCACCTGCTCTTGGATGACCATAGCTGTTACCTTCTCCGCAGCTAATCACCACAGACTCCGGCTTCACTTCCTCCAGAAAATCCGCCGTATTTGCCGTATCACTGCCATGATGCGCTGCTTTCATAACATCTGCCGATAAATCGATTCCCTCTGCCAGCATATCATGTTCCGCATCTTCCTCTGCATCTCCAGTAAAAATAAAACGATTTTCCCCAAAAGACAATACAATCCCTACAGAATAGTCATTCCAGTTATCCCCATAGTTTTCTTCCACAGGCGCAATAATTGTAAATTCTGCATTTCCCAGTGAATAGGTATCTCCCACAACTGGATAAGTCACATGTTCCTTCTTATCCTTAATCACTTTCAATACATCCTGGTATGTCTTAGTGTCTTTCTGTAAATCAGGCATGATAACCTGATCCCAAGAAAATTTATATAATACCACATCAAGCCCACCCACATGGTCAGAATCTGGATGTGTCCCAATCACATATTCCAAATGCTCGATTCCCTGTGACTGAAGATAGGACTGCACCGCAGTCCCCTTATCATTGTCTCCCCCATCAATGAGCATCGCATGGTTGCCCTGACGAATCAAGGTGGCATCCCCCTGCCCTACATCCAGATAATGAACTTCCAGAGTCCCCGTATCACCAGAACCGCCTTCTGTAATCTCTGCCCTGTTTCCTGCATCCAAACTCCCTGAGTCTAAAAAATTTCCACATCCCGATACAAAAATCACCAATAGAAATAGCAGGAACATCTGTCCTGCTATTCTAAAGCAATGATCAAGTTGCAACGATTTTTTGAAATTACTCCTTCCTGGCGCTTTTGCCAGAATGGTATCCTTCTTTTGTCCCATGCCGCAATAACCTCTCTTATCTTTTTACAGCAGAGAATCCACTGCCATGCCCTTGATTTCATCCATCAGCAATTTCTTCTGTTCCAAAATCTCCTGGGCATTCTTCAAAATTTCTTCATGTTTCTGTAGCATATCATCCTGCCTGGTCTTTAAGTTTCCTTCTGGTAAATAAGGACGCGTTTTCTCTTTTTCCACACTATCTTGCACCTTCTCCGCCAATTCCTCACGCTCTGTGCGGATCTCCTCCAGCTTTTCATCTTCCTTTTTCTGTTCTTCTTTATTTTCTTTCGCTTCCTCCACAACCTCTTCCAGATCCTGATCCATCTTATCAATCGCCTCATCCTTGAGCATACCGATAATTTCATCACTGGAAGCTTTCAAAGACTTCTCTGCATTCTTTGTGGCATCGATCATATCGTGACGCTTCAGATTTTCCTGTTTGATATCTTTGATTCCTCTTGTTGCTGCCGCAATGGTCTTGTGCGCCTGATCATATTGCTTCTGCAATTCTGCGGCTTCCGCACCTAAAGCCTCTACCTGGGACTGATAATCCTCATTCTCCTCATCCCCCTTATAATATTCCTTCAATTCTTCCTTTTGTTTTCGAATTTCCACCAGCTCCTGGGACGCTTCCTTGGCCTGCGCTTTACTGGACTGAATCTGATCTCTACATTCTTCCATGACCTCATCCACTTTGCCATCGGATCCAAACTGCTTCTTAATAAAATCCATTGCCTCTTCCCTGGCTTTTTTCTTCTTCTCCTCGATGGGATCCTGAATTAAATTCAATTCAGATGCTTTCAAACTGCCATTCTTTACCTTTGCTTTCTGCTCCTGTTGTACTTCCTCATGATTCTTATTTTCAACCAGCTCCCTGCTATTTTGTTTGGTAACAGTCTCTGCCCCAGATATATTATTGATTGTCATAACTCTGCTCCTTTCCTTTGTACCTCTACTCAAGTTCTCTGATATAATTATCGGTAACTAAAAACTGGAACCTTAGAATTCTGTCATGAAATGCCATTTTTCCGTTGTAAATGGATTCATTCTGGAATCTTAAATCACACCTTCTAGATTTTCATCCATCTCCTGTTCCCACTCCACCAAATCAGCAAGAGTTACCTGATCTACGACACCGTTAATGGCATCATAGAGCATTCTCCACACACGAAGGGTCACACATTCTTCTCTCCTCACACAGTCGTTATCTTGCCCTTCCAGGCATGCCACCGGAGCAAGACTGCCCTCAATCTGGCGCAAAATCATTCCCACCGTATATTCCTCCGGTTTTTGCGCCAGCATATAACCTCCTCCCGGCCCACGGACACTCTTGACATAGCCACATTTTTGCAACACGGAGATAATCTGTTCCAGATACTTCACAGAGATCTCCTGCCTTGCAGCTACATCTCTTAGCCGCACCACATGCTCTCTCTCCAAGGCAAGATCCAACATCAACCGCAGGGCATACCTTCCCTTCGTAGAGATTTTCATAAGCTTCCTCCTCCGCCTTTCTCTTCCTTCGCCTCCTGTCTTGTAAGTTCTCTCTGATATTTCATATGAGAAATCACCATCCACGCAATTTTAAACAACATCGCATCTTCAAAGGTACGGATATCTAATCCCAAAATCCGTTCCACTCGCTCCAGCCGATAAACCAGCGTATTTCGATGTATATAAAGCTGCCTTGCAGTCTCTGAAATATTTAAGTTATTTTCAAAAAAACGATTGATCGTGATCGTCGTCTCTTCATCAAAAATATCTGGTATCTTTTCTCCAAATACCTCTTTTAAAAACATCTCACACAAACTGGTAGGAAGCTGATAAATCAAACGTCCGATTCCCAACTTACTATAAGAAACTGTTTGATCCTCCACATAGAAAATCTTTCCCACCTCTAAGGCCATTTTTGCCTCCTGATAGGAACGTGCGATATCTGGCAATAAATCCACCTGGCTTCCATAACCAACCCGAACCTTTACCATAGCTTCCGTCTGAAGGTTGTCCACCAACCGCTCAGCCAACTCTGCCAATTCCTGTTCCGAGCCAGTGTCCCGAATATCCTTTACCAAAATTACAGTTTTCTCATCCACCTCTGTCACGAAATCCCTGGAAACAACGGCAAAAAGACTTTTTACAGTCTCTAAAACTACTCCATCTTTCTTTCCTGAAACTTCAATTACAAACACAATCCTGCGCGCTGGTTCAATGTGCAGCTTTTTCGCTTTATTGTACATGTCCACCACCAGCATATTCCCTAAAACCACATTCTGTATAAAACCGTTGCGGTCATACTGTTCCTGATAAGCGCTGACAATATTCCGAATCTGACATACCGCAAGACGCCCTATAATATATGCTTCCTCCCCATTGGCCCTGGCCAAAAGAACATACTCCAATTCATTTTCAATCAAAACCTTAAAAAAGTGACACCCCAGAAGCATCTGGCTCTCCGCCATGGACTCTGCAAAAAGACAAATCGCGTCCTCCATATTTTCCTCAATTTCAAAAGTGGATGCCAAAAGCCTGCCCCTATCATTATACAGTGCAAGGTCAACTCTGGAAATATCCTTCATTTCTTCTAATGTAACTTGTAACTTATGATTTGTCAACATCACAATCCCTCACTTTACGCCAACGAACATATCCCTCTAAACAGCGATACGGATCGAGCCAAGGCAATTTCCTATAAAGATTAGAGTGTCAAAAGGTCTATTTTCATTGCAGAGCAAATTTTTCAAGATATTGTAGTGCAAGATTGGTAAAATTGGTCTACAAAGGAATTTCAGACCTTTTGACAACCTAATTCTATAAAATGAAAAACGGAAGCAACACATTTCTGCGCTACTTCCGTACACTTGTGCTATATCAATATATTACCGAATTAGTGGGTAATTGTCAATTCTGTTTCTTTATTAAATACATGAATTTTATCAACGTCCATAGCAAGCTGAATGGAATCTCCGATACGAGCTGAGGTTGATGCATTTACTTTTGCGGTCATGCTGGAGCCATTTACTGTATAATACAACAACACTTCTGAACCAAGCAATTCATATCCTGTTACCTTTGTATTGAATATACTGTCTTTATGGGTGTCAAGAGCGATTTTGGAATCATCAATATCTTCAGGACGAATACCAAGAATTACAGTCTTACCATTGTATCTGCCATCAATCATCTTCTTAGCCTTTGCCTGGGGCAGAAGTACACTGTTCTTACCAAATCTCAGACTAACCTTATCTCCCTCTACTACACATGTAGCATCAATGAAGTTCATCTGAGGAGATCCAATAAATCCTGCAACAAATAAGTTGTCTGGCTCATTGTATAACTTCTGTGGAGAGTCTACCTGCTGAATAATACCATCTTTCAGAACTACGATTCTGGTTCCAAGAGTCATAGCCTCGGTCTGGTCATGCGTTACATAGATAATGGTTGCACCCAGTCTCTGATGAAGGGAAGCAATCTCTGCACGCATCTGTACACGAAGCTTTGCATCCAAGTTGGATAACGGCTCATCCATCAAGAATACCTTAGGTTCACGAACAATCGCACGTCCCATAGCTACACGCTGTCTCTGTCCACCAGACAAAGCCTTAGGCTTACGGTCTAATAATTTATCCAAATCCAAAATCTTAGCAGCTTCCTCTACCTTCTGTTTGATCTCTTCCTTAGGAACTTTTCTCAGTTTCAGTCCAAACGCCATATTATCAAATACCGTCATATGAGGATACAGCGCGTAATTCTGAAATACCATTGCAATATCTCTGTCCTTCGGCTCTACATCGTTCACAATCTTGCCATCAATGGAAAGCTCTCCAGAGGAAATCTCTTCCAAACCTGCCACCATACGAAGGGTTGTGGATTTTCCACATCCAGAAGGTCCAACGAAAATAATAAATTCCTTGTCTGCAATCTCAAGATTAAAGTCCTTAACAGCCTCAAATCCATTGGAATATTTCTTACAAATGTTCTTTAATGATAAACTTGCCATCTTACGATTACCTCCTATATTTAGTCTGCCCTGCAGAATTTCTTCATGAATGTATAGTACCAAATTTAGAGCTGAAATACCATTGCCAACCATACAAAAAGAAATATCCTTTCTTGTCACTTCCAACAAGAAAAGACATTTCCCTTCTAATGATTCGTCATTTTAACGAAATATCTGTCATATTTTATACAAATTAACGAATTACAATTTGGAATATCCAAATCCGTTCACCATTGCCTCCAACTTCTGTCCATTTCTGCAATATGGGCATTCTCCTGGCTGATATGCAGCATAACCTGGAATATCATCCTCCTCAAAAGCGCTCTCAATTGGAAAGCCTTCCACCTGCTTGATGGTACTAAATACAGATACCACACCCACTGCGCTTCCACCATAATACTGCAAAGACTCCAGACTGCGGCGAATGGTAACACCTGTTGTAGTTGTCGCCAGAAGAAGTAACACATGCTTACCTGTAATGGTGGGTTTTAAATTATCCCGGAACATCACCTGATTGTTGGCATTAATTTCTGGACAAACCACATAGATTGTCTTATGCAGATTCCTTGTGGTAACAATGTGCCTCTTCTCCAATTCCTCCGACAAAAAAGCCCCAATCACCTCGGTCCCATCCATACATACAATGGTATCTACCACAATATGACTGGTAAACTTTCCTGCCAACACCTTCGCCACTTCTTTTGCCTCATTGATACGCGTCTTTAAACTTGTAATATCAATGTAATAGTTGATATGTGAATGGCTGGTGGCAAAGTGTCCTGGCAATGCATGGATCGCTGCTGCATTACTGTCCTTGGAATAAAATTTCATTTGACGTTTTTCCATAATATCCTCCGTTCTGTCATGCTTTCTATGAAAACAGACTTAACCTTATTTGACTCCGGTAGTCCCAAAACCGCCGCGATTCTCATTTTTGAGAGAAACGGTTTTCTCAAAGACAATATGAGGCTGATTCTCCATAATGCGGAACTGGCAGATCCTGTCATTTTTCTGAATCACTGTGTCTCTGGTGGCATACACTGGCATTTTCCACATATCCTCATCTCCGCAGTAACTTCCATCTATAACTCCACAGCTATTTACTTGCAAAACTCCATAATTCTTAAATGTTGAACTTCTTGGAACCACATGTGCCTCATAGCCTTTGGGCAGTTCCATTGCCACCCCCAGGGGAATTAACCGAAACTCTCCCGCCTTTAATTCCACGGTCTCACTGGCCCGCAAATCAATCCAGTCGGATTTTCCTTCTATGTAGGTCAGTTCCTCTATATCCTGGGTAAAGTATTTAATTTTAATTGTCTCCATTCCTATCTCCTGCTACTGTCCCAACAAACTCATAGCAACAGGACTGTAGCGCAGCTCCTGGTATGCATAATAGGAATTTGTCTGTGAATCTTGCTCCTGTTTTTCCTGGTCCTCTTTGATCTTTTCTTGCTGCGCTTCTTGGATCTTCGTATACAAATCAATAAACTGAAGGTAATCCTCATAGGAGAAAAGCTGCTCCAAAATACTCTGGTAATATGAGTCTTCCACTTCCTGTACAGAAGTATTCACTCGTCCACCCTCAGCAGCGCTGATCGTATAGGAAGCATTGGGAACCTCAATTCCTCCATTCATAAATCCTGTAACCTTCGCCACATAATTCTGAGTCTCCTTAAACGGCGGTATCCCTCCATACTTTGCCACATTATTACTCCCAGCATTATAGGCGGCAAGGGCCAGACTGACATTTCCATCATATTTCTCCAACATCTGGCTGATATACTTTGTTCCTCCCATAATATTCTGATAAGGATCGTAGGCATCTGTAACTCCTAGCTCCCTGGCTGTTGCAGGCATCAACTGCATAATCCCCTGTGCACCAGCGCCTGAAGTGGCATTCGGCCGGAAATCTGACTCTGCTTTCGCGATGGCTTTGATCAAATTCTTAGGTACATTATACTTATTCGCAGCTTCCGTAAAGATATCTTCCAATGAAGCTGTTGTCTGTAAATAGGAAGAAAAATCTTCTCCTTGTCCCACAGCAGAGGCTGCTGTCTGTGTTCCAGTAGCATCTAGATTCTGTATCGCATTCACTTTCATGTAACTGCGGCTCCCTTCTAAAATAAATATAATCATACTCACGACCATTGAAATTTGCCATGAGTAGTGCCAGTAGCAAAGCGACATAAACCTGTATGCAGCTTTGTACATTCACTGAAACTAAGCGTTCATTCTCTGTAACACTTAGTTTCATACTATTTGTTCCTGCCTACAACTTAATTCCTGCAAGCAAATCTCCTAAGCTGGTAGATGCTGTCTCATGGGAAACATATTCCTCTACTTCCTCTGTCTTATCCACATCTATCATTTCTTCTTCCAGTGCCTTCATACTAAGGCTAACCTTATTGTCATTGGTGTTCAGCACCTTTACCTTTACTTTCTGTCCTGTACTGAGTACCTCAGAAGGTTTTCCAATTCGTCGATGTGAAATCTGGGATATATGTACCAATCCACTAATACCATCCCCAAGATCCACAAAAGCGCCATAAGGCATCAAAGATTCCACGGTTCCCTCTAAAACAACTCCAGGCACCATTCTGGCAATCTTACGGTCATGCTCCTCTTGCTGTTTCTCTTTTAAGAGTACCTTTGCTGAGAGCACAAGTTTCTTCTTGGATTCCTCCACATTGATGACACGAACCTGAACCTCACGTCCAAGCCATTCCTCCGTAGCCTCCACATACGCCAGATCAAGTTGGGAAGCTGGAATAAATCCACGAATTCCTTCCACGTAGGCGACCACGCCGCTAGGCACAATCCCTGCCACCTTCACGGAAAGCTCTGTGCCTTCTTCCAAATATGTATTCAATTTCTCCCAAGCAAGTATATCGTTTGCCTCTTTCTTAGATAACTGGATATTTCCTTCACCATCATCTGTTCTGACGACTGTGGCCTCGATTACATCCCCTGGATGAACCTCTTCCAAAGCCTGAAAATTGGGGTCATTGCTGAGATCTTCCACTTTGATAATCCCTTGTGTATAATACTTCAGATCCAAGGTCACTTCTTCCTCAGTGACGCCAATCACTGTACCAGAAATAATATCTCCTTCCTTGATCTCGCGGAAAGATGCTTCCAGTTCGTCCTTGTAATCTTCCATAGTCTCTGCCATAATCAACTCTCCTTTTCCACCATAATTACCTTTATTTTAACAGAAGTTTCCCGAAAATGCTAGAAAAATATTAACAAAATACATACCTAACGTTTGCTTGATTTTTTCTTAGGTTCTGGTAATTCTTCATACATTGCATTTAAGATCTCTTCCACAAGTTCTCGATTTTCTACATCCTCCACAACCACCATCAATGTCTTGGAACCTTCATAGGGATATGCTCTTTTTGCGTCAGGCATCAATGCAAGAACGGATTCTGCTGGCTTTAGAAACAGACAATTGTCACAGATATTACCGATCAGTTTCCCCTGATAATACACAAGATACTCTCCCATCATTTTTCTGACAGATATCTCTCCCACTCTCTGTAGATTTTCCACGATATAATCACAAAATTCCTTTGATGTTGCCATTCTGCTCCTCCTTATTTTTCTAATGTACTCTCGGATTCTCTTTGTGTCTGATCTTTATCCGCTTCGTCCTGCTGGTCTATATTTTGAGATAATCAACCATTTTATAAAAAAATACTACTGTTTTCGTAAAATTTTATGCATCGGCCTTCCCTTTGCCAACTCGTCAATCAGCTTGTCCAGATATCGGATTTCTTGCATCAATGACTCTTCCATGGTTTCCACACGCACTCCGCAGACCGTACCTTGAATCAACTTTCTGTTGGGATTAAGAACAGGCGCATTCTGAAAAAATTCTCCATAAGTGACAGTCCCATGGAAAGCATTCTCAATTTCCTGGTTCTCGTACCCAGTCAGCCAGCAGATAATTTCATTTACTTCTTCCACGGTTCGCCCCTTTTTTTCTGCTTTGGCAACCAAAAGCGGATAAATTTTTGCAAAACTCATACCATAGACTTTTTCATTATTCATAGTTTGTTTCTCCTTACCATATCCTTCATATGACGGTTCTATGTCATTTATTATACCATAGACTCCTATCAAATTCTGATTGATTTTCAAATATTACTCCTATAAAAAAAGAAAAATGTTATGAATGTCATTTCGATAACAACAATCTCTTATGATATTGATAATAGGGTATCACAATAAATTGAAGTGTTATAGGCAACCCAAATAGAAACAATTCTCCTGCCATTTTTCTATCCAGTTTCCAATCACTTTTTTGAAGTTGAATATGTGGAATCTTTTTTATCTGTTTCAAACAGAACAGAAAAGAAAAAAGCTGTGCGATCACAGACGCAATTGCTGCCCCAAAAACGTTCCACTGAAACCACAGGACAAACAACAAATCTGTTACTTGTCCCACTTCACAACAACCTCCCACTTCACAAGACTCCCTATAATTCTCATCATAGCACCTCAAAAAACATAATACATATCATTGTACCAATTAATTAAAAATAGTTTCTCATACAAGAAACTATTTTCTGTGGTGAAAAAAATGGGTAACTCTATCTCAAGGCCCTGGCGAAATGTTTCTGTCCCTACAGTAATCGGATTTTCAGTGCAACACTCACTTTTCCGTCTCCTTAAATTCGTCTATCATGACCTAATCTACACTATCTGCTCTCGATTTGAACACAAAATCTTTCTGTTTTCTTAATTCCATACGAACCAACACAACAGAGAGAATAAATGCTGTAAAATCAGCAATCGGCCCCGCAAATAATACTCCCATAATTCCAAAGCGCAGCGGAAGCAACAGAATAAGCGGAATTAAGAAAAATACTTGTCTTGTCAACGCTAAGAGAGCCCTATCATAGCCTTCCCTATGGCTGTAAAAAAGCTGGAGGAAAGCAGCTGCACCCCATTCACCAACACCATGAAAAGATATATGCGCATAAACAGAACTGCAAACTCAAGATACAGCTCGTCTCCTGTTCCGAACATAGAAATTATATATTTGGGGAAACATTGTAATAGGATAAAGCCAATGGTAGAGACAATCATATTCCACTTTATCGCAAGCAGGTATGCTTCCCGCACACGGGAATATTGTTTTGCCCCATAATTAAAGCCGATAATGGGTTGGACCCCTTGTGATATTCCAACAACAATTGCGAGAATAATCGCATTTGTTTTCATCACAATTCCGCAGGCAGCTAAGGGAATATCTGAACCATAGACTGTCTGCGCTCCATAATATGTCAGTGAATTATACAATATAATCTGCACAAAGGTAATTGCAATTTGATTTACACTGCTGCTAATTCCCATACTGAACGTTTTCAAGCTTTCTTTTATATTGGGCAAAAAACTGGTTTTTTCAAAATGAATGGTTTTAAAGTGCCATAGATAGCGTATTGCAAAAAGAAAAGATATTATCTGTCCTAAGATGGTTGCCAGAGCTGCGCCGAAAATACCCCATTGAAAAATAAAAATGAAAATTGGGTCAAGAATGGTATTTACAATGGCACCTATCACCATACAGGTCATAGAGTATCTTGGACTTCCATCTGCTCGAATCAAATTGCTCAAACCAGTTGTTACAATTAAAAATGGCATTCCCACTAAGGCGACACTGGCATACTGCTGTGCAAAGGGAAACACTTCTGTTGTGGCTCCAAATAATTTCAACAATTGGGGCAACAGCATTTCACCTATAATAAGATAGGCAAGTCCGAAAATTATCATCAAGCTTATGCCTGTTCCAGCCGCCTTCGCCGCCGATTCTGACTTTTGATTTCCAAGATACAGCGAAAAACGAGAAGCACTGCCAATTCCAAGCAGCAGCGCAATTGCAAGACAAATCGTAGAAAATGGATAACAAACATTGGTTGCAGCATTTCCCAGATATCCTACACCCTGACCAATAAAAATCTGGTCCACAATGTTGTAGAGTGAACCAATCAACGTTGCCATAATGCTTGGAATGGCAAAACTTTTCAAAAGTTTTGAAATTTTTTCATATCCCAGAGGATTCTCTGTCATTACATTCCACCTCTTTTCCACCATTTTCCTATAGAAACCTGCATCTTTCTGTTTTTTACGCAAATCCCTTGGTATCATTCGTGTTCCTTCTCACTATTATACACGCTCCTTACACAATGCTCAACATGTAAAATGTCACTCGATGAAATTGCGGATTGCGTTCCGTCTTTGTCTCTTGATGAATTAAGAGAACTTGAAGCTGAGGTTATGCAGTTGGCATAATCAATAAAAGCATTATATCCATAAAAACAGCGTAAAGACGCATGGAACAATCAATTGTAAACCATGCGTCTTTTTTGCGCTCAAAATATGCAACATGAGCGATATCAAAGCGAGTATTTACAGTTTTTCATTGTAAACTAACTCATTCAAAGGAATACGCTGTGTCTTATGGCGCTCTGGGTCGGCGGGACTCCCATCCGCATACCCTACTGCTAAAATATTGATTGGCTCAAGGGTATCTGGAAGTTGAAATTCTTCTCTTATAACATCTGGTTTAAAATAGCATATCCATACAGAACCTAACCCCAACTCAGTTGCTTGCATCATCATGTGATCTGTTAGAATTGACGCATCGATGTCCACCGTTTTTTTGTTATCAAATGGGCGGGTCCATGCTTTGGCATGCTCAGCGCAGACGATGATTGCCAGAGGCGCTCCATAAAGATTTGCAGCCTTTTTGAGTTTGTTCAATCCATCCTCTTGTTGCACAACGATAAGACGAACTGGTTGTAAATTTGCTGCCGTTGGCGCAACATGAGCCGCTAACAATATTTTTTCCAGTTTATCTGATTCTACTTTTTTGTTCTTGTAATCACGGACAGAATAACGTGATTTCGCAATTTCTAAAAAGTCCATACGTGTACCTCCTGTTATAAAACTTGAATTTTAGGTGTCCCTGTACTATAATTATACCGCAAACAAATCTTAAGGCAAGTATGCACTTTTTCGTTATATACTATACAAAAAGTAAGTTAGGAGAAAGCTATGAGCGTCCATTGTAAAAACAGTTACACCTGTCCTGTCGAAGCTACGATTGATTTAATCGGTGGGAAATATAAATCCCTCATTCTATGGCATCTGATTGGTAAGACCTTACGATATAGTGAACTACATAAATTAATCCACAAAGCAACGGATAAAATGCTGACGCAACAATTACGAGAACTTGAAAATGATGGACTGATACACAGAAAGGTCTACCCTGTAGTTCCGCCCAAAACAGAGTATTCCTTAACCGAATTTGGCAATACTCTCACCCCCATCTTAGATGCTATGTGTAACTGGGGCAGGATCTATCTAGAGGAAGTGAAATTTGAACCGACTTACTGTAAATCCCAGAATTAAATTACAATTCTGAGATTTACAATGAACCTCTATCCATGTCACATACCTCCTGATGCTTGATTGATCTGCAACATCTCATGCAACATGGATAAAACCTTTTTCATTTTCTACTTCCCTGATTTTCCAAAATCATGTCATCCAGGGCATTTCCTGGTGGAACCATTGGCATAACGTTTTGTTCTCTATCTATGATAAATTCAATTATGGTAGGGCTTTTCGTATTTTCCTTCGCACTTTTCAAAGCTGTTTTTATCTCTTCTACTTTTGTAACGCGGATGCCTTTCGCTCCATAGCTTTCTGCAAGTGCAATAAAATTAGGCGTATATTCTGGACAATCATGTTTTGGGGTATTACAACCTATTTCACAACTTTTTCGGTAACGCATACAGGTACTTGAATAATGCCTATCATAAAACATCTCCTGCCACTGTCGCACATTTCCCAAATAACCGTTGTTCATTACACAGACAATAATCGGCAATTCGTATACCATGGCTGTCGCCATTTCTTGAATGTTCATCTGCATACCACCATCACCAGAGATAACAATGACATCTTTATGAGGATTGCCGAGCTTTGCCCCAATTGCAGCGGGAAAACCATATCCCATTGTACCCAAACCGCCAGATGTCAGCATTTGCTTATGCTCATCCATAGCAAGAAACTGTGTTGTCCATAACTGGTTTTGACCTACATCTGTACTGATAACTGCTTCTTTAAAAGTCTCATTGATCGATTGAATGATCCTCTGTGGCGTCAAACCGCTCTCTTCCATATCCATCGGATATTCTATTTTCCAACGGTTTATTTCATCCATCCAATCTGAAAGATGGAGTGGTTTTGCCTTTTCAAGCAAAACACTTATCGCCTCTTTTGCATCGGCTACAATCGGAATATCAACAGCTATATTACGAGAAATAGATGTCGGCTCAATATCAATATGGATAATTTTTGCATTTGCTGCAAATTCTTCAATTTTCCCCGTAATACGATCATTAAATCGGGTTCCTATTGAGAAAAGGACATCACAATGACTGATTGCAGAATTGGCTGCATAACTTCCATGAATGCCTATATTCCCAACATACAACTTATTTGTTGTGGGAATTGCGCCTTTTCCCATAATAGTTGTAAGAACAGGAACACATGTCAACTCTGCAAGTTGTGTCATTTCTTTATTTGCATGTGAAATTTGAACCCCACCACCTATCAAAAAAACAGGCTTTTTTGCATGGTTTAAAAGATCGAATGCCTGATTTAATTGTCCCATAGAAAGGGAGATATTTGGCTTCTTACCACGGATGAATGTTTCTTTTTGATAACGGTCACTGCCATATGCCCTCTGAACATCCTTTGGCAAATCAACAACTACGACTCCTGGCTTTCCTGCCTTTGCAATAGAAAAAGCTTTGCTGATTGTTTCTGCCAAATCCTCTCTTTTTCGTACTGTTACTGCATATTTACTGATACTGCTTGTGATGCCAACAATATCTACTTCTTGAAAAGCATCTTTGCCAATAAGGTCGGTTGGCACTTGCCCTGTAAAGCATACCAGTGGAACGCTATCATAATTGGCAGTGGCAATGCCTGTGACAAGGTTCGTTGCCCCTGGTCCGCTGGTTACAAGGCAGACACCTACCTTCCCAGTAGAACGAGCATATCCGTCTGCTGCATGAACTAACCCCTGCTCATGACGTGGCAAAATAACATGTATATCCTTTTCTTTATATAACGCATGGAACAAATCTATCGCCTGTCCTCCTGGGTAGGCAAATAATGTCGTAACCGATTCCTCCTTTAATGCTTTTACAAATAATTCAGCTCCTGTTATTTTCATCGTATCATCCTCCTCATACCATTCCTTTTTCAGTATGCGTGTGCTTGCTTGCATATTGATTATTTTTTTCGGTACTACCATAAAGCAGTACCGATTTTTACAATTCCAAACCTTTGATAAACAACTGTACGCTGTTCTTTATATATTCCTCTCTTTCCACCTTAGACAATTCTTTCCCAAAAGACGCATTTAAAAACGTATACCCAAATGTTGAGGAAAAAATGGTCAGAGCCAGTGCATCAACATCTACATTTGGCAATTTTCCCATTTCCTGCATTTTATTAAGATATTGTGTAAAGGAAGATAAAAATGCCTGTGGAACTTTCATAATCAGGGACGATGTCTCCTCATATAATTGTGGCGCCCTCAACCCGATAGACAAATTTACAAAATCTGGCGTCATCCTATCCATATATGCTCTCATAAACATCTCTATATCCGCCTGCAAGTCCCACTGCACGTTTTCAAAAATTTCAGGCGTTATATTTGCCCTCCACCCAGCTTGATTTACACCTTGTAACACAATGTCTTTTTTATTTTTAAATTTCCGAAACAAGGTACATTCATTTACACCTGCGGCTTTTGCAATCGCTTTCGTTGTTGTGGCAACATATCCATAATCTCTTACCAACCTCATTGTTGCATCAATGATTTTTTGACTCGTTTCATCCAAGTTCTCACCTCCATGCAAGTGAATACTTTCATCTTAACAAAAAAGTATCTTGTCGTCAACAAAATTTGTCATTAAGAAAACAATTAGATTCATTTTTGCAGAAACAAAAGGACCTTACCCTTTTGTTTGTTCTTTCTGAACTTTGGGTATATGTTATAAAATATAAGCTGGTGCCATACCGACACCAGTTTATTTTATAATAATGCA
>CAJTVT010000027.1 GCA_910580015.1 uncultured Lachnospiraceae bacterium
TGATAGTATAGATTGTTCGACTTTTCCTGTCCACACTTATATACTAACACCAAAATGATTTCAGTCAGAATAACAGACATTTTGAAGTATCTCCATGAAAGAATGTGGATGAAATGAAAATAAGGAAAAACATGGCAAGCATATCTTGCCCGAAAGGTCAGTCTGCTTTAAGTGGATTGACTTTTTGCTTTTCATAATAGGCCATTAGTGAAAAATAAAAAGGTGATCCAATAAATTGATTATAAGGATAGAATGAACCAGGCTCAGATTAAAATCAGAAGGAGGGAAGGATATAGATTTATTGATTCTAAAATTAGAGAGAATTGACAATACTTTCTATGAAAATCTTTTAAAATTAATATCAGAGCATGGTTATACGCCAAAGGTTGTTATTCGCAATACAGACTGCCTTTCAATCAATGGTTTGAAGATTATTTCATCAAAGCGCCAGTTATTCCGACATAAAGAAGAAATATTCGTGACAAGTCAAATACCCTGTAGCAGGCTGACAGAATATTTGACTCTCGCGGCAGTCGCCAAATATCCATGCAAGCATGGTTGTTTGGCTCGTTGTTTCGCGGAAATAAAGAATTTGACATTTTGGAACTGTTGGCAAGGAATAAGGGGCAGGTATTCAGTAAAGAGCAGATATATGACCAGGTTTGGGGAGAAAACTATTTTTCTGACAGCAGGAATATCATTGCTTATATTAATAAAAATCCGCAAAAAAATAGATCCAGATCCGGCTAATCCAATTTATATTCTGACTGTCTGGGGAATTGGATATAAATTTAATGAGAAGTTTGAATAGGCAGTGATGCATACTTATTAAAAAGTATATCCACTGGGGCATCCCATTATGGCCATGCGGCTATTTTTAAGGTATAAAATATGTTATCATTGCTTATTTTATTATATTATAATATAGAAAATTGAGCCGGAAAGGGGTGGAGCAGTGAAGAACGAGGTAACTGAAAAGCTGGAAGTATTTTTGCAGAATTTACGGTGTGAGGATGCGAAAAGAGAAACATTAGTGCATCTGGATAGCTGCCAGAAAGAAGCGGAACGGCTTGCAGGATTGGAAGAACAATACACACAGGCAATGGATGGACTGGAGCAGCGTTCCAGAGCCATTCTGGAACATTACATCGAACAGATACTGTCAAAAGCTTTTGCAGAATAACAGGAGGCATATTTGCAGGGAATGATGGATGCTTTTCAGATTTTGTGTGGTTTGGGCATTTTATCAACGAATGAGAATGTTGAAAAGATAATAGCACGCTTAAAAAATGGCGAGCCGGAATAAATGGCAAGCCATTTTTTGTTATAAAAATTTTATTATTTTTGCTATAAAAATCCTATTTTTTTATTTTATCATTACCTTTGTCAGAGGCATCCTTTAAAAGAGCCTCGGCAGTAGTGTGTAAAACAGACAGCTTGTAATCGTCGCATTGGCTTAATAAATTCAGCAGGGATTGATATGTAGGGTTATCATGGTTTTGGTTTGGCCATACATATTCATCAGAAGAAATATGCAGTGTCCTCATAATTTTGCAGGACATAGGGACACTTGGCATACATTTTCCATTTTTCAGGTTTTTATACCTTACCGGACGGAGTCCGCCAGCCCATTAGGGTGTGCATTATGGTGTGCCCTTTGGGTATAATACTGTGAATGGCATCCTATCATTTCTGCCGCTTCTTCTTGTGTAAGCCGGCGTGCAAGACGTCTCTTTTTTATCAGTTCACCTAATTTTGGATCAACATCAGCCATATTGTTCACCTCTTATGCTTTCTTTTTAGTAGTGTATAACAATACTTTTAGAATGTGAAAAGTGTAAAAGATGAATATATCATAGTGTAATAAGCTACCAAGTAAACACGCAATACCTTTGTGGTTGTTAAAAAAACGCAATCACCAAAGGCTTATTTGGGTGTTTTTCTTATACCTTATAAAATGGCCGCATGGCCATAATGGGGTGCCCCAGAGGGTATGCCTTTTACAAGTTCATATCGAGAATCCTGCAGGACGTATGGAGTAGCCCCGCTATTTAATGAATACGCCATGACTATCTGTGCCTGTCACTTTACGACATTGTGTCGCAAAGTTTTAGGTATTGGAAAGGATGGAATGTTGTTCTCGGCATTGAAGTAAAGGTACGAGCGATAGAGATTGATTACAGGAAAAGAGATAGGGACTTTGCGGCGATGATGCTGTTTCTGACAATGATACTTCCGGAGATAGGCTGCTCCGGTATGAAAAGATGGTGAGATTCCAATGGCGCTGTTTTCTGACAGCTTCCTGCAGGATTTAGAAAAGGAACATAATGGACAATCAAAAGATAATATAGTAAATAAAGGAAAGTTGAGGGATTTAAAATGGACTGGGCAGAATTGGAAGAATTGAAAAAGGTAGATGTTCGCACAGTGGATATTTCTGAACTGGAAGATATAGAGAAAATAGAGATTGACAGTTCACTTTCACCAAGGGAGCGGTGGATGGATTTTGCAGAGAAGATTAAGAATCCGTTTTGTTTTATTTGTAACGGCATGGTTGTAAAGATTTCATACTCCGAAGCAAAAGAGAGCCTTGAAAATAAAATGGTTCAGCTATGTATGAGTATGGAAGGGCAGAGTTTTTGTTAGGGCTTTCTATGGACATTTGCGGTTTGGAATGGTACAATGATTATGGACGAAGCAGAACCCCAAATAGGAAAGGTTTGACAACAGACAAGACTATTTGAGGTGATGAAATGAATACAAATCTGAATACTGATGTATATAATGCTGACGTTTATCTGCGCCTGTCAAAAGAAGATGGGGATAAGGAGGAAAGCGACAGCATTACGAATCAAAGAGAGCTTATCTTAGAGTTTCTAAAATCCAGGGAGGACATCAAAATCCATGCAGTCAGGGTGGATGATGGCTATTCCGGGGTGAATTTCGATCGTCCGGCATTCCAGCAGATGTTAGAGGACATTAAAACAGGAAAAGTAAACTGCGTGGTAACAAAAGATTTATCACGTTTTGGGAGAAACCACATTGAGGTAGGGAAATATATTGAAAAAATATTTCCATATCTGGGTGTTCGTTTTATTGCAATCAATGATAACTATGACAGTGTAATCAATGATGCACAGACAAATAACATTATCATTCCATTCAAAAATCTGATTAACGATGCTTACTGCAGAGACATCAGCATGAAAATCCGGAGCAATCTGGAAGTGAAAAGGAAACGGGGGGATTTTGTAGGCCCCTTTGCCCCTTATGGCTACCAGAAGTCAGAAGAAGATAAAAATAAATTGGAGATAGACGAAGAAGCTGCGGAAGTGGTGCGGTCTATCTTCCGGATGTATCTGCAGGGCAGCAATGCGTATAAAATAGCGGAGAAGCTGAATAACAAAAACATCCTTACGCCGATGGACTATAAAAAAGAAAACGGCAGTGCGTTCTATACCAGCTTTAAGAAGAAACTGAAAAGCCAATGGACACATATGCATGTACTCCGCATTTTAGGGAATCCCGTTTATACCGGGATGCTGATCCAGGGGAAGGAAACCACGCCAAATTATAAAGTGAAAAAGAAAGTGAAGCGCGATCAGAGCAAATGGAGCCAGGTAGAAAATACCCATGAAGCAATTATTACGTCCGTTGATTTCCAAAATGCACAGGAGCAATTACAGATGGATACGAGGACAGGAACCGCAAAAGAGAAAGTATATTATCTGTCTGGCATTGTAAAGTGCGGTGATTGCGGCGCAAATATGGTCAGAAAGACGGTTCCATCCGGAAAGAGAAAATATATTTATTATGTATGTGGGAGCCATAAAGGAAATAAGGATATTTGCAGTTCCCACAACATCAATGCGGAGGCCTTGGAGGAAAGCATACTGAAGCTGTTAAATTATCAGATTAAGAATGTGACGGATTTAGGACGGATTCTGGATAAGCTGGAAGATGCACAGATCAGGAAAGGGGAGATAGAAAAAAGGAATCGCCAGATTACGAAGAAAAAGGAAGAAGTACAGAAATATAACCATTTGCGACTGGATTTGTATGAGGATTACAAAGATGGGCTGATTACGAAGGAAGAATATCTGGAGTTAAGAGAAATCTATGAAACACGCGCCAGGGCAGCGGAACAGTCGCTTGAAGCAATGGAAGTGGAAATGGCATTTTTTGCCGATGGAGAGAGAGGTATATGCGGCTGGAACAATGAATTTAAGAAGTATGGATATTTGGAATGCCTGTCCAGGGAAGTTGTCATTTCTCTGATTGAGCAGATATTGGTTTATGAAAAGAAGGAAGGGGAGCGCTATCCGAGGATAGAAATACGTTTCAAATATGAGGATGAATTTCAGGCATCTGTAAACATGTTGGAAGAATTGCATGAGGAAACTTTTACAGGACATACAGGCAGCTTATCTGTCAATGGTGGGGAAAGAGAGGGTACATATGGCAAGGACGAGTAGAAAGCAGGGACCCCCCCTGCGGGGATACCATGATGCCATTCGGCAAGAAGAAGGAAAAGCTGCAGGGCGGCTGAAATCTCCTGATGTGGAAGCAGGGCTGTATGTCCGTTTGTCCGATGAAGATAATGGCGGCAAAAGTGCAGATGGAATAGATAACCAGCTTGAGTTTTTATTGGAATTTGTAAAACAGTTTGAAAAAGTGAAAACCGTTCAAACTTATATGGATAACGGCCAGACAGGGACTGATTTTGAAAGACCGGGATGGGAACAGATGATGGAGGATGCAAAATGTGGAAGGATTAACTGCATCATTGTGAAAGACCTTTCACGATTCGCGAGGAATTATCTGGAAGCAGGGGATTATCTGGAGAAGATATTTCCATTCTTAGGTATCCGCTTTATTGCTGTTAATGACCATTTTGACAGCGCAGGTGAAATTTTTCCTCCAAAAGAATTAATCACGGAATTTAAAAACCTGGCAAACGATTATTATTCAAAAGATATATCAAATAAAATTATGTCAGCATTCCGGGTGAAAAAGGAACAGGGGCAGTTCATAGGCGGAAAGGCCCCGTATGGGTATACTTTGGAAAAAAATCATTATGTGGTGGATGAAGTTGCTGCTGATGTTGTAAAGCGGATTTTTAAAATGAAGCTCGAAGGAATTAGTGCCTATAAAATTGCCGGTTTACTGAATCAGGAGGGTATTCCGTCTCCCAGCAGATATGCGGGGGAACAGGGAGTTAAGAAGTATAAGAATTGCAGCCATATTCTATGGCAGCAGGAAGCAGTCAGCCGGATTTTATATAACAGGGCGTATGTTGGGGACTTGGTTCAGGGAAAATATAACCGTTCCATTTATTCCAGGGAAAGGCAAGGCAAAAAGGAAGAAGCTGCATGGGAAGTCATAGAAAATGCCCATCCGGCAATCATTGACAGGGAGGTATTCCAAAAAGTACAGGAAATCCGTGAAAAGAACCGGAAAGTATGGAAGGACAGGCAAGGAAGGCCAGGGTACGGGAATGTGCTGGAAGGTATTCTGGTCTGTGGAATCTGCCATCATGCCATGTGGAGGAATAAAGATGTAAGAAATGGAAAAGCACAGTATTATTTTTTCTGCGGTTCTGCCTATGGGCATTCCCAGACGAAGTGCAATACATCCGCTATTGTGGATTATAAAATTTTTGATATGGTTTTAAAGCAGATAAAATTGCAGATAGCTTTAGCCGTTGAAACCGACAGCCTGCTGGAACGGATGAAAAGATCGGATAGCCAGTCTGCAATTTATAGGATGAAAAAGAAGGAAGCGGAGCAGGCAAAGGACGAACTGCAAAGATATATATATTTGAAAACCAGTATTTACGAAGATTTGAAACAAGGAATTTTAACGAAAGACGAATATTTAACTGTGAAAGAACGATATACAAGGAAGATTTCTGAATTGGAAACAGAATGGAACAGTAAACAGAACGAACTGGATCATTTTAAGCAATGTAGGAGTGGAGAAAACCGTTGGCTAAAAACCGTCTTGGATTTCAGGGATGCAAAAGAGCTTACAAGGGATATGGCTGTAAGCCTGTTGGAAAAGGTGGAAATATATGAGGACAAGAGAATCCATATCAGGTTTCGTTTTCGGAACGAGTATGAGTATTTCATGAACCAGTTAGCGGAAAGGGGTAAGGATTGTGGCAGAGAAATTTCTGGCTGAATATTTTAGGCTTTCCGTGGAGGATGGGGACATAATATCGAACGATAGGAAAGCAGAGAGTGACAGCATTAGCCATCAAAGGGAATTGATTACACAGTATATCCGTGAGAGGCAGCTTTATCCATCCATACAGCCTCTGGAATTTGTGGATGATGGATACAGTGGGACAAACTTTGACAGGCCGGCAGTGAAAGAGATGATGGCGTTGGTCAGGGAAGGGAAGATATGCTGCATCATTGTGAAAGACCTTTCCAGGCTTGGAAGAAATTATTTGGAAGTGGGAGATTACTTAGAACAGATTCTTCCTTTTATGGGAGTCCGCTTTATTGCAATCAACGATGGATATGACAGCAATGACTACATAGGAACTACCGGAGGGATTGAGATTGCGTTTAAGAGCCTTCTCTATGATATGTATAGCAAGGATTTGTCTGAAAAAATGCGTTCATCGTTGATGGTAAGGAGAAAAAGAGGGGATTTTATCGGTCCCAGAGCGCCATTCGGCTATCAGTTCTCCGATAATAAGAAAGTTCTGGCAGTGGATGAAGTGGCGGCGCAGTATGTCAGACAGATTTTTGGGCTGGCTTGTGAGGGGTATGGAACCAGTGAAATTGCAAAAAGACTGAATAAAGAGAAAATACCGACACCGGGGCGGTATAAGAACCGGGAGAAACAGCAGTACCATATGATAGATGAAGAAGGGTATTGGGATTGTGGGAGGGTTCGGAAAATCCTTCAGAATAAAGTTTATATTGGAACCGTTGTAAATGGGAAAACGAGAGTTACTGAGGTTGGAGGCAGCCATTTCCGGCAAGTATCGGATGCGGAACACATATGTGTTCCCAATATGCATGAGGCTATCATTACAGAGCAGGAGTTTTTGCTGGCGTCAAAAGTGATAAAGAACAACGGATGTCAAAAAGGGAAAAAACATAACCAGAAAGAAGAGAGTGTATTGCAGGGAAAGCTGCGGTGTGGGAGTTGTAAAAGGAGCCTGATACGGATTAGCTGTACAAGAACACCATGTTTTACCTGTAAGAAGGCGGCATATGAAACGGCTTCTTCACAGGATGGCCAGAAGTTGTTTGGCAGGAAAGCAGAAGAAAGCAGATGTATCAGCGAACGGTTAAGCGAGCCGGAGCTGGAGGCCGCTGTTCTGGAACGTATCAATCAGGAACTGGAGCAAGGTATTTTGGAGGGAATAGAGCATAAACCAGATGCATTTTTTTCAGTGGAAGATGAAAGGCAGTCAAAGCCTCCTTTGCTAAAAGAACTGAAGAAAACGTGCATGGTGTTGGGGCAGAAACACGAATCATTAAAAAGGGAAAAGCAGTATCTATATGAGCAATACAAACTGGAGCGGATGGAGCGGGGAACTTACTTGAATAGAGTGAAAATGTTGAGGAAGGAAGAAAGCAGATTAAGTGAGCAGCTTCAAAAGATGCAGGAAGAAAGAGAACGATGTGAAGAAGATAGGTCATATCGAAACGAGATAAAACAAACTGAGAAATTGGAAAGTCTTACCAGAGAAGTGATAGAGGAGTGGATAGAGGCCATATATGTATATGGGAAATCGCAGTTTGATATAGTTTATAAAGAAAAAATAAAGAAATCTAAAAAAAGTATAAAAAATTGTTAGTCCTTACTTGACAGCACCATATGGGGAGAAGGTGAAGGCATACCTGTTGAGGGGGGCAAGGCATCTGCCAATTTTGCAGGAGTATCCGAATCCACAAATTGGCTGGGGGGCGTTATGTTTGAGGGATAGTCTGCCCAGATAATATTTATGAAAGATACTATAAATGCAAAAAATTTTATGTACACTTGGAATTTCCCTAATGCCCGCTTTTATGGATGATTTTAGGCCCAATGCACACAAATTGAATCAACGTACCATCCAGGTATGCCTCCTGAATTTGTGTACATCTGACAAAAAATCTTCTCACAAAATCAGGCACAAAGGGATTTCCAAAATACATTTTTTACAGGAGGACAGTACGATGCTTTATGTTTCCTTTGGAAATTACTTTGAAAGGCCAACTGCTGAGGAAATCGGTGAGATAATCACCAAGGAGTGAAAGGCTGTCGGATTTTGTGTTCAGTGGGACGGAAGTGCTGAAACGAAAATTGCAATGCAAGACTTCAAATGGGATAAATGTTTTTCTGATAGTAAATGAGTTAAAAGAATATTCAGCAGATTTTACTTAACAACATCATAAGGGGGAGGCAGCCTTTTCCTTGCCCATATTCTGCAACTGCAACCAAAACAGGGATTGACAGAGGATGCGGTTGCAGTGTACTGTATTTTTACACTTATCTTGAAGGGGCTTTTATTATGATTAAATATGTGAATAGTTTAAATATAATCAAATAATATTTCGTTGTTCTTGAGCGTTTTGTTCATATAGAGAACGAAAATGGGGAATATGGTATCAACAAGTTATCCGAAAATCTTTTGATTGGTTTTTTTAATATTCTGTTTGATGCTAATTTTGAAAATGCAAATTATACTCTCTCAGTAAACTATCCTGGGATTGACCTTGTTGATTTCAGTAATAAAGTTGCCTTGCAAATTACATCCGAAAATAGTTCAGGAAAGATCTTGGAAACGGTGAAAATGATACTGGAATACAAGATTTATGAAGAAATCAATACTTTTTATATTTATTTACTCGACAGAAAGAAAAAATATCAAGATCTTCAGAAGAGAATAGATAATATTACTGGAAATCAATTTAAGTTCGATGCGAAAAACGTTTATGATGCTGCCAGTGCGTATGTTTACCTTAATCACCTCGGTGATAAAAATAAAATAGAAACGCAGCAGTATCTTGAAGAATGGTTTGGACGATATAATCAGTTGTTATCTGGTTATCCAGATTATCTGACGGATATTTCAGATGGGATTGTGCCTTTTTTACAGGACGTACAGAATTAATTCATGAAATTACTGGATTATTAGAGAGCGGCACATCCATTTTCCTTAGCTCTGTAGGAGGGTTGGGAAAAACAGAGGTTGCACGAACCATTATGAAGAAATATGCTGATACGCCAACCACAGAAAGCGGGATTCATTGCCTTGGATGGGTACGATATGATAATAATGATCTTCGGGCATGTATAAAAAGCGCATTCCACTTAAAAGGTACTGTGGATGAAGCATGGACTGATTTTTGCAATATGGCGCAAAAAAAAACGTGAAAAAATGTTTGTTGTTATCGACAATATTGAATCTCCATTTGGTGATGAATATCTCAATAAACTTTCTAATCTGCCATGTAGGCTTTTGGTTACAGGGCGGTGTCGAACTTTATCGTCACTTAAGGTTGTGGAACTTCCTCCATTGAATTTGGAAGAGTGCAGAGAAATATTTTATTATTGTTATCATTTGAAAGAGAATAATGAAATATTAAATGATATAATCAGTCTTACTTGTAGGCTTACAATCATGGTCGAGTTTCTTGCCAAAGTTGCCCAGCTTGAGGAATTTTCACTACAGGACCTGTATGGGAAACTTGTGGAAATGGGATTCAAGCTGAGTCAGGAAGATGTGTCAGGAAATCATGAGAAACTGAGAAGTGACCACACGATCATTGAGCAAATGTGTTTGCTTTTTTCCCTGTGTGCAATCAATGAAAAAGACCAAAAGATACTAACATGGATATCAATTATTCCAAGTATCCCTTTTACAAGGAAGAATGCCAGAAATTGGTTTGATATTCAAAAGAACAGCACATTGATGCGTCTGTTTGAACAGGGGCTGCTGGAAATAGAACATGGCAATATCACACAGAAATATTGGATGCATTCTGTTATTGCCGCTGCAATACGTGAACAAAAGAAGAACATCCTTTATGATGAAACCAGGCCATTTATTGAACGGCTTTCTGAAGAACTTGATTTTGGTTCTCAATGGGGACAGGGATATAAAAAAGAGTATCTGATTCCTTTATGCGAGAAATTTGAATACAATGGGAATTATTCTAGATGCAAAAGGGAAAAGCAAATCTGCAATTAAAGTTTATAGACAAGTCTTGTCAATATAGGATTCAATACAAAACGTGCCAAAAGATGACTGGGCAAATACGTATTACAATATAGCAGCATACCAGCAACTTGAAGAGTTTGAGAACTCATTGAATTATTGCAAAAAGGCAGAAGACATTTGGAGAAAGACACTTTCGAAAAATAGTGTAAGATTTATGGAAATCCATCAATGTAGGGGTGAGTGCCTTATGATGTTGGAACAATACAAAGAGGCGATTGTAGAATTTACACAGGCATTAAGTCTGCTGAATAGCCAGGTATGGCCAAGGATTGAGATAACTTCGGATATCGCAGAATGTTATCTTATGTTAGGAGATCTGCCAAATGCAAAATTGTATTTTATACAGGTATTAGAATATTTGGAAAAGTGGGAAGAAACCGAAGCAGGAATGCGATTACATATCTTATTAAATCTTTGTGAAATCGAAAAGCATTTAGGAAACTTTATGGAGTCTGAGGATTATTATCAGAGGGCATTTCAGGATGCGCAACAGTCCAAAGATCCAGAATTGATTTCCATAGTCAGCACCTATAAAATTCAGTGATGTTATATTAGTAATAAATATTTACAATTGAGGCGGTTTGCGATGGGTATAGTTGAAAGCTGGACAAACTTTGAAAGACACTGTGGAGAAACAATCGGAGCAAGGGAACAATTTGAAGTTTTTTACGAGGAACTGCTGGATTTGGAAATTTTGACTTGGAGGTACATCAGATTGCCGTTAACCCAGAGATGACGGCATAGATGTGCTTGTTTTCCACCCAGATGGAATGGAAAAACGAATATTGCAAAATATACTATTAAAGGCAGCGTTTTCACAAATTTGTTTCAGGATAAGAAATATCTAATTCAGTTATACCAGGCGCTCCACCCGGAAGATACAGAAACTACGGAAGATGAGCTGAAGGACATTACGATTAAAAATATATTAGTGGATGCGTGCTATAATGATTTGGGCTTCACAGTAGGAGATAAAATTATGATTCTGACGGAGGCGCAAACCAGGGAAGCAGTTACCAATACAATAAATATTTGTAAAGATAGGGATGTTCTGAAAGAGTATCTGGAAAGCAGAGAGAAGGAGGTTGTGGATAGGATGATGACGTTGTTTGATGAAGAGCAGGTAATGCGTGCTTATGTGGAAAGTGAGAGAAAAGAAGCGGCGGAATAAGAAAGCGGTTTTACTACTGGCTACCACTTTATCCCCTAACAGACGGATTGCCCGGTTTTCAGCCGGGTAGTCTGTTTTTTTACGCTTTTTTATCCCCCTTTTCCAGTCTTTACATTTATTGAAGTATATCATTTATTTCCTGTTTCGTGTTACAACTTTATTATAGTATCTCAACGGGAGCGAAGCGACTCAAAGGAGTCACGTATGTACTGGATGGATTTCATCCGGAGAAATATCTGGAGAGCATCCGCCAAAGCGTGTCTCAGCAGAGGAAAAAGAAAGTGTATTTTGAGGCACAGATGAGGGGATTGTAAAAACAGATTCAGAAACACAGGGGAAGTTTGCGCAAAAAAGGAAACAGTAGTGCAGGAAGAAGGAATGTAGTAAAGTATAAAAAAACAGTCTGCAATTCTCGTCTGCTGAAAGCGTCTATGGCTAGTGTAGTGACCACCTGACAATCAGACCAATTACTTGCCTGAATTTCCATCTACTGCGTTAGATTTTCTAGTCGTAGCCACCGCTACGCCGTCAAAAATCTGCCTTGCAGAATGAAAATTCATTCTGCGTAATTAGTCTAAATGTTAGGCGGTCAATACACTGGCGAAAGTAAAGTTACACTATCAAAAGGTTTTTAGCAGTATACAAAAAGCGCCATACCATGTATAATAGATGGAAAAGATTTCCAGAAGCTTACATGAGGCATTGAAAGAAAAATCGAAAGAAAAGGATGAAAACCGTCAGATATATAAGACAAAATAATGTTATATGACATTTACAATTAAAATATTGAAATATCAGTAGGAGAGTTACCAGAGGTATTTGATAAAGAATGGAAAGTGGGGGAGCATGTATGGTTCATTCTGAGAAACTGGAAGAGACAGTGCTTTGGAGGCATTATCATGATAAATTACCTTCCAATGACAAACGGGGCAGTTGGGTAAAAGAGATATATGAGGCGGCGTCAAAGTATTTGATGGATGTCCGATTGACATTTCAAAATTATACGCTGCACGATGAAACACATATCTTGAATGTGTTGGATGCGATAGGTGGATTGCTGGGAGATCAGGTGAAACAGTTAACAGTTGGTGAAATGGAATTACTGATAGTATCAACCTGTCTCCATGATTTAGGCATGGTTTATACAAATGAAGAAAAGCAACGGTATTATGAGGATGAAGTGTCATGCAGGAAATTCTTAATGGAATATTGTCCAGAATCCTTGGGATGTCCAGTTACAGAGTGGAGCGAGGAAACCAAGAAATGGTATCTTCGCACATTACACCCTTTTCGTCTTCCAGATATTCTAAAGAATGAAGCATGGAAAGAAATTTTTGACGGAAGTCCATTGAATGTGGTTCCAAAGCGGTGCATTATCGCAGTTTGTCAGGCCCACGGAGAGAAACCAGAAGAATTGTCCCATAACAGAGATTTGGAGTATCTGTCTGTGGATGAGACGGATCCTTTGTTTTGTGCACTCTTACTCCGCTTAGGAGATCTGTTGGATTTTGATGATACCCGTGCACCCAGAATATTATACCATTATGTGGTATACAATGATAAGAGCCGTTCTGAGTGGGATAAGCATCAGGCGTCGGCAGGTTTTCGCTACCCAGCGTCGCCCTCGCTGGATGATCTGCCGTATAAGGCACGATGTCTGAATCCTGGCATAGAGCATGCAGTCAGGGATTTTTTGGATTGGGTTGATGAAGAGCTGGGAACCTGCAAGAAATTACAAAAACGATGCAGAATGAGTTGGCAGCAGGAATTTCCATTTCCGAGAGCGGTGCTAAGGGATGAGATAGAATCGGAAGGATATATGAGCGGTGATTTCTGTCTTACCATGGATCAGACACAAGTATTAAGCCTTCTGACAGGAGAAAATTTATACGATAATAGGGATGTCTTTGTGAGGGAATTATTGCAGAATGCCATAGACGCCACGTTGCTTCGAGGGGAGATGGATTCTAGTTTTGTCCCAGAGAAGGCACGGATTGATCTATGGGAATGGAATGATAAAGAGGGAAATGTCTGGTTTCGTATAGACGATCAGGGAACGGGTATGACGTTGGGAATGTTACAGCGCTATTTTCTGAAAGTGGGCAATTCCTATTATAATTCACGGGAACTGGAACGGGATTTGCTGGATCATGGGAAGACGGAGAAATATGATGGAATAAGTCGTTTTGGAATTGGTTTCTTATCGAGTTTTCTGTGTGGAAATTATGCAGAAGTTTCCACACTCTATTTTCATGAGGAAAAAAATCGCAGAGAAACGGCGGAAATGGATTCTTATCATACAATACGCTACGGTCTGCGTTTGCAAGTGACGGGACTGAGCGGATATTATACATTGAAGAATCAGGCGAAATATCATGCCACAGACGGACAATTACCTGCTCCAGATGGTTATGATGTGGGCTTAGAACGGGAAGGTTATCGTGGGAAACCTGGAACGTCAATTGTGATTCGGCTGGAGCCAGCAAAATTAGGTACGCTGAACCTGAAAGAAGCGGCAGAGAAGTATTTATGCGGAGCCAGGATGCCCGTGTATTATAACAATAAAAAGATCGGGTATACCTATGAAGAGTTGATGCAGGCGGTGCATCAGGAGGAAGGGATGAAGCTTTATGAATTAACACCGAAGATGAAGGAGGAGTTTGACCGCAGTTTTCCCGCTGTCCGTGGACAGTACCCGAAGTTGGCGGTAACTGTGATTCCGTTAGATACGGAGGAAAATCAGGCTTTGCCAGGCATGTCAGGATTTTTTGTGAAGTATAAGTTGCAGTTTGATCATATATTGGAGTGGAAAGTAAAAGATCAGGTTTATACAGTTGAATGGGATTTTCCTATAAGTGATTATGGGGTAGTATGGTTAAAGAGCAATAATAAGAGATATGGTTATACGAATCTGAATGAATGGGAGAGACTAAAGAAAAAATATGATAAGGAGAAAGTGGCTGTTTTAGGGGCGGAATTTGAAAAACATTCTGTCTGTCCGAAAGAAAAAGATATCCTTGAAATGTGGGAACCATTTTCTGAACAGGAAAAATTATATGAAGTCTGGGTAAGTTACCATGATATGCAACAAATATCAATAATTAAATTTTCTATTGTAGGATTTGAATGTCCAGAAGTAGTAAAGATTTATTCGACGCATCCATATGATGGAGGTGTATATGGATATCAGGGGATTGTGGCAGGCCATATGGAATACCTTTATGAAGTGAGGCCACAAGATAATTCTGGTATTGTAGTGTTTTTTATGGAAAGTCCTTGGAAACCAATGGTGGATGTCAGTCGTTTGAGAATATCTGGCTTACCATTACCTGTTTCACTTTTGTTGCAGGGAATTCTACATAAGTATGAGCTACAGAGTGTGCAGTATTTCATTATGCACTTTAAAAGATGGAATGATTATCCATTAAAGGAATGGGTGAAAATAAAAGAATTACCCTTGGATCAATGGTTGCATAATAACTTTGCAGATTTGATTATAGAAATAAAACAGAGCTTACCAAAGAGGTGCATAGATGCAATAACTGATGAAGTTTATGTTTCAGATTGCCTTTGCTATAGTACAGTTCTGCAGAAGTATTTTATGGTCCATTTTCAGAACAAATATCGAATGGAAATCAGCTATGAGGATGGGCAGGTTCTTTCCTTTTATAAAAAGGCGGAGGATGAGATGGAAGATACCTATGATTTGTTTCCTCCAATGATGTTCTGTATGGCGGCAAGTGACAGAAGCCGCCAATATATCTGTAGTGCGGATAGCTACACTCGAAGAGGAATAACAGCGGATCATCCCTTTGTGGTCTGGCTCCTAAATTATGCAGTGCAGCTATTGCAATATTATGAAAGGCAATTTCAGCAGATGGTGCATTGTCTTATTTATGATTCAGTCGAAGATATCATACAAGAATGCAATAAGATTCGGGAACAACTCCTCGCATTTCCTGAACGCCATGGTATAAAGGTGAGTTCTTTTCCACAGTTGAGTATGGATGATTTCTGGTCAGTGGAGAAAATGATATCCTGATAGGCATTTTGTCTCTTAGGTGATATAAACAGGATATGATAGAAAAAGGTGATGGAGGTTGTCAGCCCTTTTTCAGAATAAACGTTTAACGAGCATTATAGTTGACCGTTGAGATGTTGACTGCCAGGATAGATGTTCCTGAAATCAAAAAGCACAAAATATTTAGAGAATTTTTAGGTAGGAAAAAGGAGGGATTATGCAATATTCATGGAATGATATTGAACAGCATATTATTTCTTGTACTCATTGTCCATTAAGTCAGACGAGACGACAGCCTGTTATGGGGCGCGGAAACTATCATGCAGATATTATGTTGATAGCGGAAGCGCCTGGAGGGCAGGAGGATCAGCAGGGAATGCCGTTTGTTGGGCGTTCAGGAGAAATATTAGACGATCTTTTGCGGGACAGTGGTCTGACCAGAGAGGAGATTTATATTACCAACATTTTAAAATGTCATCCTCCTGGGAACCGCGATCCCAAAGAGGAGGAAAAAGAAGCATGCTTTCCGTATCTGAAGTATGAGACATTTCTTTTAAAACCAAGAATGATTGTATGTCTTGGCCGTGTTGCAGCACAGCGTATTATTTCACCAGATTTTAAGATTACAAGACAACATGGTTCCTGGATATACCGGAAAAATTGTGCGCTGACTGCAACATATCATCCATCTGCAATCTTGCGGGATCCTTCAAAGTATGAGGATGCCAGGCAGGATTTTTGTGAGATTGCGAAAAAACGAGCGGAATATAGTTGAGAGAAATTAAGCAATCCGCTGTAACAAGATAGAAGCATGATTGACAGATTGGTTGTCAACTCCAGTTCCAGCCAGATAATCTTCCGTGGAAGATTTGTTGCGCAAGACGACAGTGGAACCGGCTGCGATGGGGGTGATAAACATACCCGTCAATTCGATGCGTTCTGTAGTAAAAAGTTCATCAGAGTATGAGCCAAAAAATGATAAGGGATTTTCGACCCCATTGATGGCCACTGCATAGGCAATATTAAGCAATCCAGTGACTGGTCGAACCAATAAAGCGTAGTCTATTCGGTAAATACCCTCTGTATTTGCGATAATTTCTGCTGTATTTGGGGGAAAAGAAAAATCACCAGATTGAAATGCAAGCAGAAAATGAACGTCCTTTTCGGGAGAGACGTCCTGAAAACCTCCTTGCATCACAGCGTTAATGATTGTAAGTTTATTTCATCTTATGCATTTCGTTGTTGTTTGTGAGAAACGATGAAATTTGATTAAAATTTTAATTGTATTATGAGTGTTACAGCGAACAGGAATGTTTCAACATCGTAGAGCATGTCTATAAATTCATTTCAGCGATTTGCATTCCTACTTTGCAGCACATTTGTGCCAAATTCAGTCAACATAGTCCACCATGTTTCTTTCATTTGTCATAAATTCTTTTCTAAATTTGGAGATATCTCTAAAAATTGTCTTAACGGTATCAGAATACACTTGTAAAAAGAACAGTATGTAAAGCAAAATTTTTGTTTATTTTTTATAGATAAAAGATGATGTGGAAAAGAATAGATCGTCATAATATTAGAAAAAATCAAATGATTTTCGGGCAAATTATAAAAAATATTACAATAATATGGAAATGTATGATATAATTTATGCATTGACAGAAAGGAGAGGTAGAATGAAAGCAAAAATGATTACAAAGTTTATGTCTGCAATCTTATCTGCGGCAATGTTAGTGACATCCCTTCCAGCGATGACATTGGCAGCTCCAGCAGATACGGCTGTAGAACAGACATCTTCACAAGATGAAGACGTCAATTTATTGAAGCTGTGGTATGACGAGCCAGCAAGCGAAGGAGTTAATATATTAAGTGCCGGTGCATATAACCCATCAGCTGAGGATAATAATTGGCAGCAGCATACGCTTCCTTTGGGCAATAGCTTTATGGGAGCTAATGTCTATGGAGAGATTGTAAATGAAAGGCTGACTTTTAACCACAAGACCTTGTGGAATGGGGGGCCAAGTGACTCCAGACCGGATTATAACGGCGGTAATATTGATAGCGCAGAGGCTTATCAGGAGGTTGTGAATGCGTTTCTTGCAGGCGATGACGCCAGGGCAAGCCGGCTCTGTGACCAGTATTTAAAAGGACAGGGAGAGGCAGCCGGATATGGTGTATACCAGTCTTGGGGAGATATTTACCTCAAATACAAGGATTTGGAAAATGTGACAGAGGTGACGGATTATGAACGTAATCTGGATCTGACAGAAGGCGTTGCAAATGTTGATTTTGAAGCGGCAGGAACAAGATATCACAGAGAATATTTTATCAGTTCCCCAGACAATGTGCTGGCGATGAAGCTTACCGCAGATAATGATAGCGGAATGAATTTGAATGTGAGATTTCCGATTGACAATGGAGAAACTGCTGCAGAAGAGGCAAATCTTAAAAATAGTAAATTAGGCAAAGATGTTACATATCATGTAGATGCAGCGGCAGGTACGATTGTAAATGCAGGCGCTTTGCAGGATAACCAGATGAAATTGAATTCTATGCTGAAGGTTGTAGCTGACGGAGCTGCAGTAACAGAGGGCAGCGATCATTCTTCTTTGGATATTGCAGGTGCAAAGGAAGTGATAATTTTTATTTCTGCAAATACAGATTATAAGAACAGCTATCCCAAGTACCGTACTGGAGAATCAGACCAGCAGTTGGCAGCAAGAGTGAAAAAGGCAGTAGACAACGCGGCAGCAAGAGGATATGATGGTGTGAAATCCAGACATCTTCTGGATTATCAGGAACTTTTTAACAGAGTGGATCTGGATTTGGGACAGGCTAAATCAGATAAGACGACAGACGCCCTGCTCGCTGCTTATAAGGCTGGTGGCAATCAGGTGACAGATGCAGAGAAACGCTTATTAGAAGTCTTGCTTTACCAATATGGCAGATACCTTACGATTGCATCTTCCAGAGAAGGTGACTTGCCATCTAACTTACAGGGTGTATGGCAAAATCGTGTTGGAAACAGTAATAAAGTTCCATGGGGAAGCGATTTCCATATGAATGTTAATTTGCAGATGAATTACTGGCCGACTTATTCTGCGAACCTTGCAGAGTGCGCTACGCCGCTGGTTGATTATGTCAATTCTTTGAGGGAACCAGGCCGTGTAACAGCAGAGAATTATTATGGAATTAAAAGTGAGGCAGGGGAAGCGAATGGATTTACGGCCCATACACAGAATTCACCCTTTGGCTGGACCTGTCCAGGTTGGGCTTTCTCTTGGGGATGGTCTCCAGCAGCAGTTCCATGGATCATTCAGAACTGTTGGGAGTATTATGAATACACAGGTGATAAGGAGTATATGAGGACGCATCTGTATCCGATGATGAAGGAAGAGACCATTCTTTATGATCAGATTTTGGTTGACAGTGGTGTGGAAATCACCCTTGCAGATGGCAGCAAGAGCACGCGTCTGGTATCAGCTCCTGCATATTCACCAGAATTGGGACCCTATACATTGGGTAACGTATATGAAAATGGGTTGATCTGGCAGTTGTATGAAGATACGATTAAAGCGGCAAAACTGCTCAATGTGGATTCCGACTTGGTTGCACAGTGGGAACAGACCAAGGAGAGACTGGCCCCGATTGAAATTGGTGACAGCGGACAGATTAAAGAATGGTATCATGAGACAACGATCGGAAGTGTTGCAAATATGACAAATCACCGTCATATGTCTCATTTGCTCGAACTGTTTCCAGGAGATTTGATCTCAATGGAAAATGAAGATTATATGGACGCAGCGGTTGTATCTTTGCTGGACCGTGGCGACAGTAGTACCGGATGGGGTATGGGGCAGCGTATCAATGCATGGGCAAGGACCGGAGACGGCAATCATGCGTATGTGCTGATCCAGAATTTGTTTAGTGGTGGTATTTATCCGAATCTTTGGGATGCGCATCCACCATTCCAGATCGATGGCAATTTTGGTTATACTTCTGGTGTAAATGAGATGCTGATGCAGAGTAATGTTGGGTATATCAATATCCTTCCAGCACTTCCAGATGCATGGAGTGCAGGTTCTGTAAATGGTATTGTGGCACGAGATAATTTTGAGCTTGGGATTGACTGGGCGGAGGGAAAGGCTTCTGAGATAAGGATTCTTTCCAAAAACGGAAGCAAATGTACAGTAGAATATGCAGGGGTTTGCGAAGCAAATGTGACAGATTCTAAGGGACAAACTGTTTCTTATACAGCAGTAGAAGGAAAAGCGAACAGAATTACCTTTGATACAGTCAAAGGTGAATCATATACCATTACAGGAATTGGTGAAGATGCAAGACCAGACGCTCCAGTAAATGGTGTGGCAGAAATGAATGGAAACAATATTGTGCTGACTTGGGATGCCGTTGCAGGTGCAGATTCTTACAATGTATATAGAAGAGAAAGCGCAAATGTAGCTTTTGATAAGATTAATACAGAAGCTGTGACAGAGAATACCTTTACTGAGTCTGCGAATCAGTATGAAGATGTCTACGCAGTACAATATGTGATCACAGCAGTTAAGAACGGTATGGAAAGTACACGTTCCGAGAAATTCCAGGTTGCGGCGCCTCTAAGTCCCATTGAAGTAATTGATGAGACAGACAACAGGATCACATATGTAGGAGGCTGGGGACCCTACAGTGAGGCAGGAAATTATGGCGGCAGCATGAAGTTCATTGAGTCAGCGAAGGGAACAGAATCTGTAGAGCTTCCTTTTGAGGGAACCGGAATTGCAATTATTGCCCGTAAGAATAGTGGTAAATACAGTGCACAGTGGAAGGTTTATATTGATGGTGAGGAAGCTGGACTGGCAGACTGCCGTGCAGAATCTAGTATTCACCAGCAGGCAGTGTATGGCAAATATGATCTGCCAAAAGGACAGCATACAGTGAAACTGACCACAGAGGGAAATGTTAATAAGAAAATTGAACTAGATGCATTTGTTGTATATCGAGAAGCGGATGCTGGGCTCACAGTGACTTACGATTTAGGGGATAAAGAGGGTAACGCTCCAGAGCCTATGAAGAAGAAATGCAGAGATACCATTCAGCTTCCTTCTTGTGACATAGAAGGATTTATAGAGTGGAATGACGGAACCACAGCTTATCCTGCCGGAAGTCAGTTCCAGCTTAGCTATTCGGATGTGACGTTCACAGCGGTATTTGAGACTGATAACACCACGGACGAATATATTGCTCTTCCCAAAACGGGCTGGACAGCCACTGCGGGAAGTGAAGAAACTTCTGGTGAAAATGGTGCGATTGGCAATGCCATAGATAATAATGAAAACACTTATTGGCATAGCAACTGGAGTGGAGATGGCACCCAAGCAACTTTTGGAGAAGATGGTCAGAACAATGAATATACCATTGACTTCGGCAAAACGGTTACGATAGATAAATTTGAGTATGTTCCACGTACAACTACCAAGGCAAATGGATTTATTACGGAGTATCAGATCCTTGCCAGTCAGACAGCCGACGGAGATGATTTTGCTGAGATAAGCAGAGGCGTATGGCATGAGGACGATGGCGCAGCATATACAGATACAGAGAAGAAATTTGTTGTATTTGATGAAGCTAAGAGTATGCGTAGAATCCAGATCCGTGCAATTCATACAAATGGTTCATTGGGAAAAGATAGGTATATCCATGCCTGCGAGTTTAATGCCTATCGGAAGAATCCTAATTATATACCGACAAACACCACAGATGAATACATTGCTTTTCAAAAGACAGGTTGGAGGGCCACTGCGGGAAGTGAAGAAACCTCCGGTGAAAATGGAGCGATTGGCAATGCGATAGATAATGATGAAAACACTTATTGGCATAGTCACTGGAGTGGCAATGGCACCAAACCAACTTTTGGAGAAGATGGACAAAACAATGAGTATACCATTGATTTTGGTAAAGAAATTACAATAGATAGGTTTGAGTATGTTCCACGTTCGGTTGTGGGAAATGGATTTATTACGCAATATAAACTTCTTTCCAGCCAAACGGCGGACGGAGATGACTTTACAGAGATAAGCAGAGGCGTATGGCATGAAGATGATGGTGGTGCTTTCGCAGATACAGAGAGGAAAAACGTTGTCTTCGATGAGCCTAAGACCATGCGCAGAATCCAGATCCGTGCAATCGAAACAGATGGCAAAGATGGAAAGAATAAATTTATCTCTGCGGTTGAGTTTAATGTTTATCGGAAGAATCCTGATTATATATCACCAATATTGCCAAGTGAAATAAAAGTAGAGAATGAAAACATTACATTAGAGCTTGGAGAGAGCAAGGCGTTAAATGCAGAGATTAAACCAGCAAATGCAAATAATAAGAATATGACATATGTAAGTTCAGATCCGATGACTGTATTTGCTTATCCGAATGGAACGATTACAGCCAGCAAATATAACTCAGGTACTGCAACCGTTACGATAACAGCGTCTGGTAATCCTGAGGTGACAAAGACGATCAATGTTACGGTGAATCCTGCGGAAGAGAAAGAAATTACGAGCGTTCAGCTTGAAAAAGAGAGAGTTGTCTTGAAACCAAATGAAGAGACAACCATAGGAGTGGCAATTGAGCCATACTTTGGTACAGATAAGACAATTGCATGGGAGAGCAGTGCGCCAAATATTGTGACAGTAACAGACGGAAAGATTAAAGCCATTGCAGAAGGAAAAGCAAATATTACGGCAAAAACAGTCAACAATAAAACGGCAGTCTGCCAGGTATTGGTTTCTGCAAAGGAAGCAGATAGAACAGAACTGCTGGGTATGGTGAATGAATTGACAGCCAGGTATAAAAATCTTGAAGGATATACAGAACAAGAACAGGCTGCATATCAAAAAGCCATGACGGATGCAGAAAAACTTCTTGCCTATGGAAGTGATGTAATTCAATCTGAATTAGACGAAGCAGTGGAAGCGTTACGTACTGTAAAGATAGCGCTTATAAAATCAGATCTGAGAAATCAGATTACGGAGGCTGGGAAAGTCAACACAGATGAATACGCAACAAGCACAGTAACTTTGTTCAATAAAGCGAAAAAGGATGCACAGACAGTTGCAGACAAGAGCAATGCTACAGAAGCAGAGATTGAGAAAGCGTTGTATGATTTGCGACAAGCAACGAAAGGATTGGAACGCACAGGAAATTCTGCTGCCCTCTCTGAACTGCTCACACAAGCAGGCAATGTGGATACGAATGGGGCCACCCAGGAAGATATTAATGCATTCAATAAAGCAAAAGAAGATGCAGAGACGGTTGTTGCAGGAAAGTTTACACAAAAAGAGATTGATAAGGCATTTAAGACTTTGGAAAGTGCAATGCAGAAGCTGGTTGAGAACAAAACATTTACCGTCAGCTTTGATGCAAATGGAGGAAATAGCACAAGTGTTCCAGGAAGCATAACCGGAAAGAAGGAAGGCGAGCGAGTGGTTCTTCCAACACAGGCACCTACCAGAGACGGTTATACATTTAAGGGCTGGAGTCTCAAAGCAGATGGTACGATCAATGATGTGGTGACAGAAGTAACCATTGGAAACAGTAATCTTGTACTCTTTGCAATTTGGGAGGAGAACACCTACAAAGTATTATTTGATGCAAATGCAGGTGGAGATACAAGCGTAACAGGAATACCACAAGAATTGACAGGAAAGAAAAAAGGCGACAAAGTAGACCTGTCTGGAATTGTATCACCAACTAGAAGTGGTTACGAATTTAAAGGTTGGAGCACGACAGCAGACAGTAGCACAGTAATTACAGAAATAACGATTGCAGAGAGCGATATCACTGTGTATGCAGTCTGGGAGCAGGTAGTGGAAGCAACCTATAAAGTATCATTTGATGCAAATGCGGATGGAGATACAAGTGTAACAGGAATGCCAGAAGAAATAACAGGAAAGAAGAAAGGCGACAAAGTAGACCTTTCAGGAATTATATCACCGGTCAGAAATCGATATAAATTCAAAGGTTGGAGTGCAACTGCGGATGGGAAAACACTGGTTACAGAGTTAACGATGGAAGAAAGTGATATCACTGTGTATGCAGTTTGGGAACAGGTAACAGAAGATACAACTTTCAAAGTAACATTCCATGCAAATGCAGGTCAGGATATAAGTGTAACAGGAATGCCAGAAGAAATAACAGGAAAGAAGAAAGGCGACAAAGTAGACTTGTCAGGGCTTGCAGCGCCAGTTAGAAATGGCTATGAATTTAAAGGCTGGAGCCAGACAGCAGATGGTAAGACATTGATTACCGAGTTGACAGTTGGAGAGAGTGATATCATCGTGTATGCAGTCTGGGAGCAGACAGCAGAAGAGACAACTTACAAGGTGATGTTTGATGCAAATGCAGGCGAGGATACAAGCGTAACAGGAATGCCAGAAGAAATCGCTGGAAAGAAGAAAGGTGAAACAGTAGACTTGTCAGGATTGGCATCACCAGTTAGAGATGGTTACGAATTTAAAGGCTGG
The DNA here is from genome assembly GCA_910580015.1 of uncultured Lachnospiraceae bacterium. Classification (GTDB taxonomy): domain Bacteria; phylum Bacillota; class Clostridia; order Lachnospirales; family Lachnospiraceae; genus Petralouisia. The sequence continues at coordinate 23,943 of CAJTVT010000027.1, forward strand.
AGTGAGACAGCAGATGGTAAGGCATTGATTACCCAGTTGACAATTGGAGAGAGTGACGTTATTGTCTATGCAATCTGGGAACAGAAGGAAGAGCCTAAGCCAGAGACTTATACGGTAACATTTAAGGGAAATGGCACGAGTACGAGTGTACCTGCAAAGGTGACAGTGGAAAGTGGAACTTCTATGAAACAGCCATCAAAGAAACCAGTCAGAAGTGGATATACGTTCCAAGGCTGGAGTAAGTCGGCAAAAGGAAGCATCGTGAAATGGCCTCAGGTAATTACAAAAGATACCACCTTCTATGCGATTTGGAAGAAACAGCTCACAGATGGCATGAAGATGAAAGATCCAAAGACTAAGATTACTTATCAAGTTATCAGCGCTAAGAAAAGAACCGCTATGGTTTTGAAGACAGGTGATAAGACAACTACAAGCCTTACGGTTCCAGCAACTGTGACAATCCAGGACAAGAAGTGTAAAGTCGTAACAATTGGTGTGCGTGCGTTTAAGGGCTGTACAAAGCTTAAGAAGGTTACCATAGGTAAATATGTCACAGAGATTAGCCAGGGTGCATTTAGAGATTGTATCAAGCTTGAGGCGATCACAATTGGTCAGAATGTAAAGAAAATTGGTGTGAATGCATTTAAGAACTCCACTAAGCTTAGAAAAGTAGTATTAGGCCAAAATGTGAAAGAAATTGAAAATGGTGCATTCTGGGGTTGCAAGAAGCTCAGTACAATTGTGTTAAAGGGCAATAAGCTGAAAACCGTAGAGTCCGGTGCACTTAAGCATACTTCCAAGAATCTTACAGCGAAACTTCCGAAGGGATTGACAACAGCCCAGAAAGATAAATTGCTGAAGATACTTAGAAAAGGCGGAAACAGCAAGATAAAGGTAAGATAGTTCCATATACCTGATTTGTTAAATCTATAATGCTATAAGGATATGGCATAAAAATATCAAAATCAAAAATTCACCAGATGGTAAGTTTGTCTGGTGAATTTTTGTATTATAAATTTACTTGACAATCAGAAATACAGTCGTTACAATAAAGTGAACCGAGTTCATTTATGAGAGGAAAATTGTATGAATACGATTATCACTTCCAGAGACAGTATTTTGCAGGTATGTCGAGAGCTTATCAAAACACAAGGATGGTCCGCGATTAATATTCGAACGGTAGCTGCCAAATGTGGCGTTTCTGTTGGTTCTATATATAATTATTTTAATTCCAAGGCAGAGTTGACTGCTGCTGCCATAGAGAGTGTTTGGCATGATATTTTTCACTTTCCAGATCGTGATAAAGAATTTGATAGCTTCTCAGATTGTGTCTCCTGGATCTTTGACTGCATGAGAGAGGGAAATGAAAAATATCCTGGGTTCTTTACCTTACATTCTGTGAGTTTTTTGGAAGAAGAAAAAACAAATGGAAAACAGCTTATGGAACAATCTTGGAAGCATATTCAAAACCAGCTTTTTCTTGTCTTAACAAATGATAGAAATATTCATTCTGAAGCATTTAGCGAAGTTTTCACACCAGAAAAGTTTGTGAATATTGTGTTCTCGTTGATTGTCTCCGCGCTGTTACAACAAAATTATGATTGCAGTGTAATTCTGGAGCTGATTCAAAGGAGTGTCTATTAGAGAGAAGAAGCAGGACTGGATGTCACAGCGGATAGAATTGTTGCTGTGCAGGATAGAGAGAAACACAATTTACCTGTTTATGCGTATAAGGGTTGTAAGATTTTCGTATTGTGTACAGTGTCAGGAGGAAAATTCGAATCCAATAGCGAGACTGTGGAACGGAGATATTTTGGCGCGGATGAACTTCCAATACTTACAGAAGAAAAGAATAATGAGGAACAGATAAAGATGTGTTTTGAAGCTTATGAATCCAGTGACTGGAAAACGCTGTTTGATTAAGTTGTTTTTCTAAAGTATTTGATTTTGGAATCTGTGTTTTAAGCAAAGTTTTGACAAAAAGGTACTTGACTTTTAAATCTTACTAATGTAATATATAAAATATTTTGTTTCTATGATATTTTTTTGAGTTTAAATCTTACTAATGTAATATTATAAAGGAGAAGGTGCCGATGGAGAGGGCAGATAAGAGAGGAAGACTATTTATCTTGTTGTTGATATTTATTATTTTGTTTTCTATTTTATTTTATCGATTGTGGGAGTTGCAGATTGTAAGTGGGGAAAAGTATGCCAAAGATTACGAACTGAAGGTTACAAAAACGGTAAGAGACCACAATACAAGGGGCATGATATACGATTGTAACGGAGAAGCTCTGGCATATAATGAATTGGTGTATACCATTATCATGACAGATGATGGAGTGTATTCGTCAGAACGGGAACATCAATTGGCGTTAAACAGCATGATTTATCATGTGACAAAAAAGTTGGAAGAGCAGCAGGAACCCATCAACAACGAACTAAAAATTAGGACGAGACCAGATGGAACGTATGAATATACAGTATCAGATACAGCGTTGCTAAGGTTTAAAGCAGATATATTTGGCAAGGCCAACCCCAAGGATCTGACATCAGAACAAACGAAAATGACAGCAGATGAGATGGTGGAGTATCTCTCTTCAAATCAGAAATTTGCACTTTACGGTCAGGGGGACAAAGGATATTCCCAGAAGGAGCGCAAGGAGTATGGCCTTCCAGGGGAGTATTCCAGCCAAGAAGTGTTGACAATCATAGGAATCAAATATATGCTATCGTTAAATTCCTACAGGAAATATATACCGATTGTTTTGGCTAAGGATATATCAGAGCAGACAGCGGCTTATCTGTTTGAGAATCAACCATCTTTTCCGGGAATCGAGGTTCAAAAAGACTGGAAAAGAGTCTATGCTGGAGGGGAAGCGTTTTCTCATATTCTTGGATATACTGGAACGATCTCTACAGAAGAGCTAGAACAATATCAGGGGACGGATCGGAATTACACGTTTGATTCAGTGGTTGGAAAAGCGGGGATTGAGCAATATTTGGAGGAACATTTGCAGGGAATTGATGGAGAGGGCAAGATCATTGTAAATAATGTGGGAAAGATTGTAGGTGAAAAAGAGGTGATCAGGGAAACCGTGAGTGGACAAGATGTAACACTATCCATTGATAAGAATTTGCAGATAGCATTGTATCATATTCTGGAGCAGAATTTGGCAGGAGTGGTCGCAAGTAATCTGATCCATGCGAAGGAGTTTGACAAGACGCAGATTGCGGACACGTCCAATATCCGTATTCCAATTTACGATGTTTATCAGGCGTTGATTGAAAATCATGTGATTTCTCTGGAGGATTTGCACAACCCAAATGCAACAGAATGGGAGCAGAATCTTGCACAATTATTGGAGAGAAAGCAAAGTGAGGCTATGGAGGCGATCAAAGCGGAGTTGTTACATGGAACGATATCATATGACCTTTTGCCAGAGGAATTGCAGGAGTATGTTTCTTATCTGGTAGGTGGGGGTGCTATTTTGGATGAGGATGCCATTGACAAGGAGGATGAGACATACAAAAAATGGGTCCAAAAAAGTGAAATCAGTCCAAAAGAATTTTTGACGTATGCGGTGGAACAAGAATGGATTGCCGCCGGAATATTGGACACGGAACAGGGATATTTTACGGCGGGAGAACGGTATACGTTATTGGTGGATGTGATGATAAATCGTATGGAGAAAGAGACAGAATTTAAAGAGTTGTTTTTTAAACGACTGATTCTGGAGGATAAAATTACAGGAAAGGATCTGTGCATGCTGCTGTATGAACAACAGGTGTTATCGAAGGCAGACGAAGATTATGAAAAAATTCGAACGGGTGAGTGGGATGCGTTCACTTTTCTAAAAAAGAAAATAGAACATTTAGAACTGACACCTGCACAGTTAGCGCTAGATCCTTGTTCTGCATCGGCAGTGGTAGTACAGCCGCAAACGGGGAAAGTGTTGGCGATGGTATCTTATCCTGGGTACGATAATAACCGTCTGGCAAATGAGATGGATTCGGATTATTACAATCAACTTTTAAAGGATCGGTCATTGCCGTTATATAACAGAGCAACGCAACAGTTGACTGCTCCAGGCTCAACTTTTAAACCAATCACAATAATTGCAGGTTTGCAGGAGGGTGTGATTTTTCCAGATACGTCTGTACTTTGTGATGGTGTATTTGATAAAGTAGTTCCCAGCTTAAGATGCTGGAAGCATTCTGGGCATGGAACTGTGACCGATGTTCCAACGGCGCTTCAGTTCTCGTGTAATGATTATTTGTGTGAAATTGCATATCGAATGGGAACACAGACAGGCACAGAATACACAGACAGTGCTTCTCTGAAGCGGCTGCAAGCTTACTGCGAGCTATTTTGTCTGAATGAAAAGTCTGGAATTGAGATTGCAGAGTCTAGCCCTCATGTGACAGATGCGTATGGGATTCCATCAGCTATCGGGCAGGGGACCCATAATTATGCAACGGTACAGCTTGCCCGATATGTAAGTACAATTGCTTCCAAAGGAGATGTTTTTTCCTTATCCTTGATAAAAGGGGAGTCAGATCTAGATGGGAACTTTACAGAAAAGGAAGCTAAGCGAAAGCACAAGGTGGAATTGCCAGATACGGTGTGGGAGGTTGTCCATTCGGGGATGATTCAATTTGCACAGAATAATAACCTATTAAAAGAGATGGAGATTCCAGTTGCAGGAAAGACAGGAACTGCCCAGGAGGCAGAAAATAGACCAGATCATGCATTATTTGTAGGGTACGCTCCAGCAGACAAGCCAGAGATTGCCGTTGCAGTCAGAATCGCAAATGGATATGGTTCTTCCAATGCCACAGCCGTTGGAAAGAATATTTTTAACTACTATTTTGGCTTGGAAAGCCTAGAAAATATTGTAACTGGTGAGGCATCCCAGGCGTTCAATACTAGGACAGATTAATGAAAAAACATGTGAAAAGACAGGAGGCGCATTATGAAAAAGAAGATGTATATAGCAGGGATCGTATGTTTTATTTTCGTGTGGTCAGGCATGGCAGGAGGATGTGCTGGAGATGAGAAAAAAGCATCACAGGAAACCATAGAGAAACATCAGGAAAACGCAGAACAGGAAAATGAGAACGATGAAATATTGCAGAAAGAGGCGCAACAGTATGCGAAAGAATCATCAGAAACTACAGTCTTGGATCATACAACGGAGGAAGCGCTGGAAGAAACGGATTTGGACCCTACAACGGAAGAATCAACCAAAGAAGCAATCGCTGAAACAGAAGAGATGGATTGGTCAGAATATTTTGACGGGATCCAAGGCGCGGCAGTTGTATATAATCCTGTTAAGAGGCAATATTTGATATATAACAGGGAACTTGCTCAAACTAGGAGATCTCCTTGCTCTACCTTTAAAATTATTTCCTCTTTGACTGCATTGGAACATGGGATAATGGAACCAGAGCAATCGGTTCGTACATGGAGTGGAGAGTTGTTCTGGAATGAGGAATGGAATCGCGATCTTAATTTTTCGGAGGCATTTCGTAGCTCCTGTGTCTGGTATTTCCGGGAGCTTATAAATGAGATCGGTCCAGAGCGGATGCAGAAGGAAATAGATAAACTTGTGTACGGGAATGGTGATATTTCTGATTGGGAAGGTCAATTAAATATGAATAATCAAAATCCAGCTTTGACAGGATTTTGGATTGAGTCGTCTTTGAAAATTTCACCGAAAGAGCAAGCGGAAGTGATGGAGCGCATTTTTGGGGAAAATTCCATGTATTCACAAGAGACGCTGAATGAGCTAAAGCAGGTAATGTTAGTGCAAGAACAGGTGAAATCAGATATTTCAATTTATGGAAAGACTGGAATGGGCAAAGTCCAGGGTGAGGTAGTGGATGCTTGGTTTACCGGATTTGCAGAACAGACAGATCAAAAATGGTATTTTTGTGTATATCTGGGGAGGACAGATGAGAAAGACGTCTCTAGCGCTGTGGCGAAGGAAATTGCCATTCAGTTGATGCAACAATCTAAGTTTTATTGATAAACGAATCATGAATTAAAATTAATATAAAATATATGGTTGTGCATTCAAAAGAGTCACAACCATATATTTTTTCAATGATTCTTTGATAAATTCTCTATTTTCCGTAATAATCTAAGATAAGTTGACCAGATCAGTTCCAGAGTCCCAGTTGGGAGAGGATAGAGAAGGTCAAATCTGCGGCAAGAGGCCCAGAGGCGAGATCCTCGTTTTGAATGTTGGTGGCAAAGAAGTAAGTATTCCCATCTTGCTCCAAGAATCCGATAAACCAGCCAGAAACATTTTGTCCATTCACATCTTTTGTTCCAGTTTTGCCATAGATGGTTCCCGTATTTGAGGAAGAGAGACAGATGGCATCTTTTACAGCCGCTATATTTTCTGCTGTGAAACCGAATTGGTTGTCATAAAACTTCTTCAACAATTCCACCTGTTCAACGGGGGAGATTTTTAAGGAGGAATCTGCCCAATAAGTGGAAATATCTGTGCCTATGAATTGATTGCCATATCCGATCCGTTGAACATATTCCCGAATGGTTGGCAGACTCGCCTGTTTATCGAGTTCTTGAAAATACCATGTCACTGAATTTTGCATGGCAGATGTCAATGTCTGATCCTTGTTCCAAAGCGCGTAGGGATAATGTTGTCCATCCCAAGAAATGGAAGATTGTTCAGGGGTAATCCGCTCTGATTCCAAGGCAAAGAGGGCGCTGTATATTTTGTAGGTGGAGACAGGAGAATATCGTGTCAGTGCAGCATCTTTATTATAGATCTGCCATTTGTCATTGGCCGTGTCATACAGGACGAAGCTGCCGCTGTGACGGCCAAAGGAATCACTTAAATTAAGAGTCTGCACATTCCTTCCATGCTCCTTCCAGTTATAATGATCTTGATCAGAAGCTGAGATACACAGCAGAGGGGCAAAACCAGAGAGAAGTATGGCGATCAGTCCAAATACGAGAAATCCCTGAAGTTTTTTTCGAAAAGAGGCTGGTCGATAAGTTTTAATATTCAAAATTCTTTTCTGCATCTGCGCCATGCTTCCGCTGATGCCTGCGGCAAAAGGGAAGGGAGAACGTGAAGTTTTTTCAGCAAAATTGATCAGTGTAGTGCCATAGTCCTGACAGGCGTCCATTCCAAGCAGATTTAACACGGAGGTGTCACAGGCAATTTCACGGTCATTTTTCATTTCTCTCAGGGCATACCATACAAATGGATTGAACCAATACAATACGCCTACAACGGTCATAAAAATATTTACCACAGAGTCTTTGTGCTTGAAATGGGAAAGTTCATGCAGCAGCATGTATCGTATTTCCTCTGGGCGGTGCTCTGAGAGCAGATGGATAGGCAGATAGATACAAGGAGTGAAAACGCCTGCAATGATGGGGGAGTTCAAAAATGCAGTACTATAAATGGGTACCGTTCTTGTAATCTTCATTTCTGTCAGACAGTTGTGGTATAGCCTATGTATCTGGGGATTTTGCAAGGGTAATGCAGATTTCTTGAGAGCGTGAAAACGGAACGTGGACTTTAGAATCAAACCGATCATTCCGATGATGCCAAGAACCCAGAGTGTGCACAGAAGAGCTATCAGTACAGAGGGGGTTTTGCTGCTGACAGAAATGCCAAAGTCGTTCATCCAATTTATGCCGCCAGACGAAGATACAGTGGTGATTGCCTCAATTCCTGTGTCTTGGTAAGAGCCAGAGACAGATTGAAAATGGAAGAGGTTGGAAAAAATGGAAGCGTTGATGGCAGTTGAGATGGGTAGAAAAGGAACAGCTAATAATCCAAGGAACAGAATCCAAAGATGATATTGCATCCGACTGGTCAAACTTTTACGAAACAGATGTTTGACGGCTAAAAGGATACCAGTTAGGATGCTGATAAATAGATTGCATATGAGAAATTGGATGATAAAATCACACACTTTTGGAGCCTCCTTTGTCAGAGTTTTTGGAAAGAAGAGAGCGGAGCGTATGGATTTCAGTCTCGGATAATTTGTCTTGATCCAGATAGGCGGACAGCATAGAAGAAATATTGCCGCCATAAAATCGGTTTAGGAAGGAGGTACTTTCCTGGCCGATATATTCATCTTGATCTACCAGCGGGGTATACACAAACAAGCGGCTTTGCTTTTCATAGGTGAGTGCGCCTTTGTTTACTAAACGCTTGATCAGAGTTTGTATGGTCTTTGGACTCCAAGTCGTAGTTTGCACCAAACGGTCGGTAATCTCATTTGTGCTGATCGGTGCGTATTTCCAGACAATTTTCATTACTTCAAATTCTGCTTCCGATATTTGGGGAAGGGCTTTCATAGTTTTCCTCCTTAAGTCTTACGTTCGTAATAAAAGTAGTATAAAATATTATATCTGTTATGTCAATCATTTTGCAGAATACAGAAACTTATTTTTCGATCAGAACATGAAAAAACATGCAAAAGGGCTGCTTATACTGAACTGATCCCTCCTAAGTAACAAGTTTTTATTATTTCACCTGTCTACCTAGAAGGAAGCATATTAGGAAAGCAGCCCTTTTGCATGTTTAGTTAATTCGGAATTGACGGATCAGCTGATTCAATGTTCTAGCTTGCTCTGACAATTGATTGGAGATTGCAGCGCTCTCTTCTGCGGCGTAAGAATTTTCTTCTATGACTTTGGAGACTTCTTTGATTCTGTTTTCCACAGAGACAATCATTTCTGATTGCTGAGTGCTGGCAAGTGAGATGTCATCTATCAGTATTTGGATGGATTGAATACACGCATTGATTGCCTGCATCGCAGAGATGGCAAGGTTCGTGGATTCTGTGCTGGTCTTTACATCATCTCTGGAGTTGCCGATCAGCGTGCTTGCGTCTTTTGCAGCCTCCGAAAATCTGGAGGCAAGGGTCTCTGTCATGCTTGTTGATTCAACAAACTATTGCAGAAAAATTTTACCATAAGAAAGGTGATTTTTCAAGAGCGGTATTCTTCTGGTGGTTCATCTGCGGGAACGGTAATATCTTCCGTGGACGCATTGGGGAAAGAAGAGATCGCGTTATTTTCCCAATGCTTTTTTGACACATTTTCGTGGCTTTTTCGTTGTCTGTCAGGTTGGTAAGTTTTCTCTTCATTTTGTCGACTTTTCCGTTGACTTATCGCTGTTTGTTTCTTGTTGCGCTGGTCTAACATAATCTTAAGTTCGCTGCAAAGCTGCCGTTCCTTTGCCTCTTTTTTTCGGAGCCTGTTGTTTAAAATATCTGTGTGTTTGTTTTCCTGATCAAATTCTTCTGGCGTAGAATAATGAGGATCTTCTCTCTGCATCTCTAGTTTTCTGCGTTCTGGTTCCTGGTCTAAAAATCCAAAGGCATCTGTGAGTGTTTGGTGTCCTTGTCGTTTGACCATTTCTTTCATACATGCTAAGAAATCGGCGCTTTTTTCACCACAAGACATATCATAAAAAAGCGCCTGGCTGCGCAGGGGTACTTCAGAAGCATACAACATCTGCTTGTCGCCGTGGGTGATCTTTTTCATGGTATCATGGTCTAAATGTTTTTCTTTTTCTGTATGGATCCGCGTGTTAGGAGCTTCCAAGGCTTCCAGAGTAAGGCCCTCGTGATTTTGTTCGGCGTGGCGGTCTTTTTTTAAATAGTGCAGCCTGCCATAGGAGTTCTTGATATCATAGATGTTGTTGTCTTTTCTATGTTCTGTGGGTTCTCGGTGGAGGATGGATGAACTGGAATCCCAACGTGGATTTTTGTGTTCCTTTTCAAAATAAGTGTGCATATTCTCCATATTCGTCACGGCTTAGTTTTTTGCCGCTTTTTTCTAGTTCGTGACTCAGTCCTTTCAAAATGTGTTCCATAGTAACCTGTGGATATGGCGTTTCTGCGGCGAGAAAGCTGGCATAAATCAATATATTTTTGATCATGCTGCCGGTAATTTCAAATTGTTCTGCCAGAAAAGAAAAATCAATCTCATCTGATATGGGAAGTCTTTCAGGGAGCATAGATTGCCACATTTGTCTGCGCAGCGCAGCATCTGGAAGAGGGAAATCTATGATATCGCTGATCCGGCGTCGGAATGCGCTGTCAAAGTTTTGCAGATAATTGGTTGCCAGAATACTAACTCCCTCATATTCCTCCATTTTTTGCAGCAGAAAGGCAATTTCCATATTGTTGTACTTATCGTTGGATTCTTTGATTTCTGTTCGTTTGGAAAACAATACATCTGCCTCGTCAAAAAAGAGGATCGCCATGCTTTTTTCCGCCTCAGTGAAGATACGGTTCAGCTTTTTTTCTGTCTCTCCAATGTATTTGTCCACAACGGAAGGCAGTTCTACCCGGTATAACTCCATATTAAGTTCCGCAGCTAGAACTTGGGCAGCCATCGTCTTTCCCGTTCCAGGCGGGCCAGCAAAGATCATGGACACACCATTACCATAAGCTGATTTTTCCAGAAATCCCCACTTTTCGAATACAAGCTTTTGATTTCGCACCCGATCTATGATATGAAAAAGTTTCTGTTTGGGCAATTGTGGAAGAATCAGATCTTTCATTTGATACATGCAGACAATTTTTTTTGCGTATTGATCCAGGGAATGAGAGGAGACACCAAGAATGGCACGCCTTAAGTCTGTACGAGCGATGCACCAGGCGCCTCTGCTTAGGGAATAGGATTTTGCAAGTTCTAGAATTTTGCGCATTCTACCTGGAAGAAAATTGTACCGATATAAAAAGTCTCTGCGATCTTCGTCCTGTTCCCACGGATAGGCAAGGGTGAGAGCGTCAAATAATGACTTGTCTTCCAGTACGGTTTGTGCCGAGATGGAAAAGGGTAGATATTGACGTTTCAGAGACAAAATGTCTGGAACTTCTGGCTGTATGCCCAGTAGAAATATGGTCTCTTCCTCTCGAAGCCAGTGGCACAGATTCGAGAGATCTGGTACGACTTCTGGCAGTTCTATGACCAACATAACATGATGAAGGAAACATTCTGTCTGTATATCTCGAATCTGTGTCTCAGTCTGTAGAGCTTCATAGGGGATTACGATAAGATTTTTATGGTATTTTGCGGCGAGGTACGCGTAATTCAGTTTCCGGCCGACGCCTTTTGGACCGTTAAGGTATACTAATTTTTTCCCTTGAACGGTTTGGAGGCACTTCTCAATGTTTAGATATACATGGATATTCTTACCTAAGGCGGGCAATGGCTGTCCTAACTGAAAGTACCAATCAGTGCAGGGAATGGTTTCAGGCTCCAACAGTATTCCTTTTAGGAAAAGGAATACTTTGGGGACGATTCGCAGGCGGATTTCTGATCTTTCTGAATCCCAGTTTCGTTCAAAAATCAAAGGGGAAGACTGACAGTATAATTCTATTCCTGGAAAATTGTTTTCTTCCAGAATCCAGAACTGTTTCCAGATGGTGGGGGAAAGACTTTTGCCTTTCAGCCCCCTATAGAATGCAGCAGCCAAAAGTAGCACTTCACCCTGGTTCATGGATGCGGAGAGCACAAGATAAAGAAAGGGAGAAAATACACCCAGTTCTACGTTTTTGGTCGCTTGTTGAAGCAGTGCAAAAAGGGAGCTTTTTGGCTGGGTCTGGTGTTTACACATCTGATCACCCCAGAGAATTAATGCATGTAAAAATTCTTCATAAGTTTGGTTTTTTTCCATAAAGTCTCCTTATTCTTCAATGATTTCACGAAAAGTTTTTGAAAAATCAAGTTCCAGGTCTTCTCGATACAGTTTTTGCATCCGGTCATAAAGCTGCTTTGCCTTTGATTGTTTTCCACTTTTATAAAAACAGGCGACAAGTTGGGAAATAATTTCTTCATTATAAGGATCTGCATCTAGGATTCGCTGAAAAAAAGGAATCGCAGATGCTATCTGATTTTGCTCCATTCGTTTGGAAGCGCCAGATTTCAGGAATTCCAAATAATAATTTTCCAGCTCCTTTGCCATGCCATAAGACCATATGTAGCCACTGCTTCCCATGTAGCTTCCCTGGTAGAGCTGCATAATCCGTTCTGAGCTGTTCTCACAGGCTGCGGGATCTTTAAAATACAGGATCAATTCTTCTAAATCTGATTCTACAAGTTGCATGTTGAGGGAATATTTCTTCTTTTCGTAGACAATCAAATCTTCAAGCCCTTCCTGTACAAAGGATTGCCGGATGCTGTAAAGGGTGGTGTGGAATAAAGCAATGGCGCTTTTTGTGCCAGAATCTGGCCATAAAAGTTCAATCAGGGATTCACGGGAAATGCTGTTTCCCTGAAGATGGAATAGATAGGCAAATAATTCCTTTGCTTTTTTGGTCCGCCATTTTAATTCCTGTTCTTCCCGGCCAGGGAGGAACACACAAAAGCAGTTCATACACAAGATTTTTATTTTTCTTGTTCCTTTGGGGTCTGATATAGCACAGTTCTGTGTGTGAGATGCAAGATAAGGTGCATTTGTGGAAGCTTTGTGGATAGAGTGAATTTCCTCCAAAATTTGTAGGTGTTTTGGGGTTAAGCCTGGATTCCAGCTTTTGTTTTCACGTAAAAATAAACTTCCCATTTGGGATTGTTCAACTGCCTTTCGATAGTTTCCTTCATCCCAGGACAGAACAGCAAGCAGTTCCCAGGCTGCCGCCGTCTGTGCGGTTTCATGTTGAGAACTTTGGAGCAATCCCTTGGCGGCCTGTTTTGCAGTCTCATAATCGGCACAGAGGTATGCAGACTCCATTTGCTGGGCAAAAATGCAATTTTGTAGGAGGAATCCTTCTGGGATGCTTTCCAGAAGGATTCCAAGAGAGCGTGTTGGGACCTCTTTAGTATGTATCAATACTTCCAGTGTCTTATGTGCAGCGTACAAAAAGGAATCCCTGGGAAAGCCTGCGCCCTGCTTAGCTTTGGTTGAGAGTAAGAGGAACGCGTCTTCTAATTGATGTAGGCTTATATACAACTTTACTTGCTCGGTGCAGATCGCTTTTGTAATTTCATTCCAGTCTGGTTCAAGGTTTTGGCTTGCTTTCTTTAAATAAGTCTGCGCCCGTTCCAACTGACCAGCATTTCGACTGGCAGCCGCTACAAACAGCAGGATCTTTTTATAGTCTATCATACGTCCTTCTTCGTAAAATGCTTTTCCGGCCGTTTCAATCTGTTTGATGGCTTCTTTTTTGTGCCCAAGGGCCATCAGATACTTGCCATAGACAAATCGGGCTTTTGGCGTCAGTTCACAGTGGTTTGTCTCAAGAAATGAAAACCAGCGATCCAAGGTTCCATAGAGTCTCTCTTCCAGCATGGAATCGCCAGATACTTCAATGACGGCAAGTACAATATTGGGAGCGGTGCCTCGGCAGGCATAATCTGCTGCCTGGATCTTGTCTGCCGTTTTCAGAAGAAAATATGCGGCAGCTAAAAGGGATTCTTGCTGTTCTTCCAATGTTGTCTGAGTCAGTAGAAACCGCTGGAATATGGAGTGGTAGCGGTACAGGAAATCGACTTCGCCTAAGGTCTGGACAAATAACTTTTCATTTACAAGGTAGCGCAGCATACTTTCTGAATTATGGATTTTGGTCACGGTGTTGCAGATAGAAGGCGTCATATAATCCAATACAGCTGTTTTTTTCAGGAAAGTCTGAATGTCGAAAGGCAGCATTTTATATACACGAGTCATAAAATAATCAGAGACTTCCAATTTATCACAGATATCTTTTAGTATTTCTGTGGTCACTTCCATTTTATGCTGTTGCAGCTGCAACAAGATCTGGGCGATGCCCACTGGCCAGCCTTCGGTACAATCATAGATTAGCTTTGCCCATTGTTCAGAATTTTCTCCTGTGTTTTCTACGAGAACAGCGATTTCTTCTTGTTTGAACTTTAGATCGTCTGTTCCGATACAGGTCGCACGTCCACTGGCTGTGTATTTGTCAAAAAAAGGAGGCAGGGAGCGTTTTTCTACAATAAACAGGCGAATTTTTTGCTCCATTGTCTCAAGTATAATATCTAATAGATTGAATATATCGGGGTTGGTGATTTCCTGGAAGTCATCCAGGATAATGTTAAGGAAATCAATCCTGGCATCCAGCCAGATAACCAATTGTTCCATAACAATATCAATTTGTTCCAGCAGTGGAACAGAAGCCGTAAAATCTTCCTTGAAATTACCTACTGCGTGTTGGACAGAGCGGGTAAAATTTTGAATAAATGACATCAAGTCATTGTCTGTACTGCTCACGCTATACCAGGCGCTTTTTTTTGGAAATTGGCGGACATAATTGGCAAGAATCTGCGTCTTTCCATAACCTGCTCCTGCATTAAGCAGAACGATATCTGTGCGAAGAGAGATAAGAAGATCGTCCGCTGCTCGTTTGATATACCCCTTGTCTACGTTTGGTATCTGTATTTTACTGTTATCATTTCTCATGTTCACATTTATCCTTCTAGTCAAATTCTATGGAAAACATTCCATTCTCTGTTGCAACGCGAACTTACACACAGAGGGAGTAAGATAAAAAAATTATATAATATTTCAATGTATTTGCCATGTTTTACACCAATTTGGCAGTTTTTACACCAGTTTGGAAAAAATAAAAATAATGTTGAATTGTTTAGAATTTTGTTTAGTGGGATGTTTTATAATTCTAAATCAAACAACAGAAATATGATGTTGTGGGAAGAGCAGTTTCTAAAAGGAAAGGAGGTAGCCGGCATTAGCAGCATAATGCAGTTAGTGCTGGGAGATTATGGCTGAATATTTATCACCAGGCGTATATGTAGAGGAATTTGATT
>CAJTVT010000028.1 GCA_910580015.1 uncultured Lachnospiraceae bacterium
GCAATATATCAAGGAAATGCTAGCAAAAAAAGATGACAGCTTTGGCAACGCTAGAACGATACGGAATTTGTTTGAAAAGAGTATCACATTTCATGCAAATAGGGTGATGACAATGAACACATATAATGATGGGGAATTATCTACTATTATGAATGCAGATATACTCAGGAGTTTAGGGTAGGGAAGGAGTATTAGGTATGGTGTTTAAAAACGTAGGTGAAATTTATAAAAAGTTAGACAATTTTACAGGTGAAGCATGGTCTTTGATAGAAAAGTTAAGGAGCGATGAAGCAGATGTTAATGATTGGGCAAAGATGCGTGTTATACATACGAGGATGGTATGGGGAATTTTGCGTATATTAGATGATTATTGTGAATTTAAAAATTTATTGCATTATTTTGAAAACAAAATTGAAAACGAAAAGGATTGGTTTGGAGCTCAAAAAATAGAAAAAAGATTTGAGGATGGCATTAAAAAAGATATAGATTATACTATTGAATTTCTAAGAATACATGTAAAATTTGAAGATTATAGATGTATAGACTTTCAAAAACGTTTAACAGAATTTATGTGTAATGTTAAAGTATTTTTCTGGGATGAGGAGTGAAAATAAAAACTATAATATAGTTTAAGAATTTCAAAGTCATATGTTACGCTTAATTGATAGGCCATCGACTGGACTTTTATCTATGAGCTGGCAGAAGAAAAATACTGTCCCTATAATGGTAGGCCAAACATAGACCTAGTCATGCTGATTAAAATTCCCTTTTTTCAATACCTATATGGAATAAAAAGTATGAGACAGACCATTTGGGGAATTGAGATGAACGTTGCTTACAGATGGTTCCTTGGTCTGGATAATATGCCACATTTTTCAGCCTTTAGCAAAATCTACATCCAGCGATTTCAAGATATGGACCTTTTTGAGCAAATCTTCACAAAGATATTGGAAGACTGTATGAAATATAAAATTGGTAGATGTTGAGCAGATCTTTAACGACTCTACCCGTGTCAAAGCATGTGCAAATTGCAAAAATGCGGAGATGTTTGCGCATGAATAGGAACTTTGGTATTGAGATGGAATTACAAAATGAGATTCAAAAGAGGGTGAAAAGTGTGAAAATAGCCTGTGATTGCCTATGAACTGCTACATTGTTTTACATTTTTTGAAGTCATCTATGGTACTCAAACAGCCCATTTACAAAAAGCAAAATCACTAAATCCATAATCAAACATAGAAGATTCATTCTATCGGGTGTATATTTTCGGACTTTGCAAACCTGCAAAGTCCTTTCTGCAAGGTTCCATTATCCGTTTGCCCATTTACAAAAAACTCAAAAAAACACTGGTATTTTATTTGTGAGTATGCTATAATCTCAAAATGGTGTAAGTTAGGGAGATACTCTGTAATGCCGTGATAAAATAGAAAATTTAGGGTTTAAGTAATACATTTGTCCCAGGTTGATATATATTTAAGGAGGAAATAACAGTAATGAGTGTACAGGTAGAAAATTTGGAAAAGAATATGGCGAAGCTGACAATTGAAATTCCAGCAGAAGATTTGGAAAAAGCAATTCAGGCAGTCTATTTAAAACAAAAGAGCAGAATTAATATTCCAGGCTTTCGCAAGGGCAAAGTGCCAAGAGCTATCATTGAGCAGATGTATGGACCGGGGATTTTCTTTGAAGAGGCGGCAAATACACTGATTTCTCAGAATTATCCAAAAGCAGTGGATGAGGCTGGGATTGAGATTGTTTCCAGACCTGAGATAGATATTACACAGATGGAAAAAGGAAAGCCATTTATCTTTACAGCGGAGGTTGCGGTGAAGCCGGAGGTTGTGCTTGGAGAATATTTTGGCATGCAGATTACAAAGGCAGATCTTACAGTGTCCGAAGAAGAAGTAGATGCTGTGATTAATAGAGAGAGAAAGAGCAATGCCAGAAGGGTGACAGTGGATAATCGTCCTGCTCAGGACGGAGATATCGTAGTTATTGACTATGAAGGATTTGTAGACGGTGTTGCATTTGAAGGAGGAAAAGGTGAGAACCATTCCCTGTCAATTGGTTCCCATACGTTTGTTGATACCTTTGAAGAGCAGTTGATTGGTAAAAATACAGGTGAAGAAGTAGAGGTAAACGTTACGTTCCCAGAAGATTATCATGCATCAGATCTTGCAGGTGTTCCAGCAATGTTTAAGGTGAAGATCCACGAAATCAAAGCAAATGAAATGCCAGAATTGGACGACGAGTTTGCACAGGATGTATCAGAGTTTGATACCTTTGAGGAATACAAAGAGAATGTCAAAAAGAATATAGCTCAGAAGAAAGAAGAAGAATCAAAACGTGCGCAGGGAAATGAAGCGATCCAGAAGGTAATTAACAATTCCCAGATGGAGATTCCCGATGCGATGGTTAATTCTCAGATTGATACCATGGTAGATGAGTTTGCCAACCGGATTGGACAGCAAGGTCTCTCTGTTGAACAGTATATGAAGTTTACCAGCACAACAGAGGAGCAGCTCAGAGATCAGATGCGGCCAGAGGCAATTTGGCGCATTGAGTCCAGTCTCGTTCTGGAAGAGGTAGCAAAGAAAGAAGATATTCAGGTGTCAGAAGAGGATGTGAATGCTGAGATCGATCATATGGCGGAAATGTATGCAATGGATGCCGAGAAATTCAAAGAAATGCTCAGCGATTCTCAGAAGGTAAATATGAAACGTGATATTGCCATTCAGAGGGCAGCAGATTTGATTTATGAACATGCAGTAGAGACAGAAGCTGCCTCAGAATAAGGAGGATGAAATATGAGTTTAGTGCCTTATGTCGTGGAACAAACCGGAAGAGGAGAACGGTCTTACGATATATTTTCCAGATTGTTAAAAGACAGGATTATTTTTCTGGGAGAAGAGGTAAATGAGACAACAGCAGGGCTTGTGGTAGCTCAGCTTTTATTCCTGGAATCTGAGGATCCTGGAAAAGATATTCATTTATATATCAATTCTCCAGGAGGCGTAGTGACGGCGGGCCTTGCCATTTACGATACGATGAATTATATTAAGTGCGATGTAGAAACCATATGCATAGGGCTGGCGGCCAGTATGGGAGCATTCTTGCTGGCAGGCGGGACCAAAGGGAAACGTTTTGCCCTCCCCAATGCAGAGATTATGATACATCAGCCTTCTGGCGGGGCAAAAGGGCAGGCCACAGATATTCAGATAGCAGCAGATAATATTTTAAAGACGAAGAAACGTCTCAATACAATTTTGGCAGAAAACACTGGACAGCCATATGATGTGATTGCACAAGATACAGAACGTGACAATTACATGTCCGCCGAGGAAGCAAAGAACTATGGTCTGATAGACGGTGTGATTACAAATAGAAAGTAGGCAAGGATGCCTTTTTGTGCCTGAGAGCACACAGAACGAAGGATAGTATGAGGGGACAGCGAGCATATGCTACTGTCCCTTTAAGAAATCATGAAGGATCGGGAGGTAAATATGGCTGGAAGATTTGAAGAAAGAGTACGTTGTTCCTTCTGTGGAAAGACGGATGGTCAGGTGCGCAAGCTGATTGCTGGACCAAGCGGTGCATATATCTGTGATGAATGCGTAGATATTTGCGCGGAGATTATTGAGGAGGAATTGGAGGAGGAGGAAGCACTTGCAGTAGAACAAAATGTGGTTGATGAGATCAATCTGCTGACTCCAGTAGAACTCAAGAATTTTTTGGATGATTATGTGATTGGTCAGGAAGATGCAAAAAAGGTGTTGTCCGTTGCTGTATATAATCATTATAAACGAATTCTGGCCCCTAGAAACTTGGGGGTGGAGTTGCAGAAAAGTAATATTTTGATGCTAGGTCCCACGGGTTGTGGAAAGACCCTGTTGGCCCAGACACTAGCACGTGTATTGAATGTTCCCTTTGCGATTGCAGATGCGACAGCCTTGACAGAGGCAGGATATGTGGGAGAGGATGTGGAAAATATCCTTTTGAAGATTATCCAGGCGGCAGATTACGATATCCAGAGGGCACAGAGAGGCATTATCTATGTGGATGAGATTGATAAAATTACCAGAAAATCAGAAAATCCTTCGATCACCCGTGATGTGTCCGGCGAAGGTGTGCAGCAGGCGCTGTTAAAGATTTTGGAGGGCACCGTTGCAAGCGTTCCCCCTCAGGGCGGCAGAAAACATCCACAGCAGGAGCTGCTTCAGATTGATACCACAAATATCCTTTTTATCTGCGGAGGAGCTTTTGAAGGGCTGGAGAAGATTATTGAGACCAGAATGGATAAAAAATCCATGGGATTTAATGCAGAGGTTTCAGAAAAGCAGGAAAAAAATCGAGGTTTGGTGTTAAAGCAAGCCTTGCCGCAGGATCTTGTTAAATTTGGAATGATTCCAGAATTTGTAGGGCGTGTTCCAGTTACAGTTTCTTTGGAATCCCTGGATAGGGATGCATTAGTGCGTATTTTAAAGGAGCCAAAAAATTCACTGATTCGCCAGTATGAGGCATTGTTTGAGCTGGATGGCGTGAACCTTACATTTGATGAAGAGGCTGTGGAAGCGATTGCAGACAAGGCTGTGAAACGCAAGACTGGCGCAAGAGGGTTGAGAGCGATTGTGGAAAAACTGCTGATGGAGCCCATGTATCAGATTCCTTCCGATAGATCTGTTGTAAGTTGCAGAGTCACAAAAGAAATGGTAGATGATGAGAAAGAGGCAGAGATAGGATATGGCAAAGAGAGCAAATCTGCCTAAGGAGAGAACTTATGAGTGAAGAATACAGAACAGTTCCGGCTGTGGCGCTTCGAGGGATGACGATTCTCCCTGGTATGGTGGCACATTTTGATGTGAGCAGAGGCAGATCCATCAAGGCAGTGGAGAGTGCTATGATGGAAGATCAGACCGTATTTTTGGTCACTCAGGAGAATATAGACAAAGAAGAGCCAGAGCGAGAAGATTTGTATGCCATTGGGATTCTCGCAGTAATCAAACAGGTAATAAAACTTCAGAATAATGTTGTCCGAGTATTGATTGAAGGAGAACAGCGAGGTCGTCTTTTGGAGCTTCGCTTAGAAGAATATCTTCTGGCGAAGGTTCAGGTTCTGAACCAAGAGGAAGAGAGTTTGCCAGAGGATATGAAGGAGGCCATGCTGCGCGGTGTACAGGAAACCTTTAGCCGTTACTGCCGTTTAAATCCTAAGCCTGGAAAAGAGATGGCAAAACAGATCCAGGATATGCAGGATTTGGCGAAGCTGCTGGATTATATTGGAAATAATCTTCCTGTCGGATTTGAACAAAAGCAGAAAATTCTGGAGGCACATACATTACAGCAGAGGTATGAGACTTTGATGATCATACTTTTGAATGAGATCAATATCATTCAGATCAAGACAGAATTTCAGAGCAAGGTAAAAGAGAAGGTTGACCGAAATCAAAAAGAATATATTCTGCGAGAGCAAATGCGACTGATTCGTGAGGAACTTGGGGAAGATAATACAGTTTCAGAGGCAGACAATTTTCTGGAAGAGACGGAGAAATTGGATGCAGATCCCGAAGTAAAGCAAAAGCTCAAAAAGGAGATAGAACGTTTTAAAAATGTCTCCTCCAATTCCTCAGAAAGTGCAGTGATTCGGGGATATATTGAGACTCTTTTGGAACTTCCATGGAATAAGGTGTCTAAGGATAACAAAAATCTGCAAGATGCAGAGCGGATTTTGGACGAGGATCATTATGGCATGGAGAAAGTAAAAGAGCGTATGTTGGAGTTTTTGGCTGTGCGCAATCTTACAGCCAAAGGAGAGAGCCCTATGATCTGTCTGGTGGGACCGCCAGGTACTGGCAAGACCAGTATTGCCCGTTCGGTAGCGCGTGCGCTGGATAAGAAATATGTTCGTATCAGTCTGGGAGGCGTTCGCGACGAGGCTGAAATCCGAGGACATAGAAAGACTTATGTGGGAGCAATGCCAGGAAGAATTGCCAACGGACTGCGAAATGCTGGGGTAAAAAATCCTTTGATGCTTTTGGATGAGATTGACAAAATCAGCAGTGATTATAAAGGAGATACCGCTTCCGCGCTGCTGGAAGTGCTTGACGGAGAACAAAACAGCCGTTTTCGGGATCATTATGTGGAGCTTCCCATTGATTTGTCGGAAGTCTTGTTTATCGCTACGGCAAATTCTATCCAGGATATCCAAAAACCATTGTTGGATCGTATGGAAATTATTGAAGTGAGCAGTTATACAGAGAACGAAAAAGCTCATATCGCCAGGGAACATTTGATTGCAAAGCAGATGGAGAAGAATGGACTCAAAGAGGGCCAGTTGTCCATCAGTGACCATGCGCTGGAGAAGTTGATCCGAGGATATACCAGGGAGGCAGGGGTTCGAAATCTGGAACGTAAGATCGGTGAGATTTGCCGGAAAGCGGCAAGGGAATTGTACCAGGAGAATTATTCTACCAGAAAGCAGACTGCGGAATCGAAAAAAAGAAAGACTTCCATCAAGGTTACAGAAAATAGTCTGGAAAAATTACTGGGCAAAGAAAAGTACAATTACGACCTGATCAATGAAAATGATGAAGTAGGTATTGTACGAGGACTTGCCTGGACCAGTGTCGGTGGAGATACGCTTCAGATTGAAGTGAATATTATGCCTGGAAAGGGAGAATTTCAACTTACTGGCCAGTTGGGAGATGTGATGAAGGAATCCGCCCAGGCAGGAATTAGCTATATTCGTTCGGTTAGCGAGCAGTACAAGATTGATAAAGAATTTTTCAAAGAATACGATATTCATATCCATATCCCAGAGGGAGCTGTGCCCAAAGATGGACCGTCCGCGGGAATCACTATGGCTACAGCAATGCTCTCGGCCATCACAAAGCGCAAAGTGCGCAAAGATGTAGCGATGACAGGGGAGATCACCCTTCGAGGCAGAGTGTTGCCCATCGGAGGATTAAAAGAAAAGATTTTGGCTGCAAAAAATGCCAGAATTAAAACCATCTGTGTTCCAAAGAAGAATGAGCCAGATATTGCAGAGATCGCCCAGGAGATCAAAAAAGGATTGGAAATTGTGTTTGTGGAAAATATGGAACAGGTGCTTGAGACAGCATTGGTGAAATAGAGGAGAATTACATGGTAATTAAGTCAGTGGAATTGGAGATTGTTTGCGGCGTTACCAGCAAATTGCCAGATACGGACAAGCCAGAGATGGCATTTGCCGGAAAGTCCAATGTGGGAAAATCTTCCCTGATCAATGGGCTGATGAACCGGAAGTCACTGGCAAGAACTTCCTCTCAGCCTGGGAAGACTCAAACCATCAATTATTATGATGTCAATCATTGTATGTATTTGGTGGATCTTCCAGGTTATGGATATGCTAAGATATCGCCAAGAGAAAAAGAAAAATGGGGACAGATGGTGGAGAATTATCTTCATACATCTAAGCAGCTTCGGGCAGTATTTTTACTGATTGATATTCGTCATGAGCCTTCTGCCAATGATAAGCAGATGTATGACTGGGTGGTTTATCAGGGCTATGATCCAATTATTATTGCCACGAAATCGGACAAGATCAAGCGAAGCCAGTTACAGAAGCATATGAAAATGATACGGGAGGGGCTCAAGGTCAAGGCTGGAACACCGATTCTGCCTTACTCTGCCCAGACAAAACAGGGCAGAGAGGAGATATGGAATCTCATAGATGAACTGCTGGGATTTGAGACAACCATAGAGAGTAATATGGAAAGTCAGAAGAAATCTTCCGTTCAGGGAGAATGATATGAAGAAGAATAAATATCTGTTTGTATTTTGTATGCTGCTTGCCATTGCTTTGGCAAGCGGTATTTTTACAAGGACATATCTTGGTCTTGAAAAAAGACAGCGAGAGTTGTCTGGAGTGCATGTGGTCACATCCTTTTATCCAGTATATATCGCAGCCTTAAATGTGGTGGGAGATAGTAAAAATGTGACCCTTGCAAATTTAAGCGAACCCCAGACGGGGTGTCTGCACGATTATCAACTTACGCCCCAGGATATGATTCTGTTGTCTGGTGCGGATTTGTTTCTAGTAAATGGCGGAGGAATCGAGAGTTTTCTTGCCGACGTGGGCAAAGCATATCCGAATCTAGCCATTGCCAAGGCGTCTAAGGGGATCGAACTGCTGGAAGAAGGGGAAAACGCCCATGCGTGGATGGACACCAGACGTTACAGTGAGATGGTTCAAAATATTGCAACTGCACTTGGACAGGCAGATCCAGACAATCAAGAATACTATCAGTACAATGCGGATCAATATTGTGAAAAAATCCAAGAACTGACAGAACAGCTTGAGGAAGTGAGAGCTGTTGCCCAGGGAAAACCTGTGGTAATTCTTCACGAAGCCTATGCATATGTGGCTCAGGAATTGGGGATGCAGAATATGTATTGCCTGAATCTGGATGAGGAGCGCCAGGTCAGTGCCAGGGAAGCGGCAGAGGTGATGGAGAAAATCTCTACACATCAAGTGTCTGTGGTGCTGGTGGAAGAATTGTATGGCAAAGACCTTGGCAATGCCATAGAATCAGAAACAGACGCCAAGATATGTTATCTCGATACAATGGTGCGGGGCGATTATGAGGCTGATAGTTATCTGAGAGCAGTTCAAAAGAATATTGATGTGTTGCGAGGCATTTTGGAGCATATTTAAAGATCAACCTATGGTACAGAAGTCGAAATCTGTATTTATGAGTTGTGTTATCTGGGAATTTTCTGTATCATTCTGAAAATCGGCCAACAAACAGTAAAAAGGAAGAGGTTCATTGCGAAAAATAATCAGGCCCTGTGGGCTGCATTGTATTAAAATTAATCATTTGGGGGTGACCCTGGGAGAGCAGGAGATATTAAAGGATATCAATCTTCATTTTCATTGTGGCAGCCTGAATGCGGTGATTGGACGGAATGGCGCTGGCAAATCCACATTGATCCGTGCAATTCTAGGTGATATTCCCCATACAGGAAATATTGAATTTAAGGATCGGGAAAATGGACAGATCCAGAAATTAAAAATGGGTTATGTGCCGCAATCAATGAATGTGGAAAAACAGACCCCCATCAGCGTCTATGACATGATAGCGGCATATCAGAGCAATGTGCCAGTATTTCTGTGGAAAGGGAAGCGAATCCGACAGAAGATTTTGGAACATTTAATGATTTTTGAGGCAGATTATCTCGTGGACAAGCAGGTGTGTAACTTGTCTGGGGGAGAACTTCAGCGTGTGCTTTTGTCTATGGCGTTGATGGATTCGCCCAACCTTCTATTGTTGGATGAGCCTGTTTCTGGGATTGATCAAAATGGGATGGAGCTGTTTTACCAGACGATCTATAAGTTGAAGGAACATTATGATTTGGCAGTAATTTTAATTTCCCATGATTTAGATTATGTCAAAAAATATGCCGATCAGGTGATTCTGCTGGACCAGAGTGTACGAAAACAGGGAAGTGTGAAAGAAGTTTTTGGCAGCCCAGAATTTGGGCAGGTATTTCAGTATGGAAGGGAGGAAAAATAGATGGATGGTTTTTCCTGGCTTCAATATGGATTTATGAAATATGCATTTCTTGCTGTGCTGATCATTACCCCTCTTTTGGGTCTTATGGGCACAATGATTGTAAACCGTAAAATGGCATTTTTTTCCGATGCATTGGGTCACTCTGCTCTGACAGGAATTGCCATTGGGGTTGTGTTGGGGGTGGGAAATGCCGATATCTCTATGATGGTGTTTGCAGTGGTATTTGCGCTGCTGTTAAACCAGATCAGCAGTAAAATATCTGCCTCCAAAGATACGGTGATTTCTGTATTTTCCTCCTGTAGCATCGCTGTGGGACTTGCCATACTGTCCAGAGGTGGGAACTTTAGTAAATATTCTGGTATTTTAGTGGGAGATATCCTAAGCATCACACCAGAGGAGATTATCTACCTTGGGTTGATGTTTGTGGTGACAATGGTGTTTTGGCTTTTTGGCTTCAACAAACTTCTGGCAGTGAGTCTCAACCGTACATTGGCCAGAAGCCGCCATATATCAGTTTTTTGGATGGAAAATCTGTTTGCAGTTCTTACCGCGTTGATTGTGATGGTGTCCATCAAATGGATTGGAATCTTGATTATCAATGCACTGTTGATTCTGCCAGCGGCAGCGTCAGGAAATATTTCAGAAAATATGCGAGAATATCACTTTTTTTCGATCTTGTTCTCTATGTTTTCAGGAATTACAGGGCTGCTAGTCTCTTATTATGTAAATGTGGCCACAGGTCCTGCTATCGTAATATTTGCGTCAATCATTTATTTTATCACCTACTGGTGGGGCAGACGCAATCATGTGTAGAGGTGTGAGATGGAACATAGTTATAAATACTTTGCAAACAGGGATTGTTGTTATTTTCCCTGTCATCAGGGACTTAAGGGGGAAGCGTTTAATTGTCTGTTCTGCTATTGTCCCATGAATCCTTATGAGGATTGTTTGGGAACACCAGCTCTGATTCAGCGGCATGATGGGGCCATAATCAAGGATTGCAGCGGCTGTACATATCCGCATGAACCAGAGCATTATGATGTTATCATGGAATATCTTAAGGGCAAAATTAGTGAACGAAAATCGAGGTGATCGTATGAAACAGTCTACAAAATATCTGAAAATATTCGTGAACCTGCTGGTGGCGGCGTTTACCATTGTATTTCTTTGCTTTCTTTTTCCAAAAGTAATCATTTTTTTCATGCCATTTGTGGTTGGATGGGTGATCTCCATGATTGCGAATCCACTGGTGCGCTTTCTGGAAAAAAGGGTGAAGATTGTCCGTAAGCACGGTTCGATGATGATTATTATTGGAGTTCTTGCGGGGATTATCGCGCTGGGATATCTGGCTGTGTCTTGGCTGGTGGGGGAGACGGGAAACCTGATTGCAAATCTTCCTGAGATTTATGCCAACTGGCAAGAAGATTTCCAGGAGATCGGGGAAAATCTTGAGATTTTTTATCACAGGCTTCCACGTGAAATTCAAAATAATATACAAGATATTACAGAAAATTTTGCCGGATATTTTGGCGATCTGATGCAGGCAGTGGGGGAACCAACTTTTGAAGCAGCGGGAAATTTTGCCAAGAATGTGCCAGGAACTTTGATTTCTATTATTATGGCGATATTGTCCGCGTACTTTTTTACCGCAGAGCGCGATGTGATTTTAAAGGGCCTAAAAGAGCATATGCCGGTCAATATTTGGGATCGGGTAACTGGGGTAATCCATGATCTAAAGCATGTGGTAGGAGGATATTTTAAGGCTCAGTTTAAAATAATGGGTGTCATTTATATAATTCTGGTGGCAGGTCTATTCCTCCTTCGCGTGGATTATGTGTTACTGATAGCCTTTTTGATTGCCTTTCTAGATATGCTGCCCTTTTTTGGCACAGGTACCGTGTTGGGGCCCTGGGCAGTAATTAAGATTCTGTCCTCAGATTATCAATTTGCTGTGGGTCTGATTATTCTCTATGCTGTGACTCAGATTGTCCGTCAGGTGATTCAACCCAAGATCGTAGGAGATACCATTGGTATGAATCCTCTGGCCACGTTATTTTTTATGTATATCGGTTATAAGATTAGCAGTATTATTGGAATGATTATTGCTGTGCCTGTGGGAATGATTCTGATTAATCTGTATCAGTCTGGTGTGTTTGATAATCAAATTCGCTGCATTCAGGAATTGGTAAATGATATCAATGAATTTCGGAAATTCTAATGAAATTTAGAGCGATTTGGAGAGATTTTGGAATGGCCTAGAGGCTTCACCAAAGAAATCTGTGTTGTTTGGTGAAGCCTCTAGGCCGTTCCAAAGAAATCTGTATTCTTTGGTGAGGCTTCTAGGCCGTTTTGGTGGAGCGTAGTGATTGGCTCATGCACTCCCCTGGGGGGCGTTATCCCTGAAAAGGATCTGTAAAATATCCATAATAAGATATGGGTTCTCCTGCCATCAGCAGATGAGTAGTGTCCCCCATCGCCTGACAACGAAAATAGGCTTCCTGTGGTGTACGTTCCTCGGTACCGACGATGGTCACTGAGGTGGGGGCTAGGAAGAATCCTTGCCATAGCTGACTGGGTGTGGTGTTGATGAGATGGGACAGCAGAGCGCAGGTGATTCCAAGATGGCAGAAGAATACAAGGACGGCGTCCTGGTGTGTGTCTTCTCTGGTGCGATATCGGCATCCTTCTCGGAAATATCCGTAGTTGGCCAGAAGTGCATCCAGTTCTTTGTAGACCCGGATGTACTCTGAGCCAACGCCTCCTTCAGCCATTACGTCGTTTTCCATCCATTTTTGCAGATCAAATAATTCAGGATTCTGAGCCATAAATTCTGGATAGAAATCCCACGGCGTCTTTCGCCTCTGCATCATTTCATCCCAGATCGGTGCGTTAAATTCTCGCAGCCATTCTAAGGTAGTGGCTGTTCGCTGTACTTTTTTTAGGGTGCATTCTGCGGTGTGCTGTGCACGCCCAAGAGGGGAGCAGTAGAAGTCTGTTACATTCCAGTCGGCAGCTCTCTTGGCGAGAAGTTCTGCTTCACGCCAGCCCTTTTCGGTCAGAGAATCGGCTTCGTAGTCGGGTTCTCCATGTCGTATAAAAATTAATTTCATAAGTTTCTCCTCTGTTTTTACAGATTATTCTACTATATTCCTCTAAAGTTGACAACTAATTTTTGTTTTGACTAGTACATCGTCCAATAAATAACTGGCATCTTCGCTCGTCTATTTTCCCGATAGTATATGCCAAAAATCCTCAGCGTAGCCCGCTACGCCTACGTTTTTTGGCATATACTCTCAGCAAAATATCCTGCGCGAATATATCAGCTATTTATTTTACGCTGTACTAGAGAGCGCAAAAGAATGAGGTACAAAGATGCGTTCTCTTGAAATTTTTTACAAACGTCTCTTTTTGGGGCGGCGAACCACTAGCATGAGAAGCGCTCCCGTAGCCATAACGATCTGGCTTAACAGTGTTCCCCACAGATATCCTTTGATACCAGAAAGAGGGATGACAAAGAGCACGAATCCGATTCGGATCCCAAGCCCAAGGATATTTAAAAAGAATGTATGAGTGGTCTTGCCAAGTCCATTTAAAATACTGTGCAGTGTGGTAGACAAATACAAAAAGGGGCAGATCCAGCCCAGTGTTACAATAAAGGTGCCAGCAAGAGAGTTGGAAAACAGTACATCTCCCATCCATTTTCCCAAAAGTAAAAACATCAGTGTACAGCAAAGGCCCAAAAACAGGCTGTACAGGCAAGTCTTTTTTACCGCGTTGATAATATAGCGGTGCTCTTGTTTCTCCTGCGCCTCTGCGATCAGTGGAAGGAGCATCACAGAGACAGAATTGGTCAGTACAGAAGGAAACAGTACCATGGGGAGAGCCATTCCAGTTAGGATGCCATATACGCTTAAGGCTTGTGCGCTGGAATATCCATAGAGACGGAGTTGACCTGGAAGCATTACCGCTTCCATACTTTGCAACAGGTTCACCATCACGCGGTTTGCACTTAAAGGCAGAGACATGTAGAATATTTGTTTTACGGCAAGGAATCGGCTGCCCTGACTTTTTTTGCACCGAAGAAAGGTGACAGAAAAGAGTACAGCAGCTATTTCCCCCACAACCATTCCCCAGACTACAAGATTCAGAGAAATTTTTTGGTATTTTTCAAGCGAGATCTGGAAAAATAGGCAGACGCTTAATACCCGCGCCAATTGTTCCAACAATTGGGAAACGGCTGGCACAAACGTCTTTTTCAGGCCGTAGAAATATCCATTTATGCAGGCATGGATAGCTCCAAAAGGTACAGAAAAGGCCAAGACTTGAAGGAGGGGAGCGCATCTTGGCTCTGCTAGAAATTGTGCAGCGATGGGTTCTGCCAGCTCATACAAGAAAAACATACATAAGAAGGAGAGAAATAATGACAGAAGAAGTCCACCGGTCAGGTAACATCCTTCATTGCATCGTATTTTGCGGCTTCCCTTTGTGTCCATGGTCGGGGAGGAGGCTGCTGCCGCCTGTGCCACAAATCGAGAGATTGCGGTTTGAATGGCAGAGGAGGTCAAGGAGATGGTAAGGATATGTATGGGAATGGTGAGCTGATAAATTCCCATTCCTTCGGCACCAATTGACTGAGAGAGGAATATTCTATAAAAAAAGCCGATGATTCGGGAGAGCAGTCCTGTCAGAGTCAGAAGCAATGTGCCTGTGATAAGTGGATGTTGGCGAAAAGAATCAGATTTCATAAAAACTCCGAACTATCATGAAAGGTTATTTTATTGTATGCGTGAAATGGGTGATCATGCATAGAAAAAGGATCTTGACAGCACAATAAAACCATGGTACTATGCGAATGTAATAAATCCCGACTAAAATACTGGGGATTTAACGGGAAGAAATCATTCCATTCTGTGCAGAGAGCAGTTAGAAGGTGAAAGATTGAAATTATCTACAAAAGGAAGATATGGACTGCGTGCGTTTCTGGATTTGGCAGTCTGTGAGGAAAACGAGCCTGTGCCGCTTGCAAGTATTGCACAGCGTCAGGAAATTTCTGTCAGTTATTTGGAGCAGCTTATGGCGAAACTGAAAAAGGCTGGCCTTGTGAAAAGCGTCCGAGGAGTAAACGGCGGATATTGTCTTGCACGCCATGCAGATGAAATATCTGTGGGGGATGTGCTGCGGGCTCTGGAGGGAGATTTGACGCCAGTGGAGTGTGCTGGGATTGACAACAGCGGAGCGGTTCATTGCAATGGTTCCTCTCAATGTGTCAGTAAGATTGTCTGGAAGCGCATCAATGACAGTATTAACGATACGGTGGACAGTATCAATATTGGGGAATTGGTACAGGAGAGCAGAGAAACGAAGCGATAGTTTAACAGATAGAGGTGTAAATGTATGAAGAAAATGATTTATTTGGATAATGCAGCCACAACCAAGACGTCACCAGAGGTTGTGGAGGCGATGCTTCCGTATTTCAGCGAATTTTACGGAAATGCATCTACAGTGTATGAATTTGGCGGAAAGAGCAAAGAAGCCATTTCAAAAGCCAGAGAGACGATTGCAAATGCCATCGGAGCCAAGGAAAATGAGATTTATTTTACTGCTGGAGGAAGTGAATCGGACAACTGGGCCTTAAAAGCAGCAGCCGAGGCTTATAAAGAAAAAGGTAGACATATTATTACCAGCAAGATTGAGCACCATGCCATTTTGCACACCTGCCAATGGCTGGAGCAAAACGGTTATGAGGTGACATATCTGGATGTGGATGAGTTCGGGGTGGTAAAGCTGGAGGAATTGAAAAAGGCGATCCGTCCAGATACGATTTTAATTTCTATTATGTTTGCAAATAATGAGATTGGAACGATAGAGCCTGTTGCGGAGATTGGAGAGATTGCACGAGAACATGGCGTGCTTTTTCATACAGATGCTGTGCAGGCATTTGGCCAGCTGCCTATTAATGTGGATGAGCTAAAAATTGATATGTTGAGCAGCAGCGGGCATAAGTTAAATGGTCCCAAAGGGATCGGATATCTGTATATCCGAAAGGGTGTGAAGATTCGTTCTTTCTTACATGGAGGTGCACAGGAGCGCAAACGCCGTGCTGGGACGGAAAATGTGCCAGGAATTGTTGGATTTGGTAAGGCGGTAGAGATTGCCCTTGCAACCATGCAAGAGCGGACAGCCAAAGAACGAGGACTTCGAGATTATCTTATGGATCGGGTGCTGAAGGAGATTCCATTTACACGTGTGAATGGTGACCGAAATAGACGTCTGCCCAATAATGTGAACATCTGTTTTCAGTTTGTGGAGGGAGAATCTCTGCTGATTATGTTAGATATGAAGGGGATCTGTGGTTCTTCAGGCTCTGCATGTACTTCAGGTTCTTTGGATCCTTCTCATGTACTTCTCGCCATTGGCCTTCCTCATGAGATTGCCCATGGTTCCCTTCGTCTGACACTGGGGGCAGATACCACCAAAGAGGACATTGATTATACGGTAGATGCCATTAAGGAGATTGTCACGCAGTTGAGGGAAATGTCCCCACTGTATGAGGATTATATGAAGAGACAGCATGGGTAAATTGCAAGAAGACAGGCAGAAAATCATTATTAATCTGGAGGAAAACAAATGTATAGTGAAAAGGTAATGGATCATTTTAAAAATCCAAGAAATGTGGGAGAGATTGAAAACGCCAGCGGCGTAGGAACTGTGGGAAATGCAAAATGCGGTGATATCATGCGGATTTTTTTGGATATCGACGACGATGGCGTTATCCAGGATGTTAAATTTAAGACCTTTGGCTGTGGCGCTGCGGTGGCTACCAGTTCCATGGCAACAGAACTGGTCAAAGGAAAGACCGTACAAGAGGCGTTGCAGGTGACAAATAAGGCTGTGATGGAGGCGTTGGATGGACTTCCCCCAGTTAAGGTACATTGCTCTCTTCTGGCCGAGGAGGCGATTCATGCGGCTCTGTGGGATTATGCAGAGAAGAACGGGATTCAGATTGAGGGGTTGGAGAAGCCGAAAAATGATATCAGCGAGGAAGAGGAAGAAGAGGATTACTAAGAGGATCTATGGATAAGGAAAAGATTGTAACAGGGATGTCCGGCGGCGTGGATTCTTCGGTGGCGGCATGGCTCTTAAAAGAACAGGGATATGACGTGATCGGAGTCACCATGCAGATCTGGCAGGAGGAAGCCCAGCAGGTCCAGGAGGAACAAGCAGGTTGTTGTGGGTTATCTGCGGTGGAGGATGCTAGACGCGTGGCCGCTATGCTGGAGATTCCATATTATGTAATGAATTTTAAAGCAGAATTTCAGAAGCATGTAATGGATTATTTTGTGGCAGAGTATTTACGAGGGCGCACCCCCAATCCCTGTATTGCCTGTAACCGTTATGTGAAATGGGAATCTCTGTTAAAGCGCAGCATGGATATTGGAGCGGATTATATTGCAACTGGGCATTATGCACGGATTGTACAGCTTGAAAATGGCAGGCTTGCGTTGAAGAAGTCTGCTTCCGTGGCCAAAGATCAGACGTATGCCCTGTATAATCTGACACAGTATCAGCTTGCCCACACAAAGATGCCAGTGGGAGAGTATACAAAGGAAGAGATTCGCGGGATGGCAAAGAAAATCGGACTTCGCACAGCAGACAAGCCGGACAGCCAAGAGATTTGCTTTATCCCAGATCATGATTATGCAGGGTTTATTGACCGCAAGACTCATGGGAAGACGCCTCCAGCGGGAAATTTTGTTGATGCAGAGGGCAAAGTATTAGGACAGCATAAGGGAATCACCCACTATACGGTGGGACAGCGTAAAGGACTCGGAATTGCCCTGGGAACCCCTGTATTTGTCACAGAAATACGTCCTGATACGAATGAGGTGGTGTTGGGCCAGAATGCGGATGTTTTTGGAAGCATCTTGTATGCAAACCAGTTGAATTTTATGTCCATACCAGATTTAGAAGGGGCGATGGAGGTGACGGCGAAGATTCGTTACAGCCATCAAGGAGCACCATGTATGATTCACAAGGTGGAGCAGGACAAGGTATGTTGCGAGTTTCAAGAGCCTGTGCGTGCCATTACACCTGGACAAGCTGTGGTATTCTATCAGGGAGATATCGTGGTGGGAGGCGGGACAATTCTCTAAGAGCCTGTTCCGAATATACCGTTCAGGGCATTTCATAATATTCTATTTGAAATCCCAAAGAAAGAGGAAAAAGAAGTTGCCGCTTCATAAGTGATTATGAGAGCGGCAGCTTCTTTTATTAATCTTAAGTTGAAAGTTCCTGTAATGGCAAATTTACTTTATTGTGATTTTAAACACGACTTTCTTGCCAGTGCCATCTGTGGAAGCAGCAGTAATCTTTACGGTCTTTCCTTTCTTTACACCTTTCGCAATTTTTACTTTAGCGGAAGCTGCTGTTTTACCGCTTCCTTTTACAGTTGCAATTTTTGTATTGGAAGAAGTCCATTTCAGCGTTTGGTTCACAGGCTTTCCACCCTTGGTAGTGACCTTCGTCTTTAGGGTGATGCTCTTGTTTGCTTTGGATTTTATGCTTTTGCTGCTTTTTGCTGTAATTTTTGAGACAGAACCCTTCATAATATGAACCGTTGTCTTTGCAGTAACTTTTCCATTTGTGGTTGAAACCGTAACGACAACCTTTTTATTGGCGCCTTTCTTCAAAGGTTTGACAACGCCTTTGCTGGTAATTTTTGCATATTTCGGATTTGAAATCTTCCAAACAAGCTTCTGATTACTATATTTCTTGGGCACAATCTCTAGTTCATTTTTTAAGTTGATCGATTTGCCATATGCAATCTGGTATTTTTTAGCGTTAAATATCAATTTGGTAATAGAAGCAGGCTCCTTTTTCAGTGCCTTCTGCGCTTTTTTCAGGGCATTTGCCAAGCTTTGCAATTCTTTTGCTGTCATAGCCTCTTTTTGTTCTTCTGTCAAGTTCTTGACATCATTGTATGCTTTTACAAATGCATTCCAGGTGGTTTTTGTATACTTACCTTGACCAGCCTTTATCAGAGGCTTTGCGCTTGACTGTGCTGCCTTTAAATCCTGTTTTGCTTTTTCTTTTGCTTTCTTCTCGGCTTCATCCTCGTCATTTCCACCAGTTTGACTCAGCTCCCAGCCAGCATACAGTGTGATGTCGCCAGTCACGGTTTCTTTACTGAAATCATATTCATTCTTGCAGGCTGCTTCCGTATACCATTTTCCAGTAAACTTGTAGCCAGGTCTGTCTGGAGCCTCCGTCACAGCTTGTGCAGAATTGCCAGAAACTACATACTGTGTGATCACATTTGCTCCATCGTAATTCCAATGGAAGGTGACAATATGCTGGATTGTGCGGTGATCCAATGCTTCCTGTAAAGCAGCTTTGGCAGCCTCGATCTCTGCTGTGCTTGTGCAGTTTTCCATGGCTGCTTTTGCATCAGCGATTGCATTCTGCAACACCTGCCAGTCCTCTTCTAGATAATCTTTCGGATCTGCTTTTTCTGCTGTTTCGATCAAGGTCTCCAATGCGGTGATCGCGGTCAACATTTCCTGATTTGCAGCCAAATATCCCTGTTCTACCTCATTTGATGCGATTTCTTTTGTAAAATGTGCGGTGATCTCTTGGATCACAGCATAGTCGTTTTGACCATTTACAACCCGCAACTGTAGATAATGCCCCAGCCTACCGTCTGGATCCGCAGATTCTGGAAGTGTTAATGTCACCCAACGATTTTGTTCTGGAGGATTGGTAACAATCTCTGTTACCGTCTTTTCAATGCCAGACACTGGATTTTGTTCAATTTCATATGCTTCCTTATTATATTGATCGCCAGCTACCAACTGATACCCATTCACATGTCCGTTTGATCCAGCGCCTGTTTGCAGAAACTTGATCTCAGTGCAAAGAGAAAGATCTCGTTCAAAGCCCACGGTCAACAAAGCAGGATGATCCTCTGATACGGTAAATCGGTCTCCATCATATTGACTGTGCCACTTTGTGTCCTCATTTTTATCAATGGCATATGTGGCAGGTCCATCATTGGGATATGGTGCTTTGCCACTCTGCTCTGTATTTGCCCATGCTCCTGTAAATTTAGCCTCTTCATCGATCCTGTCTGGCAGGTTTACAGTAGATGTGACTGCTTGCTGAATTCCATCTGGAAATGTCACAGTAGCTGTAATCTCTGCTGTACCTGTACCAATAAAGCGTACAGTTCCCGTTTTGTCAACGTATGCTACCTGTGGGTTCGAAGAAATCCAGGTAATTTCTGATTTCTTATCTGTCTCATTGCGGAACAGTAAGTTTAATTTTACAGGATCTTTTGCAGTAAATACCTCTACGTTAGTAGGACTGATACGCAGTCTGCTCTTTGAGGGTTTGATACGGCTGATTTTTGCCGTAGCGCCAGAAGTACAGGAAAAAGCGATTCTTCCATTTGTACTATAATTTCCTGCACCTACAACCTTTTCAAAAGCCATTTGCTCATTGACGAACAGGGAGTACTTGCCATCTGCGGTCCATGTGACTTTTACGTGAGTCTCAGCCTGATCTTCTGGGGCTGAAATTCTGTCTCCATGATAGTAGTCGTTTGTTCCGTCAAATCGCTGCCAATACCAGCCGCCATCTTCAAATCCCATGTACATGCCGTATGCATTGTTGTCTGCTTCTTTGTAGTCCAGATATACGCCGAATCTAGCACCTTTGCCGGTATACTGTAAGTCAAATTCAAATTCTCCGTCTTTTGTAAAATCAAACGTCTCCATACTATAAAATGTAGCTGGGGAATTGAGGTAACCTGCACCTGTCAAAGTCAGCGTCTTGTCTGCAATCTGCATTCCAGAAGATGCAGATAGAAGTCCTTTTATCCAGTCATCCTCATAAATTTCAGGAGGCAGATTCAGCACTAAGGCTTCTTTTTGTTTCAACAAGTTATCCGTTGCTGCTTTGATAAGAATGGCGCCGCTTCCCTCATACTGCTCGTTTGGTTGGCCTGGCAGATATGTCTTGGCTTCCTCCAAGGCATCCCAATAGGCAGCCCAGGATTCCTTTGTGTAATCTTCTTCCTTCAACTGTACACATTGGTCGATCAGCGCTTGCAGTTTGGCCTCCGCTTCACGGACTGTTTCAGGCTTTCCAAGGCCCTTCTCAGCGGCAAGCAATTCCTGTTTTACCTCCGTGATTTCTTGGATAGAGGTTTCGTTAGCAGTTAAAGCAGTTACCCGGCGAGCCTCCTTGATGGCGTCTTGCAGTCGTTTCCAATTTGCAGGGGCATAGTCTTTTTCATCTAAATTGCTGATGCGTTGTTCTACCTCTGAAAGTACCTCTGATAATTTATGCTTCTCTATATCAACTGTCTCGTCTCCAAGCTGTGCGTCTGTCTTAATCTGATCCAGTTTCGTCTTTGCCGCTGCCAATGCAGTCTCAACACCTGCTATGCTGGTTGCCTGTTCAATTGCCAATTTTCCTTCTGCAATTGCCCGTTTTAGTTCTACTTTCTCATTATGACGGTAATCTTCTGGGTTCTTATATGCTTCCAATGCAGCCTTAGCTTCCGCTTTCTTCTCATTGAGCTGTGCTGCTGTTTGATCCTGCTTGGTAGGAATTGCGTCTAGCTGTTCCTTCGCATGTTCCAGCGCTGCCTGGATGCCAGAAATGTTCATGGCTGCGTCTATGGCTGTTTTTCCTTCTGCTATAGCAGCTGTCCGTTTGGTTTTCCCATCATTATCATAATTGTTGGCATTTGTATATGCTTCAAGCTCTGTCTTGTTGTCTTGTTTTATGATATCCAATGCGTCAGAAATCTCCTTTACGCTGGATTTCACATATACATTACAAGCCATAACTTCTGTTCCATCTTCTTTCAGAGCTTTTACCACGGTCTGGCCAGTACCCTTCGCTGTGATTACGCCCCAGTCATCTACGGTTGCCACTGTGGCATTTCCAGAAGTCCAGTTCAATTTGTCATTTCCTGCCTGCGTCAATGTCAGATTGCCAAATCCTGTTGCCTTGTCATTTTGCACTAAAAAGAGATCTTTTTTATTATTTTGGTTGCCAAATCTTGCCTTGGACAAGATTATTTGACCACTTCCAGAAGTGCGAAATTCCAGTCTGTGGATTCCAGCAAGATCCATAGAGAAGGCGTCCTGTGTATCTCCAGTTTCTGTGTCAAAATGATACAACTGTTTCCCATCACCAGAAACAGTTAATGTTCCATTGCCTGTAACGTTGACCTTTGAGGTAAAGGTGTCAAATTCTTTCCCAGTTAAATCTGCGGTAACATTCGTACCTGCTGGTATTGTAACCGTCTTAGTGGAAGTATCTTTCTTTACCCCAGACCATGTGCCAAGATTTAAGTCGGACAGATAATTTTCTGGGTTCTCTTTTTCATATTTGGAATAGAGATAAAATTCTGCTGCGGATGCAAATTGCGAGTTTCCACCCCCTGCCGAAGAAAGAACAGTAATCCGGATTCTCCTTGCATTAGGTGCTTCAAACTCTGCACTTTTCATAGTTTTGTCGTCTGCCCATTTCGTATTTTCCAGGACTTTCGTAAAATTATCTCCATCGGTATCTGTGCTGTAAGAAATATCACAGGTTAAGATAATTCCATTCGATCCACCCGATTGTCTTGGTACATATTCCAATTTGCCAATGTCTGTATTTTCACTTAAAGTGATGGTGTAATTGTTTTGATGATCATTGATAATGTGACCGTTCCAATTTGAATGCCAATAGGTATTCGGATCGTCATCCAGAGCTTTTTCTGGGCCTTCCCCGCTTTGATGGCTATCGGCTGTTCCGGTCAGTCCTTTTACTTTTTCATATCCATAGATGGTCTGCTCATGTCCTATCAATCGTCCATAAGCCCTGTCATATACATCCTGATCCTTCTGGTTCAGATGTGCATATGCTGTGGATAAGATCTGTTTTGCGTTATGGAAATGACTCTCTATTTCCAGGTCATCCATCTGCATATGCGACAACAAATAGTCGGAATAGGATGCCATCATGGAATAGTATGCAAAATCCTGTTGCTCATTATCCCAACTATCCCGCATGAGACCTTTGTCCGTCATCACAAAAGTAGCTTTCACCATGCCAGTTGTCTCATCCATCTCTGGATTTGTAACAGCAAATGCTGAGAGAACATTTTTGGTATACTGACTGGTAAACCGCATTCTTCCCAACTCATTCAAATTAATATAACTGATCTCCAGCTTAGAATTGATGGGGAAGTTGTACTGTTTCTCAAATATGGGCTGTTTGCCTGTTCCAGACAGGGATTTTTTCTCAAGCTCTTTTCCCTGCGGATCCAAGATGCGAACCGTAATGTAAGTCTGATTAGGGAAGTACATATGAGGTTCCGTATTGTTGATCCGGAAGTTTATTTTCTCCTTTGCAGTATCTAAGGAAAGGGCTGCAACTTCTACATCAGCCATGCCAAGAAGTCGGATCTGCGCGTCATCCACCAAGGGATTTCCTTCTATTTTGTGATATGCCAGTTCTTTGTTGACAAATTCATTACTACCTGTCTTATATGCTACCAGATATTCATTGTTGTATTGATATCCACCGTCTCTTGGCGTCGGAAGTTCCACTTCGTATATGCCGACGGGAAGTTCTAGCTGATATTCTTTTTTATCTTCCTGGATGGTCAGTTCTGCGGCGATTTTTTCACCATTTTTGATCAAGATTTTTTTGCCTTTGACCTTGGTGATATCATCCATGGATAAGCTTAACTTCACGTTGGACTTATAATGAAACTCTGCCAAATCATCTGTGCTTACCAGACTGTAAATGCCGTTCATGGTCAGACCTTTTTTGGCCAATTGTCCACGCACAGTTTCCGCTTCTGTATCATTTGGAATCAGATTCCGCAAATAATACAGCATCGGAAGGTCACTATCGTAAATCTCATCTTCTAATATTTCAGATGGACGGATATGCCAGCCCTCAAAGTATGGGATTACATTAAACCCGCCTGATTCACTGAAAATCTCTGTGAGCGTATCAGAAGAGGGTTTGTGTTTCTGATTCTCATCATAATATTTGCGAACGTCCGTATGCATGGCTGCCACAGCCTGCTCTGGACCAATGCGATCCAGTAAGTTGACAAACATAAACAGCGATTTATCATACTCTTTTTGTCCCTCTGTTATGTCATTAAATGTGTTTACATTATTTCTTAATTTTTCTGCGGCCTTTCCAATCGTATTGAAAGCATCCAGATACGTTGCACCCTTGCCTTCCAAAAGCCATCCCAGGTCTTCCTCCTCTCGGTACAGCTTTTCAAAATAATATCCCATAATATTATTCGTTGTCTCTACAAAAGAATTTTCCTGGCGGGCTATGGCACCCTCATATCCATGACCGAACTCATGTAAGGACACCCAGGCTTTGCACAGATAAGCAGCAAGGCTGTCTTGATTTGTAGCACTATGATCGTTGCTGTAGTAAGCAAATCCTACGCCGTGCTTATTGGCCTTAATAAAGAATTTTGCGCGCACATTCTGGTTATAAGGTTCTTTCGCATAAAAATCCAATCCAGAAAACTTGTCATACTGTTTTACAAATGATGCGTACCATTCCAGCATTTCATCGATTGTGCCAAAGGAATAGGAAGGATATTTTGCATCCTGATAATGGATGATATGCTTTTTATCTTTTACAGGAACCAGAAACGTTGCCGCATCTCCTTCGATGATCCCATAGGGAGCATTTGATTTATCCCAGCCGGCAAAAAATGCTTCCTCATCATCGCCATAACGGTAATAGGGAATGGAATGGAGAGCATCGTTCCACTTTACTTCAATGATCGGCTTTACGGTTGTATTTTTGGGAGTATAGATAAATGGAACGCTGTCCACGCTCTGTAGTTCTGTCGTCTTATTTCCAGCTTTATCCTGCACATAGCACTTATTCTTAACCGTGATCCAATCCCCATTCCCTGGAAGATTTACGCTGCTTCTGTTATCATCATAAGCAGACTCTGTGCCATCTTTTTCCATGAAAACTAAGTTCTCAGTATATGCATCATTATTTAACAGCTTCAAGGTCAAAGCGTCGTTAAACTCATCATGGTTGACCAGACGAATCGTAAGCGTTTCATTCGCAGGAAGCCAGAACCCAAGATTTTGCCTATCATGGTCGTACCCTCTGCCAAATCCAATATTTGTCAAATGAGATGCATTTGGCAGCGTATACAATTCTCGCTTAATATTCTTTTTTGATGCGTCTGTACTATCTTTTTCTAAGACAGTTACAGTTGTTTGATGGGATGTGGTATTCCCATCTGAGTCAGTCACTTTATAGGTGATTGTCTGATCTCCCAACTTAGAGGTATCTACAGAACCTTCCTGTATAATACTTTTTGTTAAATCGCCGTCCTCCTGGTCATCCGCAAACACTTTATTCCGACTGTCCTCATAGTCAAAGGTGTCCCCCTTGTAAATCCAAGTCTGGACTGGTCCAGATAATACGGGTGCACGGTAGGCGTCAAACCCGCTCGCCGAAGTTTCTGTTGGTTTTGATTCTCCAGCTGCATTCACGCTCATGTCTGGCGGGGACCCCACAATCATTATGGCTGCCAAAAACATAGCGCATCCTCTTTTCAAATAACCCATAATATTACATTATCCTCCTTTTTCTATGCAAATTCTTAGCTACATATTTTCAGTATAAATACATTACAGCAAAATGGCAACCAATTTCCGTAAGGTTTTGTAAAATGCGTTCTATAAATAAAAACATGACGAAGATTTGTAAATGGCACATCATGAACTCTTCACATAGAGAGAGGGAACCATCTCACCGTCTGGTTTGATGATTCCCTCTTTTATGTATCTCAAAGGATCGTATTTTTATTTCTGTACATATTTCATGTCAACTTCTAAAATATGGTTGATCAGCCAAGTGCCAAGAAAATTTAACAAAGATTCTACCGTTTCATTCTGCCCCTTAAAATCACTTTCTATGGAATCTAAATCAAACGCCATCAAACGGTCTTCAAATGCACGGTGCTGAGCGGCATGTTGTTTGAGCTCAGCATATCCAATACTCTGCTGATATTCTTCCTCGTGAGAGAAATGTGTCCTGGTGTAGTTAATTAACTCAGAGATCAAATGGAGCAGGCTGTCTGATTTATCCTGTAGTATGTCGTTGTTTAATAGTTCATAGGTCTCCTGGGCAAGTTCAAATAATCTGGTATGTTCCTGGTCAATTTTTTCTATTCCAGTGTAATATTCTGGTTTCATTTCAAACATGTTTTTCTCCTCCTTTATGAGTTTCGCATTCTATTTCATATTACTTCCTTTTCTTGGTAAAATCAAGTTAAAAAATAAGATCTTTATTCAGAAATGAAAAACGGAAATCACACTTGAGGGTGTAAGGTTTGGCAGCACATTTGAGCAGGTGTAAAGAAGTCTGTATTGCCTGATTTTTGGCAATTTTTTCATTGCCAATGTCAAATTTCATTGAGAAGGACAAAATGCGTTGAGAGTGAAAAAGTAATCTTCAGTTAACAAAAAATACCATTGCGCTTATAATCTGACTTAAGGCAGGAGGATGGATTGTACAAAAGAAATGGAAGGGGGCAGTAGAGATACGTGAGGAAGCAGTGGAAGGAAGGACATTCATAATCGGGCCAGATTTGGGCAAGTGTGGGTGTGCCTGAAAGCCATTCCAGATTCTTGCCGGAAGCCATAGAGGATAAGAAAGGAGATCAATATGAATAAGAACAGATGGAAACGTCTCTTAAGCCTGATGCTGGCGCTGACCATGATACTGTCATGGAATGTGCCGACTTATGCTGCGGAGCTAGAACAAGAATCTCAGGAGAGGACGACGTGTTCAGATGGAGAGCATCAAATGCCAGCGGTTGGCACAGAGGGACTTGTGGTTATTCCAGGAACTTGTATGACCCCAGAAAAATGGTCAGGCACTTGTGCAAAAGCAGAATGTGGGGCAGAAGTGACAGAACAAGTGGTAAAAGACGAGGAGGGGAATCCAAAATTAGATCCGGAAAACCATGAATGGGGCGATGCTGTGCGCATTCCTCCAAACTGCAAGGACAATGCTATGGAAGTACAGAAGTGCAAAAATCCAAAGCATTTGGAAGAGGATAAAGCAGAGGTTATCAATGAGGAGACAAAGAGGGATCTCTGGAAGGATGTGCCAGAAGCAGAGCGTAATCCGGAAGATCAGGCAGGTGGGCATGATTACAGCATACTTAAGAAGACAATCAAAGCAGCAACCTGTGCAAAAGCTGGCGTTGGAACGTATGAATGTACTGGCTGCGGCAGCCAGACTACAAAGGTTATCCCAGCAGCCCATGCATATCCGGAAGAACCCACAAAAACCATCAATGCAACTTGCCAGAAAGCCGGTGAAAAGCAGTATACCTGCACCCGCTATCAAGATGGAGAGGGCAATACATGCGATAAGGCAGAAGGAAGAGTAAAGACAGAGACAGTTGACAAATTGGATCACAAGCCGAAAAAAGACGAGCAGAGTTCTCATGAGGCAACCTGTAGTGAAGGCGGTGTGACAAATTATATTTGTGAACTGTGCGGTATGCCTCTGCCAGAACTGACACAGACGATCCCGGCAACTGGGAATCATGATTATAAAGATGGAACAATCATACCTTCCACAGAATGCGGCGTCGCGCCTAAGATTGGCAGGGTCTGTAGTGCGTGCAATGCTCCAGAATCAGAAGAACCAGAGGATATGCCAGAGGAAATGATTGAGAATCTGCTGAATGGTGGAGACAAAATTGAGGTTGATGGTAAGGTTGTTTATTATGCAGATCACAAATGGGGAGAAGCGAAAGGAGATCCATCAGCAACTTGTACTCAAGATGGCGAACGGGTGAAACTCTGTGAAAACTGTGGGAAAGAGGATAGAAAGACAGATCCAGCAGGCCATAAGAACTTTGTGCAGAAAGACGGACAGATTATGTACACAAAGCAGATAGCAGACTGTACATTAGGCGGTTATTACACCAAAGAGTGTGCAGATTGCCATACGCAGATCCGTGTGACCGAAGCAGAGGAAATAGAAGCGGCAGGCGGCAAGGAAGCGATCGATCCAAAACAGCATGACATTGTGGAGGTGGAAGCGAAAGAGCCAACTTGTACCACACCTGGAAATACGGAGGGTAAACAGTGCAGCGTATGTAAGATATTTACGGAAGGAAGTACC
The DNA here is from genome assembly GCA_910580015.1 of uncultured Lachnospiraceae bacterium. GTDB lineage: Bacteria > Bacillota > Clostridia > Lachnospirales > Lachnospiraceae > Petralouisia. The sequence continues at coordinate 27,765 of CAJTVT010000028.1, forward strand.
ATCCCAGTCGTTGCAGCGAACCATGTGCTGGGAGAAGACAAGAAAGTCATCCGAGAGGCTACCTGCGATGTACCTGGTATGCAAAGCGGAACCTGTACAGAATGTAAAAAGAGTGTGTATATGGTAATTCCAGCAGCTCACGATTGGGCAGATGGCACTGTGACCAAAGAGGCTACCTGTACCGACAAGGGCGAGATGTCTACTGCCTGTAAGAAATGCGGTCTGCTCAATACTGAGGCAGAGATTCCAGCTCTTGGACATAATTATAAGGAAGATGACGGAGCACAGATAGTAACAGATGAGAGCAAAGATGCCACCTGTATCGCAGATGGCAAAAAAGTTGTAAAATGTGCAAGATATGAGAAATGCAAGGACAAACATACTTTCATTTTAAAAGCAAAAGGACATAATTTTGATATAGATAAGGGAGCAAAGAAGGTAACGGAAGAGTGCAAAGATGCAACCTGCGGAACCGTCGGAAAAGAAGTAATAAAATGTGCAGATTGTGAGGTAAAGCAGACCACACCGATTCCAGTGACTGGTGAGCATCAAAGTGCAACAGTGGAGCTTATCGATGCAAACTGCCAGCATGGAACAAGAATTGGTCTTAAATGCAGCGTATGTGGACAGGCAGTAGCCAAGCCGGGCGCAGAAGAAGGCGCTCAGCCTATCTTTATGGAGTTCCCCAAGGAAACCACATTGGCGGAAGTGATTCAGTTCTATAAGGATAATAAAGATGTAACAGGCTATACCCTTTTGGAAGGCGACGGCAAAGTAAATGACGCCGCAATTAAAGTAAAATATGATGAGTGGATCAAAAAGGCAGGTGCTGCCGTAGATCATGACTGGATTGATACCATCAAAGAAGCTGCGAAATGTGGAGTGGCAGGCAAAATGGATCGTGTATGTTCCTTCTGCGGTGACAAGAAGTTAGATGTTGAGATTCCAGCCAGAGAACATATCTGGGTTTTGAAAGAGGGAGAGGATGCAGTAACCTTGCCAAAATGCGACGGCACGCCTGGGTATGAGTTGTATGTGTGTAAGCATGAGGACTGTGATGGAAGCGAAAAGCGGGAGATGGATTTAGACGGCTACATTCCAGAACATGAGGAGAAGGAAGTGGAGAAAATCCGTGAGGCATCCTGTACGCAGAATGGTTTGCTCAAGCATGCTTGTCAGAATTGCGACTGGGTGGATATGGAAATCGTTCCGGGAGGCCACCAGTGGGGAGAACCTGTGTATACGGGAAAGGTTCCAGACCCAGAGGAAGGGGAGGAGCCAGCAGTATTGGCAGAGCCCACCTGTACGAAGGACGGAGTGGGACTTGTTACCTGCGCTCGCGGCGATAGCTGTCCAATCAAGACGCAGGTTCAGTCGGTGCCAGCCAAAGGCCATACCTGGGGTAAGACAGATTTGATGGAGAGCACCTGTACAGCGCCAGCAATGGTAGGTAAGACATGTGCCATAGAGGGTTGTGATGGGGTAGATATCGAGAATGCGCAGGTGATCACAGCAGAGAGCAATGTAAACGAATTGCTGAAGCTGATCCTGGCAGATTTGGATACAGTAAACGCAGAAGTGACAGCACAGAAGCGCACGGCATTAGAAAATGCTAAGAAAACGCCAGGTGCGAAGGGTCATACTTATGGCACAGAAGAGAATATTGCAGCAGGTGCAAAGCCAGATGAAAGCAAATCCGTAGAGGCTACTTGTAGAGCCAAAGGAAAAGACGTCTATGTGTGCGGCAATGGATGTGGAGAGGATATGGAGATCGAGACCCCAACAATTCCTCATACAGAAAAAGAAGTTTATATCCCAGCAACCTGCATGGCTCCAGGAAAGATACAGACGGTATGCGCAGTTTGCGATAAAGAATTGTCCGCGCCTCAGGATATGGAAGGTGATCCGGTCCTTCCACATGATTTTCAGAGAACAGAGACTGTCATATCCGGAGGTACGAATATCTGTACCAATGGCGGGACATATGTTCAGATATGTAAAAATGCGGCATGCAACCATCTGAAACAGATTGGAAACATTGATCCAGGTCATGCTCTGGTTGCAGAACAGAAAGCAGTTACAGAAGAGGGTAAAGAAAAGGTCGTTGTAATTCTTGAAGTATGTAAACGTGCCGATACTTGTGGGCAAGCGCCTAAGGTAAAATGGGCTGCGGAGGGTTACTGGTATTGTCCAACATGTCAGGAAGCAGTGCCAGTTGAAATTGCTGATGCAAAAAAAGCAACTTGTACAGAAAAGGGAAGTACAGGGACAATAACATGTAACAAAGATTCTGGGAATACTCATGAAATTCAGAGTGCAACAGAGATAGAAGCGCTTGGACATGACACAATAGATGAGGGAACAGAGTGGATCACTGTCAAAGAGCCCACCTGCAAAACAACAGGTGTGAAGGTGAGATATTGTTCAAAGTGTTATGAACCTGGAGAAGATGGCCAGCCTGGAACCGGAGAGATCCTGGAGGAGGATGCGATTGGGGTAGACAGCACCAAGCATAAATGGGAAGAGAATATTCAGCCAGCTACCTGTCAGCATGAGGAGCGTTATGCAGAATATTGTACCGAATGTGGTATTGTGAAAGAAGGAAGCATTACAGTAATCACTCCAGGAGTTGGTGAACATGCATATGGAACAGAGAAAGATAAGGCAGACTATGGTAAATGCACGAATCCAAAGGATGACGGCACGGTGTGCGGTGCAGCAGCGCCTGATGGATTGGATTATTGTACCAAACATGGATGGAGTTCGGTGAAAACTCTGCCTGCTCAGGAAGCTGATTGTGAAAACGATGGATGGGAAGAAAGAGTGGTATGTTCCCATTTCGATGATAAGGATGCAGAAACCAAATGTGATACTGTTTACAGCGGAGAAAAGACCACAGACAAACTGGGCCATCAGACAAAAGAGGAAGTGACCAATTGGACGACAAAGGAAAATGCCACATGCGGTACCGCTGGCACAGAAGAAAAACTCTGCCGATGTGGTAAGGTATTAGATACAAGAACCATACCAGCAGCCGGAAAGCACGATTACGGATGGGTAACCGAATCCGTCACCTGCCATACACCAGAAAAAGAGGTGTATAAATGTAAAGTCTGCAATGATAAGAATCATGGCCTTGGAGACGCCTATGCGGATATCACACATGGGACAGCAGATCCAGCCCTTCACAAATTTGATGGTGATGGAAATTGTACAAATGAAGGCTGCAGCATGACACTGACAAATCTGAAAACAGAACAGAAGTGGTCCTGTAGAGAACATGAAAGCGCAGATATCACTGTAATTCCAGGAACGGAAGCAACCTGTATCAAACAGGGGAAAACCCAGGGATATCAATGTGCAGGATCGGAATGCGAGACTATTTTCTTAGCACAGAAAACCATCCCTGTGTCCGATCATAAGTTTGGGGACGATGGAATCTGTGAAGTCTGCAAAACGAAAAATATAACCGTAAGCACAAGCGCTTTCGGACAAGTAGTTGATGGCAATGACAAGCTTACCTTACGAGCAAACATTCAGGTAGCAGACCGAGACAAGGTTGTGGAGATGGGAATCTTATATATCACAAAATCTGGTTATACAGGTACAGTGGAAGATGCAAAAGCAGATTTGACGGTATTAGAGTCTGAAATGCATGACAATACCTTTACCTTGGCAGGCAGAGAATTTGCAAGAGCAAAGCAGTACAATATCAATGAGAATGCCAACCTTGGAAACTATACACAAGCATCAGTAAACTTTAACTTTGGAGCAGGAACGAACCGCAGCAGACAGGTATATGCAAGAGGGTATGTAATTATGGAGAATGCCGATGGTGGTTACGAGATACATTATGCGGAAGAGATCCTGACTGGAACCGTAGGTTCCTTTTTCTAAGGCAATAAAAGGAAATCAGAAAACGGAAAGGAAAAACGTAGATGAAACATAAGAAACTACTGGCTCTTTTCCTGGGAGGACTCCTGGGGTGCTGCGCGATTGCGTGTAGCGCTCCAGGGGAACAGCCCCCATCAGATAATATTGGGAAAGAAGACGGTCAAAAGCCCCAAGGCCAAAAAGAAGATGGTGACAGCCAGGGAAGTGACAGTGAGAAAACAGAGAATCAAAAACCAGTGCTGGATGAGAATGCCACAGACGAGGATTTGCTGGACCTGGTGAAAGATGATACGAAAGTGGTGGCAGAGAAAGAATATGCCAAGATCATTTCGGATATGAAGGAGCATGTGGAAGACTTCTCTGGCCAGCTTTACCAGATGGAAGGCTATTATCTGGAGGAAGATGGAACATCTTACATCACAGATGATCCCAAAAGTACAGAGGGAAACAGTCTGCCTCTGCGGTATGTGCAGGAGGCGCCAAAGAGTGGAGCGAAGATTCGGATCACAGGGATAGCCGAACAAGGGGAGGATGACACTCCCGTATTTAGTGTAGTGGTACTGGAATCGTTGGATTGATCCATCCACAGTCTCAAGGTAGGGTTCTGGGCGGAGTCCATGATGCCAGCGGGAGGAGGGAATTTTATGGAATGTATGTATGCGTGTGTGGTGATCACCTCATTGCTAAAGAGGAATCGTTGCCATTTTATAGAGCATGGGAGGGCCCATGATAAATGGCACAGCGATATAACAGGAAAGAATTTCCGAGTCCCTCGGCAGTCCGCAAGGAGCTTGCCTGCTGGGACAGTCACCAATATTTTCAAAGATGCGGGCCTGTCTTAAGCCTGTTCTAAAAAAGAGGGGGATTTCCAGGATGCGTAAAGAAGATTGGAAATCCCCGTTTTGAGAGAAGGGAGCCAGAATGAATCAATATTCCTATCCAGCCATCTTTACACCAGAAGGTGAGGAAGGATATTCTGTCCGATTTCCAGATCTGGAAGGTTGTTATACCTGTGGAGGAAGTATGACAGAGGCGTTGATGATGGGGGAGGATGTACTGGCATTTACCTTGTACGATTATGAAAGGGAAAACCGCCAGGTTCCATTCCCATCAAAACCTTCCAGTGTCTCTCTAAAAGAGGGGGAATTTATCAATTACATTGCCTGTGACACCATAGAATATCGAAAAAGGCAGAATAAGAAGATGGTGAAGAAGACATTGACAATTCCAGAGTGGCTCAATGAGGCTGCCACAATTAGGAATCTAAATTTTTCCCAGGTGCTGCAAGAAGCTCTGTTAGAGAAAATTGAATCTTAGACTAGAACTCATTCCAGTATCTGCATCTTCCATAAATTTGAGAATACGAGAAACATCCTCATGGAGAAATCAATTTTTACAAGAAATGGATTTTTCTGTGGGGATGTTTTCCTATTAAAAAGCTCTGATTTCTGGGTTAAATTCTTTTCTGAGATTTGAATTTTGTGTGTTTACATAAAAAAATTAATGAAATATAATGGGATAGATGCACAAGGATTTTATGGAAAGAGATGCAATTGTGTAAAAAGACAAGAAGGAGGACAGTAGATGATCAGGACAATCTTAGGCCAGGTAAAGGAATTTCAGAAAGACTCCCTGTTGACCCCAGTTTTTATGATCTGGGAAGTCGTCATGGAGATGTTGATCCCGCTTCTGATGGCTGCCATCATCGATGATGGGGTAACCAAAGGGGACATGGGATTCATTTATAGGACTGGGGGAATTATGCTAGGCGTGGCAGTGTTGGGGTTAATTGCCGGAATGCTGGGGGCAAAATATGCGGCAAGCGCTTCCGCAGGATTGGCAAGAAATTTGCGGGGAAGTATGTTTGAAAATATTCAAAGTTTTTCTTTTGCCAATATTGACAAATTTTCTACGGCAGGACTTGTGACCAGGTTGACCACGGATGTGACGAATATTCAGAATGCCTATCAGATGATTCTGCGTATGTGTGTGCGTGCACCCTTTAGTATGGTGACAGCGATGATTATGGCGTTTCTAATCAACGGAAAGCTGGCGAGTATTTATCTCATTGCAGTGCTGGCGTTGGGGGGCTGTCTGTTCTTGATTATGAACAAGGCAACTCGATATTTCAAAGAAATCTTTCCCAAATATGACGAGTTGAATGCCAGTGTCCAGGAAAATGTGTCAGCGATTCGGGTAGTGAAAGCATATGTGCGGGAGGATTACGAGAATCAGCGATTTACCAGGGCCAGCGAAAGCATTTGCAGGATGTTTAGCAAGGCAGAGAATATCCTTACTTGGAATGCACCACTGATGCAGATTACCGTGTATGGATGCATTCTTGCCATAAGCTGGCTGGGGGCGAAAATGATTGTGTCAGATGAGTTAACCACGGGACAATTGATGAGTCTGTTGGCATACTGCATGAATATTTTAATGAGTTTGATGTTTCTGTCCATGATATTTGTGATGGTAACGATGAGTACGGCAAGTGCAGAACGTATTGCGGAGGTGCTGAACGAGAAGAGTACCCTCTCCAATCCCAGTCATCCAGTGAGTGAAGTGTTGGATGGAAGAATTGCCTTTGAACATGTGGATTTTTCCTATGCCAAAGACAGCAAAGAGCCTGTGCTAAAAGATATCAATCTAAAGATCCATGCAGGGGAGACGATTGGGATTATCGGGGGGACTGGAAGCGCCAAGACCAGTCTAGTAAGCTTAATCAGCCGTCTATATGACGTGACAGCAGGTACCGTATCAGTAGGTGGAATTGACGTGCGGGAATATGATATGGAAGCTTTGCGCAATCAAGTGTCCGTTGTACTCCAAAAAAACGTGTTGTTTTCTGGAACCATTTTGGAGAACCTTCGGTGGGGAGATAAAGACGCCACAGAGGAGGATTGTATCAGGGTCTGCAAAATGGCATGTGCAGATGAGTTTATCAGCCAGTTTCCACAAGGGTATCATACCTATATCGAACAGGGGGGAAGCAATGTGTCTGGTGGGCAGAAACAGCGCCTGTGTATTGCACGTGCACTGCTGAAAAAGCCAAAGATATTAATTCTGGACGATTCTACCAGTGCGGTAGATACGGCCACAGACAGTAAAATCCGCAGAGCTTTTTCAGAGGAGATACCAGATACGACAAAGCTAATCATTGCCCAGCGGATAACAAGCGTTCAGAATGCAGATCGGATTATTGTTATGGATAACGGAAGGATAGCAGATTTCGGCACCCACGATGAACTGCTACTTCGCTGTGAGATTTATCGAGATGTGTATGAATCTCAGACCAATGGGGGAGGCGATTTTGACGAAGGAGGTGACAGATAATGGCGAGAAAAAAACCTGCATCAGCAGCACCAGGCAGAGGTATGGACTGGAACATTTTCTTTCGACTTATGAGATATGTATTTGTCAGTTATAAATGGCATTTGCTGGCGGTGGTGATTGGAATTTTTGTGGGAGTGCTTGCCAGCGTCCAGGGAACATTGTTTATGCAGACCTTGATAGACGTCTATATCTTACCTATGATTGGCTCAGAGAGCCCAGATTTTGCCCCTCTGGCAGAGGCCATTTTAAAAGTGGCCATATTTTATGGAATCGGGGTATGCTCCACTTGGATCTACAACCGGATTATGGTACAAGTGACACAGGGTACACTGCAAAAACTTAGAGACGATCTGTTCACCCATATGGAGAGTCTTTCCATTCAATATTTTGACACCCATGCACACGGGGATATTATGTCAGTATACACAAACGATATTGATACACTTCGCCAGATGATCAGCCAAAGTATGCCGCAGATTTTTTCCAGTGTGGTGATGATTGTAAGTGTTCTGGCAAGTATGCTGGCATTGAGTGTTCCTTTGACGATTGTGACGCTGGTTATGGTGTGGCTGATGATGGTGGCCACCAAGTCTTTTGCAGGAAGAAGTGGGAAATACTTTGTTGCGCAGCAGAAGGAGATTGGAAAAGTCAATGGCTATATCGAAGAGATGATGGAGGGACAGAAAGTAGTCAAGGTATTTTGCCATGAAAATGAAAGTCTGGAGCAGTTCCATAAGTTGAATCAAGAATTATATGAAAGTGCGAACCAGGCAAATAAGTTTGCAAATATGTTAGGTCCAGTGACAGCGCAGCTTGGAAATGTCAGTTATGTGCTCTGCGCCATGGTGGGAGGTATTCTTGCACTGAATGGAGTGGGAGGATTTACCTTGGGAGGACTTGCAAGCTTTCTTACCTTCAATCGCAGCTTTAATATGCCAATCAGTCAGGTGAGCCAACAGCTCAACAGTGTGGTGATGGCAATGGCAGGTGCAAAGCGCATTTTTGCCATGATGGATGAGGAGCCAGAGACAGACCAGGGCTACGTGACGTTGGTAAACGCCAAAAAGGAAGATGGGGCGCTAAAGGAGTCCCAGGAACGTACAGGACTTTGGGCGTGGAAGCATCACCATCAGGCAGAGGGCACCACAGATTACGTGGAGCTTACTGGGGATGTGGTGTTTGATGATGTAGATTTTGGCTACAATCCAGAAAAGATTGTACTGCATCATGTGAAGATGTTTGCAAATGCTGGGCAAAAAATTGCCTTTGTAGGCTCAACTGGTGCAGGAAAAACCACCATCACAAACCTGATCAATCGTTTCTATGATATTCAAGATGGAAAAATTCGCTATGATGGAATCAACATCAATAAAATAAAAAAAGCAGATTTGCGCCGTTCCCTGGGGATTGTGCTGCAAGATACCCATTTATTTACCAATACTGTGATGGAAAATATTCGTTATGGCAAATTAGACGCCACAGATGAGGAAGTTGTAGCAGCGGCAAAACTTGCAAATGCAGATGGGTTTATCCGCAGGTTGCCAGAAGGGTATCAGACTATGCTTACTGGAGATGGAGCCAATTTGAGTCAGGGGCAGCGACAACTTCTTGCCATTGCGAGGGCAGCTATCGCAGATCCCCCAGTGCTGATTTTGGATGAAGCCACCAGTTCTATTGACACTCGGACAGAACGCTTGGTGCAGGATGGTATGGATAAGTTGATGAAAGGGAGAACAACCTTTGTGATAGCACACCGCCTTTCCACTGTCCGCAATAGTGACTGTATTATGGTATTGGAGCAGGGAAGTGTGATAGAACGAGGGACTCATGAGGAATTAATCAAAAAAGAAGGAAGATATTATCAACTTTATACTGGAAAGGCGCCAGGTCTTGAAGCTGCAAATTAGCACTGGTAATCTGATCGGAAAAGCCGTATAATACTTTTAAAGAATCGTATGGAATCATGCAAAGGAGGAGTTTAAAGTGAGAGAAACGGAAACATCCGACAAGCTGCTGTTGAAAGCAATGGGAGCGTTGGCAGCGCCAATGGCAGGGCTTGTGATTATCTCCATCGTGCTATTACAGATGGCAGCCAACGGTAGAATCCCAGCGGCAGTGGGCATCGTTGTGTTGATATTGGCATTGGGAGCA
>CAJTVT010000029.1 GCA_910580015.1 uncultured Lachnospiraceae bacterium
AGGAGCCGCCCAAGAGTGGAACAAAGATCCGTGTGACAGGGGTAGCAGAGGAAGGGGACGACAAGAACACGGTATTTAGTGTAGTGGTAATAGAGACTTTGGACTGATAGCGGGAAGGCTTTTGGGAGGAGGAGTGTTATGGAGTGTATGTATGCTTGTGTGGTAATTACCGCACTATTAAAAAGGAATCGCTGTCATTTTGTAGAGCATGGAAGAGCCCACGACAAATGGTACAGTGACATCACAGGAAAGAGTTTCCGAGTCCCTAGACAGTCGGGAAGAAGTCTTCCAGCCGGTACAGTGACCAATATCTTAAAGGATGCAGGATTAACTTGAACTTGCATCTGGGCAGAGCGGTGTGTTCAATTTCTTTTGGGCGAGATTGGGCGCTCCTGTCCTGCCAGAAAGGAGCCAAAATGAGTAAATATTCCTATCCAGCCATCTTTTTCCCAGAGGGTGAGAGTGGGTATTCTCTCCGTTTTCCCGATCTGGAAGGATGTTATACCTGTGGGAGTAGTATGACGGAGGCACTGGTGATGGGTGAGGATGTATTAGCCTTTACGTTGTATGATTACGAGAGGGAACAGCGCACAATCCCGCAACCATCCCAAGCATCGGATCTTTCTCTGAAAGAGGGGGAGTTTATCAATTTCATTGCATGTGACACCATTGAATATCGGAAAAAGCAGAATAAAAAGATGGTGAAGAAGACATTGACTATTCCAGAATGGCTCAATGAAGCAGCTACAGAACGAAATATCAACTTTTCACAGGCGTTGCAGGAGGCTCTTGTGGCAAAGATTGAGTCTTAATTCAGAATTGGAAAAAATATATAGAAAATATATATAGAAAAAATAAAAAAAGTATTGACAAATCAAATATAGTTGTGTAAAATAATATCGTTGCTGAAGTACAGCATGCCCAGTTAGCTCAGTTGGTAGAGCAGAGGACTGAAAATCCTCGTGTCTCTGGTTCGATTCCGGAACTGGGCATTACACTGAGAGGTGTTTCATGCGGGTGTAGTTCAATGGTAGAACACCAGCCTTCCAAGCTGGATACGTGGGTTCGATTCCCATCACCCGCTTTAAGCGATAGTGGCGTAGTTGGTAACGCGCGACCTTGCCAAGGTCGAGACCGCGGGTTCGAGCCCCGTCTATCGCTCTGATAAATAAGAGCCGTAAGCTTAAGGATTCCTGAATGGAATCAAAGGTTTGCGGCTCTTTTGTTGACTGGTTACTGTCTCCAACTTTAGATTTGTGTGGCATTTATGTGACAATGGAAAGATTTTGAAACATAGATTGTGTCACTTGGGGGAATATGTTAAAATACCAGGAGGGACGATGTACTATGATGTACTATTATAAATAAGAAGGGAAATAGGAGGGCGTTATGGGAAGAGAAGAATACAGAAAAGCGCTTAAATTAGGAAAAAAAGATTATCAGACCAGGCTGCTTCGCGGAGAAAAGCCTATCTTGCAAGTGCTGGATGATATTCTGCCAAACAGAAGTTCTTATTCCGAGTCATCCATTGGCCTGGTGCAGATTCCCATAGATCAGATTGCAGGAACCAAAACCGTTGCAAGGAGTAGCTCCTTTGCAGGGAATTTTATGCCCATCCTGCGTGAAGATACAGAGTTTGCCGCAAAATGGGAAAGCCTGCTTGACTCCCATGTGGAGGAGGGAATCCGCGAGCCGATCAAGGCTTATGAATATATGCATAAATTTTATGTGGTGGAAGGAAATAAGCGAGTGAGTGTCATGAAATATACAGGCGCTGTCTCTATTTTGGGAACAGTGATCCGCGTGATACCAAAGCCTACCCAGGAGAAAGAAAATAAAATGTATTATGAATTTTTGGATTTTTATCAATTGGCGCCGATCAATTACATCCGTTTCACCCAGGAGGGCGGATACGCCAAGTTACAGGAAGCAGTGGGAAAAGGACCGTCGGAGGTATGGACGGATGAGGAATTACTAGATTTTAGTTCTGTATACAGTAGGTTTGTCTCAGAATATCGGGCCAAGGGCGGAGATAAACTAAACATTACACCTGGTGACGCATTTCTCTCGTTTATTACCTTATATGGATACGATGCCATTGAGGAGAAAACCACCAGTGAGATGCAGGCCCTAGTGACAAAGAGTTGGGAAGAATTTGTGCTTCTGGCAGAAAATTCAGGGATTAACTTAAAAATGAAGCCCAACCAGAAGAAGAAATCACTGTTGAACATTCTTCATTTTCCGAACCTTGTCTCACGAAAACTTAAGATTGCCTTTATCTATGAAAAAACACCTGGTACTTCTGCCTGGACATATGCCCATGAGCTAGGAAGACTTCATTTGCAGCAGACGTTTCAGGATGAGATACATACGGTATGTTATGAGAATGGAACACAAGAAAATATTGATTCTTTGCTGGAAGACGCGATAAATGCAGGCTGTGATTTAATTTTTACGACTACGCCCCCATTTGCCCAGGCCAGTGTGAAAGCTGCGATTGCAAATCCCAAGGTCTGGATATTGAATTGTTCTTTGAACACATCCCATCGATATATTCGCACGTATTATTCCAGGATGTATGAGGCAAAATTTTTAATGGGAGCCATTGCAGGAGCCATGGCGGAGAACAATCGCCTTATGTACATTGCAGATTATCCGATTTATGGTTCTATCGCCAATATCAATGCCTTTGCGTTGGGGGCGAAAATGATTAATCCACGGGCGAGAGTATATCTGGAATGGTCTGCCAAAAAAGAAATGGACATCGAGGAGCGAATCCGAGAGAGTGAGGCTTCCTGTGTGTCAGGAAGAGACATGGCCATTCCAGAAGAAGCTTCCCGCTTTTTTGGTATCTACCATATTGATGAGGGACGGCCAAGAAATTTTGCTATGCCACTTTGGCATTGGGGGAAATTTTATGAGCAGTTGATCTGGGCAATTATGGATGGAACCTTAAAATATGATGATGATCCTTCCACAAAAAAGGCCATCAATTATTGGTGGGGAATGTCTGAGGGAGTGGTGGATGTGGTATTTTCCAAGTATCTGCCAGTGGAACTAAAACGTTTGGCAGGATTGTTAAAAACTGCCATCACTACAGAGACATTTAATCCCTTTGCAGGTATTTTATATTCCCAAACAGGCGTAGTGGTAGGCGACCCAGAGGGGAGCCTGCCGCCAGAGGAAATTATGACGATGGATTGGCTTGCAGATAATGTAGTTGGCAACATTCCGGCGAAGGAAGAATTGAAAGAGCAGGCAGAGCCGTTGGTAAAACAGCAGGGAGTAAAGAAAAAGGAAGGGTAGCCTTACCATGAAGATATTGGCAATCGCAGATGAAGAATCAAAATACTTATGGGAACATTACGATAGAACAAAACTAAAAGACATTGATCTGATTATTTCCTGTGGTGATTTAGATCCACGCTATTTGTCTTTTTTGGTAACGATGTCCTCTGCACCTGTGTTGTATGTGCATGGCAATCATGATGACAAATATGAGCGAATTCCGCCGGAGGGCTGTATCTGCATCGAGGATAAGATATATGTGCATAAAGGCATTCGGATTCTTGGGCTTGGAGGTTCTATGCGTTATAGCTCAGGCAATCATCAATACACAGAATGGCAGATGAAACAAAGGGCCGCAAGGCTGCGTTTAAAGTTGCTTCGGCGGCGTGGATTTGATATTTTGGTGACACATGCGCCTGCCTATCAGTTGAATGATGGGCGGGATTTGCCACATCAGGGTTTTCAGGTATTTCGGACTCTGTTGGAGAAGTATCGGCCCAAATTTTTTCTACATGGGCACGTACATTTATCTTATGGCAGAGGGCATAAGCGATACGATAAATATCGTGATACGCACGTAATTAATGCATACGAGAGATGTGTGTTTGAGTTTGAGGCTGAGAATCCAGCCGAATCCTTGCACTAAAAACCCCATGTGGACAGGAGAGATCACTGTTCACATGGGGTTTTCTAATATAGTGTAGCCGGGCGATGGTTCACCACAGGCTATATTATGATTCTTCAGCACTCTCAGAACTCTCAGAGGTAGGAAGCGTGTTCATATAATCGGAAATGGAGTCAAAATCCACTTCGGTCTGTACAGGACTTGTATCATCCTGTGTACGGAAATATCCGTAAGCGGAATAACCAACCCAACCAATAACTGCAATGCTCACCACAGTTCCGCAGACAGCAATGAGTGTATTTTTAAATTTTTCTTTCCGCATGGTTTTCTTGCGGTTCGCTTTTTCTGATTTATAACGGTCTACTTTTGCCTGACTCATAATCATTCTCCTTAGTTCATATTTTCTGGTATCAGTATACACCACTTTTGTGAAAAAGTCTTGAATTTTTTGCTGAAAAACAAAAAAAATAAAAAATAGATTCCGGTAACAGGAAGAATTACCATTTATTTCTTGAAATATTGGGAGAATATAGTATAATTTATACAAAGAATATGAGTTGTGTTATATAGAAAAAAGCTTAGGGGATGGATTGTGATTAAAAGAACATACATCAGGACAAGATCTGCAAAAGAAGGAATGAGAATAGATCAGCAAATCGTGGACCAGAGAGGAAGAACCTTGATTGCAAGAGGAGCAATGCTGGATGATTATTTAATTGATTCCTTGCTAAAGCTTGGCATTACCAGCATTTATATCCGAGAAGGCGAGGAGGATCCAGAGGAGGAGAAGGTGTCACCGTTGGCACAGAGCGTGATCGAGAAGGTCAGGGTGGACGACCGCACAAAAGTGAAGTTGACAGAGAGCGTTAAAAAGCGAGTGGCAGAAGGGATCCAGTATCTGTACAACAATACAGAAACAGAGGATTTTACAGAGGCTACCAATCGTATCGCGGATGAGCTTATGCACGCCATTTCAGACAATGACGCTATTGCAGTGGATATCGGTGCGCTGAAAATCAGCGATGAATACACGTTTAAACATAGCGTGGATGTCGCTACTATGGCCATGATTGTCGCCAAACAATATGGTTTAGACAAAGGGCAGGTTTATGAGATTGGGGTATCTGGTCTACTCCATGATTTGGGCAAGTCTAAGATACCCAATGAAGTTCTCAATAAGCCAGCGAGACTTACAACTGAAGAATTTGAGATTATGAAGCAGCATTCCGTATTTGGATATCGGATCTTAAAGGACAAGGAGAGTATTTCCGATGAAGTGAGAATGGGAGTCTTACAACACCATGAGAAGGTGAATGGCAAAGGCTATCCTATGGGGGTGATGGCAGAACAGATGCATCTATTTGCAAAGATTTTGTCTGTGGTGGATATCTATGATGCATTAGTGACAGAACGCCCCTACAAAAATGCATTTTCCCAAAGAGATGCAGTAGAAATGATCATGTCCATGACACAGGAACTAGACGTGGAAGTGATGAGAAGTTTTATGGAGAGTATGATATTATATCCAGTGGATTCCATTGTCCAGCTCAGCAATGGGGAGAAAGCGAAGGTGGTGGAGAATCAAGCTGGTTACATATTAAGGCCGAAAGTGGTGGGAGTCGATTCAGGGAAAATTTATGATCTTGGTAGAGATATGAAGTGTAATAGTATTATTATTTTATAACAACAATTTCGATACCTTACAAAGATGACGAACATCGTCATAAAACAGCAGCCAATACATAAGCGTAGTGGCTGCTGTTTTTGCTTTTCAAAACGACACATAAAATTTCTAGAAAATCTTTGATGGAAAAATATCAAACACACTCTATGGCATTTTTGATGGCAGAAAAGCTCTCCGAACTTATCACATGTTCAATGCGGCAGGCATCAGCCGAAGCGATTTTTTCGTCTACGCCAAGACTGATAAGCCAGGTGGAGAGAAATTGATGACGTTCATAAATCATATCTGCAATCTCTTTTCCGGTGTCAGTGAGTGTAATATATCCCGCCTCTGATACCACAATATGACCATGTTCCCGCAGATGCTTCATGGCCACACTGACACTTGATTTCTTAAATCCGAGTTCGACAGCGATATCAATGGAACGGACAACTGGAAGTTTCTGGCTTAAGATCAGAATGGTTTCCAGATAATTTTCAGCAGATTCGGTACTTTTCACAATAAAACCCCCTTGCGTCCTATCTTTTTCATTTTATTTCTTAAGTATACTGAAAGGAATGGAAAATAGCAAATGGTTTTTGTTGGATGAAAGGATTTGATGCTAGATAAAAATGTGATGCTAGACAAAAATGTAATGATATAAAAAGATTTAATGCGTCTACGAAAGAAAGTTATTGACAACAAACCTATGTTAGTATATACTGACTATAGTAAGTGAAAAATAACTATTGTATGAGAAAGGATGATAAGTATGCCTTTGAGTATGGCCAGAGCTGGGGAATCTAATGTGATCAGAAAAGTTGGGGGAACACAAGAGACAAAGAGGTTTTTGGAAACCTTGGGATTTGTGACAGGTGGTTCTGTGATGGTTGTGTCCGAAATAAATGGTAATATGATTGTCAATGTGAAGGATTCAAGAGTTGCTATTGATAAAAACATGGCAAATAAAATTATAATCTAAGGAGCGAGTACAATATGAAAACGTTAAAACAAATTTCCTGTGGCAAGACAGTAAGAGTGGCAAAATTACATGGAGAAGGGCCCGTAAAGCGTCGGATAATGGATATGGGAATTACAAGAGGAGTGGATATCTATGTGCGAAAGGTTGCGCCCTTGGGAGATCCACTGGAGGTGACGGTTCGAGGATATGAGTTATCCTTGCGAAAAGCAGATGCTGAGATGATTGAGGTGGAATAAATTGTTATGGGATTTGGGATTCTCATGCTATATTTTCAGTCTAAATATACAAGATCATGCATACAAATTTTTTTGAACATAAGTTAGTTATAACTAATAAATGTAAGCTAGAACAAACATAAAAGCTAAGAGGTGGATAGGAGTGGTGAAATGTCAGTAAAAGTAGCGTTAGCGGGAAATCCGAACAGCGGAAAAACAACATTGTTTAATGCATTGACGGGTTCCAATCAGTTTGTGGGCAACTGGCCTGGGGTGACGGTTGAGAAAAAAGAAGGAAAGTTAAAAGGGAGTAAGGACACAATGATCATAGACCTTCCAGGAATTTATTCCCTGTCTCCCTATACGTTGGAAGAGGTGGTTGCCAGGAATTATTTAATTGGGGAACGCCCAGATGTGATTTTGAATATTGTGGACGGAACAAATCTTGAGCGGAATCTATATCTTTCCACCCAGTTAATGGAGTTGGGGATTCCCATGGTGATAGCGGTGAATATGATGGATGTGGTGGCAAAAAACGGCGATCAGATCCATTTGAAGAGACTTAGCGAGAGGCTTGGGTGCCCAGTGCTAGAGATTTCAGCGCTCAAAGGGGTTGGGGTGAGAGAGGCAGCCCAGACGGCGGTAAGCCTTGCAGAAAAGAAGGAGGCATCTAGGGTAGTTCATGAATTTTCACCAGAAGTGGAACATGTGCTGAATGTTATCGAAGGCAAAATGGATGCTCAGGTGCCAGAAGAACAGAAACGTTTTTTTGCCGTTAAGTTGTTGGAAAAGGATGAAAAAATTGCGACCCAGATGAAACGTGTACCAGATGTGACTGCGGAAATTGCCACAATAGAAAAAGAGCTGGATGATGATGCAGAGAGTATCATCACCAATGAACGATATTTGTATCTTTCTTCTGTGTTAAAAGAGTGCTATACCAGAAAGAGGAAGGAAAAAGTCACAAGTTCCGATAAAATTGACAAAATTGTCACAAACCGGATTCTTGCACTTCCAATTTTTGCAGCGGTGATGGCGTTGGTGTATTATATTTCTGTTACAACAGTGGGAAGTTGGGCCACAGACTGGGTAAATGATGGTGTATTTGGGGAAGGATGGAACCTTTTTGGAATAGAAGGACTTCCTGTTCCGGCGCTTCCAACGCTACTCTCAAATGGATTGGAAGCAGTTGATTGTGCGCCCTGGCTTCAAGGGTTGATTATACAAGGGATTGTGGCGGGCGTTGGGGCTGTTCTTGGATTTGTACCACAAATGCTGGTACTATTTTTGTTCCTTGCATTTCTGGAAAGTTGTGGTTATATGGCAAGAGTTGCCTTTATTATGGACCGTATTTTCCGTAAATTTGGACTGTCCGGCAAATCCTTTATCCCCATGTTGATTGGAACAGGGTGTGGAGTGCCTGGAATTATGGCCTCTCGAACCATTGAAAACGACAGAGATCGGAAAATGACAATCATAACCACCACATTTATTCCATGCGGGGCAAAGCTTCCGATAATCGCATTGATCGCAGGAGCTTTCTTTTCCAATGCATGGTGGGTGTCCTGGAGTGCATTTTTTGTGGGGATTGCAGCAGTGATTTGTTCAGGAATTATATTAAAGAAAACTAGAATGTTTGCCGGGGAGCCAGCGCCGTTTGTGATGGAGTTGCCCCCATACCATGTTCCGACAGTTGGAAATGTGCTCAGAAGCATGTGGGAGCGTGGCTGGTCTTTTATCAAAAAAGCTGGAACAGTTATTCTCCTATCTACCATTTTTGTCTGGTTTACCACTTATTTTGGATGGGTGGATGGCCAGTTTCGTATGCTGGAAGATATTGAGATTGACCATAGCATTCTTGCTGGGATTGGCAATCTGTTTGCATGGATTTTCACTCCTCTGGGCTGGGGAGATTGGCAATCAACAGTGGCAGCAATTACAGGTTTGGTGGCAAAAGAGAATGTTGTGGGGACATTCGGGATTCTGTTTGGATTTGCAGAGGTGGCAGAGGATGGCGCTGAGATTTGGAGTACAATGTCAGGCCATATGACAGCAGTGGCAGCTTATTCATTTCTGGTGTTTAATTTGTTATGTGCCCCCTGTTTTGCAGCGATGGGCGCAATTAGGCGGGAGATGAATCACGTCAGATGGTTTTGGTTTGCCATTGGATATCAATGTCTTCTGGCTTATGTGACATCACTTTGTATCTATCAGATTGGAACCTGGATCACGTTGGGCACTTTTGGGGTAGGTACAGTAGTGGCACTTGTACTGACTATAGGATTTCTCGTTCTATTGTTTTGTCCAAATAAGCAGAGAGCCTCTTTTCGTGCAAAGAGGTTGGCAGGGGCCAAATAATTCAAGTATTTTCGGAATCAGGAACATTTTGGATAAAATGAAGATTATTCTTCTGTGATTTGGGCATACTTCTAAAAAAAGAAAAGGAGTGTCAAAATGGACAGATATTTATGTGAGCCTTGTGGTTATGTATACGACCCTGATGTGGGAGATCCAGATCATGATATTCCACCAGGAACCGCTTTTGAGGATTTGCCAGAAGATTGGGTATGTCCTTGGTGTGGGCTTGGGAAAGATGTATTTGTAAAAGAATAAAGTTAGGGCAGAAAGAGCCTCTAAAGCATTCGCTTTGTACCGTAGATGCTTTGGGGGCATTTTTGTATTATTACTCTGGTGGTTAAACATTACAGTTTTTACTTGTCTAAATTTCCATCTGCCACGTTGTCATCCATCGTTGTAACCCTTGTTACAACTCAATCTTGCGCCTTGCAGATGAAAATTTATCTTGCGAAAATTCTGCGATATTTAACCGCCAGAGTAATATTTTACAGAAAATCGATTGCAGATTTTGACAGTGGTATGATATAATAATGGAAAAAATTGAGAGATCATGGTGAACACATGGTTAAAAAATAGATCCCGCAAGTGTGCTGTGTGGGAGTTGTTTTTATACGCAGCCCCGTGCAAAGGAACTATGCCGTGAGCGGTGCATGGGGCGTGTGGCGAGTAGGGAAAGTCTTTCTTACTCGATTACAGCATATTGTGGCAGGCATTTCTGATTATGAAGGGTCTGCCTTTTATGGTGCGCCCAGTAGATACTTTCGATAAATAAGCGGACGATCATGGAGGCTCTGAGGAAGACCTTCCAGATAGAGCGGGATGAATAAGATAAAAGGAGATTATGAGGGGCCTCTTAGTGTACAAGGGATTATCTCATAATTTCATTTTATAAAAAAGTAAAAAGAGAAAGGAGAAACTTATGAAAAAAACTTATTTCAAGCGTTTTCTAGCAGGAATGCTGACAGGAGTAATGCTGGCAAATGCCGCAGGTTCTGGACTGCCAGCAGCTACTGTGGATGCGGCAGGTGTGAATCTGCCAGCAGGGGAAATATCTGTAAATCCCCAGATTCATTATCAGACATTGGAAGGATGGGGCTCCTCTCTATGTTGGTGGGGAAACAGCATTGGTTCCTGGGGGGATCAGGATTTTAATGAAAATGGAATCCCAGATCGGGAAGAGATTGCAGAGCTTGCGTTTTCGCCAGAGTATTTGAATCTGAATATTGTGCGTTATAACGTGGGTGGCGGAGATAAGGAAGACACCACAATCAAACGTGTGGAGGGACTTGTACCAGGTTGGACTGTGGATATGACAGGAACAGCAGACGGAACAGCAGCGTTTGATGCAGAATCTTTTTACAATAAGAAAACCGAAGATATGAATGATGCCGGACAGCTCTGGATGCTGGAACAGGCAAATAAATGGCGAAAAGAAACCGCTGAGAAAAATCACACGGAGAATGATATTATCAACGAGGTATTTTCCAATTCTCCACCTTACTATATGACCATTTCAGGTAGTTCTACTGGAGGAGACAATGCGTCATCCAACTTAAAGAAGGACCGTTATGATGATTTTGCTCTTTATATGGCAAGGGCAGCAAAATGGATTGACAATGATTTGTCCAAAAAGTTTGGAACAGGTGTGGATTACATAGAACCGATGAATGAGCCAGATACCAATTACTGGAGCAATGGAAGCACCAAGCAGGAAGGGTGCGTCTTTAAAATGGGAGAAGAGCAGAATCAAATGCTGCTTGCGATGGATGAGGCATTGGATGCTGAGGAATTTGGAGGCTCTCTGGACAAGGTGCAGATAACTGGAACGGACGAAACCTCGTTGTCAAAGGCGATCAGTTCCTTTCGAACAATGTCCGCAGATGCGAAAAATTCTATAACAACCATCAGCGCACATACTTACAGCGGAGACGACCAGGAACGACATACACTGCGCAAGATGGCAAAATCTTATGACAAGGATTTGTGGATGTCAGAGATCACCAAGGGCGGTGGACCTCACAATCCAAATTCTATCATGTCAACACAGTCCAAAAGCCAGAGTGAGGGCATTATGGCGGATTTGAAATATATGCAGCCAACCGCATGGATTGCCTGGCTTGTAGCAGACAGCGAATATGAATGCCTGAAGTTCAATGAAAACTGGGGATTAATTCACTGTGTGTTTGAATCAGATGGACCTGTGCCAGATTATCACACCAACTTGGTTAACAGTAATGGAAGCCGCAAAAAAGGAGTTCCTGGCCCAGGTTTTTGGGAGGTTAGCAAGCAGTTTTACACAATGATGCAGTACAGCAAATATCTGAAGTCAGGATATACGATGATTGATATCGGCGACAACAATATGTGTGCAGCAGTGTCCCCAGATGGCTCAGAGCTGGTGATCGTGGCGCAGAATTTCTCAGGAGAGCGTCATACGACTGTGGATCTGTCTGCGTTCCAAGATAGAGGCAGCGCCCATGTTTACCGTACCTCAGATCAAGAGAACTGTGAATTGGTAGGCACACAGAGTGTGGAGAACGGCATTTTGGACGTGACATTGCCCACAAATTCCATTTCTACTTATGTCATTCAGGCAAAGACAAATATGAATAATTATAAGCAGATTGTAGAGGCAGATGTGGAAGTGCCCTCTGTGGCAGGCTTAGAAGTATCAGATGTAAATAAATTTGCCTATACTGGAACCTGGGAAGATCTGGGCACAACCAGCAAGAAAGATGCCGCTGCGGTCTTTACGTTTGAGGGAAGTCGTGCCGTTCTCTATGGTGCAAAGAGACCGAACGGCGCTAAAGTAAATGTGTCTGTGGATGGCGGAGCAGTTGTGAGTGTGGATATGAGTGACGAAAATCTGTTGCCAGAAGCTATTTTGTGTGATACCGGAAAACTGGCAGAAGGAAAGCATACCATCCGTGTAAGCATAGATCCATCTTCCGCAAACGATCAGATTTTGAACATAAGTCATGCAGAAATTATTTCTGGAGATGTTTCCCTGACAGGCAGTGCAACGATCCGTAAAGTAGTACCTTACGACAGCGCTTTGTCCATCACTTTTGATGCAGTCAGCGGAAGCGGCAGCTATACGATCAAATATGGAACTTCAGAAGATCAGATGGATCAGTCTGTAACCAGCGCTTCAAACACAGCATTGATTAACGGACTGACCAATGGAACCACTTACTATATCCAAGTGGAGGATTCCTTTGGCGGTGTGTCCAATATTGTGACTGGGATTCCGAAACCATCAGAAGGAAATCTGTTCTATTTTGTAGACGCAGGAACAGATCATCCTTATTCTTTAGCAGAAGACGAGCAATTTGGCCGTTTTAATAGCATTCTGGATCAGCCTTATGGAGCAGATGCTGTTAGCAAAAAAAATTGGGGATATGTGGGAGATAGTCAGGCATATTATACATCAGACGATCGGTGGACCAGTGTCCGTGAGAGTGCAGCTGGTATGGAGTATCGGTTTGATCTTCCAGCAGGAAGCTATAATATCACAGTGGCGATGAAGGATCCATGGAACAATGGCGGAAGATATACTGATCTTATCATCAATGGCGAGACAAAAGATACCAGATTGGTGCCTGGAAGCGGAATTTCTAAGACGTACAAAGTCACCTTTGAAGAAGATGGAATTGCAAGTGTTAAGGCAGTAAAGAGCCAAGGAAACAGCAACAATAATCCGATGATCAGCTTTATTTTGATTTCTGGTTTTGACCCAGAAGACAACACGGTTACAGAGATTCCAGCACCACCAATGATCAGTACAGCAAAGGGCGTGATTCCTCAGCTTCCAAAAACAGTGAAAGCAACCACTATGGGAGGCGGTACCGTAGATCAGGAAGTTGTATGGGACACAGTTACCGCACAGAAATTTGCTGGAACAGAGTTTTCTACTACGACTGTAAATGGTACAGCAATGGTTGGCGATAAGGAATATTCCGTAAGTCAGACGGTACAGATCGTGCCAGAAAATGTACAATATTTTATCGATTGTAGTTGGTCAGAGTCCACACAGCATGCCAGCCTCAAAGCAGCGGCAGGGCTTAAGAATGAAGTGGCAGATCAGGCGTACCAGGAAGGCTCTTGGGGGTATCTGACCAAAGCTAGTGGATATGGAGCAACAAATACCATTAATTCTGGCTGGTATGATCCAGTGGGAGATAAGATCCAGTACAAGTTGCCTTTAGAAGCAGGTAACTATAAGGTAACTTTCGGGTTCCATGATTGGTGGTATACGAATTTTGCAAAACGTCCTATGATTTTGAAAGCTTATGTGGGAGAGGAGACCATAGATTGGGGAACTTGTGGCACAGCCAGTGATCCGAATACGATTGCAGTGACCAGAGAGCTTTCCTTGGATGGAAACAAAGATGTAACCTTGTCCATAGAGCGCGGAAGTGCAGATGCACCTGTATTAAGCTGGATTACAGTTGAAAGTACATCCAATACCGATCGCGCAGCATTAAAAGAACAGTTAAATCAGGCAGGACTTTTAAAGTCTGAGGATTATTCAAAAGAATCATTTGCAGCATTGACAACAGCGGTATCTGCGGGCATGGCACAGCTTCTTCCAGCGAATAGTACCCAGGCAGGAGTGGATCAGGCAGCAGCAGCTATTCAAGATGCAATGAATAAATTGGATGTTTCTGAGGTTAGCAGAGCAAGCCTTCAAGCCGTCATTGACGATGCAAAGAAATTGGATATCACAAAATATACCATAGAGACAGCTGAGGCATTGAGTACTGCTCTTACAGCAGCCGAAGATTTACTGAAAAAAACCAGTATCGTAAGGACAGAGTTGGAAACAACCAAATCAAACCTTGAAGATGCAGTAAAGGGACTCAAACTCAAACCAGAGAGCAGGCCCATGGAGGAACTTACAGAAGAATTAGGTGTTTGGATTTACCGTGCAAAAAATCTGACATCCATTCTGTATACAGAAGCAAGCTGGAAGTCATTGCAGACAGAGATTTCCAAGGCAGAGGCTGTTTATAATACCACAGGGGCAGATGCAAAGGCTCTTGCGGGAGCACTTACCGATCTGCAAGAAGCAGTGGCAGCGTTGAAACTCGTATCTGAAGGAGAAGGAAGCAAGAATGAGATTGGAAATTATCATGTTCCAGTCAGCAAAGCAAAATTAGAGGCTAACAATTACGTACTTTACACTGCAAACTGCGGAACGCCAGATCCTTTGGAAGTTCCCGGAGGTGAAAAATTAGGCTTGTTGCAGTCCAATGTAGATCAGCAATATGGAACAGATAAAGAGACTGGAGCCGTATGGGGATGTGCACTGCCAGATGAAAATTCTGAGGCAGTTAAGGGCGGAACAGATGCAGAAGACACAGGAGCATCTTATATTTATATGTCCAATGAGGTAACCTTTGACAAGGAGAAATCTGGACTCCGCTATGCCTTCGAGACACTTTCAGGCGCAGATAATTTTGAGGGAATTTTGAAAAATGTGTACGATGTAACGCTTTCCTTTAAGAATCCATGGTCTGGCAGGAATGTGAATATCTCTCTGGAGGGCAAAGAGGTTGAGACAGGTTTGTCCCTTCAGCAAAATGCATGGATTACAAAGACGTATCGTGTCACAGTTACAGACGGAGAACTGAATGTGCTGGTCAATAATCCAAATAGAGCAGATAGCAGTCAGGATCCTATCTTAAACTGCATTACGGTAAAAGCAGTGGAAGGGCAGCCAGATACCAGTAAATTAGAGGACGCTTTAAGAGAGGCATCCTCCTATGAAGGAAAAGAAGCGGAGTATACAGAAAGCTCCTGGAAAAACTTTGTAAACATATATCAACAGGCTCTGGATTTGGCAGGTAATCCTGGAAATGATCAGAGCGCAGTGGATCAGTGTGAGGCATCCTTGAGAAAGGCTATCGAAGGACTTCAGAAAGTGGGACAGTCCAAGATAAAGAAAATCACAGTCAGTGGAACCATCAAAAAATTGGCAAAAGGCAAAAAAGCTACGTTGAAAGCCACAATTTCACCGTCAAATGCAGCCAACAAGAAATTAAAATGGACTTCTTCTGATACGAAGGTTGCAACTGTCAATAGCAGCGGTGTGGTAACTGGAAAAAGCGCAGGAAGTGCAACCATTACAGCAACAGCTCAGGATGGTTCAAAAGTAAAAGGAACCTATAAGATCACAGTGGTAAAACATGCAGTAAAGAGCGTGAAACTTGGCAGCCCAAGCAAGGAGATTGCAGCAGGCAAGAAAGTGAAATTGACAAAGAAAGTGACCGTTACAGGCAAGACTGCAAATCAAACCTTAAGTTACAGTAGTTCTAACAAGAAATATGCAACTGTGGACAGCAAGGGAACTGTGACCACCAAGAAAGATGGTGCAGGCAAGAGTGTCACCATCACGGCAAAAGCCACCGATGGAAGCGGCAAGAGCAGTAAGATTACCATTAAAATCAAAAAACATGCAGTGAAGAAAATCACACTTAAGGCAGCGAAAACTGTAAAAGCTGGAAAGAAAACCACAGTAAAGGCAACAGTTAAAACGACAGGTTCCTCTGCCAATAAGAAATTGAGCTATAGCAGCTCAAATAAGAAATATGCCACAGTCAACAGCAAGGGTGTTGTGACAGCCAAGAAAGCTGGAAAAGGCAAGACAGTTACCATCACAGTGAAAGCTACAGATGGAACAGGTAAGAAGAGCTCTGTAAAGATTAAAATTAAGTAATTGTTCTGTAGTCATATCGGGTTTTTTGATATGTTGACCCAAAAGGTGTAAAGTCTTTCCAAGGCTTTGCACCTTTTGAAAATCATAGATGTACTATTAATTTGCGGTGAAAGACTCGGCACAAAGAGAATCCGAGATTACATGAAAACATAAAGGAGGAAATGACATGAATATATGGCACGATATCAGAGAGGATCGGATTCTTCCCACAGATTTTATCTCCGTGATTGAGATTTCCAAGGGAAGTAAGAAAAAATATGAGCTTGATAAAGAGACCGGAATGCTTTCCCTTGATCGTATTTTATTTACCGCCACTCATTATCCGATGAATTATGGGTTTATTCCAAGGACTTATGGGGATGATAAGGATCCTTTGGATGTGCTGCTGCTCTGCTCGGAGGCGATTGAGCCGTTGACGTTGGTGCGCAGTTATCCCATTGGCGTGATCAGGATGGAAGATGGGGGTATGGGGGATGAAAAAATTATTGCCATCCCATATGGCGACCCAACATACAATGGATATACAGATATCAGCGAATTGCCCAAGCATATTTTTGAAGAGGTGAGACATTTCTTTTCTGTCTACAAGAATCTAGAGGGGAAAGATACGATGGTGAAAGAGGTTGGAGGGGCGATTGATGCCGTGAAGATTATTGAGGATTGTATAAAAAACTACAAAGAAAAATTTGGAAAATAACAGCGTTGAGATAAGGAGAGCGTATGTATAAGATAATGACTCCTGGGCCAACCCAGGTAAAAGAACATGTTCGTCAAGCCAGGGCAAGGGTGTGTACAAACCCAGATCTGGATGAAACATTTGTGGAATACTATAAGGAGACTTGTGAATTGATTAGCCGTCTGCTCCACACCAGCAATGAAACGCTGATTCTTGGAGGAGAGGGAATTTTGGGACTGGAGGCTGCTTGTGCCTCTCTGACAGAGCCTGGGGATCGGGTATTGGTTTTGGATAATGGGGTATTTGGAAAGGGATTCGTAGATTTTGTGTCCATGTATGGAGGTGTTCCAAGGCTGTATACCGTAGATGGCAGAAATCCCATTGATCCAGTGGCTTTTGCGGCGTTTCTGGAAAAAGATCATGATTATAAATACGCCACATTGGTACACTGTGACACCCCAAGCGGCATCTTAAATGATATCAGCGCCCTCTGTCCTTTGCTGGATCAATATGGAATTGTTACTGTGGTGGATTCTGTATCTTCAATGTTCGGGGAGGAGATACGAGTGGATGAATCTAAGATAGATATTTTATGCGGAGGTTCCCAGAAAGCGGTATCAGCCCCTCCAGGACTTACGTTTGTGACATTGAGCGATAGAGCCAAAAAAGTGATGGCACAGAGGAAGACTCCAATTGCGGCTTTTTACGCGAATTTGAGAATCTTCGAAGGTTATTATGAGAATAAGTGGTTTCCATATACCATGCCCATCAGTGATATTTATGGACTTCGGGCGGCGCTAGATGAGATTGCAGAAGATTCTGAAATGTTGGCGCGTCATGCTCAGATTGGTTCAGCTTGCCGAAAGGCGTTGACAGATGCAGGGTTGCATCTACATCTGGAAAGTGGATTTTCCAATACGGTTACTGTGTTTGAGGTTCCAGAAAAAACTACAGCAAAAGAAATTCTTCAGATGATGAGAGAGGAACATGAAATCTTGTTGGCGGGGTCCTTGGGAACGCTCAATGGACAAGTGATCCGCATTGGCCATATGGGTGCAAATGCCAATTTCCAAGATATGGCACAGACCATGGGGGCGCTGGATTCTGTCCTGAGCAAACTGGGCATAACATTGACCCTTTCCTTAGAGAAAAGATTCTGTGAATTGTGTGAGAAATGTTAGCAATTCTACAAGCGAGACAAAGATAAAAATTGTTCTAAGTCTGAAGAGGGATTGACAGATGTGAAATCTTGTGAGATAGTAAGCAGAAAAGGAAAACGTGGACAAAACAGTGAGAGCGTTTCCTTATATTACGATTAGAAAGCAGGGGCAGATATGTCAACCATACATAAAATTAATGAATTAAAAAAACAGCGAGATGCGGTGATTCTGGCACATTATTATGTCAATGACGAAGTACAGGCGATTGCAGATTATGTGGGAGATTCCTTTTACTTGAGCAAGGCGGCCACCAATATTCAGGCAAAGACCATACTATTTTGTGGCGTGTCCTTTATGGGAGAGAGCGCTAAGATTTTAAATCCGAAAAAGACAGTGATTATGCCAGATTTAGAGGCAGATTGTCCAATGGCTCATATGGCCGATAGCGCAAAAATTGAGCAATTGCGCAGAGAGTACCCAGATTTAGCTGTAGTTTGTTATATTAACTCCACGGCAAAATTAAAAACTTATTCGGATGTGTGCGTTACCTCATCCAATGCTGTCAAGATTGTGAAAGCCTTGCCCAATCAACATATTTACTTTATTCCAGACGAAAATCTTGGAAGATATGTGGCGTCTCAGGTGCCAGAGAAACATATTATTTTAAACGAAGGTTATTGTCATGTGCATAAGGACATTACCGCAGCAAGCGTACAGAAGACAAAGGAAGCACATCCAGGGGCTGAAATCCTGGTGCATCCAGAATGTACCAAGGATGTGACAGAGCTGGCAGATTATATAGGAAGTACATCAGGAATTATTGATTACGCAGAGCAAAGTAAGGCAGAAGAATTTATTATTTGTACGGAATTGGGGGTTTTGTATGAATTAAAACAAAAGAATCCAGACAAGCGATTCTATTCCGCAGGGCATCAACAGTGTTGTCCAGATATGAAGCGGATTACCCTTGAGAAAGTGGCAGAGGCGTTGGAACAGATGACGAACTTTGTGGAGATGGAAGAGGAATTGCGGATTCGTGCCAATAGACCCTTGGAGCGGATGTTGGAATTAGGGTAATCATTCGGAAAGAGGCTGTCAGGAGATGACAGAGTTACATTATAGATGGTTGGAAACTTTTCAGTTTCACAACCATCTATAGTATTTTAATTCTATGTTTTGACAGCTACTTTTTGTTATCTGAGATCTTATATGCTATCAAGAATTTTATTTCTCAGAGAAATTCCGGTTGTAAATATATCGTGCAAGATATACAAAAGGTGTGTCAGCAAGGCTTGTGGCTATAAAGATCACATAACTGGAGAGCGTAATGGAAATCAGTGACGGTATGTTGTAGGTGCCAAAGAAAGCTCCAAAGGTAAACAACACAGCATTTAAAAACTGGGAAATCAGAGTGGAGCCATTGTTGCGAAGCCACAAAAACCTTTTTCGATCGCCAAATTTGCGGCTGGTAAATTCCCACCATCTGTGGTAAGCCCAGACGTCGAAAAATTGGACTGCCACATACACGGCAATTCCCACCAGCATTAATCGTGGAGTATTGGAAAACACAGTGCGAATGGCTGGGGAGGCAAAATCATTTTCATTGGGAAGATACAACATCCAAGACTGGCTGATCAGAATAAATATCACGGAAGTTGCGATTCCCATCCACACCGCAGTCTGGGCGGCTTTTTTTCCATATAATTCACTTAGAATATCCGTCACCAGGAACGTGGAGGCGAACAGAATATTGCCCAATGTCATTTCCATGCCAAAAGCATTTATCAAAATCAGGACTTCAATATTTGCTGAGATGGTTGCCACGATGGTCCAAAGATACAGACCCTGGTCCCGAAACAAGCGAAACAGCCCTAACACAATCGTATAAGTTACAATCAGAGATAAGATTAAAAGTATTTCATTCTGCATGTTCTACAACACCTCCTACGCCAAAAGCCGTGTTTTCCATAAGAATATCCACTCGACAGTCTTCTATATATTTGGGATAAAGTTCCCTGGCAAAAATGGCAATGACCTTTGGATCTGGTTTGATGGGTTTTCGATTTTCCTGCATGATATTGATACATACCCGTTCAAAATAGGCAAGACCCGTCTGGATATCCTGGTCCATTTGTTCTAGACTCTGACCAGGAATGCCCTGTAACAAGCATACCTCGTCAAAATATGCAGCAATTTCTTTTGGATTATCTGTGTCAATTCCTTTGTCCAGATAGCATTCCCGAAACAAGAAATCAAAGGTTTCCACTCCAATTTTAAGCTTAAGTTCGATGTTGAGGGCAGCAAATCGGTTTCGAAAATCTGCAATTGCATCACGGTGACGCCAGTGGCACTCAAAATGTACTTGGCTTATCTGTTTTTCTTGGCAGATTTGTTCTATCAGTCTAAGGGTTGCTTCGTCCAGATCTACAAAACTGCCAGAGTTGATAACTTCCAATTTTCTGTAAATTCCAGTTACCTTTTTAAGCTGCTTTTGGTTTAAAGCAAAATTGGCTTGCTCATCCTTGGAGGAATCCAGGTGATAGTCGCAGAACCGGCAGCGCCGCCAACTGCATCCCTTTCCTCTAAGCATCACGATTTCTCTGGGATTCTTTTCGTGGATGACAGCATAACGGTTGGGGTTAAATTCTTCCATGATTGGTCCTTTCCGACAGTTCCAAAGTACCAAATATGATTTCATAAAAATGGGCGCAAAAACGCGCCCACAATAAAAAACGGCAAACTCCGGCACAATTGCACGGAAAACAACCGTTTCTCAAATCCCTAGTTTTGTTTAGAGACAGGATGGTCACGAACTGTCTTATGTAATTTTCGCTGATGATTATACTATGGATGCCAAAAGATTGCAAGAGGAATTTTCAGATTGTAAGTAAAATTGACTTTCTAGTGTGTCGTTGTTGGGATAAATTTTAGACCATAACCCAACATAAAAAACACTTTGCTTTTATTTCGAAATATGCTAGTATAAAGAAAATTTAAAAGATTTTAACTTGAGAAGATTTTATTGTGTTGAGAAGGAAACAAAATGAAGCAGTGTAGGCAGGAGAAAACCACACAGAAATTCCCGAATGGATTGGAAGCATATTACAAGAATGTGGATGGAAGAAAACTTCGTCTGGGTTATACCACTGGAAGTTGTGCAGCAGCCGCTGCAAAGGCGGCAGCCAAGATGCTGCTTACCAAGGAACCAGTGTATGATGTGAAGCTGTTGACACCGAGGGGAATTTCTTTGCATCTGGAAGTGTTGGATATAACATGGGGAAAAGAGTATGTGTCCTGCGCAATCCAAAAAGACGCTGGAGAGGATCCAGACGTGACAGATGGGATTCTTGTGTATGCCAAAGTGTCAAAAAAACAGCAACAAGCGGTGGATAAAATAGTATTTGCGGGGAATGATTTTACAGGCTGTGACGTTAACTGTTCCTCAAAGGAGCGTATTCGCATTGTGGGTGGTCCTGGGGTTGGCCTTGTGACAAAACCAGGTTTGGAACAACCGCAAGGGGCATGGGCCATCAACCAGATACCAAGAAAGATGATTGTAGAGCAGTTAGAACAGATTTGCCAGGAGTATCATTATTCAGAAGAATTGGAAGTTACAATATCTGTGCCAGAAGGAAAAGCTTTGGCAGAGAAAACCTTTAATCCA
The DNA here is from genome assembly GCA_910580015.1 of uncultured Lachnospiraceae bacterium. Taxonomy (GTDB): domain Bacteria; phylum Bacillota; class Clostridia; order Lachnospirales; family Lachnospiraceae; genus Petralouisia. The sequence goes on from CAJTVT010000029.1 coordinate 21,353, forward strand.
AGACTTGGGATTGTGGGCGGCATATCCATTTTGGGAACGACAGGAATTGTGGAGCCTATGAGTGAGACGGCTTTATTGTCAAGTATCCGTCTGGAATTGCAACAGCAGTCAGCGCTTGGCAGAAAAAGTCTGCTGATTACTCCAGGAAATTATGGACAGGCATTTTTACAAAGGAATTTTCCTCTTTTGCTTCACCAAGGGATTAAGTGCAGTAACTTTGTGGGAGAGACCATTGAAATTGCAGCAGAGTTAGGAATGGAAAATCTTCTGTTTGTGGCACATATAGGTAAATTTATCAAGGTGGCTGGGGGAATTTTCCAGACACATTCCAGAATTGCAGATGCCCGAATGGAGATTCTTACAGCAAACGCAGCCCTGGCAGGAGCGGGACAACCTATTTTGACGGAGATTATGGAGGCTGTCACCACAGAGGAAGGGATTCAAATCTTGCAAAAGGCAGGATATTTGGAACAGACGATGAAATATGTAATGGAGCATATTCAGTTTCATTTTGAGAGACGCAGTTTCGGAAAGTTGAATCTTGGAGCAGTGGTATTTTCCAGTGAATTAGCGAAACGCACTCAGGGAAGTGGAGAATTGGGCAGGACAGCCAATGCGGAGGAACTTATTCAGAAAATTAAAATAGAGACAAATCAGGAACAGTAATGAAAAAAGAAACGAAATAAGAAGCAAAGACAGGAAGAGTAATGGAGAAAGAAGCGAAATAAGAAACAAAGACAGGAAGAGTAATGAAGAAAGAAACGAAATAAGAAACAAAGAAAAAAACGGAAATGGAGAATAAAATGACTGGAAAATTGTATGGAATTGGCGTAGGTCCTGGAGATCCAGAACTGCTAACGTTAAAAGCAATGCGTCTGATCTTGACCTGTGACGCGGTGGCGGTGCCAGGGGAGCCAAAAGAAGAGACAGCAGCATATCAGATTGTACAACAGGCAGTGCCAGAAGTTGCGGACAAGGAATGCCTTGCACTTGATATGCCTATGACGAAAGATCCAGAACAATTAGAGAAAGGACACAGAGAAGCTTTTGCCATATTAAAAGAGGCCTTGGATCAGGGGAAAGATGTTGCATTTTTGACTCTGGGGGATCCATGCATTTATTCAACTTATATTTATATGCACAGGATGGCGATAGAGGCAGGCTATCAGACAGAGATTATCAGCGGGATCCCTTCGTTTTGTGCCGTTTCCGCCAGGTTGAATGAGGGGTTGGCAGAAAAATCCCAGATGTTGCATATTATTCCCTCCACCTATGGTGTGGAGGATGGTTTGCAATTGCCAGGGACTCACATCTTGATGAAAGCAGGCAAAAAGCTTCATAAGGTAAAAGAACATCTTCAGAAGGAGATTTCAAAGGGAAGAAAACTTCAGATAGCAATGATAGAGAACTGTGGTATGCCAGAACAATGTATCTATCAAAGTCTGGAAGAGATGCCAGAACAAGCTGGATATTATACAACTGTGATTGTAAAGGAGCAAAGCGAATGATTTATTTTGTGGGGGCAGGCAGTGGAGCGCCTGATCTAATTACGCTACGAGGACAAAGATTGTTGCAGCAGGCAGATGTGATTGTCTATGCTGGTTCCCTGGTAAATCCACTGCTATTAGAGGAAAAAAAGCCAGAATGTGTGGTATACAACAGCGCAGAGATGACTTTGGAGGAAATAGCAGAAGTGATGATACAGGCAGAACAGGCAGGAAAAATAACAGTGCGTCTGCACACCGGGGATCCCTGTCTGTATGGGGCCGTGCGAGAACAGATGGATCTCTTAGATCAGGAACAGATCCCATATGAATATTGCCCAGGAGTCAGTTCTTTTTGTGGAGCAGCAGCAGCGTTAAATCTGGAATATACGTTGCCAGATGTGTCCCAGAGCGTTATCATTACCAGAATGGCAGGGAGGACACCTGTGCCAGAAAAAGAAGAGATCGCGTCCCTTGCAGCACATCAGGCCACAATGGTAGTTTTTCTCAGCGCTGGAATGTTGGAAAAACTACAGGAACGTTTTCTGGAAGGGGGATATCAAAAAGATACCCCAGCGGCAATTGTATATAAGGCAACCTGGGAAGAGGAAGAAGCCTATGTGTGCACAGTTGGAACGCTGGCGCAGACGGCCAAGGAGCATGGAATATCCAAGACAGCATTGATCATTGTGGGAGATGTGGTAACACACAACAGCTACCGGAGAAGCGATCTGTATCATCCAGAGTTTGAAACAGAATTTCGCCGACGAAAATCAGAAAAAGAGAAGAAAAAGCTATGAGACTGCCAAGAGCAGCAAGAAGGAAAAGTTGTAATAAAGTGACAGTAGATGGCGTATGGAAATGCAAAAAAATGACAGAAAGTGGTGTATTGTAATGGAAATCAGGCAAAAAACACAAGAAACCAAGGCATCTGTCATAAGCTTTACAGAGACTGGAAGTTGTCTTGCAGAAAAAGTAAAGATAATTTTGGAAGCTTATCAGAATGAAAATCAAAATGGCAAGGTGACCGTAGAGCTTCAGGAGAGCCGTAAGCTTTCTGGTTCTTTGAAAGAATGGTGTAAAGCGTCCTTTGTACAATGTCAGTTATTGATTTTCGTAGGTGCTGTTGGAATTGCAGTGCGGTTGATTGCAGAGTTTATTCGGGATAAGTATCAGGATCCGGCAGTGCTTGTGGTGGATGAGCTTGGAAATTATGTGATTCCAATTTTGTCAGGACATGTGGGGGGCGGAAATGCATGGGCAGCTTTTCTTGCGCATCAATTGGAGGCGGTTCCAGTGATTACCACGGCTACCGATCTTCATGGTAAATTTGCGGTAGATGTGTTTGCGGCAAAAAATGGTCTCACTATTTCTGAACGCACATTGGCCAAGGAGATCTCAGCTGCAGTGCTTAGGGGAGAGAAGATTCGTTTTTTCTGTGAAAAAACATTTTTAGGAAAGCTGCCAAAAGATCTGATTCTCTCAGAGGAATGTCCAAAGGATGTAAAAAGACAGGAACCAAAATATAAAATTTATCTTGGGATTCATCATAAGAAAGAAGCACACATCCTGTGCCTACATCCAAAGTCGCTGGTGCTTGGAATTGGTTGCAAGCAGGGAAAGACGCTTAAGGAGATAGAAGATTTTGTAAGTCGCAGGTTTGAAGAAGAACAGCTTGCATGGGACAGTATCTGCGCAATGGCTTCTGTAGATTTGAAAGAAAAAGAGAACGGCCTTTTGGAGTTCTGTGAAAAATGGAAAATTCCGTTTTATACATTTTCGGCAGAGCAGCTTGAGGATATTCCAGGAGATTTTGCAGAATCGGAATTTGTGAAGCGAACAGTCGGAGTCGGAAATGTCTGTGAACGTGCAGCAGTGGGGTATGTTATGCGGTATGGGTCCAGGCAAAAATATCCCTTGTTGGTATTGCCCAAAGTAGCAGGTGATGGGATAACCCTGGCGGTAGCAGAATTGGATTGGAGTGTGGAATTTGAATAAATTATATGTAGTAGGAATTGGCCCTGGAGCGTATGAGGATATGACTGTCCGTGCAGTAAAGACATTAGAGGATTGCCAGGTGATTGCGGGGTATACTGTGTATGTGGATTTGGTGCGGAAATATTTTCCAGAAAAAGAATTTCTCACAACCCCGATGCGCCAGGAGACAGTACGATGTCGTATGGCTCTTGAGAAGGCTTGCGAGGGAAAAACCGTGGCCATGGTCTGTAGTGGTGATGCAGGAGTGTATGGTATGGCGGGCGTGTTGCTAGAATTATGTGCAGATTATCCACAGATACAGGTAGAAGTGGTGCCAGGAGTCACAGCAGCAGTCAGCGGAGCCGCTATTTTAGGCGCTCCATTGATGCATGATTTTGCAGTCATTAGTCTCAGCGATTTGATGACACCTTGGGAATTAATTGAAAAAAGACTTCGTGCAGCAGCAGCAGCGGATTTTGCCGTTTGTATTTACAATCCTTCCAGCAAAAAACGTGCAGATTATCTAAAACGCGCTTGTGAAATTATGTTGGAATATCGAGAGGGAAGCAATCTTTGTGGAATCGTAAATCGCATTGGGAGAGAAGGTATGAGCAGCAGTATCTGTACCCTTGAGGAGCTCTGTAGTATGCAAACCGATATGTTTACCACAGTATTTATCGGAAACTCTGTCACAAAGACAGTGAAAGAAAAACTTGTGACACCCAGAGGATATAAATTTCAATAAGAAAGAAAAGTCTATATTACCAATAAATATGAACTTTGTAAAAATGTAACCCTCAGAAAATATAAGTTCCATAAGAAAGAAAAGTTTATGCCATCCAGAACATAAAATGAGTAAAAAGAAAAGTCTATATTACCAATAAATATGAACTTTGTAAAAAATGTAACACCCAGAGGATATAAGCTCAGTAAGAAATAAAAAATCATCTGCTTGTCAAGAAGAACAGCAGAAATGGAGGAGACAAGTGCAAGAAGTGTTGGTGTTTGCAGGGACAAGTGAGGGTAGAAACCTTGCCAGACAGCTTGCCCAGAACGAGATTCCTGTGACAGTTTGTGTCGCTACAGAATATGGAAGAGAGGTTTTGGAAGAAGAGACAGATTCTCGGATTCAGGTAAGAATGGGGCGGCTTACCAAGACGCAGATGGAAGAATTATTGTTAAGCAAATCCTGGTGGGCAGTGGTGGACGCCACACACCCCTTTGCAGTTGAAGTATCTAAAAATATTGCCCAGGCATGTGAGAAACAAGAGAAAAAATATCTACGTCTTTTGAGAGAAGATGATTCTTTTGGAAGAACCAGCAAATACAGAGAGGGAACCGTCGTATATGTGGAATCTGTCCTAGAGGCTGTCAAATATTTGAATCAGAGTCAGGGAAACATACTTTTGACCACCGGAAGCAAGGATTTACCTTTGTATGTTCAAGGAATTCAGGATATTTCCAGACTGTATGTGCGGATTCTGCCCAATGGTCCAGAAGTGGAAAATTGCCATAATTTGGGACTGAAGGGGAGGCAGATCATTTGTATGCAAGGTCCATTTAGCACTGCACTAAACGTTGCTTTGCTTGAGGAATTTCAGGTGTCAGTTCTAGTGACCAAGGAGACTGCCAGTGCAGGAGGGTTCCCACAGAAGCTAGAGGCAGCAGCGCAGACAGGAGTTCAGACAATTGTGATACGTCGTCCCAAGGAAGAAGGAGTTTCTCTGGAAGAAATTTTGGGGTATTTTGGGGTGAAGAAAGAAAAGTCCATAGGCCAGCGTAAGATCACACTTGCAGGGATCGGTATGGGAGCTCTTTCTAGTATGACAAGAGAGGTGTATGAGGAGTGCCAAAAAGCCGATCTGATTTTTGGGGCAGCTCGAATGCTGGATACCATCAAAGAATTGGCAAAACCTATGCAAAATTTGTATCAGAGCCAAGAAATTCTAGATTATGTCGAGACACATCCACAATATCAGAATATTGTCGTACTGTTGTCTGGTGATGTGGGATTTTACAGCGGTGCAAAAAAATTGCAAGAGACATTGGAGGGAGTATACAGTCTGCGTATTCTATGTGGAGTTCCATCTGTGGTATACTTTGCTTCACGGTTGAAGATGGCTTGGGAGGATCTACCACTGTTAAGTCTTCATGGCAGAAAACAGAATGTGATTGGGGTGCTGGACCACTATGGAAAAGCATTTGTTCTCACCGATGGGGCCCAAGGGATCCGAAATCTCAGCCAGGAGCTTTTGGAGTATGGATTTTCACAGGCAAGTATGTATGTGGGATATCAGCTCAGTTATCCTCAGGAAGAGATTATACAAGGCAAGCCAAAAGATTTTTTGGAGTATGACAGGCAGGGGCCTTCATCTGTTATCCTGCTGAAAGGACAGCGCCAGGAAAGGATTGTTACACATGGAATTCCGGATCGGGAATTTATTCGGGGCAAGACGCCGATGACCAAGGAGGAGGTGCGTTGTATCTCCCTTTCCAAATTGGAACTGTCCGCCAATGCTGTGATCTATGATATTGGAGCTGGGACAGGAAGCATTGCCGTGGAATGTGCCAGGCAGTCCATAACAGGTAGCGTCTATGCCATAGAACAAAATGAACAGGCGTTGGAGTTGTTAAAAGAGAATCAAAGGAAGCATCGTGCTTGGAATCTTGAGATTGTAGCGGGTCAGGCCCCAGAGGCGTTGGAAGGGCTTCCCGTTCCTACACACGCTTTTATCGGAGGAAGTGGTGGCAGACTTTTGGAGATTGTGGAAGTTTTATGGAGAAAAAACCCCAGTGTCAGACTTGTGATAAATGTGATTTCTTTGGAGACGCTGCGGGAAGTGATGGAACTGATGGATGATGAGATATTTTCCCATAAGGATATTGTGCAAATATCAGTGGCAAAGGCAAGAGAACTGGGACGGCATCCACTTATGATGGGGCAGAATCCAGTGTACGTGATTACTTTGCAGAAATGAGGAAGTTATGGTAAATAAAATAGATGGACAAAAATATTATGAATATGCTAAGGTGAACCGTCAGAAACGAGAGTCAACAGAATCTTCAGAATTTCATTTAAACCAGGAACAGCAGGGCGTGGTTTATGAGAAAAGTCAGGAAAAAAAGAAGGCTTCCGAAACAGCAGGAAAAGAAGAGAGAGAAGACTCTGCAAAAACATCTCGTAAATCAGGTGTAAAACTTGAGATTTCCCAGCAAGGACAGCAGAGATTTGCAGGGGTACAACAGCGGACAGCTTTCGTAGAGCAGGTTCGGGAATTAGCTAAGAAAGCGGTTACATTCCTAAAAGCTTTGTGGGATAAGATCTGGAATGAAGCTCCAAAGGAAAAAGAGATAGAATTTCCGATCGTTTTAGCGGAGCATATTGAAGAGGCTCAGGAAAAACAGCCAGAAATTCATCCTTTAGAAGCGCGAGATAGTCTTGCCTGGTCAATTTATAGCCAGGAAGAGATACGAGCAATTTTCCGAAGAGGTGATCCCAAAGAAATTCAAGATTTTCTATCCGAACACGGAGAACGCCGTCTTGCCAAGAACTCAGATCTCTTGACGCAGTATGATAAACGAGGAACGATTGTGGGAATTGATCGTTCTGACAAAGAATTGATTCTACATGGGAATAAAAATGAAATCGGCCTTTAATTTGCTGTCATCAGCCAGATAACTTTTCGCTTTTGGACTGGATGTGGAAAAATATGGACATACGTCGAAAAATACGATATAATCTTGCATAACAAAGTCTGTGTATAAAATACGATTATTAGAAGTATTCTAAATATAGATATTTGTTAATTCTGTGAAGGAGTGAAAAGTATGTCGAACATCAGAGAAATAGCAAGAGAAAAAGCGGCATTCTGTAGAGAATCCATATTGAAATATCAGTGTATGAAAAAACCATGTCTGATTATGTTTGCAGTTTATATGGTGGGAATGTTTGCTATACTGAAGTCAGATTTCAATTATCGGGATGATCTGAGAAGGATTATGTCTGGAAAGCAAGGATGGGGTTCTAGTTATGGCAGGTATCTATCAGATTTTTTATCTAATTTCATCCATATAGACAGCTATATGATGGATGTATCTCCACTGCCACAGATGATTGCGGGAGCAATGCTGGCGGTGTCTGCAATAATTCTATGGTATCTGATTTCTGATAAAAAGAAATTTTCTGTTTGGGATATAGCAGCTTTACTTCCTTTGGGGTTGTCACCTTATTTCTTAGCATGTCTCTCCTATAAATTTGATGCACCGTATATGGCCTTGTCTATTTTGGGGTCTGTAATGCCGCTCTTATTTGCAAAAAAAGGACATCTTGTATATGGTGCAACGGCTTTTATGGGAAGTCTTGTTATGTGTATGACTTATCAAGCCGCCTCAGGGGTTTTTCCTATAATAGTGATTTTGATATGTGTAAAGAGATGGAACGAAAAAGAGGAATTAAAACAGATCTTTAAATTTATCGGGACGTCTGTTGCAGGATATTTGGCAGGATTATTGGTGTACAAGTTGTTTTTGATGCCAACTAGAAAAACTTATGTTTCAAATGAACTTCCATCTATCAATCAGATAATTCCCACGACTATTTCAAATCTTCAGAAGTATTTTGGGCATATTGCAGAAGACTTTAAATTAGAATGGCTGATTCTTATATTCTTTTTGTGCATCGGGTTTGTGTTTGTCATGGTGCGTGATTCCAAACAAAAAAAGCCAATTGCATTTCTGATATCTTGTGTGGCTCTTGGTCTAATGCTGGTTTTGGCTTTTGGAATTTATCCAGTATTGGAGGATCCTCTCTATCATCCAAGAGCAATGTATGGGTTCGGCGTACTGCTTGCCAGTCTTGGAATTTCTGTTTCTGTGGCTAGAAAAGGTTATCCAGCAAAAATGGTATGTCTGGTCTTGTCCTGGTGTTTCTTTGTGTTTTCTTTCACATACGGAAATGCATTGACAATTCAGGGTGATTATATAGAATTTCGATCTAGGGAAATTTTGGACGACTTGAAAGATTTGGATATTATGATGTCCAAACAGCAGGTAATCATTCAGGTGGATGGTTCGATTGGGAATGCACCAGCTATCAGACGTATGCCAGATGATTATAAGATCCTGAAGCGGTTGATACCCACCGTGTATAAGGATGGAAACTGGGGATTGAACATGTTCCGTTATTATGGATTGAATATGAAAAAAGCAGATTGGAATCGTCCAGCGACAGAAGATTTTAAGAATTATAATCTTCCAGTGCTGAAAGAAACAATGTTCCATAAAATTAGCGGCAATGAAAAGTATGTGTTGATTGAAATGAAATGATTGGGAGGCAAGACAAATGATAACCTTGATTGTACCCTGTTACAACGAGCAGGAATCACTGCCAATTTTTTACAAAGAGGTAACTGCTGTTGTACAGAAAATAAAGTCTGATTACGAGCTACTTTTTATTAACGATGGTTCCAGAGATGATACTCTCACAATCCTGCGGAGCCTTGCAAAGAAGGATTCTCACGTGACATATCTGTCTTTTTCAAGGAATTTTGGCAAAGAAGCTGCCATGTATGCAGGCTTTTGTAATGCTCGTGGGGAATATGTTGCAGTTATGGATGCAGATATGCAAGATCCTCCATCTCTGTTGCCGAAAATGTTGGAGATATTAGAGAGTGGGGAATACGACAGTGTGGCGACCAGGCGTGCCGACCGTAAAGGAGAGCCTCCGATTAGAAGTTGGTTTGCAAGGAAATTTTATCATATTATCAATAAGATTTCTGATGCAGATATTGTGGATGGAGCCAGAGATTTCAGACTGATGAAACGTGAAATGGTGGATGCTATTGTGTCGATGAGCGAGTATAATCGTTTTTCCAAAGGTATTTTTGGGTGGATCGGATTTCGGACATATTGGCTGCCATATGAGAATGTGGAACGTGTTGCTGGGGAGACAAAATGGAATTTTTGGAAACTCTTTAAATATGCAATTGACGGAATCATCAATTTTTCCCAGGCACCATTGAGTATTGCGTCCTGGTTTGGAATTTTTATGACCTTTTGTTCGTTTTTGCTGTTATTTGGGATTGTCATTCGTAAGGCGATGTTTGGGGATCCAGTTGCAGGATGGGCGTCCACAGTCTGTGTCATTATTTTTATTGGAGGTATTCAGTTATTTTGCCTGGGCATTATGGGACAATATATTGCAAAGACTTATTTAGAGACAAAACATCGTCCTCACTTTATTATATCAGAGACAAATGGCGAAGATGTGAAAAAGGTGAAATGAAAAAGATTGAAATGAAAAAACGTGGAATGTCGGAGAACCAAAATTTGTAAAACCTCAAAATTGTATCACATTTTGGTCGTATGATAGAGAATGGGAATGGAATGTCAGCACGTCAAAAAATATGAAAAGAGGAGTTATAGAATGATGTGGAACGAAGAACTTGAAGTTGCAAAGAAAGCAGCCAGGGAGGCAGGAACAGCTATTATGGAGGTATATAATGGCAAAATTCCTGCTCAGATCGAGTATAAAAGTGACAACTCCCCTTTGACAGCGGCAGATAAGGCGGCAAATCGAATTATTGTTGATGCACTGAGCCGCAGTTTCCCGCACTATGCAATTTTGTCAGAGGAAGAGAAGGATCATAGAGAAAGGCTTACCAATGAGTATTGCTTTGTGGTAGATCCATTGGATGGAACCAAAGAATTTGTAAAAAGAAACGGTCAGTTTACAGTGAATATTGCACTGGCGTATAAGCAGGAATCCGTAATGGGAGTGATCTTTGTACCAGTTACAGGAGAACTATACTATGCAGCAAGGGGAATGGGAGCTTATGCAGAGAAGACGGAAGGTGCAGTTCAAAAATTATCTGTTTCGGATCATACAGATCACTCTGCCCTTAGAGTTGTGATGAGTAATTCTCATGGTTGTGCACAGATGGATGAATTGATACAAAAATATCAGCTTACAAATTTTGTGAAAATTGGAAGTTCCCTTAAGGGCTGTATGGTGGCCAGTGGGGAGGCAGATGTTTATTACCGATTTAATCCTACTATGGAATGGGACACAGCAGCAATGCAGTGTATTGCTGAAGAGGCAGGCGCTATTTTTCGACAGATGGATGGTACCCCCATGTTGTATAACAGGGAAGACAGCCGCAATTCCAAAGGATTTTATATTATCAATCGGATAGAGAATCTCTTGGTTTGACAAATTGTATCGGGTGGTCAGCGATGTTTATCAGAAAGAGGATACAGAGTTTTGGAAGGAGACGGAATGAAGACACTATATTTGCATATAGGGACACCCAAGACAGCGACAACTGCGATCCAGTTTTTTTGTGGAGATAATGAGACGTTATTGAATGCAAAAGGATATGCTTATCCTAGGTTTGGAATTCATTATCGCTATATATCAGAGTGGAGAAATGCGCATTTTTTAATTGGAGAAAAAAGTGGTGAATCTGAACAACAAGATTTTGAAAAAAGAGATCAGGTAGTACAGGAATGCTTTGAAAAAATTTATAAATTATTTGAAGAGTATGACAATATTATACTTTCCGATGAAGGATTATGGAATGCAGGGAACTGGCACGATTGGAGAATTTGGAGAATCATTCAAAATGAATTGAAAAAAGAAGTTTTCACAGTCAAAGTGATTGTGTATCTTCGGAGACAGGATGAATTTCTCTATTCTCGTTGGAATCAGCAAATCAAGACGGCTTTTGAATCTGCATATGCGAGATATGCAAGAAGCTGGGATGAGATGTTAGCAAATGTTCCCAGGCAAATGGTGGATTATTATGGTACGTTAAAAAAGATATCAGAGTTCGTTGGAAAAGAGAATATAACCGTTAGGAAATTTGATAGAAAAGAATTTTTTGGAGGAACGATATACGCAGATTTTTTAAATATCGTCGGATTAAAATTTACCGATGAGTTCAAGATTCAAGAGGATATTCGTAACGTAAGCCTGACAAAAAATGACACAGAAATTAAAAGAATTTTAAATGGATTGTCAGAAAATAATGGTAAATATAATTCGTTTTTTCGGGAATGTCTTACCACTTGTTCCAGGGAGTATCCAGACGATAACAGATATAATATGTTTTCCAAACAGGAAATGCGCAAGTTTCTCTCCAAGTTTCAGGAAGGGAATCAGAAGATTGCAAAGGAATATTTTGACAGCAAAGAACCATTGTTTAGTAGTGAATATAAGGCTAAGGAGAAATGGACACCAAAAAATCCCGCAATGTTTGAAGATGTGATCAGATTTGCTGGGAGCATGGTGATTGAGCTGCTCAAACAAAATCAGAAATTAAAAGTTCGGTTGGACAACCATCGAATGGAAATTCGAAAGGCCAAAGAGAGATTGGAGAATCAACGCAAGGAGATTCGCAAGTTGAAAGAGCGATTAGATAAATTAGAAAAATTGCAGAAACGTGCAGCACAGAAAGACTCCGATACCAAGTAAGAAGATATTGACAAACCTTTTCGCATTTTGTATGATATTGTTACTTTAATAGTTTAAACTGTTACAATTTAAAGTGAGAATGTGGAGGGAAAGTTCATGTCATTTGAGAATTACAATCAGAGAACCCTGATGGATTACACCCCTGACATCAAGGTTTTGGACTGTACAATGCGTGATGGGGGGCTTGTAAATAATTTTGCATTTTCGGATGAGTTTGTCCGGGATTTATATGAGGCCAATATCAAAGCTGGCGTTGATTATATGGAGTTTGGTTACAAAGCGTCAAAGGAGCTGTTTGATGTAAAAAAGTTTGGAAAGTGGAAGTTTTGCGATGAAAAGGATATCCGTGCGATTGTGGGAGATAATAATTCATCGTTGAAGATTTCTGTTATGGCAGATGTCGGTCGATGTGACTTTAAGAGTATTCTTCCTCGAAAGGACAGTGTGGTGGATCTTGTCCGTGTTGCTACCTATATCCATCAGATTCCAGCAGCAGTGGATATGATCGAACATATCAAAAAGAAGGGATATGAAGTGACCGTAAATATTATGGCAGTATCGAAAGTCAATAGTGACGATTTGGATGCAGCTTTGCAGCTTCTGGCAAAAAGTTCCGTAGATGTGATCTATCTGGTGGATAGTTTTGGTTCATTTTATCCAGAGCAAATTACCAAACTCTCTAAGAAATACGTGGAGATTGCAGATGGAGCTGGGAAAACAGTTGGAATTCATGCACATAATAACCAGCAGCTTGCGTTTGCCAATACCATTGAGGCGTGTCGGATGGGAATATGTCTTTTGGACGCAACAGTCAATGGAATGGGGCGCGGTGCAGGAAATTGTTTCTTGGAAGCACTGTTGAGTTTTCTAAAGAATCCGAAATATAATGAGATTCCGATGATTCGTTTTGTAGAAAAACATATGCTCAAATTAAAAGAAGAAGGTGCTGTGTGGGGCTATGATATTCCGTATCTTCTGACTGGAATTTTAAACAGCCATCCATCTTCTGCTATTAAATTTCTGAAAGAGAATCGGACAGATTATACCAATCTGATGCAGGAACTTATGGATATGGATTAATACTTGCTTCTAGATAGACAATAAATAGATTCATGAATCGTAATTTTTAATGTTCGAAAAATCTGTGAGCTACAGATTTTTCGAACATTTTTGTTATTATCAGTAGTTTATAATAATGTCGAAAGGCATCAAAATTGGGTTTGTAAAAAAAATGTAAAAAAAATTAAAAAAACTATTGACATATTAAGATTGTTTTGCTAAAATCATACATGCATTGTTGAGGACAAACAATAATTGAAATCGACATGCGCAATGAATGAATTGCTTATGGAGAGGTGTCCGAGTGGTTTAAGGAGCTGGTCTTGAAAACCAGTGATTCCGAAAGGGACCGTGGGTTCGAATCCCACCTTCTCCGTTATCATTAGGAATCATTCATTATTACAGCTTAATAGTGAAATGCTATTCTGCCATATGGAGAAGTACCCAAGCTGGCCGAAGGGACACCCCTGGAAAGGGTGCAGGTCGT
>CAJTVT010000030.1 GCA_910580015.1 uncultured Lachnospiraceae bacterium
CAATACATTATATAGTTTTTGCTACACCCCATAGTAAAAATACCTTCTCCTAAAAAGGCAGCTTGTAGAGCTGCCTTTTTACTTTTCAATACAGAGGATATCTTCAATGCCACAATTCAAATAAATGCAGATCTTTTCTAGTATGTCAAAACTGATCCGTGTTGTCCGGTTATGACTCAGATTTCTAAGGGTCGTGGTGGAGATTCCAGTGTCTTTCGCTATTTTGTTTTGTGAGATCCCTTGATTTTGAAGGATTTCGTTCAGCATAACTTTCATGTTAATCACTCCATTGTCAGATTGTCTAAAAATATATAGAAACGGTGAGAACGGATCACCGAATGTAAGAATAGAGTATGTCCAATATTGATAGGAATATGTTTCAAATAAACTGACAAATAATAACAGTACAAGTTTTTTGAACATCGGAAGTTTGGATATCTTTCATAGAGCATATTTTGTAATTCCGTACAAAAAAAGTGTAAAGTCAATGATAAATCCATAGACTTTACACTTCTAATTTTAGAATTTTTACATTTCATATTCTTCCGATGGGATGCCAAGAGAAGCTAATTTGTTTTTTACAACTCTCAACTGATATGCTAATTCTGGATTGTTTTCTGTGTCCGCTTTTTTAATACGTTGTAAATTTACATAGTAATCAATGGTGACTTGCTTTAATTCATCAAGTGTCATTTCCATTACCTCCATATCATCACCGCCTTTGTCATTTTTGCAGTATATAAGTTACAATTATTATAGCGGATCTTTTAGACAGTGTAAAGTCTGTACCATGGACAATCGGCGGTGAGATAGATCCATGTACATAGATATTTACACACTTAATAATAACTTCAGATAACAATTGCCTCATTGAAGCTGTGTATGAAGATAAAAGCACAGTTCCACATAACTTACAAAATCGTAAGAAAAACCTATGAAATGTAAGTCAAAATTAAGGCAGGAAGAACGCTGTTTTTGTATAATAGCCATAGAAACAGAAATGAATCTGCCTGTTGATAAAAATGATTGAGCGTTAGGCAGCGACAGTGAAAAAGGAGGCATATATGGCAATATTGGAAGTAAATAATGTAAAAAAAGTATATACCACGCGTTTTGGTGGAAATCAAGTTCAGGCTTTGACAGATGTAAGTTTTTCTGTGGAAGAGGGAGAATATGTGGCGATTATGGGAGAATCTGGCTCTGGTAAAACCACGCTTTTGAATATTCTTGCAGCTTTGGATAAGGCGACGGCAGGCCAGGTAATTTTGAATGGGAAAAATCTTTCTGCTATCCGGGAGCGTGAATTATCTTCCTTTCGGCGAAAAAATCTTGGATTTGTCTTTCAGGATTTTAATTTGTTAGATACCTTTAGTATTCAGGACAATATTTTTCTACCTCTGGTACTTGCAGGGACAGGATATAATGAAATGCGTAGCCGTCTGATGCCAATTGCAGGAAAACTTGGAATCAATGAAATATTGGGGAAGTACCCATATGAAGTATCAGGGGGACAAAAACAACGTGCAGCAGTGGCAAGAGCCCTGATCACCAATCCACAGATGATTTTGGCGGATGAGCCCACCGGAGCTTTGGACTCAAAGGCAGCAGAGAGTTTGCTATCGATGTTTCAGGCAATTAACCAGGAAGGCCAGACGATTTTGATGGTAACACATTCCATCAAGGCCGCTAGCTGTGCTAAACGGGTATTGTTTATCAAAGATGGCCAGGTATTCCATCAGATTTATAAAGGTTCCAGCAGCAATGAGGAAATGTATCAGAAGATTTCCGATACACTTACAGTGATTACGACAGGTGGTGGAAAGCATGAGTAGATTTTTTTATGGAAGGCTTGCCTTCAGTAATTTAAAGAAAAATGGCAGCTTGTATTTGCCTTATCTATTGGCGGCGATTGGCACCAGCGCCATGTATTATATTATGGGTGCGATCAGCAATGACGAGGGGATCAAAGATATGCCTGGCAGTATGGACTTGAAAATCATTTTAGGGCTTGGTTGCGGCGTGATGGGGATATTTGCAGTGGTCTTCTTGTTTTATACCAATAGTTTCCTGATGAAACGACGGAAAAAAGAATTTGGACTTTTTAATATTCTGGGTATGGAAAAACGCCATATCGGAAAGATGATGTTCTGGGAGCTGTTGATTGTGGCAGGACTTAGTATTTTTCTTGGGATTGCTGTGGGTCTCCTGTTGAATAAGCTGGTTGTATTGGTATTGCTGAGATTGGTAAATTTGGAGGTACCCTTTGGTTTTAGTATTTCTATGAGCTCCATGGTAAGTACAGCAATCTTGTTTTCCTGTATCTTTGCGGCGACCCTGGTGTATAATCTGTTTCAAGTACAGAAGGCAAAACCGATTGAACTTCTACAGAGTGCAAATCATGGAGAAAAGGAGCCCAAAACCCGTTGGTTCCTAGCCGTGCTTGGAATCCTTTGTTTAGGAAGTGGATATGCCATTGCACTTTTCGTAGAAGACCCGATAGGTGTGTTGCTGTTGTTTTTCCTGGCCGTGATTCTGGTTATGTTGGGGACATACTGTCTGTTTACTGCGGGAAGTATTGCTTTGCTGAAAATACTGCGCAAGAATAAAACTTACTATTATAAGACGAGTCATTTTACCTCTGTTTCTGGCTTAATTTACCGGATGAAACAGAATGCAGTGGGGCTTGGCAACATCTGTATTTTAAGTACGATGGTACTTGTAATGGTGTCTGGTACGGTGTCTTTGTATATGGGAGTGGAATCTACGATGGTCAGGCGGTATCCAAAGGAAATTAACTTGTCTGGGTATGACATGTCAGAGAAAGGAAAGAAAACCTTAAATCAAATTGTGATGCAGGCTGCGGCAGATATGGAAATTGGCATAGAAGAACTTTCCTATTATACAGACATATCCTTTACTGCATATAAAGATGGGCAGATGTTCTATGTTTTAGCTCCATCTGAGTCGGTGAAACCAGAAGGTGAAATGTGTATTGTAGAGTGGATTACCTTGGAGGAATATGAGCGCCTTGGAGGAAAGCATGTGGAACTTGCAGAGGATGAGGTGTTGAGTTATACAAAAAATGGTACAGGGAAGGAGGAGAAATATAAGATTTTAGACAAGGATTTTCGAGTGAAAGAGCATCTCACAGAGCTTTCGTTGTCCGATATGAAACAGGAGATGATGTGCGAGGTGTATTTCATTGTAGTGAAGGATGAAAAGATACAGAAGGAGGTGTATGAACTTCAGGAATCTGTGTATGGAGAACGTGCCAGCCAGATTATATATAATCTGGCTCTGAATGTAACCGGTGGGGAAGAAGAGCAGATAGCATGTGGAACCCACATTCAGGAACTTTTGGAGGAATGGGTTGCTACAGGTGAGGAAGAAGATGGCTGGGTGAAGATTGACGTTCGGGCAGAACAAAAGAGTAATTTTATGGTATTTTGCGGTGGTTTTCTGTTCCTTGGGATTTTCTTGGGGTTTGTATTCCTGATGGCTACCACGTTGATTATCTATTACAAGCAAGTCTCTGAAGGGTATGAAGATAAAGTACGATTTGAGATTATGCAGAAGGTTGGAATGAGTAAGAAAGAAGTGCGTGCCTCCATTCGAAGCCAGATTTTGAAAGTATTTTTCCTTCCTCTGGTCATGGCATGTATTCATCTAGTCATGGCATTTCCAATGATGAATCGCCTGATCTTGCTCTTTGGAATGGAAGATATGCCTCTGTTTGCCATCTGTACAGCAGGAACTGTGGGAGTGTTCGCAGTGATCTATGCAATTGTGTATGGAATCACAGCAAGGTCTTACTACAAAATTGTAGGATAAAAAGTATATTTTCGAATAAAAAAGAGCTGTGGAGCAGCTCTTTTTTATTCGAGTATATTTGAAAAATCATTTCTTTCTGTTAGCCATATATCGTTTTACCAGAGATTCAATCCGCTCATAGGGATCTAAGAGATCGCTGATCGAGAGATCATGATTCAGAGTGTCGATAATATATGCAATGTATTTACTCATATCACAATTGATATAGTAAGGTTTGCTCAGCAGCTCCGGTGTCTGGTAAGTAAGGTTGGTAGTCACTACCTTGTAGATGGTACCATCTTCCACGGCTTTGTCGAATTTCTCCAGACCATTAGTAAAAAGACCGAAGGTAGAAACAACAAAGATGCGGCCTGCCTTACGTTTTTTCAGTTCAGTAGCTACATCGATCATACTGTCTCCAGAAGAGATCATGTCGTCAATAATCAGTACATCTTTATTTTCCACAGAGGAACCCAAAAATTCATGAGCTACAATGGGGTTGCGGCCATCTACAATTTTGCTATAGTCCCGGCGTTTGTAAAACATACCGATATCCAGTCCCAGTACATTCGCAAGATATACCGCACGGTTGGTTCCACCCTCATCTGGGCTGATTACCATCATGTGTTCGCTGTCTATCTGCAGATCGTCCACCTCATTCAAAATGTTTTTGATGAATTGGTAGGCTGGCTGGACTGTCTCAAATCCATTCAGGGGAATTGCGTTCTGCACACGAGGATCATGGGCGTCAAACGTAATAATATTGTCCACTCCCATATGTGTCAATTCTTGCAGAGCAAGGGCACAGTCCAAGGACTCTCTGGAGGTGCGTTTATGCTGACGGCTTTCGTACAGGAAAGGCATCAGAACGGTAATCCGTCGAGCTTTTCCGCCGACAGCGGCGATAATACGTTTCAGATCCTGATAATGGTCATCTGGGGACATGTGGTTTTTGTGCCCACATACGGTATAGGTGAGGCTGTAGTTTGTAACGTCCACCATCAGATACAGGTCAAATCCACGGACCGATTCATTGATAATGCCTTTTGCTTCTCCACTTCCGAAACGAGGAGTGGAACCGTTTACCAGATAGGTGTCTTTATGATATCCCTGAAAAGCAATATCATTTACGTGCCGGTGTTCTCTTTCGCTGCGGAATTGAACCAGATACTTGTCCACCATTTCTCCCAGTCCGCGGCAGCCCTCCAGGGAAATGACTCCCAAGGATCCAGCAGGGATAGTTTCATAGTTTTTTTCATTGCGCTGCATGTAATGTCCTCCATAAAAAATGTGAAAATGTTGATAGGTAAAAGATTGAAAACCCAAAAAATTATAGCATTCCTTACAAGTCTTGGCAAGATTGTCTTTGAAGTTTTTTTTGAATACGGATATCATTTCCGAATAGTTTCATCATAGTATAGCTGCTGGAAATCCTGGAAAATGTACGTTCCGAGTATAGTTCCGCCAGTTGACCAAGGGCTAGATTTGTGGAAATAATGGTGGATTTTCGGCGTAAAATTCGTTCATTTAGGCACAGAAAAAATTGAGATACGGTAAAACTGTTGGATAATTCTGTACCCAGGTCATCAATAATCAAAAGGTCGCACTCGAAAATATTTTGGTAATCCCCGCTGGAATGCTGTTCTCTGCCAAAGGTATTTTTTTCCAGAATATGAAACAGGGAGGAGGCGGTGAAATAGATTACGGAATGGCCGGAATCCAACAGTTCTTTGGCAACACAATTGGAGAGATAAGTTTTGCCAATCCCAGTATCGCCATAGAAAAACAGGTTACGAAATTCACTGTCAAAGGTTTTGACAAATTCCAGGCAGGTGCGGACTGCATTTTGTGCAGTGGCCAGACTGGAAAGCCCTGTGGCGGGGTTCAACTGGTCCTCAGAGTAATAGTCAAAGGAAAAATGCTGAAAGTTTTCAATATCCAGAATCTGGCGGATATTGGACTGCGTGTACACCAGGTCAATGGCAGCCTGCCGAAAACAATGGCATTTCTGGTTGCCAATGTAGCCAGTATCCTGACAGTCTGGACAGCCGTAAGGCGGCTCAAAATAATCGTTTGGATAGCCGTGGGAGGCTAACAGTTTCTTTTTTTCACAGATCAGTTTGCCAAGCTGACTGCGCAGCTCCGTGAGTGCTGCATCATTTCCGTCGATCAGTTTTTTTGCTTGCTGAATGGACAAAGAAGAAATGCTCTGGTCAATCTCCGCCAAGCGTGGTATCTCCTGATATACAGCCTGGACTCGTTCCATGATTATGTGTTGATTTTCAAGCTGTTTTGCCTCATAACGGCGTAGGAGAATGTTGTACTGGGTGTTGCTGAGAGCCATAAATGCCTCCTTAACGTGCGGTGTTTAATAATTCTGCTTCCAACTGATCCATATTGTAGGAACGCTGAGGAAAGCTGTTGAAGCGGTTTGGGGTAGCAGATTTGGCAGTTGAGTTTTTGAAAGTGGCTGTCCGTACATGTTTTGCCGATTTGGAAGCATGAAATGCTTCATCTGCTTTTCTCACATCAGACAGATTATGGAGATTTTGACGCTTCCAATTGGTAAGGATTCTGTCTACATAATCAAAATTAGGCTGATGTATGGACAGAATGGTGCGGTTACAAGCTTCTGTGATCATATCCTGTCCAAATCCATATTCTTTGTTCCATTTCTCGATGTATGTAAATTCTGCCGGAACAAGATTCCTGCCCTGAATGCCCAAAGCTTTCAATATAGCATAGTGAAGCTGACTGTGAGTTTGGGAGCTGCGTTTGGCCTGTTCCACAGTGTGAATTTGTTCCTGTTTCCAGTTTATGGCAACTTTATCCATATAATGAAGGCTGGAATGCCCTCCTGCAATGCAGTATTCCATAAGATACACAATCAGATCTGTGGAAAGAGCCAGATCGTCATACCAGGAAAGAAGTGTCTGGATATCTGTGGGAGTCAGAGGTCTTGCAAGGTAGCTCTCTGCAATAAACATCAGTTCCTGAATCTCTTCTTTTTCCCGAAATGCCTTTAACTCATTTGCAGTATAGACCGTTTTTCGTTTTTGCTCTGGGAAAGAGGGGGGATTGGAATGCACTGATGTTTGGGCAGTTTCTTCCAAGGATGACACAGTGTGTGTTTCCTGCGGTGAAGCAGCTTTTTTCAGGGGTACAGCGTCATCTGTTTCTGGTACGTCTGAGGATTCCAGGAAATAAATGCCTGCAATGGAATTATCTTGAGCATATTCCAGCTTAAGAAGATTCATTTTTTCCCAATATTTTAAGGCACGTTGAATATCCTTCTCCGTATGGTCAAATTTATCTGCGGCTCTGGAAATGGAAAAACTGCAGTCTGGGGAATTCATACAGCGCAGCAGATATAAATAAATTTTTACAAATTCTCCATTGGCGTCTATCATATATTCATCAATAAAGCGGTTGGAAATTGTTGTAGTGGAATTGTCGTTATCTTTGTGTAAAGTAATCTGTGTCATAATATCCTCCAGCTTAAAGTACATTTGCAGTGTTTGGGGCTACCAGTCAAAAGCGCGCTTTCTTTTTTATGTGGCTTAAAGTATAGCACATTAAATTCAAAATGAGAAGTGAAATTTTTCCTGTAACCCCAGTAAAATCAAGGGATTACGCAAATGTGGAGATTGTGGATAATGTGGATAATTAGGTGGAAAAATATTATGGAAACAAGAAAAAATCCTTGAAAACAAAGAAAAACAGCATGAAAAGTGCAATTGTGGGAAAATATCTTATGTAAACTTAAAAATCCACATTCCCTGAGGAAAGTTTTCCCCAATCAGAATGTGGATAATGTGGATAACTAGGTACCAAGGAGGTGTTCTCCTACTTGTACAATGTCTCCGGCCCCCATAGTTATCAACAGATCGCCGTTTATACATTTTTTTAATAAAAATTTTTCAATTTCGTCAAATGATGGAAAATAGTAACATTCACAGCCCAAATTTTGTAACTCTTTTTGCAAATCTTCTGAGCTGATACCAAGGGTATTCTGTTCTCTGGCAGCATAAATGTCTGCGAGAACCACTAGGTCCGCGGCACAAAGCGCCTGTGCAAATTCTTTTAAGAAGGCTTTGGTACGGGTGAAGGTATGAGGTTGAAATACACAGATTATGCGATTTTGGCCACAATTTTTGGCGGCCGACAGGGTAGCAGAGATCTCGGTTGGATGGTGTGCATAATCATCCACAATGGTGATAGCGCCCAGGTTTCCTTTGTGTTCGAAACGCCTGTCAGGACCGCCGAAGCTGGCGAGGGCTGTTTGAACAGAGTCAAAAGAGACATTCAGTTCCAGTGCAATCGCGCAGGCGGCCACAGCATTGCTCACATTATGTTGTCCAGGTACGTTTAGAGAAATACTTCCAATGGTGGTATCTTCATGCATTAATGTAAAGTTTCCACAACCTTTCGTATTAAAAGTGATATTATCCGCATAATATGATTCAGAAGAGGTCAAGCCATAAGTTAGGACACGGCATGTTAAATCTTTTGTGAGAACTTGGTGATCTGGGATCTCCCCATTGATAATCACGGTTCCTTCCTGTGGGACATTTTGCGCAAACATGTGGAAAGAATGTCGAATGTCGGCAAGATCCTGAAAGAAATCCATATGATCTTCTTCTATATTTAGGATGAGGGCGTATTTTGGATAGAAATTCAAAAAGCTGTTGGTATATTCGCATGCTTCTGTGAGAAAAATGTCAGATTCACCTACTCGTATATTGCCATCAATGGATTTTAATATTCCGCCCACAGACACTGTGGGATCAGAGCAGGATTCTAATAGAATGTGGGTTATCATTGAGGTTGTGGTGGTTTTGCCGTGGGTGCCAGATACAGCAATGGATTGTCTGTAGTTCTCCATAATCTGTCCGAGAAGTTCTGCGCGAGTCAGGGTAGGAAGGTTCCGGTCCAGGGCGCTTTTTAGTTCGGGATTATCTGGGTGGATAGCGGCAGTGTAGACGACAACTTCGGTATCTTTGGGAATGTTGGATGCACGCTGTCCGTAAGAGATGACCGCGCCCAGCGAGGTCAATTTTGTGGTCAGTTCCGATTCTCTGGAGTCTGAACCAGAAACAAAAAAATGTTCTTTTAGTAAAATTTCGGCAAGGCCACTCATACTGATTCCGCCTATGCCAATAAAATGAATGTGAATTGGTTTTTTAAAATTAATTTTGTACATATATTTTACCTGCCCAATCTTTCTTTGATCATAACAAATGGTTATGCTTAACCTGAGGTCCATGGGCCACAGGAGTATTATTACATGGAAAGCAAATGCTTTCTAGAAGTAATTTTCTTTTATTTTATACTAACAGCAGGCATTTTGCAAATTGAAAATGGAAAAGAATACGAAACAAAAGTTCTTTTGTTACAAGTATGCAAAAAATCTTGTGCGAAATGACAAATATATTTATTTTTGGGCAAAAAAATTGTGAAATATGTGTACTAAATAAATGTTTTGTGGTATAATCTAGGATGTAAGTAACAAGAAATTATTTGACGAGAGGTGAGAGACATGATTCGTAAAGAAATGATAGCCATGCTTTTGGCAGGGGGTCAGGGGAGCAGACTTGGAGTGTTGACATCCAATGTTGCAAAACCGGCAGTAGCATTTGGCGGCAAATATCGAATTATTGATTTTCCATTGAGTAATTGTGTTAATTCTGGGATAGACACCGTAGGAGTGCTTACACAGTATCAACCCTTACGACTGAACACTCATATTGGAATTGGTATTCCCTGGGATTTGGACCGCAACAATGGCGGAGTAACCGTTTTGCCCCCATATGAAAAGAGTGATAACAGTGAGTGGTATTCAGGTACTGCAAATGCGATTTATCAGAACTTGAATTATATTGACAGCTATAATCCGGAATATGTGTTGATTCTTTCAGGCGATCACATTTACAAGATGAATTATGAAGTGATGCTGGATTTCCACAAGGAGAACAAGGCAGATGTCACGATAGCGGCAATGCCAGTCCCCTGGGAAGAAGCAAGCCGTTTTGGATTGGTAATTACAGATGAAAATAAGCAAATTATGGAATTTGAGGAGAAACCGGCGAATCCCAGGAGTAATTTGGCATCCATGGGTATTTACATCTTTAACTGGAGTGTCTTAAAGGATGCCCTGGTGACTTTATCTGAACAGAGCAATTGTGATTTTGGTAAACATATCATTCCATACTGCCGGGAGAATGGTAAACGGTTATTTGCTTATGAGTACAATGGATACTGGAAGGATGTTGGAACTTTAGGTTCTTATTGGGAAGCCAATATGGAGCTGATAGATTTGATTCCAGAGTTCAACCTCTATGAGGAATATTGGAAGATTTATACTAAGAGTGAGATTATTGAACCCCAGTATATCGCAGAAGATGCAGTGATTGAGCGGTGTATTATCGGAGAAGGAACAGAGATTTATGGTAAGGTTTATGGTTCCGTTATCGGAGCTGGTGTTGTGATTGGCAAAGATACTGTGGTACGTGATTCTATTATCATGCAAGATACAGTGATTGGAGATAATGTTAACATTACAAAAGCGATTGTGGCAGAGAATGTTACCATAGGAAATAATGTGGAGCTTGGCGTAGGCGAAGAAGCAGAAAACAAGTTAAACAAGAGTGTATACTCCTTTGGACTGGTTACCATCGGAGAGAATTCCGTTATACCGTCAGGTGTTAAAGTAGGTAAGAATACTGCAATCTCCGGTGAGACAGAGAAAGAAGACTATCCAGATGGCCTTTTGGCAGGCGGCGAATCAATCATTAAGGCAGGTGACAGAGTATGAAAGCGTTAGGAATTATTTTAGCAGGCGGAAATAACAGTAAAATGCAGGAGCTTTCAAATAAGAGAGCGATTGCAGCTATGCCAGTGGGCGGAAGTTATCGTTGTATTGATTTTGCACTCAGCAACATGAGTAATTCACATATTCAGAAGGTAGCGATTTTAACGCAATATAATGCAAGAAGCCTGAATGAACATCTTAGTTCCTCCAAATGGTGGGATTTTGGAAGAAAACAAGGTGGTTTGTATGTATTTAATCCCACTGTTACCTCTGATAATGCGTGGTGGTATCGCGGTACTGCGGACGCTATGTATCGGAATATTGATTTCCTGAAACGCAGCCATGAGCCTTATGTGATTATTGCAGCAGGAGATTGCGTCTATAAAATGGATTATAGTAAGCTGTTGGAATATCATATTGAGAAGAAGGCAGATATTACCATCGTTTGTAAGGACATGCCAGTGGGAGAAGATGTCAGTCGTTTTGGCGTAGTGCGGATGAATGAGGATTCAAGGATTGTGGAATTTGAAGAGAAACCTATGGTTGCACAATCTAATACTATTTCAGCAGGAATTTATGTACTCCGCAGAAGACAGCTTATTGAAATGTTAGAGCGCTGTGCAGAAGAAAACCGTTATGATTTTGTGACAGATATTCTGATCCGTTATAAGAATATGAAGCGTATTTTCGGTTATAAGCTGGAGTCCTACTGGAATAATATTTCAACAGTGGAATCTTATTACAGAACAAATATGGATTTCTTGAAACCTGAGATGCGCAAATATTTTAGGGAAGAGCCAAGAATTTATTCTAAAGTGGACGATCTTCCTCCTGCGAAATATAATATCGGTTCTGATGTCCGCAACAGTCTGGTTTCCAGCGGCTGTATTATCAATAGTAAGGTGGAGAATTCCATCTTGTTTAAAAAAGTATTTGTGGGTAAAAATTGTGTGATTAAAAATTCTATTATTTTAAATGATGTATATATCGGTGACAATACACATATTGAAAATTGTATTGTTGAGAGTCGTGATACACTTCGTGCAAATACCTATTTCAGCGGAGGCGATGGAATAAAGGTAGTGTATGAGCACAACGAAAGATATGTGATTTAAACCTGCATATTCACAGTGGATAAACTGTTCTTAAGAAATAGGAAGATTTATGAAGGGGGCAGAGATTTATGCAGATAACAGATGTGAGAATCCGTAAAGTAGAAAAGGAAGGAAAAATGCGGGCGGTAGTGTCTATTACCATTGATGAGGAGTTTGTAGTTCATGATATTAAAGTGATTGAAGGAGAAAAGGGCCTTTTTATCGCTATGCCCAGCAGGAGAGCGGCAGATGGGGAATATCGTGATATTGCGCACCCCATTAACTCCCAGACCAGGGAGAGCATTCAACGGATGATCTTGGATAAGTATCAGGAAGAAATTGCCACGGAAGTATAAGTTATGAAAAATATAGGGCGATGTAGTTACTAACCCAATGAAGAAAGGTGTTTCAGAAGTAAAATAGCCTGCGGTTTCTCGCAGGGTGTTTGGCTTCTGAAACACCTTTTGATTATTCTTCAAAGTTTTCGATTGTTTTCCATGGTGAGTCGTTATGTTAATTTGATATATCGTGCGTAAGCATAGCCTTTGAATGTTCGGCCGTTTTTCTTGACGCTGATATGATACCATTTTTGACCATCTGCGCCAGTGGTTTGTCCAAGAATGGTAACTTTTGAGCCTTTGACCAATGTAGTTACAATACCGCTGGCGGTACTGGGAGATCTCCGAATACGTAGCCCGCTTTTGGCTGTTACAATGCCAGAGTTTTTGCTGCTTTGCCCAAGGGAAAGAAGATTTGTGCTGATATAACCTGTGTGTTTTTTATTTCCAAGGGTATAAGAGACGCGGCTCCAGTTTCCACCAGATTTGTCTTTTGCAGCGCAGACGACGGTAACTTTAGTGCCGGCATTTAATGTGGCAACAACAGGATGATTTGTTCCAGCGTGTTTACGAATGTTTGAACGAACACGGACGGTAGCAGCTCTAGATTTGCCTTTTGTACGTGCGGTAAGAATTTTAGAAAATTTACCAGTGACTGTAACGCCATTTTTTATCACATAGGAGCGTACCCTATAATAATATTCCATTCCGCCCTGGAGTTTCATATTACAAAAAGCGTGGTTGCCAGGGGCGATCCGTTTTATTTGTTTGTAAGGGCCATCATAAGATGAGGCGCGAAATACATGGTAACCAGAAATACCGCTTTGCGATGACCAAGAAATATTGATACTGCTGCTTGTTGTGGCTCCGCATTTTAAATTTTTTACAGTTGTTGGTTTTTTTGCGGCGAATGCAGTCTGAGATACGGACAGAGAGAGAACGCATAGGATTAGCAAAGCCGTAAGATTTCTTTTGAGACATTGTTTCATTTTCATAACACACTCCTTTACGATGATATACTTTGATTAAAAGGAAAAAACAGGAAAAAGTCAATAGAAAACAGAAAATTCATGTAATATTAAGAAAAAACAGAAAAAGTCTTAATATAATCAAAACAAAAAAATTAAAAACAATCTATACCTAAATGTCGTTCTGATATGATATACTGTAACAGAATGAGTCGTGTAGAAAGGAAGCATAATTATGTTGGAAAGTTTAAAAGCTGTTATTTACGGGATCGTGGAAGGAATTACGGAATGGCTGCCAGTAAGCAGTACTGGCCATATGATTTTGTTGGAAAAAATCATGCCAATGAAGGTGTCACAGGAATTTTGGAGTATGTTTTTGGTGGTTGTTCAGTTAGGAGCCATTTTAGCTGTGGTGTTGTTATTTTGGGAGAAAATATTTCCGTTTCATCTCAGGGAGAGGGAAAAGATTGATTGGGATATCATGGAACTCTGGGGAAAAATATTCGTAGCATGTATTCCGGCTGGGGTAGTTGGAGTTGCATTTGGAGACTGGCTGGACGCAAATTTGTATAATTTCTGGATTGTTGCGGTGATGCTAATTACTGTGGGAATTATTTTTATTGCGGTGGAGAATCAGAATGAAGGCATGCAACCTGTGTATCGCAGCACCAGAGAATTGACCTGGAGTGTTGCCTTTATTATTGGGCTATTTCAACTTGTAGCCGCAGTATTTCCTGGAACTTCCCGATCTGGGGCGACGATCATCGGGGCTCTCCTGATTGGCGTTTCTCGGTCTGTGGCGGCAGAATTTACATTTTATTTGGCGATACCAGTGATGTTTGGCGCAAGCCTATTGAAGCTTATAGGGTTTGGATTTGCATTTAACAGGCAGGAATTGAGCATATTATTAATAGGAATGGCAGTCTCCTTTATTGTATCAGTTGTGGTGATTCGTTTTCTCATGGGCTACATAAGAAAACATGATTTTAAAGCATTTGGATGGTATCGTATCGTGTTGGGTGCTGTTGTTTTGTTATATTTTGGAGCATTGGCATAAGACTATGATATTTATGATGTTACAAAAAGGAGAAAATGAAAATGTTTGTGATTGTAGGATTGGGAAATCCGTCCTCCAAATATGAGAAAACACGTCATAATGTAGGGTTTGATGTGATTGACATGTTGGCGGATAAATATGCGATTAAGATCAAAGAGAAAAAATACAGAGCATTGTGTGGTGCTGGTGTGATAGAAGGACAAAAGGTGTTGCTGGTGAAGCCTCAGACTTTTATGAACCTTAGCGGGGAGAGCATCAGTTCTATACTTCATTTTTACAAGTTAGATCCAGAATCAGAGCTGTTGGTCGTTTATGATGACATTAGTCTGACCCCTGGAAGACTTCGAATCAGAAAAAAAGGTAGCGCTGGGGGGCATAATGGGGTCAAAAGTATTATCAGCCACGCAGGAACACAGGAATTTCTTCGGATTAAAATAGGAGTTGGAGAGAAACCTCAAGGTTGGGATCTTGCAGATTATGTGTTAGGGAGATTTTCAAAGGAAGAGAGAAGGCTTGTGGAGGAGGCTTTTGAAAAAGCGTGTGAGGCGGCAGTGTTGATGATACAGGGAAAGACAGACCAGGCCATGAATCAGTTCAATTGAGAATAGGAGGCACCATGAAAAGTTTTACAGAACCGTTACGTGGACTGAAAGAATATGAGAAATTAAAAGAAGAATTGAAAAAATATAAAGGCGTGATACAGGTTTCTGGGTGTATTGACACCCAGAAGCCTCATTTCATGTACAGTATTTTAGAGGAAGGCTCCAATGGTGTGATTGTAACCTTTCAGGAGCAGAAAGCAAGGGAACTTTATGAAAGTTTCCGTTTTTTTAATCGGAATGTAGTCTATTATCCGGCCAAGGATGTGTTGTTTTACCAGTCCGATATACAGGGAAATTTGCTGACAGCGGAACGGTTGACAGCCGTTAAAGCGCTGTTGGAAGGAGGGCAAGTAACGGTAATTACCACGTTTGATGCGTTGATGGACCGTGTGATGCCACTCTCTAGCGTTCAACATGGGGTATTGGAGTATGCATTGGGAGATACCTTGGATATAGACGAGGTGAAGAGTCGTTTGATTCAGTTGGGCTATGAGAGAAATTACCAGGTAGAAAGTGCTGGACAGTTTGCGATCCGTGGTGGTATTGTGGACATTTTTCCATTGACAGAGGACAATCCATACCGTTTGGAACTTTGGGGAGATGAGATTGATTCTATGCGCAGCTTTGATGTGGAGAGTCAGCGCTCCATTGAAAATTTGGAACGGGTGTGTATTTTTCCAGCGAGTGAGATGATATTGACGAAAGAGAGTACAGAGCGTGGGCTTACAGCCATCCATCAGGAGAAGGAAGCATTGTATGAGGCATTCCGCAGGGAAATGAAGACGGAGGAAGCACACCGGCTGAAAGTGGCTGTGGATGCATTGACAGAGGAAGTGGAAGAACTGGGACATTGTTCCGGAATTGACAGTTATCTTACGTATTTTGCAGAGGAGACAGTATCATTTTTGGACTATTTTGATACAGAAGATACCATTGTAATTTTGGATGAACCTGCCAGATTAGCAGAGAAAGGCAGGGTGGTGGAAGAAGAATTCTCTGAGAGTATGAAACATCGGCTGGAAAAGGGCTATATATTGCCTGGCCAGATGAAAGCGCTCTACTCTGGCAGCGAGATTTTTGCTAAAATTCAGCGAAGAAAGACGGTTGCGTTGACAACCTTAGATACAAAAGCAAGTGATTTGGAAATAAAATCAAAATATAATATTTTTTCTAGGACAGTAAATTCCTACAATCGCAGTTTTGAACTTTTGGTAAAAGATTTGCAGCAATACAAAAAGAAAAAGTATCAAGTCATTCTTTTGTCAGGTTCTAGGACCAGAGCAGGAAATCTTGCCAAAGATCTTCAAGAAGAGGGACTGAGCTGTTTCTATAGTGAAGATTATGATCATCTGGTGCAGCCTGGGGAAGTGATGGTGGCGTACGGGAAGTTAAAGTGGGGGTTTGAATATCCAGATCTTAAATTTGTGGTAATTTCAGAGAGTGATATTTTTGGCGGGGAACAGAAACGCAAAAAAAAGCGTAAAATTTATCAAGGGGAGCGAATCCAGAGCTTTACAGAATTGAGCGTTGGAGATTATGTAGTGCATGAGCGGTATGGAGTTGGAATTTACCGAGGAATTGAGAAGATTGAAATTCAAAAGACAGCGAAGGATTATGTGAAGATTGAATATGATAAGGGAAGTACCTTGTATGTGCTTGCGACCCAGTTGGAAGCGATTCAGAAATATGCAGGGGCTGAGGCCAAGAGACCCAAGATCAATCGTTTGGATGGACCAGAGTGGACTAAGACTAGAAATCGGGTAAAGGGGGCGGTGAAGGAGATTGCCAGGGAATTGGTGGAACTTTATGCAGCCAGGCAACAGACGGAAGGGTTTCAGTATGGGCCAGATACGGTATGGCAAAGGGAATTTGAAGAGTTGTTTCCGTTTGAGGAGACAGAGGATCAGGAGCTTGCCATTGAAGCGACGAAGCAGGACATGGAGAGCAGGAAGATTATGGATCGTCTGATCTGCGGAGACGTGGGATATGGAAAGACAGAGATTGCCATTCGTGCTGCGTTTAAAGCGGTGCAGGAGAGTAAACAAGTGGTCTATTTGGTACCTACCACCATTTTGGCGCAGCAGCACTACAATAATTTTGTGCAAAGGATGAAGGATTTTCCAGTTCGCGTGGAGTTGATGTGCCGTTTTTGCACAGCAGCACAGATCCGAAAGACCGTGGAGGATCTGAAGAAGGGAAATGTGGATATTGTGATTGGAACACACCGAGTGCTGTCGAAGGATGTGGTATTTAAAGATCTGGGATTGCTGATCGTGGATGAGGAACAGAGATTCGGTGTGACTCATAAAGAGAAGATCAAACAGATGAAGAAGAATGTGGATGTACTAACTCTGACAGCTACACCGATTCCAAGAACGCTTCATATGAGCTTGATCGGAATCCGAGATATGAGTGTGCTAGAAGAACCTCCGATGGATCGTCTTCCAATTCAAACGTATGTGATGGAGTACAATGAAGAGATCGTTCGTGAGGCGATCAATCGGGAATTGGCGCGCAGTGGTCAGGTTTATTATGTATTTAATCGGGTGAATCAGATTGTGGAAATCGCTTCAAGAATTGCAGAATTGGTGCCAGAAGCCAATGTGGCGTTTGCGCATGGTCAGATGAAGGAACGGGAATTGGAAAATATTATGTACCAGTTTATCAATGGAGAAATTGATGTTTTGGTAAGTACCACAATTATTGAAACAGGACTTGATATTTCAAATGTAAATACAATGATTATTCACGATGCAGACAATTTGGGATTGTCACAGCTATACCAACTTCGAGGACGGGTAGGACGTTCGAATCGTACATCGTATGCCTTTTTGATGTATCGGAGAAATAAGATGCTGAAGGAAGTGGCGGAAAAGCGGTTGTCTGCCATTCGAGAATTTACAGAGTTAGGCAGCGGCTTTAAGATTGCTATGCGGGATTTGGAGATCCGTGGAGCTGGTAATCTTCTGGGCGCCCAGCAGCATGGGCATATGGAAGCGGTGGGTTATGATTTGTACTGCAAAATGCTCAATGAGGCAGTGAAAACGTTGAAAGGAGAGGGAGAGCCAGAACAATTTGATACCTCTCTGGAATTGGATGTGGATGCATTTATTCCTCCAACTTATATTCCGAATGAATTTCAAAAGTTGGATATCTATAAGCGGATTGCCATGATTGAGAATCAGGAAGAAGGCGAGGAAATGTTGGAGGAATTGATTGACCGATTTGGGGAACCACCGAAATCGGTGGAAAACCTTTTGGCAATTGCGCAGCTTAAGGCAAAGGCACATAGCTGTTATTATACGGAAATAAAAGAGTTTACTGATAAAATAAAATTTACTTTTTATATACAGTCATCGATCAATCCGGCAAATATTGCACAGATGGCAGAGAAGTATGAAGGGGCGTTGCAGTTTGTACGGGATGCAAAAGCGCCATATTTTGAGTATACAAAAAATTTGCATTCCAGGCAGAAAACAATGGGGATTCTGGAACGGGTGAACCTGATTTTGGATGATACCAGGAAGTTTTTGGTGCAGGAGGAAGAAGAGACGAAAGATGCAGGTTGATGGAAAGGCGTGGAAGAAAAGTGAAAAATCCGTGAAATTCGTAGAAAAACAGTTGCTTGTGTAAAAAAAAAGAACTATAATGTTACAGAATAAAGGAAAGATAAATAGGAGGATATTATGAAGGCAAAGAGATTAGTGGCCCTGTTGTTGGCGGCAGTATTGGGGGCTTCCACATTGACGGCATGTGGCAGTAATATTGACGCCACAAAGACAGGGGCAACTTTGGATGGGCAAGAGATTTCCCTTGGGTTTATGAATTTTATGGCCAGATATCAACAGGCAATTTATGACGGACAGTTTGCGTCTGTATTTGGTACAGGCATGTGGGGTCAGGACATGTTTAATGATGGAACGGACATGCAGACTTCTGTAAAGAAAAATGTAGCAGAGACCGTGGAACTGTTCTATCTGCTGGAAAAACATATGGCAGATTATAAAGTGGAAGTCACAGATGAAGAATTGGCAGCGATGGATGAGGCAGCTAAGAAATTTATGGAAGACAATTCGAAGCAGGCGATTCGCCAGCTTGGGGCTACTGAGGAATATGTGAAGGAAATGCTCCGGCTCAATACCATACAGGCTAAAATGCGTGTGGAGATGGACAAAGAGGTAGATACAAAGGTATCTGACGAGGAAGCGGCCCAGAAAGCCATCAGTTATGTAAGTGTAAGCACAGCTTCCACCACTGATGAAAATGGTGAGACAAAAGAATACACCGAAGATGAGAAAAAAGAACTGGAACAGCAGATGAAGGACTTCCAGAAGTCTGCAGAAGATGATTTTACTGCTGCGGCAGAAAATGCAGGTTACACAGTCTCCAATTATTATTATGGTGAGAAAGATGAGAGTTACACTTTGGATGATGCAGTCATTGAGGCGGCAAACAAGCTGAAGGAAGGAGAGGTCAGCAAGGTGATTTCTACAGAAAGCAGTTTGTATGTTGTGCGTATGGACAGCACCTTTGATGAGGAGAAAACCGAAGAGAAAAAAGAGACGATTGTACAGCAGCGTAAAGATGACCATTATACAGAAGTGTGTGATGGATATAAAGAAGGCGTGGCCTATGAGTTAAATGAAGATGAGTGGGCGAAGGTTAAGTTTGATGAATTATTTACAATCAAGCAAACGGAAACCAGCGAAGACGACCATGATCACAGTCATGACGAAGAAGAGACAACGCATGACCACAGTGAGGAGGAGGAAGAAGAAGTCCACGATGAGAATCACCCAGAAGATGAAGCAGAAGATCCCTCTGAGAAAGAGGATGCAGATTCTTCTGAGGACGAATCCGACTCATAAGCCTAAGGCAAAATAACGTAAGCTTACCACCCGGACTTTCCAAAGTCTTACGGGTGGTATTTTTTCTGATTTTTGCGGTCGATTGGTTTAATAAGCCAAAAACATTGCATGTTATACGTTGAGTTTTTTGATAAATCTGCTATACTGGTGATAGGTGAAAATGAGTGTGTTGGAATCTAGAATTTCAGCGAAAAAAGTGTTGATTGGATAGAGAGATGAAAAAGCAAAAAAATATATATCGTATGGCAATTTTTGTGGCAATTCTAGTAGTGTTTTTGGGGATTGTATGGGTGCAAGTGCAAAATCAAAGCCCGAAACGATACCAAGTACAATTTTTTGATTGTTTTGATACGGTGACAACCATAACAGGATATGCAAAAAACCAGGAAGAATTTTCAGAGAAAATGGATCTTCTGAAAGAAAAGCTGTTGTACTACCATCAGCTTTATGATATTTACCACACATATGATGGAATTAAGAACCTGAAAAGCATCAATGATGCTGCTGGAAAGGAACCAGTAAAAGTAGAATCTGAAATTATAGAATTGCTGAAGTTGGGGAAAGAATTGTATGAAAAGACAGGAGGTAAGGTTCATATTGCCTATGGAAGTGTACTCTCCCTATGGCATGATTTTCGGGAGCAAGGGATTAATAATCCCCGACAGGCCAAGCTTCCTGGACAGGATGAATTGAAAAGGAGAGCGGAGCACACGTCTATGGAAAATTTGATTCTTGATATGGAGGCATCTACAGTCTATCTTGCAGATTCAGAGATGTCCTTGGATGTGGGAAGTATCGGGAAAGGTTATGCAGTTTCCAGAATCGGCGCATATGCCAGAGACCTTGGAATGGAACATGTGCTGATCAGTGTGGGTGGAAATGTCTGCGCAGTGGGTGCAAAGGCGGATGGTACACCCTGGCTGGTGGGGGTGGAAAATCCCGATAAGGAGAGTGAGGAGCCTTACGTCAATTCTTTGGAATTATCCGACGCTTCCATTGTAACCAGTGGGGATTACCAGCGATATTATGAGGTGGATGGTGTGCGGTACTGCCATATCATAGACCCAGATACCCAGATGCCGCCAAATTATGTTTCTTCCGTATCTGTTCTTGCGTCAGATTCTGGCATGGCAGATGCGCTTTCCACGGCTCTTTTTAATATGGACGTGGAAGAGGGATTATCTTTGGTGGAGAGTCTTGCGGATGTGGAAGCAATGTGGATAGGAAAGGATGGAGAGATCCGTTATTCCAGCGGATTTAAGGTTCATGAAGAAAAGTGATATAATTTTAATTGGGCTTCTTTTGTTGTTGTCTTTGATGGCGTTTGGCACGGTCACGCTATATTCGAAACTGAGCACCAGGGAACCAGAAGCTGTAGTATTTTTAAAGGGAGAGGAAAAAGGGCACTATCCTTTGTCCGACAATATTACATTAGAAATCCCTCAGGAGGATGGGACGTATAATATCTTGAAAATTCAAGATGGAAAAGCAGATATGATAGAGGCATCTTGTCCAGATAAAGTGTGTGTCAGACAGCATCCAGTTAGCGGACAGGGGGAAAGTCTGGTGTGTCTGCCAAATCAGGTGGTAGTGGAGATCCAAAACGGTCAAGAAGAAGGTTTGGATGGAAGTACGAAATGATCCTAAAATTTTGGAGAAAGCAATGCTGGAAAGGGGAACTTATGGCGAAGAAAACTGCATATATGGGAATGTTGACAGCATTGGCATTTGTATTTTCTTATATTGAATCCTTGCTGCCTATCAATCTGGGTGTGCCTGGAATAAAACTTGGGCTGGCAAATTTAGTGATTATTGTGACATTGTATACCATGGGCATAAAGGCCGCGTGTACTTTGTCCTTGGTGCGAATTGTGCTTACAGGATTTACGTTTGGAAATCCTGTAAGTATGATTTATAGCCTTGCAGGAGGAATATTAAGTCTTGTTATTATGATTTTGGCAAAGAGGAGTAAAACATTTTCCGTTACTGGGGTCAGTGTATTGGGAGGGGTGTTTCACAATTTTGGACAGATTATGGTAGCAGCAGCGGTGGTGGAGATGGCAAGTCTGTTCTACTATCTGCCCGTATTGATCTTATCTGGTACCATTGCAGGTGTTGCTATTGGGATGCTTGCATCTATATTAATTCAACATTTGATAAAAATGATAGAACAAAATGAGAGCAAATAAGAGTGGATATACGAGAGAATCTATGTTGAATGGTGATTTAAATATTATGATAATCTAAATGTTTATGGAGAGGAAATTTGGGTACGATATTATTATTGGAAGATGATGAGAGCATCAATCGCGGAATCGCTTTTACACTAAAGAAAGAAGGGTATGAGATCTATTCTTGTAAGACAGTGGCGGAGGCAGAGCGTGTATTTCATCAAAAAGAGATAGAGCTACTTATATGTGATGTTACTTTGCCAGATGGAAACGGGCTTGACTTTGTAAAGCAGGTGCGCAGAGAGAGCAGTGTACATATTATTTTTCTGACAGCGTTAGATCAGGAGCTTGATCAGGTGATGGGATATGAGGCTGGGGCAGATGATTATATGACCAAGCCCTTTAGTCTGTCTGTGCTAAAGTTGAAAATATCAGCTTATTTTAAAAAGCAGCAAGTGACGGTGCAGGAGCGGATAGAATCGGGGAATATTTGTTTCTATGTCAAGGAGATGCGGGTATTGTCGGCTGGTAAAGAAGTTTCCCTTACGAAAAACGAGTGGAAGATGTTGCGCATTTTTATGGAACATCCCAAACAAATTTTGTCTAAAAACCAACTTTTAGAACAGCTTTTTGATGCAGAAGGGGATTTTGTGGATGAAAATACCATTGCTGTCAATGTTCGCAGACTTCGAGAGAAGATTGAACCAGACAGTTCTAAGCCAGAATATATTAAAAATATTCGGGGCATTGGCTATCTCTGGGATAAGGAGTGCCGAAGATGAAAAAATATATGGTTCCCATTCTTATCGGAATATTGGGCCTTGTATTGGCGGACTGGTATCTGATTACCACAGCAGTGCATGGTTATCAAGAAAAGATAGAGATTTTATGTGTCATGATAGAGGAGCAGGAGCAAGGTACAGATAGTCTTTTGACAGTTACAAGATTGTTGAAGGGATTAGAGGAACCAGCAGGTAAATTGGGCAGAGAACGTTTGGAATCCTACGGATTTCTGAAACAGCAAGATAACAGATTTCGTCGGGAATTGAAGAGTTCTGTTCTGGGTATTTTGGGAATCTCAGTAGCTCTATTTGGCTTGTATCTGCTGTCGTTGTATTGGGTGTCGAGGAAGTGGAATGACTGTCGGAGGAGGGAGCTTAGAGAGGTAAGCCAAATTTTAAATCGATTTTCAGACGATATTTTTGAGATGGAAGCCCAAGAACGGTTGGATGGCAAAGATACAGAGATGGAACGAATCAAAGGTCAACTTGCGGATTTGAGTGAGCAGCTTCGGTATAGTCAGGAACGTTTGCAAGAGGAAAGAGAGGAGACCAGAAGCCTTGTTACGGATATTTCCCATCAGTTGAAGACGCCAGTTGCAGGAGTGAAAGCATGTTTTGAGATTTTGAATCAGGAAAATTTGAGTGAGGAAGAAGAAAAAGAGTTTTTGGATCAGTGTGGGAAACAACTTCAGGGATTGGAAAATTTGACGGGGGCACTTGTCAATATTTCCAGAATGGAGACAGGGATGATCCAGATTCGAAGAGAAGCAGCAGATATTTTGGAAACTTTGGTGCAAGCAGTAAATCGTGTGTATTTAAAAGCAGATAAAAAGCAGATTGCCATAGAATTTGAAGAAAGTGAAGATTTGGCTGCAACAGTGATTCCTCACGATGTAAAATGGGTTTGTGAAGCATTTATCAATATTTTGGAAAACGCGGTGAAATATAGTCCAGAACACACAGAAATTCGAATCCGCATGATGCGTCGTGTCACATTTTTGCGAATTGAGTTTGAAGATCAGGGAATTGGGATTCCAAAAGCGGAATATCACAAAGTGTTTCAGCGTTTTTATCGCGGGAAGGCACAGGAAGTTGACATGGAAGAAGGATCGGGAGTAGGATTATATCTCACCCGGCAGATTTTGGAGCGACATGGTGGAAGCATTACGGTATCGTCTAGATATGAAAGAACACAACAGCGAGGCAGTACCTTTGTGGTCCAGATTCCTTATCAACCTTGAGTTCATGAAAAAGTCTTACAAATATGTAAGTCTTTTTTTTTCATTTGCAAGCGTTCTGAAAGAAATCGGAGCTAAACTATAAGTAAAGCAGCCAGCAATGAAATGTTGAGATATATCAAAGGAGGATTATCATATGGAAACGATTTTAAAGACAGAACAGCTATGCAAATATTATGGAACTGGGGAAAATCAGGTACAGGCAGTCAAAGACACCAATATCACCATTCAAAAAGGAGAATTTGCCGCTATTGTGGGAAAATCGGGTTCTGGAAAAAGTACCCTGCTCCATCTGTTGGGGGGGCTGGACATTCCCACCAGTGGAACTGTGTGGATGAACGGAAAAAATATTTTTGCGCTGAAGGAGGAAGAACTTGCTGTATTTCGCAGAAGGAAAATTGGATTTATCTTTCAGGCGTTTAATCTGGTATCTTCGATCAATGTCTGGGAAAACATTGTGCTGCCAATAGGTCTGGATGGAAGAGACGTGGACGAAAGTTTTGTGCGAGATATTATTGGCACATTGGGATTAGAGGAAAAGATACACAATCTCCCTAACACCTTGTCTGGCGGGCAACAGCAGCGTGTAGCGATTGCAAGAGCGATTGCATCCAAGCCAGACATTATTCTTGCAGATGAACCAACAGGAAATTTGGATTCGAAGACCAGTGACGAGGTGATTGGTCTTTTGAAAATGTCGGCACAGAAATATGGGCAGACACTTGTAATGATTACCCATGATCAGGATATTGCCCAGATTGCGGATCGGATTCTGGTGATTGAAGATGGAAAGGTGGTGGAGCAGTGATGAAAGTTTCCATTCGAAAACTGGCGTTTTCTAATCTGCGTCAAAATCAATTTCGAAGTATTTTAATGATATTGTCAATCTTTTTGACAACATTGCTGCTGGCATCTATTGCAGGTTTTGGCTGTGGATTGGTTCGACATAACCGTCAGAATGCCGGAAACATCTATGGGAATTATTGTGGAACTTTTATTCAGGTGTCAGAGGAACAATATGAGCAGATAAGATTGCGCAGCGAGTTTACAAGTGTGGGAAAAGGGGCATATGTAGCGCAGGTAAATTCTGAAAATGCAGAAAATGGTATTGATATGGGATTGTCCTTTTTGGACAAAACGGCAGCAGAAAATATGAATTTTTTGAGTTCACTGAAAGTGGGGACATTGCCAGTTAAGGAAAATGAAATTGTGGCATCTGAGGAGTTTTTTGCATTGCTGGGACTGGATCATGCAGAGCCAGGAGATTTGGTCACAGTGCCATACCGAGTGGATAGTAAAAGTGCTTATACGGAACATGAATTTATGGTCAGTGGGGTGATAAATTCTCAGAAAACGGGAGTGGTTCAAAAGGCTTTTCAGGGGTATGTGTCCCAGGAGTTTTACGAATCCCACTATTCAAAGGAAATGCGTTCATACCAGGTTTCTTTTCGGCTAAGCGATTTTGTGGAAGTCTATGGTGATAGTGAGGAACTTTTACAGGAGATGGGAGCCCTGGTGGGAATTGAAAAAGATCAGGTTTCCCCGAATTTTGGATATATGATATGGGCTTATGATCCTGGCACAGAGACCGTGTTGGCTTGTATATTAATTGCCTTGATGGTTATTTTTGTGTCGGTGGCGGTTATCTATAATATTTTTCAGGTGGGAATTGTGCAGAAAATTCAAGAATATGGTAAGATCCGAGCGATAGGTGCCACAAAGAAGCAGATGAAGAGGTTGGTATTGACAGAGGGTATGATGCTGGCAGCGATCGGCATTCCTCTGGGGATTTTGTTTGGAACCATCACTGCTGAAGTGTTATTTAGAAAGTTGATTTTATCAGGGAGCGCAGTTTTGACGGGAGTACAGTTTTCTAAAGTATCTGTGGTTTCCCTGCCATTGCTGCTTGTGGTGGCATTGGCTGCTGTTATAACAATCCGTCTGGCGTTATTCTATCCTATACGAACGGTAGTCAGAATTTCTCCGGTGGAGGCTATGCGTTATCAGGAGAGCTCTGGCAGGAAAAAGTCTATGCGCAAAGGTGTGAAGAGAATATCTGTCTTGGGCATGACCATGGCAGTTCTGGCGCAGAACCGTCGTAGAACGGTGTCCACCATCTTTACGATGGGGTTATCTTGTGTACTGTTTGTGGTGCTTTCGAATCTGGCAGGAAATTTTGATCAAGAATTTGAGGCTCGGCGTTCTATGGAATATGGACAGTTCTCTATTGAGCTGGATTGCAGCTTGAATGATGAGGCCTACCCAGAAAACAATCTGTTCAATGTTCAGCGCCAGAATCCTTTGGGGAAAGAATTTCGGGAACAGTTAAAGGCAATTCCTGGGGTTACAGAGGTGAGAGAGATGAAGGTGTTTGCGGCAGAAAATCTGCAAGTTGGCAACGAGGATGAGGATGGACCTCGAACCACCATCTGTGTTTTGGACAGAGAGGCATTTGACCGATATGGAAAGGGCTCAGTCTTAGGAAATGTAGATTACGACCAAGTAAGCGCCAAAGATGGGATCATTTATGGATTTTCTACTTTTTTTGAAGAATATGGATATGAGCTTGGGCAGCAAATACATTGGAAAGATTTAACGGGAGGTCAGGCGGAGTATCAGGGAGAAATTATGGGTTCTTTTGGCTCTGCTCCTGGAAGCTGGGTGATTACGCAGGAGACATTTGATAAACTTGGGATTAAGGAGGAAGTCACAGAAAAAGTCTGGGTGGACTGTGCTGTGAAGGATAAAGCAAAAGTGGAGGCAGCCATTTCGGAACTTTTGACAGGCACTTCCCATGTGGAGATGGATTCCTATGACAATGCGATGAAACAGGCAAAGATGGGAACCAGTGTGATGCAGTATGGTATATATTCATTTTTGGCATTACTTGGCATTATAGGATTTTTCAATATGGCCAACACGATTATCACAGGGGTGGTTACTAGAAAACGCGAGTTGGGAGTGCTGCAAGCGGTTGGCATGACGAACCGCCAGCTCAATCAAATGCTTCAAATGGAAGGAATCCTTTTTTCAATAGGAACAGCAGTGGTATCACTGGTAGTGGGTTGCCCATTCGGTTACGCATTGTTCCAGTATGCAAAAGAAAAACATACTTTTGGAATCAATGAATATCACTTTCCAATGGTGGAGATTGGTGTCATGATTTTGGTTATCGTATTACTCCAAGGGGCGCTCTCATTCTTGCTTAGTAGAAATTTACGGAGAGAATCATTGGTGGAGCGGATTAATTATCATATGTAGAAACACAAAAAACGAAAGTAGGGAAGAAACATAAGCAATCGAGGTGTTGGAGCTGGAAATGTGAAATTGCCAGTTCTAACATCTCTGTTTTTTTGTCCAGCAATTGAATTTTCCAGGAAAATTTTGTATAATTCCTTTTAGTCGGGATAAGTATAATATTTAGAAAGAGACCCGGAAACAAGGGCGAAAGGAATCTCTATGAAAAATTTATTGATGTATTTGAAAAATTATAAGAAAGAATGTGTGTTGGCGCCTCTGTTTAAAATGTTGGAGGCGTCCTTTGAACTGATTGTTCCTCTGGTGGTGTCTGCCATTATTGATGTGGGTATTGCAGACAGTGACAGCGGGTTTATCCTGCGGATGTGTCTCGTTATGGTGGCTCTGGGACTGATAGGGTTAATATGTTCTGTCACTGCCCAGTATTTTGCAGCAAAGGCTGCGGCAGGGTTTGGAACGAAAGTACGTCATGCATTGTTTGCTCATATTCAGACTTTTTCCTTTTCAGAAATTGATAAGGCTGGAACAGCTACCTTGATTACAAGAATGACCAGTGATATCAATCAGGCGCAGTCCGGTGTGAACATGGTGTTGCGACTGTTTCTGCGGTCTCCCTTTATCGTATTTGGAGCTATGGTGATGGCATTTACGATTGACTGGAAAGCAGCTCTCATTTTCGTTGTGACAATACCACTGTTGTCGTTGGTTGTGTTCGGCGTGATGGCAGTGAGTATTCCTCTGTATCGGAAAGTACAGGAACGATTAGATAAAGTGCTGGGTATTACGAGAGAAAATCTGACAGGCGCCAGAGTGATTCGTGCATTTCACAAAGAGGAGGAGGAAAAGGAACGGTTTGAGGAAGGGTTGGAAAGCCTTACCGCCATGCAGACATATGTGGGAAAAATCAGCGCTTTTTTAAATCCTGTGACATATGTAATTGTCAATGGTGCAACCATCGTTCTTTTGTATACTGGTGCGATACAGGTCAATATTGGAAACCTTACGCAGGGAGAAGTTGTTGCCCTAGTCAACTATATGTCTCAGATTCTGGTGGAGTTGATCAAACTTGCCAATTTGATTGTGACCATCACCAAGGCAGCGGCATGTGGAAATCGTGTATCATCTATTTTGGAGATGAAAAGCAGTATGCCTCTCACACAGGAATGGAAAGGATCATTGGACTTAGAAGAGAAACAAGAAAAGGATCCAGAAGGAATACCTATGGTACAGTTTTCCCATGTGGGTCTCACCTATCAGGAGGCAGGCGGGGAAAGTCTATCAGATATAGATTTTTCTGTGGAAAAAGGTGAAACGATCGGTGTAATTGGTGGAACAGGTTCAGGAAAGACATCTCTGGTACATTTGATTCCTCGGTTTTATGATGTGACCAGAGGGGAAGTGCTGATTCAGGGGAAGAACGTAAAGGAATTTTCCTTGGAAGAACTTCGTCAGAAGGTGGGGATTGTCATGCAGAAAGCGGTGCTCTTTCAGGGAACCATCCGTGAGAATCTCTGCTGGGGCAAAGAGGATGCCACAGATGAAGAATTGTATCAAGCGTTGGACACAGCGCAGGCCAGAGAGGTTGTGGAGAGCAAGGAAGGAAAATTAGATTCTATTGTGGAACAGGGGGGGAAGAATTTCTCTGGTGGGCAGAGACAACGTTTGACAATTGCAAGGGCATTGGTGCGCAAACCGGAAATTTTGATTTTGGATGACAGCGCTTCAGCACTTGACTATGCCACGGATGCAAGGC
The DNA here is from genome assembly GCA_910580015.1 of uncultured Lachnospiraceae bacterium. Lineage (GTDB taxonomy): Bacteria > Bacillota > Clostridia > Lachnospirales > Lachnospiraceae > Petralouisia. The sequence continues at coordinate 28,751 of CAJTVT010000030.1, forward strand.
TTAGAAAAGCAATTCGTGACATGGAAGGAAAACCTACGGTATTTATTGTGTCTCAGCGGACTTCTTCTATTCAACATGCAGATAAAATTATTGTGTTAGATGATGGGGAAGTGGCAGGAATAGGGACTCATGAAAAATTGCTGGAGCAGTGCCAAGTTTACCAAGAAATCTATGATTCCCAGTATAAAAAGCAGTAGCGCAGGAGGAAGAGATGGAAAAGAAAGAAAAGAAATATCAGGGCAAAACCTTAAAGAAAGTCTTGAAATACATTCAGTCTTATCGAGTGTATTTGGCGTTGTCATTGGCATTTGCGGTGGCAACTGTGGCGGCTACTTTGTATATTCCAGTGCTGACGGGACGTGCCATTGATCATATTTTGGGGCCTGGGCAGGTGGAATTTTCAGTTCTCACAAAATTGTTATGGCAGATGGGCATCATTATCTTGGTGACAGCGCTGGCACAGTGGTTGATGAATGTGTGCAATAATAAGATAACTTATGAGGTGGTGCAGGATGTCCGCAGAGAGGCATTTGCCAAGATTGAGATTCTTCCACTGAAATTTATTGATGGTCATTCTCATGGTGAGCTGGTGAGTCGGGTGATTGCAGATGTGGATCAGTTTGCGGATGGATTGCTTATGGGATTTTCTCAATTGTTCACAGGAGTGGTCACAATTTTAGGCACATTACTGTTTATGCTGAGCATTAATGTCAAGATTACATTGGTGGTAGTTCTTGTAACACCAGTATCGCTGTTTGTGGCTGCTTTTATTGCGAAGAGAACATTTTCTATGTTTATGCTTCAGTCTACCACACGAGGAGAACAAACCTCATTAATTAATGAAATGATTGAAAACCAGAAAGTGGTTCAGGCGTTCTCCAAAGAAAGTGATGTGTTGGAAAAATTTGACGAAATCAATGGCAGGTTGGAAAAAGCATCCTTGCAGGCAACGTTTTTTTCCTCCTTGACCAATCCCGGAACTCGTTTTGTCAACAGTCTGGTGTATACAGGTGTGGCTTTGGTGGGAGCATTGTTTGCGATGTCTGGCGGTGCGTTTACTGTGGGACAGTTGTCTTGTTTTTTAAGCTATGCCAATCAATATACGAAGCCTTTTAATGAGATTTCTGGTGTGGTAACGGAATTGCAGAATGCCCTTGCCTGTGCAGAACGGATCTTTACGTTGATTGAGGAAGAACCACAAATTCCAGAGCCTGCACAGGCAGAGATTTTGGAGCATGTGGAGGGAAATGTTGATCTGGAACATGTGTATTTCTCGTATGAACCAGGACAGAAATTAATTGAAGATTTTAATTTAAAAGTACAGCCGGGGCAAAGGGTGGCAATTGTAGGTCCCACTGGTTGTGGCAAGACGACGCTGATCAATCTGCTCATGCGTTTTTATGATGTGGATGACGGATGCATTGAGGTGGAAAATAAAGATATCCGAACAGTGACCCGAAAAAGTCTGCGAGAGAGTTATGGTATGGTCTTGCAGGAGACATGGTTGAAAGCGGGGACCATTCGGGATAATCTTAAGATGGGAAAACCTGACGCAACAGAGGAGGAATTGCTGGAGGCAGCAAAGGCAGCACATGCTCACAGCTTTATCAAACGTCTACCCCAAGGGTATGATACAGTGATTGGCGAAGATGGCGGAAGTTTGTCGGCAGGCCAAAAGCAATTACTCTGTATTGCCCGTGTCATGCTTTGCTTGCCTCCCATGTTGATTTTGGATGAAGCGACTTCCTCCATTGATACGAGAACAGAGATGAAGATACAAAATGCCTTTGCGCGAATGATGAAAGGACGTACCAGCTTTATTGTAGCGCATCGTCTGTCCACCATCCAGGAGGCTGATATTATTTTGGTGATGAAGGATGGACATATTTTGGAACAGGGAGACCATACGCAATTGCTAGAACAGAAAGGTTTCTATTCAGAGCTCTATCACAGCCAATTTGCAGTATAAATATGCTGTTGGACGGGCGCTGTCGAATCGTGGGACATATTTCCCTTTGACAATAATTTAACACAGTGATATACTAAAAGGGATTTAGAGTTGTTTATGAGAGGATTTGAAAGTGTTCAATACTTCTCCGATTAGTGAAATGAGGTGGAAAGAATGGCAGTACAACAGGCAGATATTGATAAAGTACGCGCATCGGTATCAGGGCAGTTGGGAAATAAAGTCATGATACAGTTAGACAGAGGGCGTAACAGAATTGACATTCAACAAGGCGTAATTCAGGGAGCCTATCCTTCCGTATTCACCATTTTGGTTGATGATGAGAACGAGAAGAATCCACCCAAGTTACTTTCTTTTAGCTATGCAGATGTGTTGACAAGAGACGTAAGAATGAAATTGTGTTAAGTCAGAATGAATAAAATGCTCCAGTTCTGAATAGAATGTACCAATATTCAGGATAGGAGCGTTTTTATTGTGGATTTAGAAAAAAAATACATACATATGAATCGAGAAAAAGGAAAAGCCTTCACGCAAATTACACTGGATGATGATTTTAATGTGCCAGATTTAAAACCGGATTTAATGCGGATTATACTGGATAAAGGTGAATTGGTTCTGGATGAGACGACCATCACACAGGATCATGTATGGCTGAAGGGAGTGCTGAAATTTTCCCTATTATATCGCAGTGACCAGGAAGAAGGCAAAATCAATACCATGACAGGAGAGATTCCCTTTCAGGAAAGCCTTGCCATAGATGGTGCCAACGAATATGATACTGCAAAGATGAAATGGGAGATGGAGGATCTCTCTATAGGAATTATAAATTCCAGAAAATTAAGTGTGAAAGCACTGGTGGTCTTAAAGGCGGTTATTGATGAAATATACGATGAGGAGCTGATTACAGGGGTAGGACAGGAGGATGGGGTACAGCTTTTAAGCCAAAATCTGTCAGCGATGGAGTTGTTCCTTTCCAAAAAGGATACGTTTCGTTTTAAAGAGGAAATACTGCTGCCTTCCAACAAACCAAATATTCGACAGATCCTATGGAAAAGTGTTCAGCTTAGGGGGGTGGAGATGCGCCTTTCCGATCAGCAGTTGAATTTGAAAGGGGAAGCGTTGGTGTTTGCCCTTTATGAAGGGGAGGAGGAAGAGGAGCATTTACAGTGGATGGAGACAGCCCTTCCATTTTCTGGGGTAATTGACTGTAATGGTTGTACAGAGGATATGATAGCAGACGTATCTTACGATGTGTCTGGCGTGGAGCTTGAGGTGAAGCCGGATTATGACGGGGAAGAACGGATGCTTCATCTGGAATTGGTGCTGGATCTGGAGCTTCAAATTTTTACAGAGGAACAAAATCAGATAGTGGCGGATCTCTATGCAGTAAATGAAAAATTGACCCCTGTGTATCAAGATACTATTTTTGAGAAACTTCTTCTTCGAAATGCCTCCAAATGTAAAATTTCAGAAAAAATGAGTATTGATAAAAATCAAGAACCTATTTTACAGATTTGCGCCAGTGAGGGGTATGCGGTGACAGAGCGGGCAGAAATTGTGGAGGGTGGTATTCAGGTAGAAGGGACGTTACAGGTCACGATCTTGTATGTGACATCAGATGACAGAATGCCAGTGGCCTCCATCAAGGATCTATTGCCCTTCCATTATCTGATTGAAGTTCCAGGAATTAATAAAAATTGCCGTTATCATCTGCAAACAGGAATTGATCAGCTTACCACAGTGATGACAGACAGCAGTCAGGTGGAAGTGAAGGCGGTGTTAGGTTTAAGCTGTATTGTGTTTGAACAACAGCAGGTGAAAAAAATTATGGAGGTAGAGCAGTCTCCTCTGGATATGGAAGAATTGCAACAAAGTCCAGGCATCATTGGATATATTGTAAAAGAAGGCGATCAGCTCTGGGATATCGCGAAAGAGAATTTCACCACGATCTCAGAGATTGTAAAGACGAATCAGCTTTCTTCGGAACAGGTTCGAGGTGGGGATAAGATCTTAATCATCAAAACAGTCGGATAGTTAAATTTCAGGACGGACAGAGGAAAGGAAGGAACAGCGGAATGATTTCGCCAATGTCATTTAGTTAAGGCATCAGCAGTGACGCTCTTTACAGAGCAAGGTATA
>CAJTVT010000031.1 GCA_910580015.1 uncultured Lachnospiraceae bacterium
ATAGAAAATTGAATTAGGCTAAATATCGACAGGTCAATACACTAGTGTATTGACCGCCTAATATTTAGACTAATGACGCAGAATGAATTTTCATTCTGCAAGGCAGATTTTTGACGGCGTAGCGGTGGCTACGACTAGAAAATCTAACGCAGTAGATGGAAATTCAGGCAAGTAATTGGTCTGATTGTCAGGTGGTCAATACACTAGTGTAGTGACCGCATTATATCCGGTAAAACTCCGCAGAATATTTGCTCATCTACAAGACGGATTTTCGACGGCGTAGCGGTGGCTACGGATAGAAAATCCAATGCAGTAGATGGGCGGATAGACAAGGAGATTTATAGGAATATAATGTGGTCACTACACTAGACGAGATAAGAGCCGGGAAACAGTCTGCACACCTGTCTCCCGGCTCTGTCTCATCCCTTAAATAAAACTATTGTAATTGCTTCCATAGCTATAATTATAATTATAGGAACCACGCGCTCCATAAGTGTTCGCTTTGCTCGCCTCATTTTGAGCCTGATAGTCTATCATAGAAGCTTTTGCAGAGACAGAATAACCATAGGAACCAGATCCGTTGAATAAATTCTTGACATCCTCCATATCCGATTTCATAAAAGAATCTTTATCAATACTTAAAGTATCATCCTTATTGATTGTAATGCCAATCTTATTTAGCGTCCTCTCCCTGCTGTCTGTCAGACTGATCATCTGATCTACATTGCGACCAATAGACTTGGTATTTGAAGTCTCCACATTGTCTACCAATGAATTATATTTCTTCACAAAATCATTCACTTTACCATAAATTGCTTCACGGTCATAGTCTGCCTTCACGACTCCATCCTGCTTTTTAATTTCAGTCTGGTTAAATACACTCTTTGTGCCTTTCGCCATCAACGCATCTGCGGAATCCTTCAAAGCCTCCGCACTGCTCTCAATACGGCTTAAGGTCTTCGTAGAATCCTTTGCAACAGAAGTTGTTGTCTTCTTATCTGCAATCTTGGAAACTGCAAAGTTGCCTTCAGAACCATAGTATGTCTTAAGCAACTTAAAATAACTTCCACTGCGAATACTTGCATGATCAGCAAAAACATTGGTACTGTTCACAGCTCCGCTCTTAGAACTATTATTCAAACTGGAAAACAGTGTACCGACTGAACTTGCATCATTTACACCAAAAAATGCCATAACATCCACTCCTTTGACGAAATTCGACTTCCTTGTCTTTGACTGATAATTATACTCTTGCATAATATATCGGAGCTTTCTGGCTTTTTCTTAACACTATGATAACATATTTTCAATCTGCCAGTCAATAGGCTCTACTCCATTTGACTTCAAAAACTCATTTGCTTGGCTAAAATGCTTACACCCAAAAAATCCACGATATGCAGACAGAGGGCTTGGATGGGGTGCTTTTAAAATCAAATGTTTTGGGTTATCCAACATAGAACTCTTACTCTGTGCTGGTTTTCCCCACAACATATAGACAACAGGACGATCCTGGGCATTCACTGCCCGAATAATCGCATCTGTAAACTGCTCCCAGCCCTTACCCTGATGGGAAAATGCCTGATGTGCCCGCACAGTGAGTACCGTGTTGAGCATCAAAACTCCCTGGCTGGCCCACTTTACCAGATAACCATGGTTCGGGATTTCACATCCCAAATCATCCTTCAGTTCCTTGTAAATATTTTCCAGAGAAGGCGGAATACTGACTTCCGGCCTCACAGAAAAACAAAGCCCATGTGCCTGCCCTTCATTATGATAGGGATCCTGTCCCAAAATCAATACTTTCACCTGACTCAAAGGTGTCAAATGCATGGCATTAAAAATATCATCTGCTGGAGGATAAATTACTTTGCTACTATATTCCTCTTTTACAAATTGATAAAGTTCAGAATAATAAGGTTTTTTAAATTCTTCACCAACAGCCTCTGCCCAGTCATTTTCCAGCATTCCCATAAGATATACTCCTTTCTTTTACGATGAAAGTTCTCACTTTCACTGTCTGCATCTTTCGGAACCAACCTATTCTCCCTGTTACAACCGCACTGACACGCCCTTTCCTGCCAGATACTTTTTCAATTCCATAATTTCCAATTCCTTATAATGAAATAGAGAAGCTGCTAAAGCCGCATCTGCGCCTCCCTGCGTCAAAGCTTCATAGAAATGCTCTTCTATCCCAGCACCCCCTGAAGCAATTACCGGAATCGACACTTGGTCTGAAATCAATTTTGTTAACTCTAAATCATACCCCGCCTTGGTGCCATCACAATCCATACTGGTAAGTAAAATCTCTCCTGCTCCTCTATGGTCTGCCTGTATCGCCCATTCCACTGCGTCCAGACCTGTATCGACTCTTCCGCCATTCTTATAGACATTCCATCCACTGCCGTCCGCTCTGCGTTTTGCATCAATGGCGACCACCACACACTGACTGCCAAATTTATCTGCGGCATCACTGATCAGCTCTGGCTTATTGATTGCGGAAGAATTGATGGAAATCTTATCTGCCCCTTCCCGAAGCAGCGCCTTGAAATCATCCACGGAGCGAATTCCTCCTCCAACCGTAAAAGGAATAAACACCGTTTCAGCCACACGCCGTACCATATCCACCACGGTTTCCCTGGAATCCGAGGAAGCTGTAATATCCAAAAATACAACTTCATCTGCCCCCGCCTGATCATAAGCAGCCGCCACTTCCACTGGGTCTCCAGCGTCTTTCAGATTCACAAAATTAATGCCTTTTACCACACGCCCATTATGTACGTCCAGGCAGGGAATGATTCTCTTCGTAAACATATTATCCCACCTTTCCTGCCTTAGCAAAATTCTGTAGTATCTTCAATCCTGTGTTGCTACTTTTCTCTGGATGAAATTGACAGGCAAATACATTTCCTTGTTCCACAGATGCATGGATCTGTGTGCTGTAATCTGTACACGCCTTAACAATCTTCTCATCCTTTGCTTTCAAATAATAGGAATGCACAAAATATACAAAAACCCCTTCACCAATCCCTTCAAACAACCGGCCCTGATTTTGAAGATGCAAAGAATTCCAACCTATATGTGGGATTTTTAGTCCTGGCTTATCAGGAATCTTCACAATCTCACCTTCTAAAATTTGAAGTCCTTGTACACCACCACTTTCTTGACTTCCCTCAAACAAAAGCTGAAGCCCCAGACAGATTCCCAAAAAAGGTGTTTTCTGTTCCACTACCTCACGGATCGTTTTGTCAAGCTCATAGTGTTTTAAATGCTCCATTGCCTCACCAAAAGCTCCAACTCCTGGAAGAATCACCTTGTCCGCTGCTAAAATCTCTTTAAAATCTCTGGTAACAATGCTCTCCTCCCCCAGATATTTCAATGCTTTTTCCACACTTTTCAAATTCCCTGCATCATAATCAATCACTGCTATCATGCCGCTGTTCCTGCCTCTCTTCTACTCCAGCCCAAGTTTATCTATGATATCATACAATTTCAAAGTATACTCCTCTTTCTCTCGGATAGCATAAAGCTCCCTTGCCTGGTCTAACGTCATATCATACTTTTTCTTCAATGTTTTTTCTATCTTAGACAACATTCCGTCATACTCCAACGACACTCCTGCCGACGCGGCTTCCTTTGCATTTCTATCATATCTTCCAACTCCAAGAATCAATGCGCTCAATGCCTCAGAATACATTTTCTGCTTCTGATAAACCTCATAGCTATTCAGAGGCTGCTGGATATAAGCAGTAAGTCTAGACTTTTCATACAGTTCCTCATCCACCTCTTTTACCTTGCTTCCCTGGTCAAAGCAACTGTAAGCTTCCACATACTCGCCCTGGTCATAATACTCCTTGGCCTGAGAAATGCTGAGCGTGTAGCCTACTTGATTCGACACCAAATGAATCAAAAGAACCAGAGAAAGGCACACTAGCATAATGAGAAATACTGGTAATTTCGGAAGAGGTTTTGTCTTTTCTATAACTCTTGGCGGTTTCTCTTTCTTAGGTTTGTCTTTTTTCGCCTGTGCTTTCTGCGCTTTCTTTTCTGCCTTTTCCTTTTTCTTTTGATCTTTTTCTTCTTTCTTTTGCTGCTTTTTGCGTTCCTTCTCCTCTGCCTCAGCAGCAGCTTTCTTGCTTTCCTGTTCATCCAGTTCCTTGGCTTCTTCCTCGGAAAGCTCAATAATCTCTTCTCCTCCAAACATTAAGTTGGAGAATTTCTTAAAAAATCCTACTTTTTCGCCCTTCTCTCCCTCAGATCCCTTTGTTTTTTCTTTTTCTATCTTTTTCTTCTTAGGAGGCTCCGTCTCTGCGGCTGACGCCGCATCCATCTCCAATCCCAATCCTTCAAGTTCCCTTGCAAGATCTTGGACTGCTGAGTCTATTCCTTCTGTAGTCTGTGGACGCTCCAAAGATTCTGATTCTCCCATCTCTTCTGGCTCCTCTGTCATATCCATCGCATCTTCCTGTGAAAAACCAAACTCTTCCTCAAAAGAATCTGATTCTGCAAAAGGATCTGGTTCCTCATCACCAATTCCAGAAAGCATATCCAAAAGCTCCTGATTCGCCTCTCCGGACATAAAATCGTCTTCCTGGCCTCCTCCATCGAGGGTGTTCACCTCAAAATTCGGCGTATTGTCACCAAACCCAGTTCCAATTTCATCCAGATTGTCCTGGTCTTCCTCAAAATTCTGTAAAGAATCTTCCATGGATAAATCCGCCCCATCTTCAAAGCTTCCAAACCCATCCAACTCCTCCAGATTTCCGCTCTTTACATTGCTTACGATATCATCGATACCGAAATCCATATCATTGTCCTGTCCCTGTTCCATGGTATCTCCCGTCTGGGACCTGCTCTTCTCAAAAGCCTGAAGGAAATCATCCTCCCCATCCTGAGATGTGCTGCTTGGGGAACTGAAGAAATCTTCGTTTGCTCCTAATTCTTCTTCATCATCCATCCCCCGCAACAATCTGTCCAGGTAATCTTCTCTCTCGTTCAAAGGTTCCACCTCCGGTGTATTTTATCATACTCTATCATAACACACTGCATCACATTACACAAGTCATGTCCGCCTGCGCCGACAAAATCAATTTTTAAAACTGTGCACCGGTGCTGGAATTCTTCCTTTCCGATTGATAAACGCCTCACATCCATATCTGTTCACTGGAATGACTGGCGCATGGCCCAGCAATCCTCCAAATTCCACTGTCTCTCCAATTCCTTTTCCAATCACTGGTATCAAACGAACAGCCGTAGTTTTTTGATTGATCATCCCGATTGCCATCTCATCCGCTATCACTCCAGAAATTGTAGTTGCTGGAACATCTCCCGGAATTGCAATCATATCAAGACCCACGGAACAGACACAGGTCATGGCCTCTAATTTTTCCAATGTCAAGGCCCCTGCCTCCACTGCATTGATCATTCCCTGATCTTCACTTACCGGAATAAAGGCGCCGCTCAAGCCTCCCACATAGGAAGATGCCATAATACCGCCCTTTTTGACCTGATCATTTAACAAGGCCAAAGCCGCAGTCGTTCCAGGTGCTCCTGCATATTCCAAGCCAATCTCCTCTAAGATTTCTGCCACTGAATCACCCACTGCTGGAGTAGGCGCCAAAGAGAGATCAATGATGCCAAATGGAATCCCAAGTCTCCTGCTAGCCTCCTGCGCCACCAACTGTCCAACACGTGTAATCTTAAAGGCTGTCTTTTTGATCGTTTCACAGAGTATCTCAAAACTTTCTCCGCGAACTTGTTCCAACGCCTTTTTAACTACACCTGGACCTGATACTCCTACATTGATGATAGCGTCTGCCTCCGTAACCCCATGGAAAGCTCCAGCCATAAAGGGATTATCGTCAGGAGCATTACAAAATACCACCAGCTTCGCACAGCCCAGAGAATCATTTTCTTTGGTATACTCCGCTGTTTTTAAGATGATTTCACCCATAAGTTTTACTGCATCCATGTCAATTCCTGTTTTCGTGGAACCCACATTTACAGAACTACACACCCGTTCTGTCTCCGCAAGAGCCTTCGGAATAGAGCGGATCAAATTTTCATCTCCTACTGTCATTCCTTTGGAAACCAATGCAGAATATCCTCCGATAAAGTTGACTCCGACGGTCTTTGCTGCGCGATCCAAGGTCCTAGCAATCGTCACAAAATCTTCTGGGGACTTACATGCCGCCTGCCCGACCAAAGCAATAGGTGTAACAGAAATTCGCTTATTTACAATGGGAATACAATAATTTCGTTCAATTTCTTCCCCTGTCTCCACAAGCTTTTCTGCTATTGACGTAATTTTTTGATAGATCTTATCATTGAGTCTTTGCAGATCTGAATCGATACAATCCAGCAGACTGATTCCCATGGTAATGGTCCGCACATCCAGATTTTCCTGCTCAATCATTTTATTGGTCTCATTTACTTCCCAAATGTTAATCATTCTGCTGCTCCTTAAATTCTATGCATTTTGTTGAATATCTCTTCCCTTTGACATTTGATGTTCACGCCAATTTCTTCCCCTAACAATTCCAGATCTTTGGCACACTGATCAAAAGGTTTATCTGAATGTTTCATATCTGCAATCATCATCATATTAAAAAATTCCTGTACAATCGTCTGGCTGATATCCAGCACATTAATATGGTGTTCTGATAGATAAGTACATACCTTTGCAATAATCCCAACCGTATCTTTTCCCACAACTGTAATAATTGTTCTATCCATATTTTTTTCCATCTTGTTCCTCCAAGTAATGTTTTTCTGCTAAAACGCGTTTGAAAAATGTTCTAAACTTCAAACATATCGGATACCATATCACGCTTCGCCACATAAATGGGAAAATCCTTTGCATGATAGGAATTATCTGACAAATCTATTTCTAAGCGCACTGTTTCATAGGCAAGCTGCTCATAATTATTTTCCTTGCTCAAATGCCCCAAAATTACAGCTTTCAATCCATCATGGAGCACTTGGCTTAAAAGCTGTCCAGACAGTTCATTGGAAAGATGCCCTCGTTCCCCTAAAATCCGTTGTTTCAGGTAATAGGGATAGCTTCCCACCTGTAGCATATGTACATCGTGATTTGCCTCTAACAGCAACAGATCCATGTTCTGAAGTCGGTCCACAATATAACTGTCATATTTTCCAAGATCTGTCATCACTGCCATGGATTTTCCTCCCTGCCGTATGACGTAGGCAACTGGCTGGGCTGCATCGTGGGAGATCTTGATAGGCGTCACTGTGATATCTCCAATCACTGTTTCCATATCTGCTTGCACTTCCCGATACAAACCTTCTGGAATCTTCCCAATGCTTTTACACTTTAAAATCGCTTCCCAGGTTCCTTTGGTGGCATAGATGGGTATTCCATACCGTCTTGCCACCACACCTAAACCACCAATATGGTCTGAATGCTCATGTGTAATCAAAATACCGTCTATCTCTCTGGTTGTATGTCCAATTTCATTCAAACCTTCCTCAATCTTTTTGCCGCTGATCCCGACATCTATCATAAGATTTGCCAGATCAGACCCTGCAAAAATACAGTTTCCGCTGCTTCCACTGGCAATGCTGCACAATCTCATCTTCTGTTAATCCTCCCAGTACACTTCCACCACATCTCCCTCTTTCAGAGATGCCGTATAAGATGGAGCTTCCCCATTTAACCGGGTAACAACAGCTCTGCCATTTCCAGCATTTAAATCAAAGTCGATATAGTTAAACACATCCACAAATATATAGGAAGTTTTTCCTTTGAGAATAATGGGAAGATTATTTACCACAACAGAGAGTTCCACCTCAGCTGGCACGGATGGCTCCTGTTTGGCTGGAAGCTGCCTTTCTTCCTCTGCCTGCTCTTCTTCCTTGGCCTTTTCTTCTCGGCTCTGTTTTTTCTCTATGATCTTCTTAATTCTCTCTTCTCTCAATTCTTCCCGACTCTGTTTTTTTTCCACGTCTGAGCGGTGTGTCCGAAACGCAAGCACTTTCCATTCAATCGAGAAGTTTTCATATACCAGCGTGTCCAGATCTGCTAGTTTATTATTGACAAGGATATCCTGTTCCATATCCACTTCCACATCCATAAACTCTATGATCTGAGCCACCGTATAATAACTTCTCATCTCGATCTCATCATCTTCTTGGATCTCATAATAAGGTGGCTCCATAACTCCGTTCACTTCTGCAAATCTTGGACAAGAAATCGGCTTTCCGTTGACCTCAAAATTCAACATTGGCTTGCCATACTCCTCCAGTTCCTCCAATCTACACACTGCTGGTTCCCCTTGAGTGGAAGGTTCAATGATAATATCGCTGTTTACTTCCAACGGGGCATTGATATTGGTCAAGCGGCCATTCACCCGTACCACAGCAGAATCACCCGATTCCCCCCTTGCAATCCGCTTCTTTCCATTGACTGTGAAATTGATCTCTTTGCCCCTGCGTGGGAAAAGCTGTTCATTGGGGAATCCTGCTTGCAACGCAGCATCCACAATGGTTAATTTATTGTTATCATATAATTTTATCCTCACTCCGTTAAAACGCACAAAGATAAAATTATTTCTCTGATCGTAATAATTCAAGCAGATTCCAATGGGCGTTACCAAAAGTGGATCTTTCTTGATATCTCCCTGCATAAAATGAATTTCTTGTAATACTTCCTCACCTCTTAAGGCAACACGTTCCTGTGGAAGCTCCAATTCCTCTGCCAGATGTTCAATAAAGCCGTGCACTTTTCCGCCACCGCCTACCACAAAGGCAGCGCTCACTGTCTGATCTCCGTTTAACTCTTTGATCTTTGCCGCGATACTCTCCACAAGGTCATCCACCAGAGGTTTGATAAGCTCCCAGACCTCCTCCACTGGCACCGTATGCTTGATCATCATGATATCTTGATATTCAATCTCTTTTTCTGTCGTAGCGCTGAGTTTGATATGCTCCGCCATCTTAAAATCCACCAAATAATGCTGAACTAAAAGTTCTGTAATCTCATCTCCTGCGCTTGGAATCATACCATAGGCGATAATACTGCCATCTCTCGTAACCGAAATATCACTGGTTCCCGCTCCTACATCCACTAAGGCGATATTCAGCATCCGAAATGTCTCAGGAATGGCTACATTAATCGCAGCAATTGGCTCCAAAGTCATATTTGCAACGCGTAAACCTGCAAGCCCCACCGCCGAATAAAGACCGTCCACAACATCTTCTGGCAGAAATGTTACAATGATATCCTCACTGACCACTTCCGCCTTATGGCCTTCCAAGTTGGAAAATACATCTCCATTCAAATAATACTTTACCACAGAATAACCTACACAATAAAATTTGAATTTTGTATCATTATTCTCATTTAAAATCTGCTGCGCCTTTTCAATACCCAGTAAATCCAAAGTATGAACATCTTCACCAGTAACTACCATCTCCTCTGGATAAATCTGTTCTACTGTAGTGCTCACCGTTTTCAGCACACGCCCCGCCGCTGCGATACATACATCATTCAACGTCATATGAATCTGAGATTCCAATTCCTTCTTCACCACATTGATTGTCCGCCCGACACGTCCAATATCATGTATCTGTCCATCCAACATAGACCTTGTTTCGTGCTCTCTCACATGCTGGGCAACCACAATAAACTCATCTTCATCCCGATATCCTACCGTCCCCACTACATTTCGGGTTCCAATATCCAGTCCAAATACCAGAGGCACCCCGTCCAATTGTTGTTCCATTCGATTCAGCTCTCCCTTGTCTTTAATAACCTGTGCAACCTGATAAAAAGTTTCTTCCCTGGTTCCATTATTGTCAATGACAACCTGGCAGTATCTGCGGTAATCCTCGTCTGGAAGCTGGCTTGCAAAAATTTGATCCGCTTTTTCCCTGGAATACCCACGATATTGTATGAGCCGTTGTCTGCGGATTTCCTCTGTAGCATACACATACCACAACTCATCACATATCTCCTCGTAATGGTCTTCGATCAGGAGTGCAGCTTCAATAATCACAAAGTCCATAACTCCAATTCTCTTTTGTTCTGCAATTTGAACCAGAATGTATTCCTTTACCGCCGGATGCACTGCCTGATTCACCTGCTGACGCAGCTCTTTTGAATCAAAAATTTGTGCTGCCAATGCCGGTCGGCTGATCGTCTCATCCTGGTTAAAAACCTCATCTGGAAGAATCTTTCGCAGTTTGTGATAACAATCTGTCCCTGGTTCCATCATCATCTGTGCAATCCTGTCTGCCTCCAGAATCTTCACCTTATAATTTTGTTCCAAATATTCTAAGATGGCGGTTTTTCCTGCTCCTGCCCCGCCAGTGATTCCAATTACCTGCATAGTCTCCTCCATAATATTGTCATTAATGTGCCTCGTACCAGTCTTTTCCTTTATTCATATCAATCTCAAGCTTCACAGAAAGCTCTGCTGCCATCTCCATCTCTTTTTTGAGAATCTCTTGTACCTGCTCTACTTCCTCCTCCCATGCCTCAACCAATAGTTCATCATGGACCTGAAGAATCAACTGGGATCTCAGATTATGTTTTTTCAGGGATTCATTCACTCGAATCATGGCAATCTTGATAATATCTGCCGCCGTACCTTGTATTGGAGAGTTCATGGCCACACGCTCACCAAAAGAGCGCTGCGCAAAATTACTGGAAGAAAGCTCTGGAACGGGTCTTCTTCTGCCAAACATGGTCGACACATATCCCTGTTCTTTTGCTTTGTGTACTTGCTGATCCAAAAATTCCTTGACTCCTGGATAGGTCTCAAAATAAGACTGAATATAAGCGGATGCCTCCTTAGGTGTAATACTTAAATCCTGGCTCAGCCCAAAAGAACTGATTCCATACACAATCCCAAAATTCACTGCTTTTGCATTCCTCCGCTGCAGGGAGGTAACTTCCTCAAATGGCACATGAAAGACCTGGGAAGCCGTCATTCGATGAATATCTTGTGCCTCTTGATAGGCATGGATCAGATTTTTATCCTCAGACATATGTGCAAGGACACGAAGCTCAATCTGAGAATAATCCGCATCAATCAAGACACAGCCCTCCCTTGGAATAAACACCTTACGAATCAATCTTCCCAACTCCATACGAATTGGTATGTTCTGAAGATTCGGCTCAGCACTGCTGATTCTTCCAGTAGCAGTAATGGTCTGATGGAAATTTGAATGAATTCTGCCATCCTCCTCAATATAATTTGACAACCCTTCTGCATAGGTAGATTTTAATTTGGCAAGTTGACGATACTCCAGAATTTTTGACACAAAGGGATATTCACCTGCCAGCTTTTCTAGTACATCTGCTGCTGTGGAATATCCAGTTTTCGTCTTCTTTCCATAAGGCATCTTCAGCTTATCAAAAAGAATAACCCCTAATTGCTTGGGAGAATTTATATTGAATGTCTCCCCTGCTTCCTGGTAAATTTCCTCCTCCAGCTCTGTAATTTTCCCAGAAAGACTCTCACCATAAGCTTTTAACTGACTGGCATTTACTAAAACACCTGCCTGTTCCATATCGTAAAGCGTATATACCAAGGGCATCTCAATTTCTCGGTACAACTTCCACATACCAGCTTGTTCCAACTTCTTTCTCAAGATTCCTGAAACCCGATATATCGTGTAAGCCATCCAACATCCATAGAGAACAGCCTCAGAATGTTTTTCCTTTACTGCCTGGGCCATCGTAAGCTTGCCGAGCAAATCCTGACGGGATGGCGCAAGAAGATCTAAATATTCCTTTGCCACATCATCATAAGCATAATCATTCTTCAATGGATTCAGTAGATACGCCTCAATCAATACATCCTCCAATCGTTCTCTGTCTTTTGGTGCAACAGACAGGCAAGAAAGTTGAGACTTGATATCGAAGAAAGAAACCGACTTTGCCTGCTCTAACAACCTTTTTATCTTGTCAATCAGATAATCTCCTGTTATATCGCTGCCCGTCGTAAGAAAATAGATTTCTTTCTCCCCGTAGGCAATACCAAGCGCCACCGCCTGCCTTTTTTGTTGGGAAATATCTTCTGATGAAGAGGCTTGTCCATTGCCAGTTTCCAATCCAAACACATTTTCCAGTGTAAGCTGTCCTTCTGGTTCCACTGACACATCATTTGGTTCTGAAAACAATTGAACTCCCACACAGTCCGCTTTTTGAGCCAAAGCGAATATCTTATCCGCTTCTTGTCTCTTTGTAACCTCCTGGAAATGCTGATCCTGTTGACTAACTGGCGCTTCCACAGAAAAACGGTTCAACATCTGCTTAAATTCGAGCTTTTTCATCCAAACATATGCCTCAGGCGTAAAAAGATCTCCTAATACTGCCTGACGAACTTCGTACTCTATTGGAACATTGATCTCAATGGTCGCCAGCGTTTTACTCATCTGCGCCATATCATAGTGCTCCTGCAAATTATTTCGAGCACGAGGTGGTTTCACCTCATCGATATGTGCATAAGCATTTTCAATGCTCCCATAGGCTGCAATCAGGCTGGTCGCTGTTTTCTCACCGATTCCTGGAACTCCTGGAATATTATCTGCCGTATCTCCCATCAATGCTTTCACATCAATAAATTCTTCTGGTGTCACCTGATATTTCTCTTTTACATCTTTGGCATAATAATCTTCTATTTCTGTTCCAGTGCGCTTTGTCTTTGGAATACGTATTTTGATATGCTCACTGGCAAGCTGCAAAAGATCCCTGTCTCCAGAAACCAGGGACACTTCAAGCCCTTCCTTTTCACTACGCTTTGCAATGGTTCCCAGAATATCGTCTGCCTCATAGCCCTCTTTTTCCACAATGACTACGCCCATCGCTTTCAATACTTCCTTCATCACTGGCACTTGCTGGCGCAATTCTTCTGCCATAGGTTTTCTAGTTCCCTTATAGCCCTCAAACATTTTATGACGAAAGGTAGGGGCGCTCACATCAAATGCCACCGTTAGATATCCTGGTTTTTCTTCATCCAAAATACGAAATAAAATATTTAAAAACCCATACACAGCGTTGGTATGGAGCCCTTCTGCATTGGTAAGATCCGGAATCCCAAAAAAAGCCCGGTTCAAGATACTGTGTCCGTCAATCAAAACTATTTTTTTATTCATACAATACTGTGTGTCCCTCTTTCTGCAAAATCTTATTCCCAAATCTTGTTAAAAACCATCATGCGCAACATGCTGTTTTTATTTTACACCATCTGGCGGCGTTTTAAAAGTTCTATTTTTTCTGTTTCTAAGGGAACTGCAAAAAAATCCGCAGTTTCACACCGTTTAATAACTGGCTTTCTTTAATAAACTGCCCTTGTATACTCTTTGAGCCATTCTTGTTCTTCTGGCTCCAAATAGGGAGAAATCTTCTCATATACCATCTTATGATAATTGTTCAAGAGACCTCGCTCTGCTGCTGTCATCTCTTCTGGAAGTATTGCATCTAAATCAATCGGTGCATATGTGATGATCTCAAACTCCAAAAACTGGCCATATTCATTTTTCTCTGCTTTCTTGCAAAGTAACTCATTCTCGATACGGATTCCATATTTTCCTTCCAGATAAACGCCTGGCTCATCTGTGGTCACCATGCCTTCCTCCAGCACACAACCATCCCCATGCGCCTGCGTCGTGCGCCACCGAAAGGAATTTGGCCCCTCATGCACATTTAACAGGTATCCTATCCCATGTCCAGTACCACATTTATAATCCAACCCCAAATTCCATAGCGGCCCCCTGGCAAGAATATCCAGATTGCTTCCCCTGCACCCATGAAGAAATTTGGCTGCGGATAAATTTAGATTCGCTCTACAGACAGTCGTAAAGTGTAATTTTGCTTCCCGACTTAGCCTGCCCAGCGCTATCGTTCTGGTAATATCTGTACTGCCATCTAGATAATGTCCTCCAGAATCTACTAAAAGAAAGCCTTCTGGGTACAGTGTGGCATTCGCTTCTGGCACGGCTGTATAATGCATCATAGCTGCATTTGGCCCATACGCACTGATCGTATCAAAACTTAAATCCAAAAACAATTCTTGTTCACTTCTTAACTGTTCCAGGTATTTTGCAGCGGAAAGCTCTGTGAGCTCTTCTGTGCCAATATGGGTTTTTAACCAGTACATAAATTTTGTAAATGCGACGCCATCTTTGACATGGGCATTGCGGATATTGGATAACTCTGTCTTATTTTTGATGGCTTTACTCGACTCGGTAGGATTTTTCTCATGTATTACATGCACCTCTTTCCCAAGACTGCGGCAAATCCGATCATTGACAATCGCTGGATCCAGAAGCACTCGCTTTCCAGCCAAAATTTCGGCTGCATAGGAATACACCGCCTCATATGGTCTGATGGCAATATGATTTTCTTGACAATAGGACAGAACCTTATCATCCAGCGCTTCCTGTTGCACAAACCATATGCTCTCCTCCATGGTGATCACCGCAAAGGACAAGACCACTGGCACATGAGGAATATCTCTCCCCCGAATATTAAACAGCCACGCAATATCATATAGAGAGGTAAGAATATGGATATCTGCCTGTTTTTTTGACATTTGTTCCCGAAGTGCTTTCAATTTGTCCTGTGTTCCTGTCCCAGCATATTTTTCCTCCAAGATAAAAGCCGCATTTCTTGGAAGTTTTGGCCGTTCTTTCCAAATCAATCCCATCAAATCCTCATCTGATGCAATTCTGCCTTTTTTCTTTTCTGCAATTTTCTCATATTCTTCCGCCGCTTTTGCATTCACTACTCGTCCATCAAATCCCAGACAGTCTCCAATCTCAAAAGACCGTTCCACATACTCTTTGACCGTGGGAACACCTTCTTCTCCCATACAATACAGTGTCACAGGACTTCCCGCCAATTCTCTTTTGGCCTGGATAAAATACCTGCCATCCGTCCACAGTCCTGCCTCTTTCATGGTAATCACAGCCGTTCCTGCTGAACCAGTAAAACCAGTGAGATACTGTCTTGCTTTAAAATAATCCCCAACATACTCCGATTCATGAAAATCAGAAGTCGGAATAAGATAAATCGCAATTCCTCGTTTCCTCATTTCTGTTCGGAGTGCCTCTATCCGCTCTGCTATCATCACGCTTCCCCGCTATTCTCCTCTTTCTTCACCGCAATCACTTCGATCTCCACAAGTCCTCCCTTGGGTAACTTTGCCGCCTGCACACAGGAACGGGCTGGTGTTTCGTTTTGGAAATACTGGGCATAAATTTCATTTACCTTTGCAAAATCATTGATATCATCCAAAAATACATTTGTTTTGACTACATGTTCCAAGCTGCTGCCTGCTGCTTCTAATACGGCTGCAAGATTCTTTAAGCTCTGATGAGTCTGTGCTTCCACCCCTTCTGGCAACGTGCCGCTCTCTGGAATCAATCCAAGTTGTCCGGAAGTAAATATAAAACCGTTTGCTTCCACTGCATGTACATAAGGTCCAACTGCTGCTGGCGCTTTGGGTGCATTGACTGCTTTTTTCATGTTTCTATTTCCTCTTTTCCTATATTTTAAATGTTTTCGAACATTATTTTAGCATGTTCTAAAAATTCCTTCAATATTTTTTTCAAAAAACACTTGCAATCTTGATTTGAATATGCTAGAATAATGTTTGTTCGAATGAGGAACAAATGCCGGCGTGTCGGAATGGCAGACGAGGCAGACTCAAAATCTGTTGTGGGCAACCACGTATGGGTTCAAGTCCCATTGCCGGCAGTATATTAAGACCTGAAGATTTCTAGATTAGAGATCTTCAGGTTTTTTATATTTTAGATTAAGATGTCAAAAGCACCTTTGCTGCTATGCTCAGACCATATATCACGCTTTCAAATCAAGTTGCACATCAATATATGGTATAGAGCGGGTGCAGCACACCCTTTTGACACCTGAATCCATTTATTAAAGAAAACACAGGTTAAATAATACCGTGAATCATTGTCCAGCATACGGAATGTTTCATTAATGATACTTGTGTTCTTTTTTCAAATGGTATCTTATACCTATTCCACTTTCTTTCGAACGAACATAGAAATCAACATAGCCACTACTCCCAAAGCAAGGTAGACTGTCGCATACAAGAGAAACGCCATTTCCTCTATGTCAAAGAATATCCATGCGCCTACCAAAAACAGCGCCGTTGAAACAACTGGGAAACTCCATAAATGCCGAACATCTTTTCCCGCAAATATTCCAATGCTCACAGAATATAATGGATTAACTACAAAAAACAAGAGCAAACATGCAGCCATTCCTGCATCACTTTTTACAAAAGTAACTGCAAACCACGGAAGCGCCAGCATAACTATCGCCGAAACTGCCAACGAAAAAATCATGTTTTTCTTCCTGTCACCCACCATCACTTCTTTTCTATTAACGCTCATTTCCCATATCCTCCTTATCTCAGCTATTACCTCATCAAAAAATCGGCAAAGTTGCTACACTAGACTCTGCCGTTTTAGATTCCCTGCTATGAATAACTTGTTTCCTCGCAGACCCTACTACCATTCTGATTTTGCTCTTTTCCACTTCTCCGGATCTGCTTCCCACAATGCATTAAGCCAGTCAATCCCATTCTGGATTCCTTCCTCCGAGAATTCTGTTTCTATCTGTTGTTTCTTCTCCTCTGAAGTGGCGTCAAATCCATAAGGCCCTTCCCACGCAGTAATTTGCAGCACCTGCTGTTCTTTTTCCTGCACTTCTGATTCCTTTTTTACAACTGCAAACCGGAAGCGCAGCCCATCATAGCTTCCGGTAAAAGTCGTTTTCTTCAGATAAGGGATTGACAAAATATCTTTGCGTTCAATCATCTCATACCCTCATTTTTTATCATACTCTATATTTTTTTCCTGTCCTTTAAAATATCAAAACAATCAAAGGTGGCAAAATAATCTTCTGGTGTCTCTGCTCGACGGATCAACTGTGCGCTTCCATCTTCTCTCAAGAGAATTTCAGCAGATTTCAGCTTTCCATTGTAATTATACCCCATAGAGAATCCATGTGCGCCAGTATCGTGGAGAACCAACAGATCTCCTCTGTCAATCTTGGGAAGCATTCGATCAATTGCAAATTTATCATTGTTTTCACAGAGAGAACCTGTAATATCATATTTATGGTCACATACGCTGTTATCCTTCCCCATAACTGTAATATGATGGTACGCACCATACATGGCTGGACGCATCAGATTTACGGCACAAGCATCACACCCAATATACTCCTTATGGGTATGTTTCTCATGGATGGCAGTTGTCACCAGACAGCCATATGGACCCATCATAAATCGTCCAAGCTCTGTATAAATTGCCACATCTCCCATGCCTGCTGGAACTAGAACTTCCTCATATACTTTACGGACACGCTCCCCGATCACCCGAATATCATTGGGCTCTTCATCTGGACGGTAAGGGATCCCAATTCCACCAGACAGATTGATGAAACGGATATCTGCACCAGTCTTTTCTTTTAATTCTACTGCCATCTCAAATAAAGTTTTTGCCAAAGTTGGATAATAATCATTCGTAATGGTATTACTTGCCAAAAAAGCATGTATACCAAAATATTTTGCTCCTTTTTCTTTCAATACTTGAAACCCTTCAAACATCTGCTCTGTGGTAAAACCATATTTTGCATCACTTGGATTATCCATAATACTGTTGCTGATCTTAAACAACCCACCAGGATTGTAACGACAGCTAATGGTCTCTGGGATGCAGCCAATGGTTTTCTCCAAAAAATCGATATGTGTAAAATCGTCTAAATTGATGATCGCCCCCATGTCATACGCAAACTTGTATTCCTCAGCAGGTGTGGCATTGGAAGAAAACATGACATCTGATCCTGAAAATTTCAAAGCATCTGCAATCATCAGCTCTGTCATGGAAGAACAGTCACATCCACAACCATATTCCTTTAAAATATTGATCAGAAAGGGATTTGGGGTTGCTTTTACAGCAAAATACTCTTTGAATCCTTGATTCCAGGAAAATGCTTCCTTTAATGCCTGTGCATTCTCACGAATTCCCTTCTCATCATACAGATGAAACGGTGTTGGATATTGTTTCACGATCTCTTGTAATTGTTCATTCGTTACAAATGGTTCTTTCTTCATATGATTTATCTCCTTTGTTTTTTGATTTTTTCTGCTGCCCTTTTTCCAATTCCAGCAGGCGGATTTCATTTTTCATAGAGTCCTTAAACACCTGAACAAAATTCATCTGTCCAGAATACAGACAGGTACTGTCTTTCCCTTTTCCCAATTCTCCAGTTAGCACATACTTGGAATCCATGATAATCCCAATTTGACAATTTTTGTCCTCTGTATAATATACCTTAATCCCATTGCGCCAACAGAAACTCTTTCCTTCCTCTGTCTGCTCTCCCTCTCTAGCAGAAGTAAGAACAACGACCTTAATTTTCTTTCTGGCCAACAACTCCAATTCTTCTTGAAACTGTACTAAAAGTCTGGAAGACATGGATAGATACACACGACTTCTGGCTCTGGTAAGCATATTTCTTACCTTATCCGTAATATTCTCATCGGAACTGATGGTAAAATATCCTTCCCGTTCTTCCTTTTCCCTGGGCATATGGGCAACTAAGAGTTCCTTTCGCACATCCAGGCTGCGAAGCTTATTTTGACAGAACTCTTCAATATCCACTGGCGTATATTTCTTTGAGGTTCCCTCCATCGCATAGGCCCCTCCCTTATCCGCTAACCCTTCCAATGCTTTGTACACATTAGAACGTGAAATCCCCATACTTTTCGCAATTTCATATCCATTGCTTGTCCCCAGACGAAAAAGTTCTAGATACACCTGAGCCTCCTGTCCTGTTAAACCGAAAGCCATCAAATGTTCAATGAGATTCTTTTCTTCCACAACCAGCCCCTCCTTTCCTGATAAATTTCTGTAACCGCAGGAATTGTAGTGGTATCATTCGGTAATACTATAATCTCTTTCCGACAAAATGTCAAGAAAATATTAATTCAAATTCGTAAGTGAGGATTTATGATGTCAAAAGTAGAAAGCATAGCAGGCTTGTTGGCTGATTTTGACATTATGCCATAGGGTAGATGCAGATAGATTCGTATCAATCCATATAGACCACACGCTCTAATATTGAAGCACAGAAAAAGGACCATTATATTAAGGAATCAACAAGAAAAGATTGCTTTAACACAAACAAAACCATATCTTGTTGTCTGTTCCTTAATGTAATAGCCCTTGCTATTCGTATACTCTAACTTATAGATAATATAAACGTGTCAGTACACTAGATACCACCTGCATATTGTCCACAGAAACTGCTGCGTTCCCAATCAGCTCCCTCAATCCCTATTCAAGATTTATACACATTCAAAGTGATAAACCAGCAACATTCCTAATAAACATCAACTATTTAACATTACTACAGTTTAAATTTCATAGCTTCTTGGTTCTGTCGCTCGCTTAACTGCACAAGAGACTGTGTATCTTGACTACACTCCTCGATCCCTTCTGCCACAAGCTGCATACTTGCACTGGTCTCCTCTGTAGAAGCTGCATTCTCTTCCACAATACTTGCCAGGTTATTTACAGAATCTGCCACAAGCTGTTTCAGGGAATCAAGAACACTCGTCTGACCACCGATTTCATTCGTTACACTTTCCACCCTCTGTATCTCTTCATACAAATGATTAAACGCCTGCCGGGTCTCATCCAAACGAATCTGCTGTTCTTGCACATTCTTTGATACCACCTGCATATTGTCCACAGAAACTGCCACGTTTCCAGTCAGCTCCCTTACAATTCCTTCTATCTCCTCCGCGCTGTTAGCAGATTCTTCTGCAAGGTTCCGAATCTCCTCTGCCACCACTGCAAAACCTCTTCCTGCCTCGCCAGCACGGGCAGCTTCAATACTTGCATTCAGGGAGAGTAAATTCGTCTGCTCTGCCAATCCTTTGATAATCTCAACAGCCTTATTGATATTAGCTGCGGATTCATTATTCTTATTAGTCTGCTCATATACCACAGCGATTGTGTTGATGGTAGTCTCTGTAATCTTATGTAACAGATCAATACTCTCTAATGCTCCTGTAGAACAATTCATCATTGTGGACACAGAATCCTCCAGCTTATCTACACCCTGCTTTTCCACTTCAATAACGGTTCCAAGCTCGGTAATCTTATTGTTGACCGTCTCGGTCTCGGTAGCCTGGCTTGCCGCTCCCAAAGCCAACTCCTCAATAGCTGTATTGACATTCTGGATACTGCTGCTGATATTTTCAAACTTCTCACTAAATTTCTGGCTGCTGTCTCTCATATGGTTTCCTGCATCTGTAACATTTCCAATCATTCTTGCAAGAGAATTCTTCACTCCATCAAGAGAACGAGCAATTTTGCCAAGCTCATCCGCCCTGCCTGTCAATCTCGGATCAATCTGGAAGGTTAAATCTCCCTCTGCTGTCTTGTGCAAATGCCCCTCAATTCGCTTAATTCCCAAAGTAAGTCTCTTACCAAAAAACAGCGATACCAGAAAAGCAATCAACAGTATGATTGCAACTGCAACCGCAAACATCGTAATCATTTGCTTAAATTCTTGATTAATTCGTGCTCTGGTAACTTCAATCTCCTCATTCATGTCATCCACATAATTTCCAGTTGCAATGACCCAGCCCCAAGGTTCAAATTTCTGTCCATAGGCAATTTTGGGAGCCACTGTAACCCCATCTGCCTTTGTAAATGAAAACTCATGATATCCGTCGCCGCTTTCCGCAGCATCTATAATACCCTGAGTAATCTTCACACCATTGGGATCCGTCATATCAATACGATTATTTCCTTCCTGTTCTGCCAAGATAGGATGCATCACTAACACGCCGTCCTCTCCGTCAATCCAGATATAACCGGAAGCATCGTCTCTGTAACGCATGCTTCGAACTGCTTCTTTAGCCTCATGCTGAGCCTCTTCCTCTGTCATCTCATTATTGACAAACCTATCATAATAACTCTGCACGATCGCCATCGCTGACTGAATTTGTGATCGGATCTCTGTACGATAATCTTCATTCTTTGTGGTTTCATGTTCATCCACGGACTCCGTCATGGACTGTCGGAGGAAAAATGTTCCAAGTCCTCCTAAACTGGCTGCAGTAATCGCAATCAGCAAGAATACTACCAGGACTACCATAGTCGCAAGACTCTTCATCCCTTTTCCAGTTTTCTCTTGTGTACTCTCAATCATTTTCATATTCTGTCCCCCGAACTTTTATTTTATAGAACAATTATCCTATATTTTATGGATTTTGTCAATGTAATTATACATTATTCACAATGAGGAATCACTTTTCCCTGTTCCAAACTGTCTGGCACATGGATCACACGCTGGTTTTTGCTTCCCCTCCAGTGCAATTGATTATCCTTCTGTTCCACGATAAATTCTCCATCCACCAGTACATCCAGATACTTTATAAGCTCCAAATTACAGATAGATTCCCATACAAACCCGGTATACAACCATATGGTTTTTGTTGGAAACTTTTCCTTGACCTCTCTCACCAGCTTTCCGATATCGGTGCGGTTTGAAAAATACAACGGATCTCCGCCACTTAAAGTCAGTCCTGAGATATAATCTCTGGAAAGCTCCTCAAACACTTCCTGCTTCGCTTCCTCATCAAATATAAGCCCCCCATTTGGATCCCAGGTAATAGGATTCTGACAGTCCTTACAGCAATGAGAACAGCCAGACACCCACAAAACCACACGCAACCCATCTCCATTTAGCATATCAGCCTTTGTAATATTGTGGTATCTCATTTCATGTCTCCTTACATACTCTTACGCTCCGCAATTTCTGCCATTTTTGCCTCATTTAACCGGGTGTCGCCTTTTACTCTGGAATAAGAAAGATACCCATTCATTCGATCAATCTTTGTCAGGTTCCGACTGCCACATTTGGGACACACATCCATCTCCAACTCCTGATGACCACAGTCATCACAGTAGGCAAGGGACAAATTCACCCCCTCATAAAAGCCCATCTCCATAGCACGGCGAACCAAAGTTTTTACTGCTTCTCGATTATAATCAATTGGATATTTCACATACTGAATCTTCCCACCATTGCTCAACTCCCAAAAACGGTATTCCAAATCCTGCTTCTGAATTGGTGTAATCTCCTCCGTTACATGACAGTGAAAACCATTGCTGACATATTCCCGGTCTGAAACATTTTCCACAATTCCATATTTTTTGCGAAATTGCTTTACCTGCAATCCACAAAGATTTTCTGCTGGAGTTGCATAAATGGCATAAAGATTTCCATCCTCTTTTTTATATTTGTTAATCTTATCGTTAATATGTTCCAAAACTTCAATGGCAAACTGACCATCTTCCACCAATGATTTTCCATTATAGAGCCGTTGAAGCTCGTTAAAAGCTGTAATTCCAAAAGATGCTGTTGCTGTTTTAAGCAAAGGTTTAATTTTATCATGTATTCCCAAATGCCCACCATAAAATCCTCCCTCGCAGTAAGCCAGGGGATTTGTACTTGCACGCATCTCTCCTAAATATGCATATGTACGGATATGAAGCTGTCGGATCAATTCCAGATAGTAATCCAACACCTCGTAAAAATCTCGACTCTCCTGTCTGGATTTTGCCAAGATCATAGGGAGATGTAGACTGACCACACCGATATTAAAACGCCCCACAAACACAGGATGATCGTTTTCATCCGCAGGATTCATGCCACCTCTCTCATACCAAGGAGACAGAAAGGCCCGACAGCCCATAGGACTGATAATTTCCCCATATTGCTTATACATGCTGGCTATATATCCTTTTCCTGTCAGACTTAGCCAATCTGGATACATTGTCTTTCTGGAACATTCAATGCCTGCCTCGAACACATCCTCCAATTCTTTGCCTGGTCCATGAAGGTTTTCATCATACAAAAACACTAATTTTGGAAATAGCACTGGTTTTTTGCACTCTGCCTTTCCTTGTCCTTTCTTTCGAACATTTAACATCGCAATGGAAGCCATCTTTGCAAACCGCCCAGTCCCTGTTCCAAAAGTCATCGTGATAAAAGGATAGTCCCCACGGCTGGAGGAAACCGAGTTAAACTTATATTCCCAACCTTGCACACCCTGCTCCAAATCTCTCACAATATCTTTCATGGTCTCTTCTTCCGCCTGCTCCTCACGCAATCCAAGCTCCTGGTAACGATTCTTGTATTTCAAATACGATTTCTCAGCATATGGTTCTAAAATTTTCTCTACACTGGGAACTGTAAAACCGCCATACTGTTGACTTGCCGCACTCAAAACAATATCTCCAATCACATCAAAGGCAACATCCAAGGTTTTCGGCTCATTGTACCACAGATTTCCCATCTCAAAACCACCCCGCAGTACGTTTTCCACATCAAACAGACAGCAATTCATGGTATCACGCCTTGCTGACATATCATGTACATAAAGGTAGCCGTCCCTACATGCCTGAATTTCCTCGGTGGTCATAAAAAATTTCTGATACAGTTCCTTGTTTAACTGGTTAAAAATCAAACTCCTCTTTGTAGATACCAAAGCGCTATCTGTGTTAGAATTCTCTTTATCACCAATATACATGATAGATTGGCTCTTCTTATACACTTCATCCAACATCTGCACAAAATCCTGCTTGTAATTCCGATAGTCTCGGTAACTTTTTGCCACAGAAGGATTCACTTTCTCCAAAGCCCCCTCCACAATATTGTGCATCTGGGCAATCTGAATCTCCTTAAGCCCCATGGATTTGACTTTTTCCTCCACAAACTGACAGATAAAATTTAATTCTTCCTCCGTAAATTTGACTAAGGCGCGATACGCAGATTTATTCACAGCCACAACTACTTTCTGGACATTAAATTCTTCCTTTGTCCCATCCTTTTTGATCACCCTAAAATCTTTTTCCATACTTTTTCCTCTTTTCCCGCCAATGTTCTATACCTATATCTCTTTTTCTATATCCCCACAACAACTTTATCTAGTGCTATTTGACGATTTTTTTATTATCAAACGCAATATATAGTGTATGTTCTCTATCCTATCATTTTATTGCTCATTCGTCAACAGGAAAACTGCCGCACAAACAAATTGTGCGGCAGTTTACTTACATTCAGAACCTTAATCATCCCATTCAGCATCATATTTTAAAATTTCGCCTGTCACGGCATCTATCTCATACTCATATTCCATGCCGTTTCTATCAAATTCAACCTCATAAATTAATTGTCCATCTTCTCTTTCCAGTTCCACTTTCTTAAAATGTACCTGTGAGACAGAAAATCCGGCATGTTCTACAGCAATGGCTTTTGCCTGCTCTGCATCAATTTTTGTATCACCACTTGCACCATCGCCTTGATACTTTTCTTTCTCCTTGCTGCGAATCTCACCTGTCACGGCATCTATCTCATATTCATATTTGTGAGTAGCTGTAAAAAATTTGATATCGTATACAAGAATTCCATCCTCATAATCTAACTTTGCCTTGGTAAAGCTTACTTCTTCCGAACTCACGCCTGCATCTTCTGCCGCTTTCTCCTTTGCCTCTTCCAAACTTATCTGTGGCTCATCCTCTTGGGATGGCAAGTTCGCTGTTGTTTTCTTCTCTCGATCTACTTCCAAAACACTTCCTGTCAATGCATGGATCTTGATCTCATATTTATATTTTTCACCTAACACTTCCACTTCGTAGACAGGCACTCCGTCATCCATATCTAATTCAATTTTCACAACGGTTCCTTCTCCTGCTTCTTCAAGGGCAATCTGTTTTGCCTGCTTTTCACCAATATACTTCTGATTATCTATTTTGGACACCAATTCCCATTCATAATCTATCAGTTCCTTGGTACGTGCATGGAATTTTAATTCGTATTTTTTTGTACCCTTCTGTAATTTTACTTTATAGATATCAATTCCTTTACTGCGCTTTTTCGTAAGACTCGTAATTTTTCCTTTGGAAACTTTCTTTAAAGCCAATTTCTTACATTTACTTTCACTGATTATTTTTCCGCTGCCTCTTTTTACATAACGAGATAATACTTTCCATTCATAAGAAATTAATTTGGAATCAGAAGCGCGATAGATAAGTTCATATTCTTTTTTACCCTTCTGAAGCTTTATCTCATAGACATGAACCCCTTTCTCATAGTCTTTCTCCACCTTCAAAACCGTTGCACCTTTCACCTGCTTTTTTGCCAGCTTCTTCGCCTGTGAAACAGTTTGGATCTCTTTGGCAAATGCGGTTTCTGGAACCCATAAAACACTTGTAGCCACAAAACATACCATCAACAAAAATGACACTAACTTTTTGGTTATCTTCATAAAAATTTCCTCCTTATATATCTTCTGATGCTATGATGTTTTTGATTCTGAAAATATTATACAAAAGAAACATTAAAATAACATTAATAAAAAGAATAAATATTTATTATCACCCAAACAGGATTCTCCGCCGCAGTTTGATGATTATTTTTTATCTTATAGGAAATTCGACGGGATTTACTATAAGGATTAAGGTATCAAAAAATCTATTTTCAATGCAGAGCAAATTTTTTCAAGCTTGTGCTTCCATATTATTTTGAGACGATGCAGCGCATCACCTCAAATATTGTAGTGCAAGATTGGTAAAATTGGCCTGCAAGGGAATTTCAGACCATTTGACACCCTAATCCTATAAAATAAAAAAACTCCGCATATTTCGGTAAACCGAAACATACGGAATTCTTTTACACAATGTTTAATTATATTTACGCTTTCTAGCTGCTTCGGATTTTTTCTTACGTCTTACGCTTGGCTTCTCGTAATGTTCTCTTTTACGAATCTCCTGCTGAATCCCTGCCTTGGCACAGTTTCTTTTGAATCTGCGTAAAGCGCTATCCAAAGTTTCGTTTTCTTTAACGATTACATTTGACATAGTCTCACACCTAACCTCCCTCCAGTTGCGTATTGTGCATATTCAACTGTTTGGGTAATTTTATTGCACTATTGATTATTATAACAGATTTTCCCTGTAAGTCAACTACTTTTTTTGGAAATCTTTAGAAAAACATTACCGTACCGTTTTCGGAAGAATTCTATCTCAAAGCTGGCCTTCCAAAGCTATCTTTGCTTCTGCGATCGCATCTGAAATTCCTGCTGGATTCTTACCTCCTGCCTGTGCCATATTGGGACGTCCACCGCCGCCCCCTCCGACCTTGCCTGCTATGGCTTTGATCAGATTTCCGGCATGAGCTCCCTTGTCCATTGCCTCCTGTGTTGCCATAGCAATTAAATTAACTTTGCCGTCTTTTTCTGAGGCAAGCACAACCACGCCTTCCTTCAGCTTATCTTTTAACTGGTCTCCCAGATCTCGCAGCCCGTTCATATCCACACCTGGCACGCTTGCGGCAAGAAGTTTCACTTCTTTCACCTCTTGAACTTGATCCATCACATCCCCAAGTGCATCTTTTGCCGCTTTACTCTTCAAGGATTCATTTTCTGCCTGTAAGGATTTGAAATCCGCCATCAGATGTTCTAGGCGTTCCAAGAGACCTGCTGGATTTGCCTTTACGGTCTTAGCAGCGGCAGCCAAAGTCTCCTCCAACCTATCATAATATGCAAATACTGCCTTGGATGTCAAAGCTTCAATCCTTCGTACCCCTGCTGCAACGCCAGATTCTGAAATGATTTTAAATGCACTGATACTGCTCGTATTCGCTACATGCGTTCCACCACAGAGCTCAACGGAAAAATCTCCCATTTTTACGACACGCACAGAGTCTCCATATTTCTCTCCAAAGAGAGCCATCGCTCCTGTTTTCTTAGCCTCCTCCAATGTCATAACCTCCGTCACAACCGGAAGGGCTGATGCAATTTTGTCATTTACAATGGTCTCTACCTTGGCAATCTCCTCAGAAGTCATCGGTGCAAAATGAGAAAAATCAAATCGAAGTCTATCTGCATTCACATCTGAACCATGTTGTTCTACATGACTTCCCAACACTTCACGGAGCGCTTTTTGCAGCAAATGCGTAGCACTGTGATTTCTTCCAATCAGAGCCCGTTTCTCCTGGGCTACCTCAAGTTCCACAATATCTCCTGACTTAAACATGCCTGCTGTGACAGTTCCCACATGGCCAATCTTTCCACCTCTTAAATGGATTACATCCTCCACTAGAAATTCACTGTCCCTGGCACGGATTACGCCAGCATCCGCATTCTGTCCACCCATAGTAGCATAAAATGGCGTCTCTTCCACAATGATCGTTCCCCGCTCACCGTCAGACAAAGCCTCTGTCAATTCTGTGTCTGTGGTAAGAACCGTGATCTTCGAGCTATGCTTTAAGCTGTCATATCCCACAAATTCGGAGGTGACAGCCGTATCAATCTCATCGTATACTGTGGCATCTGCTCCCATATAATTTGTCTCTTTTCTGGCGCTCCGAGCTTTCTTGCGCTGTTCTTCCATACATGCGGTAAATCCTGCCTCATCAATAGAAAATCCCTTTTCTTCCAGAATTTCCTGGGTAAGATCCATTGGAAAACCATACGTATCATACAATTTAAAAGCATGTTCACCAGACAGCGTTTTGTTTCCAGCCTTTGCCATTTCCTCCTGCATTTCAGACAAAATGCTTAATCCCTGGTCAATGGTCTTGTCAAATTTTTCTTCCTCCTGAGTCAGAACCTTAAAGATAAATTCCTTCTTCTCTTCCAGTTCTGGATAGCCGTCCTTGCTCTCATCAATCACAACTGCACTCAAAGCCGCAAGGAACTTGCCAGAAATGCCTAAAAGCCTTCCATGACGTGCCGCACGGCGGATCAGACGCCGCAATACATAGCCTCTACCTTCATTGGAGGGCATGATTCCATCAGAGATCATAAAGGTGGCAGAACGCATATGGTCGGTAATCAGACGAATTGACACATCGTCCTGCTCATTTACCTGATAAGCCTTGCCAGATACTTCACAGACCTTATCTCGAATTGCTTTCATGGTGTCAATGTCAAATACGGAGTCCACATCCTGAACCACCACTGCCAGACGTTCCAAGCCCATTCCGGTATCAATATTTTTATTTGCAAGCTCTTCATAATTCCCATGTCCATCCCCATCAAACTGGGTAAATACGTTATTCCAGACCTCCATAAAGCGGTCACAATCACATCCCACCTTACAGTCTGGTTTGCCGCAGCCATATGCTTCCCCGCGATCATAATAAATCTCAGAACAAGGACCGCAAGGACCAGCACCATGTTCCCAGAAATTGTCACATTCCCCGTTCTCATCCCGGTAGAACCGTGTAATTTTCTCTTCTGGAACACCTACCTCTTTTGTCCAGATTTCAAAAGCTTCATCATCTTCACCGTAAATGGACGGATAGAGACGCTCTGGCTCCATGCCGATAACTTCTGTAAGAAATTCCCAACTCCATGCGATAGCCTCGTGTTTAAAATAATCCCCAAAAGAGAAATTTCCAAGCATTTCAAAAAAAGTCAAATGTCTTGCCGTCTTGCCCACATTTTCAATATCCCCAGTCCGAATACATTTTTGGCATGTGGTGACACGCTTCTTTGGTGGGATCTCCTGACCTGTAAAATAGGGCTTTAATGGTGCCATTCCTGCATTAATCAGCAACAGACTGTTATCATTATGTGGTACCAATGAAAAGCTTTTCATTGCAAGGTGATCCTTGCTCTCAAAAAATTCCAGATACATCCTGCGCAGCTCATTTACTCCAAATTTCTTCACTACCATTTCCTCCAATTGTTTATTCCCACAAACGATACGCCAAAAAACTGTAATTACACAGACCTTTGACTTATGTTGTAAGGTTCAAATACCCTCTCAGCTTGCCACTGGGCATTTGATTAAGCATCTTTTCTGTCACGAAGTTTTTTTCCCAGGAAAATTCCTGCCCCCGCCACTACTACAAACAACAAAAATTTAACTGCATATTGTATTAACGAAACTAAAAATGCCATCATGCACCTCCTAATCAAATGTATGTATTCTCGGAGTCTCTTTGTACCTGATTTTAAAAGTACATTGTTTATCATACCACAGGCGATAATCCCTTTCAAGCATCGCAGGACTATCCTTCCACAACAAACTCCTGATTTTCCCTGTTGACGACAAGGATCCTCTCTCGAAATCTCTCATTCCCTGGGATTTGAAGATATGTCTCTGCTAACTCATAATGCTTCCATAAATGCATAGGGATCACGAAACCTGTCCCAACCTGCTCTAAAAAATAATCCAGACCCAAAAACTGATTTTGCTCTTGCCTGGGATCGACCACCACAAAAGACAAATTGATCTTTTTGTCCCGCAGCAGATGAATCTGTTCTTTGTAAACCTTTTCTTGAAAAAGGTTAAATTCCTGTGTTTCCCCTTCCCAATGCCACCAATTTAGGTCCCCTGCATGGTACACAGTTTTACCACAGGCAGATACCAAAAAAGCTACTCCACTGTCTGTGGAACGCAGTGTCTCTACGGTTACACCTGCAATTTCATGCTGCTCTTCTGGCTTGACATAAGTAATTTTCTCTTTCAGTTCCTGCCCAAATCCCAAACGTTCTAACATGGAATTGCCAAGCTTCTTTTTGATCTCTTTTGCAAAAATATAATGGATATCCACAAAATGTCTGCTCCAAGCCAACACCTCTGGATCGAAGTGATCCCGGTGACTATGACTGGAAAACACATAGACAGGCATCTCTTTCGGAAATTCTGGCATCTTCCCATGATATTCACAGGAAGGGACACCTATTCCATTGTAATAATCAAATACCAGCACTTTATCTTCCAACTCCACACAAAAAGCACTGTGATGAATATAAGTAATCTTCATATACTGTTTCCTTCAATTCTGTCATCGCGGGAGAATTACGGATTTCCTCCAAAGCTATACTATCACATTTCTTTTCGCTTTTCAATGACGCTCAGAGTATGTTTGCTTATTTTTATAATAAAAGAAAAACCCCAAATTTCTTTGGAGTTTTTCTTAAAAGACAATCTTCTATATAATGATACATACCAGCCCACCATTGCTATCATTTACGATCTTCTGCATGGTGTCTTGAAGTTTGACCTGACTTTCATCATCCATCATTGTAATTTTACTGCGGATGCCGTCTTCCACCAGTTCTCCAATGGATTTTCCAAAAATATTAGTCTGCCAAATGCCTTCCTCCTGATCTCTGGAAGTTTTTATGTAACCGATCAGATCCTGTGCCTGCTCTTCACTGCCGATAATGGGGGCGATCTCCGTCTCTACATTCGCCCGGATCATATGTATGATTCAGCACAAACAGAAGTCTCACTGCCACGTTTCCGTTTTACCAGAAAGGACATATATTCATCTACGACTTTTATATATACTTTTAACTTTACAACATTTCTTTTATCTGTTTTCTGTACCTCTATCCGATCAAGAATTGTATCTACCATTCCATCACTAATACCTTCTTCAAAATCAAGCTCGTTAGAAATCAATTCTCGAAATGAATTGATCGTATCTGCAATAGTCCTATTCTTCTCCCTATCATCCTCTAACTGCTTTATTTTTTCTTTTGCTTCTTCAATCCGAACATTGAACATATTATTTCTCATTTCAAATTCTTCATCAGAAATTCTGTCCTTAATATTCAAATCTAACAGCTTGTCCTTTTTTTTCAATAAATCGTTAATTTCCAATTTATATTTAGCCATATCACGTTCTATCGTCGATTGACCTGCGGCGTCTGTATATATCTTTATCAGATCGTGTATAATATTTGATTTATTGACAATTAAATCCCTGCAAATCTGTCTCATCACTTCATCAAGCTCTGCCGTATAGACTGTCGGCGAATCACAAGCACTTTTTCCTTTTTCAGAATAGATCTTGCATTGCCATGCTTCTTTTGTGCCGCTTTTATACTTATAAATCTTATGATGATAAGAAGTTCCATGTTCCATACATATAATTTTACCACTATATTTGTATCTGTTATTATAAGCACCTGTGGCTGCTGATTCTTTTATGGCAGTTCCTCTTTTGTTAAGAATCATATTTGCCCTATCCCATAATTCTTCCGACACAATCGGGGGAACATTCTCTTTGTCCTCATATATCACCCATTCTTTGGGATCAATATATTTTCTAGCATTATTCCTATAATCATATTTTTGCGTCTTATTTCCGCAGTAATAACCTTTATACTTTGGATTTGATATAATATTTCTTATGGTACTCGTAGCTAAATCATTGTTCTTGGAATTTTTAACTCCCTGCTCTCCTAAAATCCTTGATATGACTCGCATACCCAAACGCTGGTTGACATACATATCAAAAATTTCCCTGATGATCTCTGCTTCTTCTTCTACAATAACAAGCTTTCCGTTATCTTTTTTATATCCCCAGATTTTATTATTGCCCAAGACAGAACCCTTTTCGATTGCACGTTTAAATCCAAAACGTACTCTCTCTGAAATTTTGCGTACCTCATCCTGCGCAATACTGCTCATAATTGTCAATCGCAGCTCACTGTCCGGCAACAGAGTATTGATATTGTCTGACTGAAACAATACACCCACACCATACGTAAGCAACTGCTGTGTATACTGGATACTGTCTACCGTATTTCTGGAAAAACGAGAAATCTCTTTCGTAATAACAAAGTCAAATTTTCCTAATTTCGCATCTTCAATCATGGTCAGAAAACTCTCTCTTTTTTTTACGCTTGTCGCGCTTAAACCTTCGTCTATGTATCCTTCTACAAATTCCCAATGCGAATTACCATTTATCATATCAGAATAGTATTTTATCTGTGCAGATAATGAATGCAACTGTTCATCTTTTTCCGTAGACACTCTCGCATAGTAAGTGACTCTCATTGGAATATCATAAATTGATTTTCCACTGTTTAGTTCCCTTCTTATATTGTATAAATCCATAACCGCAGCTGCTCCTTTTTTACTTCTTTTTGTACGTTATCATTATACATTTTATATATTTTTTCGTCAATGTTTTTTATAATCATTTCACATTGGTATCACATCGTCAGATCCGTTTGAATGTTGCCGCTTACAGAGACTCCTTTGGACGCAAAAAGACGCATGGTATACAGTACTTGTTCCATACGCCTTGACGCTGTTTTATTGATATTAAATTGTTTTGTTGATTACACTAACTGCATAAGCTCAGCTTCAAGTTCTTTCGCATCTTCCAATGTTAATTTTGGAAAAAAACTTGGTATTTCTTCTACCGAAATTCTCCCATTTTTTAGCATTATCTTTGCATTTTCCCTTGCTTCGTCTGCACGTTCACTTTTAATAAACGACTTCATAATCTGTTCTTCATCAAACAAACTCATCATAATCGTTACAACCTCCTGTTCTCTTTCAAGCAAATATTCCCTTAAAACATTCCTGTCCTTGCATATACAGATTGTTTCCGTAACTGCCTTTTGTGTCATTCCATGCTCTTTTGTCTGCTCGTTAAAAACTTTGCAGAAAATGATGTACTGATTGATGATATCATCTGTATCGCTTTCATAGATAACCT
>CAJTVT010000032.1:0-3319 GCA_910580015.1 uncultured Lachnospiraceae bacterium
GAGATTCCGAATCTAAGAGATTAGGTGCGAAAAGAGCTGACGGACAGTTTGTAAAAGCTGGAAATATTTTATACAGACAGCGTGGAACGAAGATTCATCCAGGCATAAATGTAGGAATCGGCAGTGACGATACCTTATTTGCCAAAGTTGATGGTGTACTGAGATTTGAAAGAAAAGGAAGAGATAGAAAACAGGCTTCCGTATATCCAGTTGCAAGCAATGAATAAGAGATGATTTCATACGACTGATAGACTCGACTGAATAAGCCGGGTCTATTCTTTTAATTAACAGTAATTCCACCCCGCTGCGGAAAAAGGAATAAGAATCTTGTGAGGTAAATACAATGTTTGCAGACAGCGCAAAAATTATTATAAAATCAGGAAAAGGCGGTGATGGCCATGTATCCTTCCGCCGTGAAAAATATGTGCCAAATGGTGGACCAGACGGTGGTGACGGCGGACATGGCGGAGACTTGATTTTTCAGGTTGACCTGGGATTAAACACACTTGCCGATTTCCGCCATAAACGAAAATACGCGGCCGGGAATGGAGAAGAAGGAGGAAAACGAAACTGCCACGGCAAAAATGGCGAAGATAAAATCGTGAAAGTTCCCCCTGGAACCATTATAAGGGATGCCGCTTCCAATAAAGTGATCGCAGATATGTCTGGAGAAAATACCAGACAAATTATTCTGCGAGGCGGAAAAGGGGGATTGGGGAATCAACATTTCGCCACTGCCACAATGCAGGCTCCAAAATATGCCCAGCCAGGACAAACCGGAATTGAACTGGAAGTCTATCTGGAACTGAAAGTTATTGCAGATGTGGGATTAGTCGGATTTCCAAATGTAGGAAAATCTACGTTACTTTCCCGTGTCAGCAATGCACGCCCGAAAATTGCCAACTATCATTTTACCACATTGAATCCAAACCTAGGTGTAGTAGATTTAGATGGCGCTGGAGGATTTGTCATCGCGGATATTCCAGGTCTCATTGAAGGCGCGTCCGATGGAGTAGGGCTGGGACATGCCTTTCTGAAACACATTGAACGTACAAAAGTAATGATCCATATGGTGGATGCTGCATCTGTAGAAGGCCGTGACCCCATTGCGGACATTTATGCAATCAACAAAGAACTGGAAGCATATAATCCAGAACTTCTTAAGAAACCACAAGTTATTGCCGCTAATAAAGTGGATGCAATCTATCAGGAATCAGAGAGCGCCATTCCCGCCTTAAAGTCGGAATTTGAAAAAAATGGAATGAAAGTATTTCCGATTTCAGCCGTAAGTGGCCAAGGACTGAAAGAACTGTTATACTATGTGCAAGAATTATTATCCCAAGTCGACGAAGCACCTGTTGTCTACGAGCAGGAATTTTTCCCAGAGATGATAGTAGCTCAGGAAGAGGCCTACACTGTGGAATATAATGAGACAGACGATGTCTATGTAGTAGAAGGTCCTAAAATTGAAAAGATGTTAGGCTACACAAATATTGACTCTGAAAAGGGATTCCTATTTTTCCAAAAATTTCTTCGAGAGCAAGGAATCTTGGATGCCTTAGAAGAACAGGGAATATCAGAGGGCGATACGGTCCGCATGTACGGGTTAGAATTTGACTATTACAAGTGACAAGAATCCTATCACTTTGGCTAGTTCCACAATAGAAGAACTCATATAGAAAGGAAATATTATGAATTTAACAAGTAAACAGCGTGCCTATCTTAAAAGTCTTGCCAACAATATTGCACCTATTTTTCAAATAGGAAAGGCAAGCCTCACTCCAGAAATGGTAAGCGCGGTGGATGAAGCATTGGAAAAGAGAGAACTGATCAAGCTTTCCGTCTTAAAAAACTGTTTTGATCAGCCAAATGAACTGGCAAATACTCTTGCGGAACGATCAAACGCAACCGTTGTGCATGTGATCGGAAAAAAAATTGTACTCTACCGTCCAGCAAAAAAGAACCCCAATATTCATCTGCCAACATAACGAAGGATAGGAAAATGGAAAGAAAACAGTTCATAGAACCAGATAAAACCGTCCGAAGGATTGGCATTATGGGTGGGACATTTGATCCTATCCACAACGGCCATCTCATGATTGCTGAAAATGCCCGACAACAGTATGGTTTAGAACAAGTCCAGTTTATTCCCACTGGACACTCCCCACTAAAACATAAACAGCAGATTACAGATGCCTTGCACCGTTGTAATATGGTATCCCTTGCAATTTCAGCCAACCAGTGGTTTACATTGAATACAATTGAAGTTTCTTCCCAGGAAATCAGTTATACTTTCCATACGCTCAACAAATTAAAAGAACTTTATTTTAATGCAGAATTGTTCTTTATTCTGGGGGCAGATTCACTTTTTGATTTTGAATCCTGGAAAAACCCAGAACTTATTTTAGAAAGCTGTAGTATCTTGGCAGCTTATCGTACACATCAACGACAAAATGAATTTTTAAAACAAATCGAATATTTAAATGAAAAATATCCAGGAAAATTTTATCCACTGGACACTCCAAACCTGGAAGTATCTTCTCAGGAACTTCGCCACAGAATCCAGGGGAAACAAACTATCCGTTACCTGGTGCCGGACAAGGTGGACGCTTATATCAGAGAAAAAAAATTATATCAAAGGGATAAAAATTCTCCGCTTCTAAGAAATGAATAGCATACCAAAAAAATTAATGTAAAATATATTTTTTAGGATAGACGAATAGGAATGGAGGGAGCCTATGAAGTTACAGGAAATTCAGAAAAAGTTAAAGAAAGAATTAGACAAAGAACGCTATACACATACGTTAGGGGTTATGTATACGGCGGCTGCGCTGGCAATGGCACATCATGTAGATCTGGAACAGGCAATGTATGCTGGACTTCTCCATGATTGCGCAAAATGCATTTCCAATGAAAAAAAGCTGAAAT
Source organism: uncultured Lachnospiraceae bacterium (assembly GCA_910580015.1). Lineage (GTDB taxonomy): Bacteria > Bacillota > Clostridia > Lachnospirales > Lachnospiraceae > Petralouisia. The sequence continues at coordinate 2,929 of CAJTVT010000032.1, forward strand.
TGTGTAAAAAATATCATATTGATATCAGTCCTTCGGAAAAACGCAGCCCATTCTTACTTCATGCCAAACTTGGGGCATATTTTGCCAAAAAGAACTATAAGGTAAATGATTCCAAGGTACTTCATGCTATTCAAGTGCATACTACCGGAGAACCGGAAATGAACACTTTAGACAAAATTATTTACATTGCGGATTATATTGAACCCAATCGAAAGAAAGCATCCAACTTGGATAAAGTACGAAAAATGGCTTTTGTAGATCTAGATAAAACAATGCTTTGTATTCTATCTGATACTCTAGATTACTTAAAAAGGAAGGGCGGAGAACTAGATCCTTTGACCGTGGAGACTTACAAATATTTCCAGTCTATATAAACTCCCCATTCCTAGAT
>CAJTVT010000032.1:3329-3999 GCA_910580015.1 uncultured Lachnospiraceae bacterium
AAAATTTTTACCCTGTGTTTTAAAAAAGAAAGAGAGGCAAATATCTATGAATGTTTCACGTGAAATGGCAAAAATTGCTTGTCATGCATTAAGCGAAAAGAAAGCAGAAGACGTCAGAGTCATTGAGATTAGTGAAATCTCACCAGTAGCAGACTACTTTATCATCGCAACAGGCGATAACACCAACCAAATTCAAGCGATGGTAGACGCAGTAGAAGAAGAATTAGGAAAAGAAGGACATTCCGTCAAACAAATCGAAGGAAATCGCAACTCCAGTTGGATTCTAATGGATTATCGCGATATTATCGTCCATATTTTTTCAAAGGAAGATCGGCTGTTTTACAATTTGGAAAGAATCTGGACAGACGGCAAAAAGATTTCTGTGGAAGAGCTGTAATTTTACTGTTAAGGTGTATATGGGGATGTTGTTAAATAAAGGGATTCTATAATATGTATTTTCAGTTAAGGAAATATTGAAGCTATATATTGTAGAAATTTCCAGTTTTGCAACATCCCCATGATATTACTCCGAAAACCCAAATACAGATGAAATAATGAGAGAGTGTTTGAACCATGCATTTCCTGCCTTATTTACTTTACTGAAAAAATCGAAATACTCCAAACACTTTTCCTAAGACTTTACATTCCTCCACAATAATGGGCTCCATTG
>CAJTVT010000032.1:4009-31500 GCA_910580015.1 uncultured Lachnospiraceae bacterium
ATCTTCTTCCTTATAAAATGTCTTCACTGTTGCAGAATCACCCACCAATGCCACAACCATATCACCATTCTCCGCCGTTTCCTGATGCTGAACCAAAATATTATCTCCGTCAAAAATCCCTGCGTTGATCATGCTTTCTCCCTTGACTTTTAAGATAAAAGTCTCCTCGTTCGGCATATATTCTGCTGGAATCGGGAAATAACTCTCCACATTTTCCACTGCAAGCAATGGTTCTCCTGCGGCCACACGTCCCAAAAGCGGAACATTTACTACTTCGCGCCTTGACAAGTTAAAAGCATCATCGATAATCTCTATCGCCCTGGGCTTCGTGGGGTCTCTTCGGATGTAACCATTCTTCTCCAATGTCTCCAGATGAGAGTGAACTGAGGAAGTGGACTTCAGATGAACCGCCTCGCAGATATCCCTTACAGCTGGCGGATATCCACGGTTTAAAATCTCACTCTTAATGTATTCTAAAATCTCCTTCTGCTTCTCGCTTATTTTTCCATATGCCATAATCTATACCTCCTAAATTTACATTTTCTGATGCGATCATACGAAATAGAATCTTACATCAGATTTTATATTACATCTATCATAACACATATTGATAAAAAATGCAAACACATATTCCGAAAATTTGTTCTCAAATTTATTATATATGATTCATTTTAGAAAATTAGTTTATGTTATTGTGTTTTTCGACAAATCATTTTATAATAGTAAAGTATACAGGAGAGGAAAAATGATAAAACTTTTTTATGTTATATTTATGAATCTGTTTCGCGCCCCTTATATGATTCCTAAAATGAGATATCAAGCCAACCATCCTGAGAAATATTCAGAGAAGAAGCGTTACAGTTTGGTCTGTCATGCAATTAAATTGATGAATCGTACTGGACGGATTCATACGAAGTCATATGGAGAAGAAAATTTGCCCAAAGAAGGAGGATATCTGATGTATCCAAATCATCAGGGCAAATATGATGCATTGGGCATTATTTTAACGCACAAAAATACTTGTTCTTTCGTGATGGATAAGGTAAAATCTAATATGATACTGGTAAGTGAAATTGTCGATTTGGTACAGGGAAAAAGACTGGATCGTACAGATGTCCGTCAGGCAATGTCCGTGCTGAATGAAGTGGCAGAGGAAGTGAAAGAGGGGAGAAGATATATTATATTTCCAGAAGGAGATTATATTTTTAACAATAAGAATCAAATGGCTCCATTCAAGGCAGGATGCTTTAAATGCGCCTTAAAGTCAAAAGCTCCGATTGTACCTGTGGCATTGATTGATTCCTATAAAGTCTTCAACAGCTTTAAACTTGGCAAAGTCACCACACAAGTACATTATCTACAGCCTTTATTGTATGAGGAATATAAGAACCTTAAGACCGTTGAGATTGCCAAAATTGTTCAGGAACGAATCGGAACTGTAATCGAAGAGTACAGTTTTTCCAAAAATACTTACAGAAAGGATTAGAATATGCGTTTTTTAGTTCAAAGAGTCACCCATGCCTCCGTGGAGGTGGATCAGCACACCATAGGTGAAATACAAAAAGGATTCCTTGTGTTAATCGGAATCAGTCAAGAAGACACCAAAGAAATTGCAGATAAAATGATTCGCAAATTGATAGGTTTGAGAATCTTTGAAGATCAAAATGGCAAGACAAACCTTTCCCTTGCAGACGTCTCTGGGGAGTTGCTATTAATTTCACAGTTTACTTTATACGCAGACTGTAAGAAGGGAAATCGACCTTCCTTTATCAAAGCAGGCAGTCCCGATTATGCCAACGAAATGTACGAATATATCATTGCTCAGTGCCGTGAACAAATTCCTGTTGTTCAGACAGGCTCCTTCGGTGCCGATATGAAAATTTCTCTACTGAACGATGGACCATTTACCATTATGTTAGATTCCAGCGAAATCTGTTCTTAAAATAATTTTATTATAATTTCCCCTTAGGGGGACATTTTCTACATTCTCAAATCAAATACAAATCGTAATTATGCATTTCAATTTTAGATCAATATGTTTATCCCTGAAAAATTTTTTGAACCATAATCAGACGACGGAAGAAGATATTTCCATCAGTTCGCGAAATGCTTATTTTACGAACTGATAACGGTATTTTCAAAAAAACGTGTTTGATGACCAAGGGTTGAATCATCAGGTAACCGCCTTGATGTAAAAACAGATCATCCAAAATGTGCTTGACAGCCATTTACAACCATCCATACAGGAGGTATAATAACCATGCACAAGGTTTTTATAAAATATTTGAACCATAACAACGATATCCAATATCAGATCAAATAACAATTTAGATTCGATAACGATACACTAGACTGTAAACGATTATATGATGATACAAGGAGCTTCCAAATGGATTATGCTGAAAAAATCAATTTAGAAAATAAAAGAAAATTACAAATATTATTAAACCAACTTCCTGCATTCTGTAGCGATTTTTTTCGTTATCTGGATATTCGGAATACTTCGTCTAGAACCAGGTTATCCTATGGTTATGATATCCGTCTTTTTTTTGAATTTATACAGAAAAAAAATCCCATCTATCAAAAAATGGCCATGCCAGATATTCCCATAAAGGTATTGGATGAGATCACACCAATAGATATCGAAGAATATCTGTCTTATCTTTCTTATTATGAGAAAAAAGATGGACAAGCTGTCACCAATGGGGAAAAAGGGAAATCCAGGAAACTTTCTGCTATCCGAACAATGTACAATTATTATTTTAAAAAGGAATTTATCAAGACAAATGCCCCATCCATGATAGAGACCCCAAAAAAACACAAAGAAAATATCATCCGTTTGGACAAAGATGAAGTTGCTGAATTGATTTCTGCCGTTGAATCAGGATGCTCTCTAACACCTAAACAGCTTGCATCCCATCAAAAGATAAAATACCGTGACACAGCAATCCTGACATTACTTCTCGGAACAGGTATTCGAGTATCTGAGTGTGTTGGACTGGATGTTGCAGATATCAGCTTTAAGAACAATTGTATGCGTGTGGTGCGAAAAGGTGGCAATGAATCCACTGTCTACTTTGGAGAGGAAGTATCGGAAGCTCTTCTTGACTATCTAGAACTAGAACGGCCGAGTCTAGCAAAACAGGCATCCCCAGATCAGACCAATGCCCTCTTTCTGTCTCTGAAATATAATCGGCTAACCACTCGCTCTGTTGAGAAACTTGTAAAAAAATATACTGGAGCAGCAAATATTAACAAAAAAATTACGCCTCACAAGCTCCGCAGCACCTACGGAACAAATCTGTATAAAGAAACTGGGGATATTTATCTTGTGGCAGACGCCTTGGGCCATAAAAGCGTAGAAACAACCCGCCAGCACTACGCTGCCATTGACGACGAACGAAGAAAACTGGCGGGAAAATTTTCTGGAAGTATTTTCCACGAGGATTGAGAACCTCTTTGCTTCAGATACTACACTAGAGTGTGTCTGATAACTTGCAAAAGATTTATATCTAATCAGAGAGCAAGTTTTAGATACGCTCTGAAACATAGAACTTTTTTCTAAGCAAAGAAAGTTTTGAAAACATTATTTCTTATGTTTAAACTTCTTTCGGATTTCCATATAGTTCAAAATCATCTCACAGCATCCCTCCAGGCTAAGATGGCTGCTGTCTAAGGTCAAATGATAACTTCTAGAATCTCCCCATCTTTTACTGGAATAATAATTATAATAACTTGCGCGCTTTTTATCTGTCTTATGGATCATATCTGCCGCTTTATCCTGGGAAAGTTGAAAAGTTTTCATGATATGGTCAATTCGAAATTCCATGTCTGCATGAATGAAAACATTTAGACAGTTGGGGTGCTCCGCCAGGGCATAATCTGCGCATCTTCCCACAATAATACAGGATTCCTTGTCTGCAAGATTTTTGATCGTCTCAAACTGTGCTAAAAATACCTTATGATTTAAGGGCATATCCAAAAATGGCGCTGAAGTATAACCGCTGACTGAATATGTATCCATAACCAAAGAATATAGAAAACTGTTGGTGGGTTTTTCATCATGATTTTCGAAAATTTCTTGGCAAAGCCCACTCTCCTTTGCCGCCATGGATAACAGTTCCTTATCATAACATTTTATCTTTAAACTATCAGAAAGCATCCGTCCAACATCCAATCCTCCACTGCCAAACTCCCGTCCGATTGTAATTACATATTTTTCCATAGAAGTTACCACCTTTCTACCTAAGCTTTTCATTTCTGCTTTATTATAGTATAATATATTTTTTGACAAATGTACACACAATTCACAATATCAAAGCTGTTTTTTCAGTAAATCTTCAAAATATTCCGGCAATGGCGCTTCCACCTCCAAATAATTTCCTGTGGATGGATGAATAAAGCCAATAACGGCCGCATGCAGTGTCTGACCCTGAAGATTCCAAGGATTTTTACCTGTTCCGTACACATCGTCACCAAGCAATGGATGCCCCAAACTGGCCATATGTACCCGAATTTGATGTGTGCGTCCTGTTTCCAATTCAAATTCCATAAAAGTATGTTTTAAAAACCTCTGCAAAACCCGATAATGTGTAACGGCTGGCTTTCCGTTCCGTTCATTAATGGTCATTTTTTTCCGGTCAACTGGATGTCTGCCAATTGCCCCTTCCACAGTGCCTGCATCCTGAGATATCATCCCCTTCACAATGCCGAGATACCGTCTAGTGACAGAATGTTCCTTGATCTGCTCTGCAATTTTTACATGGGCAATATCATTCTTACAGACAACCAAAGCTCCAGTAGTATTCATATCGATTCTGTGTACAATCCCAGGACGAACTTCTCCATTAATGCCAGAAAGACTATCTTTACAGTGATACATTACAGCGTTAACCAACGTTCCACAAGAATGTCCAGCCGAAGGATGAACCACCATTCCCTTTGCTTTATTTACAATCAATACATCTGAATCTTCATATAAAATATCTAGCGGGAGATTTTCTGGAAGTATTTCAAGTTCTCTCACTTTAGGCAAATGTACTGTTACATGGTCTCCCTCTTCTGCCCGATAATTTGCTTTTCGCGGAATGCCGTTCACCCAAATTCGCTCTTCTTTGATTAATTTTTGAAAAAAAGACCTAGACTTTTCCGGATCCCACAAGGATAAGAGTTTATCTAACCGTTCCCCCACCTGATCTAAAAAAACTTCAAATTCCTTTTCCTCTCCTTCTGAAAACAGTTCCATGTATTCCTCCAATTCCGATACTCCTCTTATGAGGAAATTGACTCTCTTTTCTTTCGAAAGGAAATCAGCCGTTCCCAATCTTCTTCTGAATAGTAGAATAATCCCAGAATGATCAGCAACGCCATTCCACAAGTCACATAAATATCCGCTACATTAAAGATTGGAAAGTTAATCAATTCAAAATACAAAAAATCCACCACATAATCTAGCCGTAGACGATCAATCAAATTGCCAAAAGCGCCAGAAGCCAACAATATCATAATAAATCTTGCACCGTGAAATTTTTTCTCCATCGGAGAACGCCAATAAAGCACAAATATAATTCCAAGCATCAACACTGTACCGATTACAAACCAGACCTTCATTCCCTGCATCAAGCCAAATGCAGCTCCACGGTTCTCCAAATAGTGAAGCTGAAAAACACCTTTGATAAGAGAAATGGAATTTCCTCCCTTTAAATAGGTAGATGCAAGATATTTTGTAAATTGATCTAACATTACGAAAAGTATAATACTGCATATTCCCAGTATACAACGATTCTTTTTATTCATAAACAACCTCTTCTCCATGAAATATTGTATTCATAAGCAATCTCTTCTCCATGAAATTAACTCTATATAGAGGCTCCATCAAAAATAGACAACCTCCTACTCTCCAAACAGATAAACAATCCCTTCCATCAATTCCTCGTCGGATACTTCCCTGGAAATATAAGCTTCCCCCAAACAATTCAGCAAGATAAACTTGACTTTGCCAGCTTCCATTTTCTTATCCAACTTCGTAGTCTCCAAAATTTCCTCTGGAGAATGGGTAAAGTCTGACAATCTGCAAGGCAGACCGAACTTCAAAAGCATTTCTTGTATTTCTTCTACCACTTCCCTCCCAAAATTACCTTTTTTCCAGGAAATATAGGCTGCACTTACCATTCCTAAGGCAACACATTCTCCATGATACATTGTAAAATCTGATAATTTTTCGATCGCATGGCCTATGGTATGACCAAAATTCAACAACGCCCGCTCTCCTTGCTCCTTGGGATCCTGTTCCACCACATCTCGCTTAATTTGGCAGCTTTGAGCAATCATCTCCTCCATAATTTCTGGCTGCTGAGCCATAATATCTGTACTGTGTTGAAGGATAAATTTGGTATATGTTACATCTTTGATAAATCCATGCTTGATTACTTCCGCGATTCCTGCCGAAAATTGCCTTTTCGGAAGTGTTTTCAATGTGGAGAGATTCATATAAACCAATTTCGGCATATAAAATGCACCTACCATATTTTTATATTGCATAAAATCTACACCGGTCTTCCCACCAATACTGCTGTCTGTCTGCGCCAACAATGTGGTTGGCACCTGAACAAAATCTATACCTCTAAGATAAGTGGCGGCAGCGAATCCGGTTAGATCTCCCACAACACCGCCTCCCAATGCCACCAACAGATCCTTACGATCAAATTTATGCAAAATTAAATGCTCATAAACAGCTCCTACCGTATCTGTATTTTTACTGTTTTCCCCAGCCTCAAAGACAAAGGAAGTACAAAAACAAAAGATGGGCTTTAACAGACTTGTCACTTCATCCAGATAATACTGGGCCACATTGGAATCCGTGATAATACATACTTTACGATTTCCATAACCAAGTTCTGAAAGTTTTTCTGACAATTGGCTAAAGTCCTTATGAATTTCTATTTGATAATGAGGGGTTCCCTGGTAAGATACTGTAATTGTCTTTGGCATAATCTCTATTCCTTTCTTATCTTCTGTAGTAAAGTCTTTCATCACCTGCCACACTACAGAGATCAGATATATTTCTCATATTGTATTTTTAGACGTCCTTTTCTAGTCTCCCCAACACACTCCAAAAAACGAAATCTGCCAAAGGAGCGGACGGAAATAAGCTCCCCAGGCTTACATTCTGCTGTAGATTGAAGTATCTGTCGATTATCCAAAAATATCTTCCCTCCTTTGATCCACTGAACCGCTTGAGAGCGCGAAACACTGCATATACAGGCAATCACGCAATCTAAACGATTTGATGATATAATTCCAGAGAGAAGTTCCTTTTTCGGTTGAATATCTAGATCGTCTTGCTGAATCTGTTGAACCTTCACCTCGGTATGCCGGATTCTATTCAGTTCACTGATGAGATACGGCGCAAGCTTTTCCTGACAAAAGACATAAATTTCTGTCTCATCCACCAAAATATCCCCAAGCTTAGAACGCTCAATTCCCAAGTTCATCAAACTTCCCAACACATCCCGATGTGTTAAATTCTCTGCAAATCTTCTATTTACTGGCGTAATCTCAAGACAAGCTATTGGATAATTCCAAGTATAACAAAGAGCATCAGGTATAAATGCTATCATCTGACGCTCACTCAATTTATATCCGCCGGAACTCTCATACTTGGAATACAGCTCAGAAATTCCCTGCCGGAAGATATTTAATTCATTTATATTTAAAAATTCGCTAAATACCACAATCCCCTTCTGTGATGCCTGCTTGGATAGATCCATAAAACGTCTTGCCAATAATGATTCTTCCTTAGTCATTTTTCATATTCCTTTTAATATTGTGACTGGATGGCGGGAAGATCAAATGCATCCATAATATCTGCAAAATCACCAGAAATATCTACACTTGGAGGGGTAATGATAAATATGTAATTGGAAACTTTTTGAAGATTTCCACTGATAGCGTAACAGGAGCCGGATGTAAAATCTATAATTCGCTGCGCCGTCTCCACATCCAGACCTTCGACATTCAACACCACAGTCCTGTTAAGCAGCAATGTCTCCGTAATTTCCCTTGCATCCTCCACTGTCGTAGGCTTCACAACACACACTTCCATGCTATTGGCTGCACTTTGTCTCTTTGAAGGACGCATTGGCGTCACCTTAGAGGAGGTCTTTACTGAATGCAGTTTTTTGTCTCCGTATGTATCATTCAGATCATCATCTTTGTCCTTTGAACGACTTCTTTTCTTAGGCTTCTCATCTTCATAATCGTCATCATCATAGTATTCGTCGTCATCATAGTAATCATCATCATCTGAATTCAATCGCATAACATCTAAAAATTTGTCCAGCACTCCCATACTAATCTCCTTGCTTTATTTCTTATTTCTTTCTCCGAAAATCCCGGTTCCGACTCGTACCATAGTGGATCCTTCTTCTATTGCCACCATATAGTCACCAGTCATGCCCATGGAAAGCACGGACATAGTTACATTATCAATGTTTTTCTTCGCAATGTCAACAGATAATTCTCTAATTTGTTGAAAATGCACACGATTATCTTCTGGATTCGTCACAAAAGGTGCAATAGTCATAAGTCCTTTTATATAAATATGCGGCAATTTCGAAATATCTTCCACAAGTTGAATGGCCTCATCTCTGGAAGTACCAAATTTACTCTCTTCCTGAGCAATATTTACTTCAACTAAAATATCGGCGGTTACTTGTTTTTTTTGTGCCTGAGCACTAATCTCCTGAGCAAGACGCAGAGAATCTACAGAGTGAATTAAAACCGTTTTATCAATTATATATTTCACTTTATTCCTCTGAAGATGACCGATCATGTGCCAACGAATATCTGGTGGCAGAACTGGATGTTTATCCATAATTTCCTGTACCTTATTCTCTCCAAAATCACGACTCCCAGCATCATACGCCTCCTGTATCATGGACACAGGCTTTGTTTTACTCACTGCAATCAATGTTACCTCTTTTGGATCTCTGCCAACTTTTTTGCAGGCTTTTTCAATATTTTCACATACCTGGTTTAAATTTTCTGCAACCATTGCTCTATTTTCCTCCTACATAAGAATCAATTATCTTATTTCTCTGTTTTGTATACTCCCCGATAGTCCTAACCTCAATGAATAATCTGATTTTCTGTGATCTCAGATGCTTCCAGCGCAATATGATCGTATAAGGTAATCCCATAATTTGTTCCAGTTTCAATAATGGCATATTCTTCATTCTGGTATAAAATCTTCACTTTACGGAATACAGCATACCCTCTGTTAATATTGTAAACTCCTTGAAGAGATTCTTGCTCTCGCAATGGGAATATGTCATCGGATTTCTCTTTCTGGATTTTATCTCCGGCGGATAATTTATCCCCAGCCACATAATACATATCTTTTGTTTCTTCCGCCACCACAACAGGAGCAAACTCTGTAACAATCTCTCCGTCTTCATTCTTATAGCGACGTATCACTCCATTGGAACTATTGCTTTCATCCTTCGTCAGATACTCTTTTGGTATCAGGAAAAAGCTTTTCTCTGTCAGAGAAGTATTGGGTATCTTTAGTCCCTCTGTATCAGAAAGCAACAATTCTACCTCCAAATAGCGCTCTGTAGCAAAGCGAATCACCGAATTTTGAAAGGTTAAGACCAGATAAGAACCATCATCTTTGGTAAGAATTTTGGAAACTCCCCATGCAGAACCTCCATTTTTCTTAAATTTTACCTTAATATTTGATTCCTTTTCAAGTTCCAATGCATATTGTTGCTCCACAGGAATCACCAAACTCCAGATCTCGCTTGTTATCATCTTATACGCTGGATCCTCTGCATTGACTTGCTCTCTTGTCATAAGATTATTCTTATGATATCCAGACATATCAAAGACATCTTTTGTCAGATTTTCCAGTTCCAAATTTTCAAATCCATCTGTGTTGTACACTACAATTCCTGGCTCCGCAGCCTGGCAGATATGTAATCCTTGATAAGAATCGCTTGTAGATTCCAGGCTGGACAATGAAGTTTTATTAAGTGCTTTCATCAACTCCGCTTCCATATCATATTGGAAATTATATACCTGATAAAAATTTTGGTTGGAATACTCATTTACATAATCAGACGCTGTCTTTTCCAAATCTGCGTAGGAATTTTTATCTGAAAATAACTGTCCATTATTTTGGGAACGGATATTGTTGTAAAAATTTCCAGTCTTATCAATGGAATACACATAACTGCTCACTCCTACTTTCGTCGCATTTCGATTATAATAATTTATATAACCTGATTCTTCTGTTCGATATACCTTTTCTTCCCGCAATATGATTCCAGTAAACACATTATTTTCTGCAATGGTTCCCTGTGAGACCTCATACACTGCAACTCGCTCTGTCGTAAAATACACATACACATTGTAAAGCAGGTAAATAAAGATAATCAAAAAAATAATAACTCCAATATTGATCTGAGATACTCTGTGAAATTTAACAATTTTTTTATTTTTTTTTTGCCATAAATTTTAAGTCCTATTTCTATCTAACTTTCTCAACTGCCCATTTCGTGCTAAAAATTAACAACATACACAGAACTCTTGGGATTACACTGTCAATATCTTAATCCCTTGCGATATTCTACTTATTTTAGCATTAAAAAAACGGAAACTCAAGACTGCCATAAACTTCCAACATGTTTTTCAAAAAAGCGGCAAGACTAATTGTGTAAAAGGAGGTAATGCTTATGAATACCAAAGGTTTAGACTATACCTTATTGGCACTGGTCATTATTGGTGCCATTAATTGGGGCTTAATTGGATTATTTCGTTTCGACCTGGTATCCTTCTTATTTGGAGATATGAGCTGGATTACCAGAATTGTCTATGGAATTGTAGGAATTGGCGGTCTGTATCTGTGCAGCGTATTTGGAAGAATCCGCTCTATGAACGAAGCCTAAGCGAATTCTGTTCATCAAATGACAGATATCACTTGGTGGAAATTTTGAATCTTAAGGAGGTTGGTCACTTTATACGCTGAGCACAACGATATGATACCTTTCGTGCAAGTGCGTATTCTGACCAAGGAATCTCGATGAAGTTCCTATAAGGATTAGGGTGTCAAAAGCACCTTTGGTGCTACGCCCATACCATATATTGTGATTACAAATCAATTTGCACATTAAGATATGGTATAGAGCAGGTACAACGCACCCTTTTGACACCCTAATCCAATAAGACAATAAAGGGTTATCGACTGTGCTTCCGATAACCCCTTCCTCTTCTGTACATATTATAAAGATACAATCACTTTACCCTTTGTACATTCTGGTAATTCACTTTCATTTCTGGAAATACTTAACACAAAATTAACATGGAACTTTTTGGCAATCTCTTCTAACTTTGTAATAGCATGGGTGAGTTCTTCATCTTTCATCACCGCAATGGTAAGGAAACTGTCTAAATACATCTCTTCCAAATCATGATCCTGAGAGATAATCCCGCACAAAAATCCCAGAAATTCATCACAGTTGGATATGAGATAATCTGAAACGTTAATCAAACGGACTTTATTACTTAATTCATACATATGTTTCTGGCTCTTATCCAAATATACAATATTGCCAGTCGCAGATTTTATGGATTCATTGACCTTGTCCAGCAGATGCTTTGTCTTCCCTTTACCCTTTTCTCCAGTTATAATTTGTATCATGACAATCTCCTCCTAGTCTCAACCGCATTTGTGCAAAACAGATAAATTAATGTGAAATTTTAACCACCTATTTATCTATGTTTACAGAAAACAGTTACTTTTTATATGGTCATTATAGTATATTTTCACAGAAAATTCAATAACTATTTTGAAATTTTCTCCAACAATTGGGTCATCTCCTGATAGAGATTTTCGCGGCTTTCCGCTTTATATACAATGGAAATATATGGAATATCTCCTCCCTTTTGGCTGTAGAGCACAAGACAATAGCCTGCATTGCTGGTGGTTCCCGTCTTCCCACCCACTACCTGAACTCCATCTGGTACAGGTGATTCTCCAGTCAGATATTTATTGCTGTTATCCCAACTCTTAGTAATGGCTACACCTGTGGAACTAACAAAATTTCCAACATGATTTTTGGTACTGATGATTGTTACAAATTTCTCATCCTTTAGCGCAGCCTGGAAAATCAAATGCATATCATACACCGTTGTATAATGATCCTCATTGTGCAGTCCATGTGGATTTACAAAATGAGAATTTGTCGCTCCCAGTGCCAAAGCTTCCTGATTCATCAATTTTACAAATTCTTCGGCACTTCCTGATACCAACTCTGCAATCACATTTGCAGCGTCATTTCCACTACAAAGCATCAGACCATAGAGAAGCTCCTCCAAATTGATTGTATCGCCCACGGATAACCCGCAAAGCGTGGATCCTTGCTCCAACTGCAAATGTTCTTCCTTAACCGTAGCTGTATCAGTAAGATCTCCATGCTTCAATGCCACATATGCAGTCAATATTTTTGTAGTGCTGGCAGGATACAGACGTTCATGAATGTTCTTGCCAAACTCTAAAGTATTTTCCTGAATGTTAAATAGACCAGCTCCTTCTGAAAGAGAATCTGTAATACCTTCGCATAATTTATTTCCTGTATCTGCAACACACAAATCTTCCGCAAAAAAAGAAGTATTCCCTTCTCCGCCACTTGTTGTGGTATTAAGACCATATGCTCTGGTACTCTCGTATACATCGTATGGGTTCTCAATCTCTACTTCTTGTCCGCATCCTTGAACTGCCAACAGGGACAATGCCAAAACTAGAGCTGCTGTTTTATGCCATGGAACAGTTTTTTTCATTCTATCTATACATTTCACGCCACTCTAAATCTCCTCTATCTAATGACTTAATTAACAACTCCGCTGTAGCAAGATTAGTCGCCAACGGAATATTATACATATCGCACAGATGAACCGTATTATTAACATCTGGTTCATGGGATTTCACTGTGACAGGATCCCTTAAAAAAATGACCAGATCAATCTGATTATGCTCAATCTGCGCTGCAAGTTGCTGAGAACCACCCAGATGACCTGCCAAATATTTATGAATAGAGAGATTGGTTACCTCCTCAATCAGACGCCCGGTAGTACCGGTTGCGTACAAATCATTTTTACAGAGAATGCCTCGATAGGCTATACAAAAATTTTGCATCAGTTTCTTCTTGGAATCATGAGCGATCAATCCGATGTTCACGTTAAAATTCCCCCTTTCGGTATTTTAAAGGCTGAAGTCCTACATTTAACACAAGTCCAATTCCTATAAAGAGACTTACCAAGGAAGTAAGCCCGTAACTTACAAAAGGAAGCGGAAGTCCAGTATTGGGCATCAATCCAGTTACAACACAGATGTTGACAAAGGTCTGGAATCCAACCCAGACAGCAACACCGCCACAAATCAAACGTCCCGATAAATCTTTTGCCTTTCTTCCTGTCAAAATACATTCAAACACAATCAAAAAAAGTAAAATTAAGATTGCTGCGCTTCCTACAAACCCCAATTCTTCTCCGGCAACTGCAAAGATAAAATCCGTCTGCGGTTCCGGAATAAAATTACCATTTTTTACTGAAAATACAGTATCGTTGTTAAGTCCCTTCCCCCATAACAGTCCTGAACCAATAGCCATAATAGAATTTTGCTGCTGATATGCATCTGTTGCATATTTCTCTGGCTGAAGCCATGCCATAATACGCCGTAATTGATAAGGATCCAAAATATTCTGGTCAGGCTGTAAAATCAAATAAATAAACAGGGAACCAGCCGGAATTAAAATGGCCAGCACACCTCCTATTATTTTATAACTTAATCCACTTAAAAACAAGAGCGCAATAAAAATTACCGCCACTACAATACTAGTTGACAAATCTGGCTGTTTTTCAATCATAAACCATGGAATAAAAATTAAGATTCCAGACAATATGATAAAGGTAAATTTGTTGATATATTCATAATATTTACCAAAAAACCAAGAAAAAAACAGAATTAACAGCACCTTTGACAATTCCGAAGGCTGAAAACGAAAACCGCCAACCTCTATCCAACGGACTGCTCCGCCAGCATCGTCCCCAAACACATGAAACGTGATTAACGCCAGCAGTCCCAGGTTAAATATATAAATCAGCCAGTTAAACCGCAAAATGAAGGAGTAATCTATAATGGAAACTACGATCATCACAAACAGACCCAAAGCCAATCCCAGGATCTGTTTATTCTGTACCGAATGCTGTGCACTGCCAATCACACGTATTCCCAGCACCGTTATCGCTATAACATAGAAAATCAAACGTATATTGTAATTCTTAATTTGATACTGTTTCAACATTGTAAACCTCCATCATGTGCTGCCCACCTTTTTGCAGACCGCATGGCTGTTCTAACTTTTCACCTCACAGATACGATCTCAGCCATTATTTGAATGTTTTATATCTTTGATGGGGATATTGGCATATAATGCCGGAACAATCCCATTGTTACCCTCGGATTCTGTCTGGGTAATCTGAATATCTAATCCCTCTGCATCAATCTCCATATATTTGGAAATTACCTGTATAATGTCATTTTTAATCTTTTCCATCACTTCTGGAGAACAGTTCGCCCGGTCGGAAACCAATAACAGCTTGAGCCGATCTTTGGCTATCTCACCGGGTGTTTTCTTTTTAAAAAAATCCATCAAACCCATTTTGGTTTCCTCCTAATTTTTCTTAAATATATCTCGAAGCTTATTCCACACATTGGATTTTACCTCCAAATCCAAAAATGGCACTTCTTCTCCCAAAACTCTATGGCAAATATTCGCATATGCTTGTCCAGCAAGGCAATCACTTCCCACCAAAGGCTCTCCTTGGTTGGTGGAGATTACAATCTGTTCATCATCTGGCACTGCCCCAATCAGGTCAATGGCAAGAATGTCTGTAACATCATTGATATTCATCATATCTCCGCGTTTTACCATATCCATCCGAAGCCGGTTTACAATTAGGTCCACCCGCTTTACATCGTTCGCACTCAAAAGTCCAATAATACGATCCGCATCACGAATTGCAGATACTTCCGGGGTGGTGACAACCAACGCACGATCTGCTCCCGCAATGGCATTTTTAAATCCCTGTTCGATACCTGCCGGACAGTCCAACAAAATATAGTCAAATTCATCTCTCAACTCGTCAATCATCTTGACCATCTGTTCTGGTGAAACAGCAGATTTATCACGCGTCTGTGCAGAAGGCAGTAGGGAAAGATTGGGATAACGCTTGTCTTTGATCAATGCCTGCTTCATTCGGCAATTTCCCTCAATTACATCCACCAGATTATAGACAATCCGGTTTTCCAACCCCATTACCACATCCAGGTTACGCAGTCCAATGTCTGTGTCAATCAATACGACTTTCTTATTTAATTGTGCCAGACCTGTTCCTACATTCGCAGTTGTGGTTGTCTTTCCCACACCGCCTTTTCCTGATGTTATAACAATTACTTCACTCATCCTACTATATCCTCCTGACATTTATATATTATTCAACAGTCCCTTTGTAATTGGCTCAATATAAATATTTCCATCCTTTACAATTGCGACCTGCGGTTCCGCGGGAATTGGTTTCTTTTTTCCACGTTTCTTCACATTCTGTACTTTATCTGCGCTGCGTCCAATCACGTCCCCAATCTTAATTTGGATCGGATCCATTTCAAGCGCTGCGACAAAAGCTTGTTCATTGCCATTTGCTCCTGCATAGGCATTCCCTTTTAACGCTCCCAACACCACAATATTACCCTTGGAGACCACCTTCGCCCCCGGATTAATATCTCCTAAAATAATAATACTGCTCTCACAGTCCAGCACTTGCCCAGAACGTAGTGTTCCCTTGTAAAATTCGCCGGTCTTTCCGGCCTGTTCTTCCTCAAAATGCTCAATCTTTTGTCGGATCAGCTCCTCCTTCAGTTCATCATTTTCTAAGATACAGATGATGTTCACAGAAGTGTTGTCCGTGATAGTTTCCACAATTTCAAACTCCTCCTCCTGCGTCAACTCCCTGCCCTCAAAGGAGATTGCCATCCTTGCATCCTTAAAAAAACCTTCTGCTTCTTTAAATTTTTCCAAGATACATTTCAATAATTCTTTAAAGTCCATATCACCATCCAGAATCAGATTAATTCCGTATTTATTGCTTTTTAAAACCACTGGCTTTGGCACATTCATCCCTCCAAACTTTAATCCGTAAATTCATTGGCGCTGCTCTCAATTTCCTCCGCCTGTCCATCCAACAGAGACTTTTCATCCGCAAGATTAAAATAATACTTTAAAATATTGCTGGACACTTCCGCCGCATTGGCAGAGGTATAGCCATGTGCAATACGTGTGGTAATTGCAATCTCTGGATTCTCATATGGCGCATATCCGATAAAAAGCGCATGGTTTGCCCTGGTTGTAATTTGCTGCGCCGTACCAGTTTTACCAGCCACTGCAATCTGAAAATCCTTGAAAGATTTATTGTTCTCCACCACCATCCGCATACCACTCTGGATCGCTTCCCAAGAAGAAGCTGTCACCTCCGTAATGTTACGAATAATCTCTGGTTTAAATTCTTTCACCAAATCTCCATCTGAAGTCGTCTCTTTATGGAGAAGTGTTAATTTATATACGTTTCCGCTGCTGGCCACTGCAGTCAGATATCGTGCAAGCTGTGTGGTCGTATAGTTGTGATTCCCCTGTCCAATGGCAGAGGTAATCGGATACTCATTCGATATCTGCGGATCATTTTCTGGTATTTCAATTCCCGTTTTTTCATCTAGGCCAAACAGAGCCGCATATTTTTGCAACGCTGCAATACCTTTGTTTTCATTGTAAATTCCATTGTCCGAACTTAAACGGTACCCCAATTCATAGAAGAAATAGTTACAAGAATGCTGTATTGCCTCAGAGATATTAATCTTTCCATGTGTACTGCCTGGATAGATCCAACACTTAGGTGGAGGTGTAATATTGGTATATTCTCCTTCGTCTTTAATCTCTTCTTCGGTGCTCACACACCCTTCCGTCAAAGCCGCAGCCGAAGTAATCGGTTTAAAAGTAGAACCAGGCGCTGTACGCTGCTGTGTAGCGTTGTTGTACTGCGGGACAGACAAATCTCGTTGAAGACTCTCAAAATATTCAGAATCTACAGTATTTGCCAGTCTGTTTGTATCATATCCAGGATAAGTTACACAGGCAAGAAGTTCCCCTGTCCGAACATCAATCATAACACAACTTGCTGTACAGGGATCCAGCGCAAGCTGTGCCGGAGTGATCTTTAAATTTTTGATCTTATCTCTCAAAAAATCAAAAGCACTGAGATTTCCTTCTGCAAGAGCAGTCCGATCGCCTTCTTCTTCCTGCAAGATTCCCTGTTCAAACAAAATCTGGCAGATCTGAGTTCCAGAGATCAGATCATTCTTAATCATATAGCGATAAATTTTCTTACTGAATTCCTGATCTTCTTGCAGCTCCTCAATAATATACGTAATCAACGCATCATAGATCTCTGTGGAATCTGAATATTGTGACTCCGTATCAAATCCTGTAATATCAATCCAATCCATCGCAATGGCGCGGCGCAGATACTCCGCCAGACTTGCTGTATCATTTTTCCAAGATAGATAGACTTCATCTTCCGGATCCACCTTTTCTGAGAGAAAAATTTTCTTTTCGCCCAGAAGAGATAAGATATAGCTCATATAAATCTGTTGTTCTTTGTCCAAATCGCCATATGCCGTAGGAAATGGTGAAAAAAACTGTTGTCTTAGCCCCTCTATAACGGAATTCTGCTTATTTTGAAAAATTCCATATACTTGCTGCTCCACCGGCTGGGCATCGTCCTTTGCAAAATGCTCAATGTCAAGGACATTATTATTGATAAGAGCAAAATATACGTCATCAATAGGTATCTTAATATCCGATGCCGTTCCTGAACTTGTATCATATTCTTTGATATTTTCAATATTGGCATAGACTATTCCGGCAAGCTCCTGCTCCAGCATACGGTACACAGCCTCTTGCAGTTCAGCATCAATGGACAGATAAATATCATTTCCTGAAGATGACTCCACTCTGTCTATCACTTCTGTGATGCGCCCCACACTGTCCACATAGAAACTTTCTTTTCCTTTTGTACCCTGAAGTTCCCGATCCATCACTTGCTCAATACCAGACTTACCCACAACGTCATTGAGCGAATAATTCTTACTGTTGGCAGAAAGCGTCTCATATTCTTCCTGGGAGATTTTTCCGGTATAACCGATTATATGGGAGAAATACATGCTGTCAACATATTTGCGCACTGTATCCTCTGTAATATCCACTCCCTGTAGAATATCGGAATTTTCTTTGATCACGGCAACTGTCTCGTCACTAACGTTTTGGGCAATCGTTGTTTGGACATACTTCTGATAACTGTTTTGGGAAATTGCATAGCGCAGCACCAGAATTTTATAGGCTTCTTCTTTTGAATAATAAATGAGATCCTCCTCTTGGGAATCATCACTTTTACTACCTTCCACATGAATTGCAAATTTATTTTGCAAAAATTCTATGACCTGTCTCGGCTTGGCATCTGCCTCGTCATATCCTAACTTTTTGTTATATTTTAGTTCTTCAATCTTGGTGTGTCCATAAACATCCGCCAGAAAACGCTGTAATGCCTTATCTGATACCGTAAATTTATATTTTCCGTTTTCTGTCATCTTAATATTGAAATTATTTGTGATGCTGTCTCCTTTTTCTTCTACCATTTGAATCACCGTGCTCAACTCCTGGTTCAGCAGTTTATTTTTCTGCTTGGAACTGTCATAAACACCGTTATCCTCGATAGTCACTGAGTAGGACAATTCATTATAGGCAAGCAATTTGCCATTTCGGTCAAAAATACTTCCACGCGTTCCAGAGGTGACACGTTCTTTTTGTATCAGCAAAGTATAATTGTTCAAATATTCTTCCCCGTTAATAATCTGCAATACAAAAATACGTTGAATCAAAATTGTAAACAAAATGATCATCACCACACTCAAAGCAAATAATCTGGAGGTCAATATTTTTTTTCCATACTCTTTTATTATATCAAACAAATTTGCTTGCACTCCTTTTTTCAATTAGTTCCAGACGTTGATTGATCTTCAATATGATAAAATATAAGACAATCGTCACCAAAATGGTATACACAAGCTCTGGAAGAATAATCCGCAGCATATAATAGCTAAATTGAAATCTCCCTCTGAGAAAAAACAAAAAAAAGTATACCAGTAAACTATATACAAAATCACTTGTTGCTATCAGGATAAGTGGAAGCTTAATATCATCTGGAAAAAATCTCTTGCGGAAAAAACCGTTTACATAGCCAATGCAGGCATAAACCAACGCATAAAACCCAATAACACTTCCAAAAAAAATATCAAGCAACAGTCCACTGAAAAAACCTATCCACATTCCTTCTTTACGACCTCTCATAAACCCAAATGCCGAAGTAACTACAATCAGAAGATTCGGAGAAATCGAAGCGATGGAAAGCGCTTGAAACACGGTACACTGCAATAAAAAGCAGATGGTGATGATAAAAAAAACTGTTATTTTACGTCTCATTCCGTCAGCTCCTTATTTTTCTTGAATGGTTTTCTTATCCAAAATCACAAGCACCTCCTGCAAGTGCTGAAAATCCACTGCTGGCGTCAAAGTTCCAGAGTACGTTAGATTGTTGGAATTACGTTCGATCACACTGATATACCCAATCAAAATCCCTTCCAAATACTTATCACTGATATGGGAGGTTACAATCTGCTCTCCAGATTTCACTGGCTGTTTCCCGCACTTCAGCTCTGAAAATTCAATCACCTGATTCTCATTCATTGAGACCAGATTCCCACTGACAATACAACGGTCTGACGTTGACAATGCCATGCCACTGACGTTACTGGCATCGTCAATGATAGAACGAACCTTGGCATAATTAGGACCTGTGTCTATGACAATTCCTACTAGACCGCTGCCAGCGATCACGTTCATATCTTTTTCGATGCCATCCTTTTCTCCTTTATCAATCAGAAAAGTATTAAACCAATTTCCGCCATCACTTCCAATTACACGAGCAGCTACTTTGTCATAGCTGGGATATTTCTGATCCAATTCCATCAGTTCCCGAAGATTATCCAATTCGTATTGTTCCAGCTTAATTGTACTCAGTTCTTGTGTCAGTTCATCTACCTGTGCTTGGAGTTCTTTGTTCTCCTGCATTACATTCCTCAGAGACGCAAGTTCATCCACCCCGCGAATCAGCCAGGACCCTACCCGATTAATACCATTTTGCATGGGAACAAATACATACCCAGCAACCGTATTTAACGGCCCTCCTGACAGATTTAGCGTAAAACTGACAAACATAACCAATACACAAAATATGGTCACACCCAACAATGTGTATCTGGTTGGGATTGAATGTTTTGATTTCCGTTTCATAGACGCATACAACCTTTATTTATAAATTCTTGCCTTCATACTGAAAGCAAGTTTCCGGTATTTCTCATCCGAGACAATCTTATTTAACCCACGCACTGCACTCTCCTCTGGGAACTCACAGGTATTGACCCGAATATTTGTAATTTGGGTGAACAGCTCATCAAGCCTTCGTATTTTTGAAGATCCCCCGGTGATATAGATCCCAGAATGAATAATATCTCTTGCCAACTCTGGGGGAGTCTTTTCCAAAATCATTTTAATAGAATTGCAGATCGTATTTAGATGATCCTTGACCGCTTCGTAGACTACAGTAGAAGTGACTTCCATTTCAATCGGGAGACCGCTGACCACATCTCTTCCTACAATGATCTCTGTCTGTTCTCCGTTTTCAGGGAGGGCACAGCTTAAGGTTTCCTTAAGGTACATTGCAGTTTTTTCACCGATGACCAGACCAAAATTCCGTTTCATGTGGCTGATAATAGATTCATCGATCCGTCTGCCACCAAAGTGCAAAAGATCGCTTAAAACCAATCCCCCCAAAGATATCACAGAAATCTCTGTGGTATCAGCGCCAATATTTACAATCATAAAACCTGTAGGAGAATTAACGTCTAATTGCAGCCCAACCGCATCGGCAATCGGCTTTTCACAGAGCAATACATTTCTAGGTTTGAAACGGCTCTTATAAAACAGGTCAAAGAACGCTTTCTTCTCCACTTCCGTAATATCTGTAGGCACAGCAACAATAAATTCAGCTCCCTTGAGGTGGCTCTTCACATGCTTTTCTAGCACCTCCCCAATCATGACCTGCATATTGTTGTAATCTGCAATTACACCGTTCACCACCGGGAATGATACTTTGATGTTATCTGGCGCTTTCTCATACATGGCATACGCATCATTGCCAAATGCATACAACTGATGCTTATTTACAATGGCAATGGTATTTTTCTCATTAATCACTTTTCCTGTTGCCTTGCAAAAGATTTTCAGATTGCAGGTTCCCAAATCAATTCCATAAACATTTGCTGACATAACTTACGTTCCTTTCCTCTGACCCAACAGGCCGTTTTCTCTAAAGCTCATATATCGGTTATCCCCAATAATGATATGATCTGCCAGTGCGATACCAAGAATATCCCCACTTTCCATCACCCGCATTGTCACATCAATATCTGCCTCACTGGGGGAAGGATCGCCACTTGGATGATTATGAAGCAATACAATGTGTACCGCCTCATATTCCAACGCCTTCAAAAAAATCTCTCTGGGGGATACCAGCGAATGATTCACCGTCCCAATGGAGATAATCTCATCTCCCAGCAGATTGCTCTTCGCATCGAACATTGCCACTACCACATATTCGATTGGCTCATGACGAAGAGTCTCCATAAAGTAGGACGCAACACTGATTGGCTCACTCAGACACACATCCTTCTCGCGGCTGGTTTGTGAAATACGGTTAGAAAGCTCCGCAACACACTTCAACTGAGCAGCCTTTACTGGCCCAATTCCTGGAATCTTCATCATTTCTTCCGATTTCATGTAGAACAGATTCAAAAGATTCTTATTCTTCTGTGCCAAAAAAGTCTGTGCCAGCTGTAGGGCTGTCAGCTCCTTGGTCCCCACCCGCAAAATTACTGCGAGAAGTTCTGCATCTGACAGATATCTTGCCCCATAACGATTGCATTTCTCACAGGGCTGTTCTGATTCTGGCATATCTTTCATAGTAATGTGTATATTCATCTTCTTCCTAAATTACTCTCTCAAAGCCAAGGAAAAATTTCACATTTCATTTTAGCACAAAAAGTACAGGAAGTACAACTAATATATTATTAAAAATGTTAAGATTCTACTAAATTATCACAACATCCCACGAAAGTGATAAATGCCGACACATTTTACGCAGAATTATTTTTCGGCTTCCATAAAGAAGCATACAAAAGAATAAGTTACAGTGCTCGCTGCAATAATCCATAAATATAAAATTTTTGTTCTAAAATTTTCATTTAGAGCTTTACCAATCCCGCTTCCACTAGCTTCTGTAAGGACATTAATATTCCAAGTTTTGCATGATACCATGTCAGTCCTCCCTGGAAATACACTGCATAAGGTTCCCGCAAAGGACCATCTGCACTCAGTTCAATGGAGGAACCCTGTACAAATGCGCCTGCCGCCATAATCACGGGATCGTCATATCCTGGCATTGCCCAAGGCTCTGGCGTCACATGGCTATCCACAGGTGCAGCCGCCTGAATCCCCTGACAGAACGCAATCAGCGCTTCTTTGGAGCGCAACTCCACTGCCTGGATAATATCATGCCGACTTTCTATGCTGTCTGGAATTACGGAAAAACCAAGGCATTCATAGATATTTGCTGCGAAAATAGCTCCTTTCAATGCACCAGCAGTCACTGTGGGGGACAAAAACAACCCCTGATAGAAGGACTGGATGACTCCCAGAGATGCTCCCACTTCTTTGCCCAATCCTGGCGAAGTCAATCGATATGCTGCGTTCTCCACACATTCCTGCCTTCCCACAATATAACCGCCAATTGGCGCTAGTCCGCCGCCAGGATTTTTGATCAGGGAACCCACAATCATATCGGCTCCCACCTCCAAAGGCTCTCTGCGCTCCACAAATTCCCCATAACAATTATCCACCATACAGATCACTTCTGGTTTTATCTTTTTGATATAGGCAATTAACTCTCCAATTTGAGCCACAGAAAAGGAGGGTCTCGTCTGATAGCCTTTGGAACGCTGGATGGTTACCAGCTTCGTTTTCTCATTTAATGCTTTTTTTATATTTTCATAGTCAAAACTTCCATCTGGCAAAAGGTCCACCTGACGGTAACTGACACCATACTCAGCAAGAGAACCTTTTGAAGGACGGATGCCTATCACTTCCTCCAAGGTATCGTAGGGCTTCCCAACGGGAGACAACAGCTCATCTCCAGGACGAAGATTTGACATCAGAGCTAAGGCCAGCGCATGCGTTCCACAAGTAATCTGGGGACGCACCAATGCTGCCTCCCCGTGAAAACAAGTCGCATATACCTCTTCCAAGGTATCTCTTCCAAGATCATTATACCCATATCCGCTGCTTCCCATAAAACATTCTGCACTAACTTTATGGGCTTGCAATGCTTTGATTACTTTGAGTTGGTTGTACTCTGCTGTCTCGTCAATCTGCACAAAACGTTCTTTGAGCCTTTCTTCTATTTGCTTCCCATATTGAAATACTTGATCTGAAATACCAAGTTCCTGATATATTTCTTTCATGATACGATCCCTTTCTCTGCCAATATCTCCTGCATGTACGTTAATATTTTATCATTATCATAGCCAAATTCCTGTTTATGAATCCAGGTGACTTCTCGTTCCCGCCGAAACCATGTAAGCTGCCGTTTGGCAAAATGGCGGGTATCTCGTTTGATCCGGTATTCTGCCTCCTCAATGGTGCAGTTGCCGTCCAGATAATCCAAGATCTCTTTATATCCAAGCCCCTGCATGGAAACCATATGTTTTTGGCATCCCAGCTTCTGCAATTGTCTAACTTCCTCCACCAGACCCTGAGCCATCATCTGTTCCACCCGCTCATTGATCCGCTGATACAATCGTTCTCTCTCATCATTCAACACAAAATATGCAAAACAATATGGAGAATCTTTTTTTCGTTCTTTCGCGTTGTGCTCTGAGATTTTTTTCCCAGAAAAATGATGAAATTCCAGAGCTCGGATCACACGTTTTATATTATTCTCATGTATGTTCGCCGCCGCCTCAGGATCTGCCTCCGCCAACATTTCGTGCAAAAAATGTGCTCCTTTCGCCGCTGCTTCCTGTTCTAGCCAGGCTCGGTATGAAGGTTCCTCCTGCTCTTTTGTAAAATCAATATCGTACAAAAGAGCCTGAATATAGAATCCAGTTCCCCCCACAAGAATTGGAATCCGTCCATAGGAGTAAATCTCCTCCATGGCCTGTTTCGCATATTCCTGAAATTTTACCACATCAAATTCCTCTGTGGGCTCTAAAATATCAATCAAATAATGAGGTATTCTTTGCATTTCTGATAAGTTTGCTTTTGCGGAACCGATATCCATATGGCGGTATACCTGCATGGAATCAGCAGAAATGATAGAGCCCTTAACTTGTTCTGCCAGCCGGATAGACAGTTCTGTCTTGCCTACTGCTGTGGGACCTGTAAGTATAATCAATGATTTTTGCATTATAACACCCGCTTAAATTTCTTTTCCAGCTCATATTTCGACATGGAGATAATGGTAGGACGACCATGGGGACAGTGATAGGGATTTTCCAAAGTAAGCAGATCTCCGATCAATGCCTGCATTTCCTGCTTTGAGAGTCTTTGACTTCCCTTTACAGCTGCTTTACAGGACATGGACGCAATCTTTTCTGTAATCATCTGGGGAGTCTCTCTTCCATGAAATTCTGTCAAACTGTCCAAAATCTCTACCATAAGCCCATCTCCGCTTAGCCCATATAAATTTGCTGGAATTGCCGTCACAGCATACTCTTTTCCACCAAAGTGTTCCAGTTCAAATCCAAGTTTTTGAAAATAATCCATATATTTTTTTAACAGTTCTTCTTCCTGCATATTTAAAGTCAATAAAATTGGCGGATAGATTGTCTGAGAAGTAAACTCCTTACTATCCAAGGATTTCATTGTGTGTTCGTACAAGACCTTTTCATGTGCTGCATGCTGATCGATAATATAGAGCTGGCTGTCAAATTCTACCAACCAGTAAGTCTCAAATAGCTGTCCGATAATCCGATGATCTTTCCTAGAAGCATGATCCAAAAGTTTGCGTGTACCATCTGCAAAAAGTTCCTGCTGAACGTAATCTTTCCCGACAGCCGACTTTGCAGTCTGTTCTGTGGTTGCTGCATATGTGGAAGCCTCCGCTATCATGACAGACTGCTGCGGAAATTCCGGCCATCGATCAAATCTGATTGGAGGTTCACTATCTGTCTGAGGCTTAGATTCTTTCTGTTCCTGAAACAATTGCGTTTGTTCCTGTTGCGTCTGTTTCTCAGTCTCCTTATATTTCTCATATTTCGGCTCATATGGGCTATCTTTTTTGATCGCTTGTTTCACTGCCTCCAGCCGTTTTGTCTCAAATGGCTCTGGGGCCTGACGTTTTGCTTTCAACTGTTCTTGTTTTTGCTGTTGCTGCCGTTTTTGCTCCCTGTTCTCATCTTCCAGACTGATCTGATACACTAACTCACTGTGATTGATGGTATCTTTAATCATCTCTGCAAGCTTTTGACAGATCACTTCTCCATTCCGAAAGCGTAACTCCATCTTGGTAGGATGAACATTGACATCCAGCAATTCTCCTTTGATGGAAAGATGCAGAACCGTAAATGGATATTTGTGCTGCATCACAAACGACTGATACCCATCCTCAATTCCTTTGGCAATCAAGCTGCTTTTGATATATCTTCCATTGATAAAATAATTCTCATAGTTCCGGTTTCCTCTGGAAATTAAGGGCTTTCCGATAAATCCACTGACAGAAAATAGTTCATTCTCTTTTTGAATTTCCAATAGATTTCCTGCAATATCCCGTCCATAGATATGATAAATAATCTCTTTCAGATTGGAATTGCCGGAGGTATGAATTTTTAACTGATTATTGACAATAAACTTAAACGATATCTCTGGATGGGACAAGGCCATCCGTTCCATCAAATCATTTATATAACCCGCCTCTGTCTGAGCTGTCTTTAAAAATTTCCTTCTTGCAGGAGTATTATAAAATAAATTTCGTACTAAAAATGTGGTGCCTTCTGGCGCGCCGATTTCCTCTGTATCAAGTTCCTTCCCACCCTCAATCTGATATCGGACACCACTGATTCCATGAAATGTCTTGGTAATCAATTCCACTTGAGAGACCGCCGCAATACTGGACAATGCCTCACCGCGAAACCCCAAAGAAGATACCGTGACGAGATCCTCCACCTGACGGATTTTACTGGTAGAATGACGTAAAAATGCAAGTGGAACCTGTTCCTGCTCAATCCCACACCCATTATCGGTGATCCGGATAAAAGAGATCCCACCATTTTTAATTTCTACTGTAATTGCGCTGGCTCCTGCATCAATGGAATTTTCCACCAGCTCCTTTACCACGGAAGCAGGGCGTTCTACCACTTCCCCAGCCGCAATTTTATCAATTGTCTGTTGATCTAAAATTTCAATATTCGGCATAAATACTCCTTTTATCAGCTAAGCTGGGAGAAATCAATGGATAAATCATCATAAATCATGACGCTTACTTGATCCTCAAAAGTAAACTCTGTCGCACGGAATATTTTTTCTGATAAATGGTACACAGAAACTATTTTTCCAATGGGATCGACAATCCAATATTCTCTTACCCCCGCATCTGCATACAAGTTAAGTTTGCGCACATAGTCATTCCCAGGATTGTTGGGAGATACGATCTCAATAATCCAATCAGGCGCTCCATTACACCCCTGCTCTGTAAGCTTGTCCAGATCACAGATCACGCTGATGTCCGGCTCCACAATCGTGTTTTTGTCACAGAAAAGTTTGACAGCAAATGGAGCAGGATAAATCTCACAAGAACCACCTTTCGCATTAAGATAATTCCCAATGCAAATATGCAGGAATGATAAAATTTTTTGATGTATTCGGCTTGGCGCAGCATGATAATAAATCTGTCCATCAATCAGCTCTGCATGCATTCCTTCGGGAAGGTTGTAATAGTCATCTTCATCATATATTTTTTCCTGTGTCAACAACATTCTGTTCCTCCTTCCTTGGCTGCCTGGCCAATGAAAACTCTGAACTAAAAATAAATTCTCAATAAAATTTTTCGAATGCTTATTTTATTATATAGAAAAATTTTCTCTTGTTCAAGTACCATATCCATCTAGTGTAGTGACACGTTTATATTTGGTGAAACTACGCAGAATTTTCATTCTT
>CAJTVT010000033.1 GCA_910580015.1 uncultured Lachnospiraceae bacterium
TATCTTGCTTTAATTTTTCCACTTGATCCCCATAATGCTCCATAGGTTGACAAATGACTTGAAGACTGTCAAAAGAATACCTGCCTGTATGAGGAAACGTTACCTTGATAGACGTTACAGGATCTTCCCCATATCCTAGATTAATCGTATAATCGTGTCGCCCACAATAAAATTGATACAACGGCGTAAAATATTCCACTGTTTCTGAATTTCCCAAAGAGGAATTTAAGGTAATCGGATGATTTTGTGGTTCCAACCAAAAAATTCGATCCTGAATAATTTTGCGTTTCTCACTATGAGAATACAATTCCCAACGAGTCCGATTATAAAGATTCAAAGGATCTACACTGTCATCCCCAAAATATAATTCATATTCTGAGGATCCATCATAACGAATTCCATCCAGCACAAAATAAGTCTCGCTATCTGCCAATCCCTGAAACTGTAACGTGATAGAAGCCCCATTCTGCGTGACAACAAACGAATTTCCCTGTTGCGTCACCTCATTGTTATTGCAAGTAACTGTATAATCCAAGGCCTGGCTGAAAGGCTCCCATTCTTCGTTGACGTCACTATCCTTTACCACTACGGATTGCAGTAATGCCTCTCGTTTCTTTACACTGTCCAACGCATTCCATTGTTCTTGTGACATGCTGTTCTCATAGGTGTAGGCCAACGGCAGGGTATACTTATTTTGATAAACATCATAATTCGCTGCCGTTTTCGAGATTAGGATATCAGCCGGAACTCCAAGCTCCTCTGTGCCTAATTCCTTTTTTAACTCTTCAAGGGCCTCCTGAGTGACAGTCTCCTTGATATTCATGGTACTGGCATAAGTAAATCCATAAGGAATCGTAGAAGTAGTTCCCATTGGCACCACATAATAGCGCACTGCTGCAAGAGAAGTCAGTGCCGTACATCCATCATAATTAAGCCAATTATACGAAAAGCTCCGATTTGTCCCCAACTGACTGCGAAATTCTGCTGCATAAGGATTTGAGAGCGACCAATAATATTCTGTGGAAGAAATCCCTGCCATCATATCCGCATTATGCGTCAGTCCTTGACCAGAATATCGGAAAAATTCTTCTACCCCCTGAACCGCTGCTGTATTTCGAACCGCTTCTGACTCTGTCAAATCCATCTGAGATATCTTATCCACCTGACAACTTTCTGAGACATAATCTCCAGCGGATGGTGCATACAACCAAAAACTGTGATTAAAAATACTGCAAAGTGTGACAGCCAACACCAACGCTTGACGACGGCGAATAGAGACAATAAATTCTCCCGTCGGAAACAGTAAAATTAACGCTGCAAATAAAAATACCAAGGAAGCCATCACCACTCTCGTTCGAGAATACTCCAACAAAAAACAAACAGAGGAATATAGAATCGTACAGATAAAAAGATACTTGGCCTCTTTCCCAGAAAGCTTCATCAACTCAGGCCACATGGCTGTCAAAATATAGGCACATAACATTGCAAATCCCCAACTCCAACGATTTGTGATATAACCAAATCCATTCAGTGCCTGTCCAAAAAAAGGAAACAACATGATAACCACACCAATGACCACAAACACTTTCAGTGCTGTATACTGTTTTTTCTTCCGAAACAGCAAAAATAAAGCGATAAGTGTTGTCACAGAATACCCCATATACAGCCAATAAGAACCTCCCACAGAGAGAAGAATTCCCGGAAGTTTACTATAATAACTCAATGGATATAACAAACGTGTCCCATATTCTGCTGACATACGGCTGCTTGCCAGAAAAATTGTCAAAACTGGGAGTAGCACAATTGCCGACATCAATACACCCAGAATGGAAGATAAACTGATGTGAAGCAGCGGCTTTACCATCTTTGCAGGTTCTTTTCTATATAATGATATCAATCGTACCACCACATAAACCACAACCAATATCACCAACATATAAAAGAAATAAAAATTACTGATTGCTGACAAGAAAACTGCCACTGCCAAAATCAATGGCCGTTTCTTGCGAAGAATTTGTTCCACACCAATCAATAACAATGGGAGATACACCATGGGATTCAGAAAATAAGGGTGTCTTGCTGCATTTATCAATCCCCAGGTACAAAACGCATACGTAAATGTTCCTGCCAATACACCAAATCTGTTCTTATGGCCAGTCTGAAAACAAAAGATCGAGAAAAAAAGCCCTGCCAAATACAGTCTCAGCACAATCAAAACATCATATAAGATCCACGTGTACTTCACTGGAACAAAGACAGAAAGCAGGTTTAAGGGATCCCCGATGACATAATAGTGAAGCGATGTTAAAATATCACTGCCCTCCCCAATATTAAAATCCCATGTGGGAATGATCAATCTATGACTCTCCAACAGAGTTTTCCCAATGGAACGCAGATACCTTCCATAGTAAACCAAGGCTTTGTAGTGTTGATCCCATCCATCACTATTCCATACAAATGTGCTCCCTGACACAAAATGCCAACTAAAAACCAACAGACAAAGCAGGAAAAAAACACCTGTGTAAGCCAGAAAAAACTGTTTCTTTCCACTGAATCTTGCCCATCGTTGCCTAACTTTTCGAAATCCATTTTGTAACTCCATAACGATACCTCATACCAAATTTCTGTCTCATTTTTGTACCATAAATAACAGAGGAAAGAACCTCGCTATGCGAGATTCTTTCCTCCTCAAAATACGCACTGATCTACTTGTCCTATTTCTCTCCGTACAGTGTAACCAGCTTGTTCAAATACTCATAACGCTCTTTTGCATGTTCTTCAGAAACTGCAAACAACTCTTCTGCTCTCTCAGGATTAAATCTTGCAAGTGCATTGTAACGTACTTCGCCGTTCAAGAATGCCTTGTAATCTCCGGTAGGAGCCTTGCTGTCTAAGGAGAACGCTGCCTTGCCTTCCTTCTTTAACTGTGGATTGAAACGGAAGTTATGCCAATAACCAGCCTCAACTGCGTTCTTCTCCTCAGTCTGAGCCTTACTCATACCAACCTTGATACCATGGTTGATACATGGAGCGTAAGCAATAATCAAAGATGGTCCTGGATATGCCTCTGCCTCTGCGATTGCCTTAATACACTGGTTGTAATCAGCACCCATTGCAATCTGTGCCACATATACATAACCATAACTCATTGCGATAGAAGCCAGATCTTTCTTCTTCACTTCTTTTCCGCCTGCTGCGAACTGTGCAATTGCTCCAGTAGGAGTAGCCTTGGAAGACTGTCCACCTGTATTGGAATATACCTCGGTATCAAATACCATAACATTGACATCCTGTCCACTTGCCAGAACATGATCAACGCCGCCAAATCCAATATCATATGCCCATCCGTCACCACCGAAGATCCATTGGGATTTCTTAGCCAGGAAGTCTTTTTCAGCCAAAATCTCTTTGGAAGCATCACATCCGCAAGCCTCTAAAGCTGCAACCAACTTGTCTGTTGCATTTCCATTCA
The DNA here is from genome assembly GCA_910580015.1 of uncultured Lachnospiraceae bacterium. Classification (GTDB taxonomy): domain Bacteria; phylum Bacillota; class Clostridia; order Lachnospirales; family Lachnospiraceae; genus Petralouisia. The sequence continues at coordinate 3,473 of CAJTVT010000033.1, forward strand.
ATGCACCAACACCGTAAGTATCTAACCATTCTTTTCCTGCTGCTGCAACATCTGCGTTCTTGCCGTCTGCAACGAGAGCTTCTACCTTACTCTTAAGTTTGCCTCTGATAGCCTTCTGAGCAAGCAACATACCATAACCAAACTCAGCCGCATCCTCAAACAAGGAGTTAGACCATGCTGGTCCCTGACCTCTTTCATTTACCGTGTATGGTGTAGAAGGTGAGGAGTTACCCCAGATAGAGGAACATCCGGTTGCATTGGCAATATACATTCTGTCACCAAACAACTGGGTAATCAACTTCGCATAAGGTGTCTCACCACATCCACCGCAAGCTCCAGAGAACTCAAGCAATGGCTGTTTAAACTGAGAACCTTTCACGGTAGTCTCTTTGAACTTCTCTACAACATCGATCTTCTTCTCTACAGTCAGACCATAGTCAAAGAATGCCTGCTCTCCCACATTTGCTTCGCAGTTCTGCATAGTAAGAGCTTTCTCGCCCTTCTTACCAGGACATACATTTGCACAGGAGCCACATCCAGTACAGTCAAGTGCAGAAATTGTCATGCTGAACTTGTAATCTGCCATGCCTGTCATTGGCAGTGTCTGCATTCCTTCTGGAGCATTGGAAGCCTCTGCTTCTGTCAAAGCTACTGGACGAATAACTGCATGAGGACATACATAGGAACAGATGTTACACTGAATACAATTTTCTGGATTCCATACTGGAACATCAACTGCAATACCACGCTTCTCATATGCAGCAGAACCAGAAGGAGTCTGTCCATTTTCATATTTCTTTACTACAGATACGGGAATCTTATTTCCTTCCTGTCCATTTACTGGAATTTGAATGTCATTTACAAAATCAACAACATCCTGTCTGTTTCCAGTTGCAACCTTTGCAAAGCTCTCATCCTGAGCATCCTTCCAACTTGCAGGAACCTCAATCTTAACCACTCCAGTTGCACCAGCATCGATTGCATCATAATTCATCTGTACAATCTTGTCACCCTTCTTGCCGTAGGTTGCCTTTGCAGCAGCCTTCATCAGCTCAATAGCTCTCTCTTCCGGAATGATGGCTGCCAGTTTGAAGAATGCAGACTGAAGCACTGTGTTGATACGTCCGCCAAGTCCAATCTCTTTACCGATCTTGATACCATCGATGGTATAGAACTGAATGTCATTCTCTGCAATATATCTCTTCACCTGTCCAGGTAAGTGATTCTCTAACTCTTCTGGTGACCAGGAGCAGTTCAGAAGGAATGTTCCGCCTGGTACAAGTTCCTGAACCATATTGTACTTACGCACATAAGCTGGATTGTGACATGCCACAAAATTCGCTTGCTTAATCAAATATGTGGACTTGATCGCTTTCTTACCGAAACGCAGGTGGGACATGGTAACACCACCAGATTTCTTGGAGTCATAGTCAAAATATGCCTGTGCATACATGTCTGTGTTATCTCCGATAATCTTGATAGAGTTCTTGTTTGCACCAACAGTACCGTCAGCACCAAGTCCCCAGAATTTACAATTGATGGTTCCTTCTGGTGTGGTTACTGGGTCTTCCTTCACTTCCAAAGAAAGGTTGGTTACATCGTCATAAATACCGATGGTGAACTCGCTCTTTTCGGTGTTATTGTAAACAGCGATAATCTGTCCTGGCGTTGTGTCCTTGGAACCCAAACCATAACGTCCACTTGTTATCTGAACAGATTCGAACTTTGTTCCCTTCAGTGCAGCTACAACATCCAGATATAATGGCTCTCCAAGGGATCCTGGCTCTTTTGTTCTATCTAATACAGCGATCAGTTTTGCAGTCTCAGGAATTGCAGCTACAAAAGCTTCCTTGCTGAATGGTCTGTAAAGGCGAACCTTTACCACACCAACCTTCTGGCCCTTTGCCATCAAATAGTCGATCGTCTCATCGATGGTATCACATACAGAACCCATCGCAATGATAACCTTCTCAGCATCTGCTGCACCATAATAGTTGAACAGCTTATAATCAGTTCCAAGCTTTTCATTTACCTTGTCCATATATTTCTGAACAATCGCAGGCATTGCATCATAGGTGGAGTTGCAAGACTCTCTAGTCTGGAAGAAAATATCTGGATTCTGCGCGGAACCATCCAGACGTGGATGATTTGGATTCAGCGCCCCCTTACGGAAACCGTCAATGGCATCCATGCTTACCATGTCTTTCAGATCTTCATAATCCCATGTCTCGATTTTCTGGATCTCATGAGAGGTACGGAATCCGTCAAAGAAATTGATAAATGGAAGGTGTCCCTCTAAAGCTGCACAATGTGCAACTGGAGTCAAGTCCATAACCTCCTGTACAGAAGACTCACAGAGCATAGCTGCACCTGTCTGACGGCAGGCATATACATCGGAATGGTCACCAAAAATGTTCAATGCGTGGCTTGCCACACAACGTGCGGAAACATTGAATACACCCGGAAGACCTTCACCAGCGATTTTGTAAAGGTTCGGGATCATCAGCAGCAATCCCTGGGATGCGGTATAAGTAGTAGTCAACGCACCTGCTGCCAAAGAACCGTGCACAGTACCTGCTGCACCTGCCTCAGACTGCATTTCTGTAACCTGAACAGTCTGTCCGAAAATGTTCTTTCTTCCCTGAGTTGCCCATTCATCTGTAGCTTCTGCCATAACAGATGAAGGTGTGATCGGGTAGATAGCTGCAACATCTGTAAATGCATAAGAAGCATGAGCTGCTGCATGATTGCCATCCATGGTTTTCATAGATCTTTTCATTACATTCTCCTCCTGTTTAAAATTAAGCACACCGCTCAAATATGGAAACGGACATGCTGATTTTCTTTCTATTATACTATAATAATTATGACGCAAAAAATCAATAGTTTTCGCTTCATTTCATGTATTTTTCTTGAAACACCTCAATGGGAAGCGGACGTTCAAACAAAAAGCCTTGTCCATACCGGAATCCACAGTTTACAAGAAACTCTCTCTGCTCCTCTGTCTCAATTCCCTCAAAGATTACCTCCTCTTTTACACTCCTTATCAGGCTTCCCATGTTTCGAATAAATTCTTCCTCATTTCTGCGGTTTTCCCGATTCAAAAAGCTCCTGTCAATCTTCACAATATCTGCCGGAATATCAAGAAGCATTCCCAGAGAAGAATACCCTGTTCCAAAATCATCTATTGCCACGCGAAATCCTGCCTCCCGCAGCATCTGAACCTCTGATTTTACCAAATCATAGCCAAGTACAAACAAGCTCTCGGTAATCTCAATCTCAATTTGCCCTGGATCAATCTGATACTGTTTTGTCAGCTTCACAATACGATTATAAATCCCATCCTTCTCAAAATGACTTCTTGAAAAATTCACAGAAATTACAGGAATCCATTTTCTTTCCTTCTGCCATCGTTTCATATACATTAAAATCTGCTCATACATATAAAAATCCAATTCCACAATGTAACCAGACTTTTCAAGAATCGGGATAAACACCCCTGGTGGCTCTAAACTTCCATCCTGTTTTTGCAGACGAACCAAGGCTTCTCCGCCAAAAAGTTCAAATTTGGATAACAAAAATTTCGGCTGAATATAAACTTGAAACCTGCCATTCACAAGATTATCTTGGAACTGGGACAACACTTCCTTCTCCTTCTCCCGCTGTTTACGCATTCTGCTCTCATAGACTCTGCAATACTCTGTACCGCCTTTCATGCTCTTTCTGGCAATGTTGGCATTCTCAATGGCACCCTCCAAATTCTCTTCTCGGTCACTCAAATAATAAATACCTGCTGAAAGCCTTAGATTACAGGAAGGATAAATTTCCCTCTGTTGACTTGAAAATCCCATACTGGTTTCCTTCACATATTTTAGAATCTTCTCTCTATCATCATCCCAGATCATCGTGACAAATAAATCTGAATAAAGCCTGCTGGAAATTTTATTGGTGCCGCTTCGAATCCGTTCCGCAAAATCTTTTAAAATCTTATTTCCCGCTTCATGGCCAAAGTTCTCATTAATGTATGAAAAATCATTGATATCCGTATAGACGATAGCATACTGTAGAGCATCGCTCCCATTTCGAAGCTCCTGTTTTACCTTCCGCTTAAACACATCTTCAATGTAAAGCCCTGTCAGCATATCTCGGTGTTTTAGATGACGAATCGCCTTCTGATCCTCCTCACGCTGAACACGCAGCGCTACAAACACAGACAACAACTTTGAAAGTTCTAAAAACGTCTCTTTTTCAAAGTCTGTCCAATGCCTCGGTTTCTCCAAATCACAGAAGGTCACAAACCCTTCTCCCAGTTCATCATACGAAAAACTACAGTTTATAATGGCACGCATCCGCCGTTCTTGAAAGATCTTGCGATCCGATTCTGATACTTTCTCATCCCCTAGACAGTCATCCAAATAGGACAATCCCCACTCGTCAAATCCGCTCAAAAATCCATCCCAATCCTCATATTTATCCACATATTCTGGCTTGGTAAGAATTCCATTCTCCCTGGTCCAGCAATTGGTCTGAATCAGTTCCTTTTTCTCCCTGTCACACTCTAGTACGGCAACCCTGCCCAAATGATACTGTCTTCCAATTCGTTCCATTAAAATATTCAAGGAATCATTCAAATCCTTGGCATGGGATAAAAGAGAAAATGCTTCAGAGAGAAAATCCATATCCTGCATCTTACCCGCCTTATATTGGCTATCCCGCACCTCAATCCTGCTTGCCTTTCGTATTTTCCACAAAGGATCCATTCCCTCTGCCATTCGATACTGATTTTTTCCAGCTTCCTTAGCCTGATACATGGCCATATCAGCTTTGGAAAACAAAGCATTATAGCTCTCCTTCATAGCTCCATATAGAGCCACGCCCACACTGCAGCTTACCTGTATTTCTTCACCATCTCTTCCATGATACACTTGCTTCGTAGACTTGCAGATTTTTTCTGCTTTCATCTGGGCCTGATAGAAATCCGTATGTTTCATAAATACTATAAATTCATCGCCGCCCATTCTTCCAACCACATCGGTTCCTCGGAACAATTCCTGTATTTTCTTCGCCACATTGATAAGAACATTATCTCCAAACAGATGGCCAAGCGTATCATTGACACACTTAAAATTATCCACATCAATGAGAAACAACGCATGAGTTCCATGTATATTTTCTTTGAGAAATGCCTCGATTTCCGACTTGGCAGTGGACTTGTTCAGGAGTCCTGTAAGATCATCCTGTTTCAGCCTCTGTTGCATCTCATCCTGAAACTGCTTCTCTCTGGTAATATCTTCAGTACGTCCTAAAATTCTCAGAATTTTTCCATCTTCTCCAGGTACACTCTTATAAATAGTTCTGTGCCAGGCATAGACTGGATCGTCCTCCGAATTTGCAACATTCACTCTATATTCCAACATTCCTTTTTCTTCCTCTTTGGAAGCTCGCCTTAGCATTTTGACAAATTCTTCCTGATCTTCCCGATACAAGATCTGCCCTAATTCATCCACTGGAATAAAAAAATCCCTGCCTGTCTGGTCTGCCAGCATAATATTTGATCGAGAGGAAATAAAAATTGCCTTGGCATTCACATCAAACTCAAAGGGAAATTCTTGGTTAATCTCCTCCACTAATTTATACCGTTCGGTCTGAAGATACAATTCTGTTTCCATCCGTTTGCGCTTATGGATATCCCAACTTGATATCAGAAAGTAAGGTTCCGCACTTTGATGGTAAAATAGACGCACATTCACTGCAATCCATTGAAGCTTCCCATCCTTTCCACAAATACGAATATCACACTGTTCCACTTGTTCTGTATGAAGCAGATCCTTTAGCAACTTCTCCAGCTCCTTACAATCCTCCTCATACACCACATCTGAAAAATTGTTGGGCAGCTCTCTTATCTCCTCCTTACCATATCCGATTGTCCGAAAAAACTCTTCGTTTCCATATACCAAATTCCATTTTGAAATCCCCTGAAGCACAGCACAACCTGTGGGAAGATTCATCATCATTCGATTCAAATGGCTTGCCCGTTCCTCCAACTGCCTCTGCTTTTTCTGTTTCTCTTTTTCTATCTGAAGTTCCAATTTTTGTTCCTCTGCCTGTCGGGAAAAAGCTTCCCGCTTTTTCTGTTCATCCATGAAAATGACCCCGCTTTTCAATTTCCTCTTCCTGTCAATAATTCTATCAAAACTTTACCATTTCTATTTTACTATCTCCAATCATAGCAAATTTTTCCTTTATTTTCAACAAAACTTCTTGCAAAATGGTAGAATTAAGGTATACTTAGAATGAAAATTTGACGCAGAAAGGTATAATGTAATGATCAGTGCAAACAACGTAACCCTCAGAATCGGCAAAAAAGCCTTATTTGAAGATGTAAATATCAAATTTACCGAAGGGAACTGCTATGGGCTAATCGGTGCCAACGGCGCTGGTAAATCCACATTTTTAAAAATTTTAAATGGACAGTTAGAACCCACCAGCGGTGAAATAATCCTTACCCCTGGCCAACGCCTTTCCTTTTTACAACAGGATCATTTTAAATACGATGAATTTCCTGTATTGGACACCGTAATCATGGGCAACCAACGACTCTATGACATCATGAAGGAGAAAGATGCCATCTATATGAAGGAGGATTTCTCAGATGAGGACGGAATCCGTGCCAGCGAACTAGAAGCGGAATTTGCAGAGATGGATGGATGGAACGCAGAATCAGATGCTGCCCAGCTCTTAAATGGATTGGGTATCAGCCCAGATCTGCATAACTCCATAATGAAAGATATGACTGGAGAAATCAAAGTCAAAGTCCTTCTCGCCCAGGCTCTGTTCGGCAACCCAGACATTTTACTTCTCGATGAGCCGACCAACCACTTAGATCTGGACGCTATCGCATGGTTGGAAGAATTTCTTATCAACTTTGACAATACGGTCATCGTAGTGTCCCACGACCGCTACTTCCTAAACAAAGTCTGCACCCACACTGCCGACATTGACTATGCCAAGATTCAACTCTATGCTGGAAATTACGATTTCTGGTATGAATCCAGCCAGCTCCTCATCAAACAGATGAAGGAAGCCAACAAGAAAAAAGAAGAAAAAATTAAAGAATTGCAGGACTTTATCTCCCGATTCTCTGCCAATGCCTCCAAATCCAAACAGGCAACCTCCAGAAAACGGGCATTGGAAAAAATACAGTTGGACGAAATCAAACCCTCCAGCCGGAAATATCCTTACATTGATTTCCGCCCTGCAAGAGAAATTGGAAATGAAGTGCTCACTGTAGAAAATATAAGCAAGACCATTGATGGGGTAAAGGTACTGGACAATGTTTCTTTTATTGCTGGGCACGATGACAAAATTGCATTTGTGGGAAGCAACGAAATTGCGAAAACCACCCTCTTTCAAATTCTTGCTGGGGAACTGGAACCAGATGAAGGCAACTACAAATGGGGCGTTACCACCAGCCAATCTTACTTCCCCAAGGACAGCACAGCCATCTTTGACACAGACTTACAGATAGCCGACTGGCTCACCCAATTCTCTGAAATCAAAGACGCCACTTATGTTCGGGGATTCTTGGGTAGAATGCTCTTTGCCGGAGAAGATGGCGTAAAGAAAATGCGGGTATTGTCTGGAGGAGAGCGAGTGCGTGTTCTGTTATCCCGTATGATGATTGAAGGTTCCAATATCCTGATTCTGGACGAACCTACGGATCATCTGGATATGGAAAGCATCACAGCCCTGAACAACGGCTTGATCAAGTTCCCAGGCGTACTCTTATTTGCTTCCAGGGACCATCAGGTAGTCCAGACAACAGCCAACCGGATCATCGAATTCCTGCCCAATGGCGCAATGATCGATAAGATTACCACCTACGATGAGTATCTAGAAAGCGATGAGATGGCCAGAAAGAGACAAGTATATTCCACCAGTACAGCGCAGGAAGCTGACGATTAATAGAAAAAGAAAGAGGCAGACCCAAATGGTAGGTCTGCCTCTTTCTTTGATTATCTCGATTTCATACAGTTCTGTGAGGTTGATTCAACGCTTAATGATTTAAGCTCTCCACAAACTTGTCGAAGGCTTTCTGTCCCTGTTCATCTCGCTTATACACTCCTGCATGTTCCAAAACCTTGCTGAATACCAGGGCAATCTCTCCCTGTAGAATCTCCATCACATTTTCCTGTGTAATATTGGGGTATTTTGGCAGGAATTCCTCCACCCAATCTGCATGTTTCTCAATGCTTTCATCTGCACGAATATCTTTGTCTGTAACAATGGCGTCTGCTAAAGTTTCCATCTCATCTTTCAGACGGGCAGGAAGCACTGCAAGACCCATTACTTCAATCAGCCCAATATTTTCTTTCTTAATATGGTGAAGTTCCGCATGAGGATGGTACACACCCATAGGATGCTCTTCCGTGGTAATATTATTGCGCAGCACTAAATCCAGTTCAAAGGAATCTCCCCGTTTTCTGGCAATGGGCGTGATCGTATTGTGGGGCTCTCCATCTGTCTCTGCAAAGATAAATGCATCCTCATCGGTATATCCACGCCATGCAGTGAGTATTTTATCTGCAAGGGCAATCAATCGGTCACTGTCTGGATTGGAAATCCGAATCACTGACATCGGCCATTTTACAATTCCTGCTTTCACATCCTCAAAACCTGCCACCGTAAATTCACGCTCTATCGGAGCTTTTGCCATCGCAAATTCATAGCTTCCGCCCTGGAAATGATCGTGACTTAAAATAGATCCTCCCACGATCGGCAAATCCGCATTGGAACCTACAATATAGTGTGGAAACTGCTTTACAAAGTCAAAAAGCTTGCAGAAAGTGCCATGTTCTATTTTCATGGGAATGTGCTGAGAATTAAATACAATACAGTGCTCATTGTAATATACATACGGAGAATACTGGAATCCCCATTTACTATTCTGTATGGTAACTGGGATAATCCTGTGATTTTGCCTTGCCGGATGATTAATTCGGCCTGCATATCCTTCATTTTCAATACAAAGCAGACATTTGGGATAACCACTCTGTTTTGCATTCTTAGCTGCTGCGATAGCCTTAGGATCCTTCTCTGGTTTGGAAAGGTTGATGGTGATATCCATCTCCCCATAAGGAGTTTGGGATTTCCATTTTACATCTTTTACAATACGATAACGACGGATATAATCACTGTCCTGGCTCAGCTTATAATAGAAATCTGTGGCTGCCTTAGCCCCTTCTTTTTCATAGATATCCCAGAACTTTGCAATCACTTCGCTGGGACGAGGCATCAGTTTCGCCATCAGCTTTGTGTCAAACAGATCGCGATATACCACACCATTCTCTTCCAAAACTCCATTTTCATAGGCGTAATCCAAAAGCTCCTTCAATACTGGCTCCAGCTCCACATTCTGATAACTTTTCTCTGGTTCTTCATACTCCTCAATCTGTAATGTCTCCAGAATCTGGTTGGTAGCGAAAACTACATCCTCCACTCCAATCAGATGATTCTCCAATCCATAACACACTAACTTCTTTACTGCTTCGTTAATCATGAACCTTTCCTCCCTTTTACACTCTGATTCCACCAAATGGCCTTACTTTCAGCACATGACAACAGCCCTCTCCATATACGCCGTCCAGCATTTGACGATAAGTTTCCACAAAATCATCTGCCACAAACGCCTGGATCGTACCTGCAAAACCGCCGCCATGCACCCGACTTACCCCATGACCTGGTAAAATACTGTCACTGACTGCAAGTCCCATGGAGACACTCTGGTTCTGCACATCTTTGTTGGTATATATATTCTGCAAGTATTTAAAAGAAGAATTTCCAGACTCTTTGACTGTATCCAAAAATCCCTGGAAATCTCCTGCATTCAGAGCACTTACTTCCCGCTCTACACGCTTGTCCTCCTCAAAGAAATGCAATGCGCGAAGTACCGGACGGTCTCCGCAAGCTTCACGGATATTTGAAATTTTCTTATAAAATTCTTCTGGATCCACTTCCCGCAAAAATTCCTTTTCAAAGAACTGTGCAACCTTCTTCATTTCCTGTGGGATCAGTGCATAGTCATCTGTTAAATCTGCATGAGATCCCTTTGTGTCTGTGATACACAGGCTATGATGGTAAGAACTGAAATCCACATTCACCTTTTCTACTACCGGATTTTCTGGATCTGCAAAATCGATATGTATCAGTCCTCCCACAGAACATGCCATCTGATCCATCAAGCCACATGGCTTACCAAAATAAACATTTTCCGCAAACTGTGCCACCTGAGCAATTTCTACTGGACTAATCTTCATATCATTGTACAGACCAGAGAATATGGTTCCCACTAAAACTTCAAATGCAGCAGAACTAGACATGCCTGCACCATTCAACACATCACTGGTGACATAGGCGGAAAAACCTCCCACTGTATGGCCATTTTTCTTAAGTCCATAAACCATCCCTCGGATCAATCCCGCAGAGGTACCCATCTCTCCTCTTCTCATTCCCAGATCTTTCAGGTCCACAGTAATCATGGGATAACCATCTGACAACAGTTTAATGACATTTTCTTCTGTCTTACACACAACGGCTATGGCATCCAGATTGATAGACGCAGCCAACACCTCACCATGCTGATGATCGGTGTGATTGCCACCCACTTCACTTCTTCCAGGTGCACTGTAAAGTTCCGCTTCCTGTTCTCCATACAGTTCTTCAAATTTCTCAATTGCTTTCTGGTAGCGTTCTGTCTGATATGCTATCACTCCTGCGTCCACATAGATTTCTTCCAGACGCTCCTTGAATCCCTGTGATGTTATTTCCTCAGCCAATATTTTTGTGTTTTTCATTTTTGCCCCGCCTTTACTATTTATTTTGCTCATCAAATGCCAGAAACCCGAACCAGCAATGAAACACCTCTGTCTGTTTCCTACATTTTCCTGCGCTTTATACAAATATTATATATGCTCGTCAATAAACGGTCAATATATTTAGTAAATGTATTTATGAAATATATTTTATTGCCAAAATTTATATGATATTTTTCCAAAAATCCATAATTTCAATCAAAAACATCAAATATTAATTCGTCTAGAATATATCACGTAAATAATTTAGTAAATTTAGTAAATTTTCTTTTCTTTTTCCAGATCTTTTGTTATACTATCCTTATTATTCCATAAAAATTTCCAATATTTTTACTAAAAATCTTCGTGATTCATTTAAATATAGAGGTAGATATGACAACAATTAAAGATATCGCAGTGTCAGCAGGTGTTTCTTCTGCCACTGTTTCAAGAATTTTAAATAATGACAACACATTAAACGTTTCACCGGAAACACGCCAGAAAGTTCTGGACACGGCTAACAGCCTTAACTATAAGAAAAAATCCCGTACCTCTGCCAAATCGGCCTTTACTCTGGGCATCGTGCTATGGTTTTCGCCCCAGCAGGAACTGGAGGACAATTATTATCTGTTAATCCGGCAGGGAATTGAAGATTTCTGTATGCAAAACTGCATCCATGTGGTCAGAACTTACAAAGCAGATATCAACTACATGGATTCCTTAAAAAATGTAGACGCCCTGGTTTGCGTAGGCAAATTTACAGAAGATGCTGTACAGCGCTTCTATGAGATCACATCTTCTGTGATCTTCCTTGATATGCCCATAGATGATTTAGACATATCCACGATCACACTGGATTTTGAACATGCCATGAAGACCAGTATGGATTATCTGACCTCCCTTGGTCATCGAAGAATTGGATTTTTGGGAGGAAAAGAATACCTGGATAACCATCAGCTCTTCCCTGACATGCGCAAAACCCTTTTTATTGAATACTGCAAAAAGCACAATATTGAATATGAACCTTATATCCGAGAACAGGCCATTGCCATCGAAGCAGGTTACCATATGATGAATGACCTTTTAAAACTTGATGTGCTCCCCACAGCAGTTGTCTCTTCCAGTGACCCCATTGCCATCGGCGCTCTGCACGCCTTAACAGACAAGGGTTTTCGAGTTCCAGAAGATATTTCCTTAATGGGATTTGATGACACCAGCCTATCCGCTTTCACCACCCCACCGCTGACCACGATCCATGCGCCAGCCTATGATATGGGGAATTTCGGCGCCAACATTGTATTTAACATCCTAAAGCATCAGCCTGCAACCGCTTTGAAAATCAAACTTCCCTGTAAGCTAATGGAACGTCAATCCTGTGGAAAACCTCTGTAACCTATGCATTACCGGAAAGCTTTGTACACTCCTCCAGGAACCATTCCGCCCCGACAATCTGCTAATTCGCTGACTGTCACAAGCTGATATCCCATCCGCACCAATTCTGGGATAATTGTTCTTGATGCCTCTGCTGTCTGACTGTAAAGATCATGCATCAGTATGATATCGCCATCTTTTACATGTTCTAGCACTGCTCTCTGGGTAGAGACAGCATTTCTTGTCTGCCAGTCCCTGGTGTCAATGGACCACAGAATCAAAGGCATACCCACAGCGCTGCACACGGTCTGATCGTGGGAACCTCCTGGAGGCCGCATTGCCACCGGCGAACTTCCTATCACATTCGTCACCGCCGCGTTGGTGTCCCATATCTGACTCTGAATCACGGACACCCCTGCTCCTGTCAATTTCTTATGACTGTAGGTATGGTTGCCAATCTCACACCCCATCTCATCTGCACGTTTTATGATATCTGCATAGTCAGATACACGCTGTCCCAGCACAAAAAAGGTTGCTGTGCTGCCATACTGACCTAACACATCCAGAATTTCTCCCGTATAATTAGATGGTCCATCATCATATGTTAGAGCCACCATTGCCCCAGCCATATTGATACTTCTTTTCACTTCTCCATCCTTATTATAGTAGTGCATCATACTGCCATCCTTAACTCGGCAGCTTGTAAGAACTCCATGTTCTTCTGTGTATTCCAACACCTGCCCTGGAATTTCCCGTACAACACTTCCATCTGCCTTTACATAGATCAATTTCCCAGAACCAGTAAGATACATTCCAGCAACACGAACTCTTTTTCCGTCCGCTCCAAAATAATATTTCTTTGTACTAAGTTGGCGTACCTCTTTCTTGACCAGGGTGTTTTTTCCATTATGTACATCGTAACATGTTCTAGCAGATATATGATAGATCCGAGTACAGTTTCCCGAACCATTAAAATAATATTTCTTTTGCAGCACCTTCTTCCAAACCTTTTTCTGTTTCTGCCATTTTCTTACCTTGTAATCATACTGAAAATACTTCCAGTACCCTTTTGTACCTTTTTCCATTCTGCTGATTACATACCCTTTTTTTCCAACCTGTATCAGCTTTTTGCCAGAACTGCGCTTCCAGCCTTTCTCTACCACTCGCACTCCTTTTGAGTTAAAATAATACAGTTTCCCATTCCGAAGAGCCGTCACCGCATTTTTTACGGTTTTGAACTTTCCATCCGCATATATTTTGCACTTTTTGGTTTTCACATTGTATATACGGGTGCTATTTCCTTTTTTATCAAAATAATATTCTTGATCCCCCATTTTAGTCCAAGTGTTCTTCTGTCTTTCCCATTTCACTTTCTCATAATGATACACGTAATAGCGCCATACACCTGCTGGTTTCTTCATTTTGGAAACTACATACCCTTTTTTCCCAATCTCCACATACTCCCGTCCAGAAACTTTCTGCCAGCCCTTCGCTAACACACAAATTCCATTGGAGCCAAAATAATACAATTTCCCATTTTGGAGTCTGCAAAGCTTTCTTTTGACCGTCTTCATCACGCCGTCCGTATATTCTTGGCATTTCTGTGTATCTGAATGATAAAGCAAAGTACAAATTCCCTTTTTGTTAAAATAATATTCTTCTGGCCCCATCTGACGCCAGGTCTCTTTTTGGCCTTTCCATTTTTCTGTCTGGAAATCAAACTGAAACAGTTTCAATTCCTTACCAGACGCTTCTATTTTCTCCGTCACAGTTCCATCGCTGCTGATATAATATTTTACGCCAGAAAATTCCTGCCATCCTTCCGCAGACACTTGCAGTCCTGCAATATAGAGCACAAAATGATCTTCCTCCCAGACTAACCCCTCTGTTACAACTGTCTCTCCATCTGAATCGTCAGGCAACTCTGCCCCTTTGACCGAAACGGTCATCACACCACTCCAGATAACGAATAACAACAGCAACATTGTATATCTTGTATATTTTTTTATCACTTCTTTTGTAACACCCATAACTCTCACCCATTTCTAAAAACTCTTATCTAGTTTGCAGAAAAATATTTTCCCGCTGTGCATCCTCATCTTCTGGATAATCCTCCAGATAGGAAGCCATCTTCTCCCTGGCGGAAGCAAAGTCCAAAAGATTCTCATAACAAATAATTTCATTGCGACGAAGACGTTTTTCATTTTCTGGACTCTCTGTACTCAATGCTTGTTGAAACATTTCCAGCGCTTCCTCATACTTCCCAGACTCCATCTGTATTTCCCCCAATGATATCATGGTAGATGTGTCAGTTCCATTTTTCTTGAGATAATTTTCATACACAGGCTTCGCTTTTTTCTCCTGACCCTGAGCTTCATAAACTTGCGCCATATACAAAAGAGCCTTCGTATCTCCTTTATTTACGGCCTGATCCAACTCTTTTAGCGCCTTTTCATATTCTCCTTGAATCAGGTATATATGTCCTCGTTCTCGATGATCCTCCGGTTTATCTGCCTTAAGTGTCAGTGCATTTGCTAGCAATTCTTCTGCCTGTTGGGTAAATCCTGCTCCCGCCAAATTCTCATAGACGGAAAGGTACAGTGCATAATCACCACTCAATTCCAACGCCTTTTCATAATCCTTCTTTGCATTGTCACTATCTTTTTCTTTCAAATTCACACATCCCCGGATAAAATACGCCTTTGCATCGTTTTCATCAAACTCAATCAGGGCGTTGCAAGTATCGATTGCGCCTTTTGTATCTCCACTATTATACTGTGCCGTCGCCTTATATCGGCAAATGTCCTGTTCCATTTCCATCTGCAAGATATTTGCCAGAGATTGATCCAGCGCTTTTTGAAACGCCTTTACTGCTCCTTCATAATCTCCCTCGTTCATCTTGTTAATTCCCACCTGACGAAAGGCTTTCATATTCTCCGCTGCTTCCTGCTGTTGGCATCCTGCCAGGCCAATGCCACCCAAAAGAACAAACGTCAACAGCCACGCTGCTCTTTTGCTGTTTCTCTTTCCTCTCATTCTTTCCTGCCCTTTCTACTACACTTTAAGCTCCCACTGTTCTCAATCACGATCCACTTTCTCTACTCTGCAAAACTTCCTCTGTCTTGGGACGTTTTCTCCTATGCTCCTTTTCCACTTTTTGAAGGAAGCTGTGCCATAATAATTGCAAGAAACATCAAGACACATCCAAACAATTCCCTTCCCGTTAACCTCTGGGATAAAATCACCATCCCTGCCAGCACAGAAATTACAGATTCTAGGCTGAGAATCAATGATGCCACGGTAGGATTCATCCCTTTTTGCCCTACGATCTGTAAAGTATAGGCCACACCACAGGACATCACACCTGCGTATAAAATTGGCTGCCATGCTGATAAAACTGCATTCAACTTTGGCTGCTCTGTTAAGAGCATCCCCACACCGGAGATTATCCCACATACAAAAAACTGAATACAGGACATCCGTACACCATCTGCCAACTCTGTAAAATAATCAATAACCAGAATATGGAAAGAAAATCCCAGCGCTCCGATAAACAATAGCGCCTCTCCTTTCCCAATAGGCAGCCATGTTAGAAATCTCTCCGCCTCTCCTAAAGAGGCTGCGTCTGTAATACATAAAAAATACAGACCTGCCACCGCAAGGGCTACACCAATCCATACTGTGATCTTGCATTTCCTATGGAAAAACAATCCCAGAATCGGCACAATGATAATATAAAACGCTGTGATAAATCCGGCCTTCCCCACCGATGTATATTGAATACCAAACTGTTGAAGATTACTCCCCAGGCACAGCAGCATCCCACATAAAATTCCTCCTGTCATAAGAATTTTTCTTTCTTTTTTCCTTTGTCCTTCTTCTTGTTCCTTCTTCCTGGTTGGAACCTTTCCATGCATCTTATCCAACAGAATGATGCATGGAATCAAAACTACGCCTCCCAAAAGACATCTCACGCAGTTAAAGGTAAAAGGTCCAACATACTCCATTCCCACACTCTGTGCTACAAAAGCCACACCCCAAATAGTGGCAGTCAGTAACAGCAACAGAGAATTTCTAATTTTTAATTTATCCATAATTCTCGTACCTGTCAAATAAGGCTGCTGCAAAAGAACTTCAAGCACAACGGTTGTGCTTCGATCTCGTTTTGCAACAGCCCTTTAAATTCACTTGTTGTATCTATTCCACTTGGCAACAGACCATTCATCTACCATCCATGAAATCTTATTCTGGCATTTCTACTTTCACCCGATCCAGATGCCAAATGTCATCCACATATTCCTGAATGGTACGGTCAGAAGTAAACTTGCCAGCATGCGCTGTGTTCAGCATCGCCATCTTTGCCCATCTCTTCTCATCTCTGTACGCTTGCTCTACTCGCTCCTGAGCTTCCGCATAAGAACGGAAATCCTTCAGGATAAAATACGTATCTGCATACTGTGTGTCTTGTGTATTCAACAGAGAATTATACAGCGGACGCAACAATTCTGAATCTCTTCTGGTATACATTCCATTAATCAACTGCATCAATACCTGACGAATATCCTGATCATGATTGAAAATTTGCATCGGATCATAATCCCGTCTCTGCTCATGCTCAATTACCTCTTGAGAACTCATACCAAAGATAAATGCATTTTCTTCTCCAACTTCCTCCACAATTTCCACATTGGCGCCGTCCATCGTGCCAAGGGTTACTGCGCCGTTCAGCATAAATTTCATGTTACCTGTACCAGAAGCCTCCTTGCTGGCTGTGGAAATCTGCTCTGACACGTCAGCCGCTGCAAAAATCCACTCTGCTGTTGACACTTTATAGTCCTCAATAAACACTACTTTAATCTTGCCATTGATAGAAGGATCGTTGTTCACTACCTCTGCCACACTGTTAATCAATTTAATGGTAAGTTTTGCGATACGATAACCAGCCGCAGCTTTTGCACCAAAGATAAAAGTTCTGGGATAAAAATCCATCTCAGGATGTTCCTTGATCTTGTTATACAGATACATTACATGCAAAATATTTAAAAGCTGACGTTTGTACTCATGGAGACGCTTCACCTGAACATCAAAAATAGAACGAGGATCCACTTCAATTCCGTTGTGCTTTCTAATATATTCCGCAAGACGCAGCTTATTCTGATATTTGATATTCATAAACTCCTGCTGTGCCTTCTCATCATCCGCATAGACAGCCAATTTCTCCAGATGCGGCAGATTCGTTACCCAGTCATCCCCGATATATTTATTGATCCATTGTGACAACAGCGGATTTCCATGATACAAGAATCTTCTCTGCGTGATTCCGTTAGTCTTATTGTTAAATTTATTTGGGAACATCTCATAGAACTCGCGCAGTTCCTGATTTTTCAAAATCTCTGTGTGCAGTCTTGCCACACCATTGACAGAACAGCCTGCCGCGATCGCAAGGTGTGCCATTTTCACCTGACCATCGAAGACAATCGCCATCTTCTTCACTTTATTGTAATCTCCTGGGAATCGCTTCTCAATATCCAGAATGAAACGGCGGTTGATCTCCTCAACAATCTGATAAATTCTAGGCAGCAGTCTTGAGAAAATCTCGATTGGCCATTTTTCCAACGCCTCTGACATAATGGTATGGTTCGTGTAAGCGCAGGTATGTGTTGTGATCTCCCATGCCTCATCCCACTCCATACCTTCTTCATCCAGTAAAATACGCATCAGCTCTGCAACAGCCACGGTAGGATGTGTATCATTCAACTGAATTGCCACTTTTTCTGGCAGTTTATGCAAATCCGTATGATGCTTCTTATAACGCGCAATGGCACGCTGTACACTTGCAGACACAAAGAAATACTGCTGTTTAAGACGAAGCTCTTTTCCCTGGATATGGTTATCGTTGGGATATAACACTTCCACCAGGTTTCTCGCAAGATTTTCCTGCTCCACCGCTTTCTTGTAATCTCCCTTATCAAACGCATCCAACTCAAAATACTCTTCTGGTTCTGCATCCCAAGCAATCAGCACATTCACCATATTGTTGTTATAACCGAGCACAGGCATATCATAAGGAACGGCACGGACTGTCTGATATCCTTCATGGATAAAACGAGTTTTTCCTCCATCCATCTCAGAGCGAACATAACCACCAAATTTAATCTGGAAGGTATGCTCTGGGCGGCGCAGTTCGAAAGGATAGCCATCCTTAAGCCAATTATCTGGCACTTCCACCTGAAAACCATCTTCAATTTTCTGACGAAACAATCCATAGCGGTAGCGGATGCCGCAGCCATAAGCAGGATATCCCAAAGTGGACAAAGATTCCATAAAGCAAGCCGCAAGCCTTCCCAAACCACCATTTCCCAATGCCGGATCTGGCTCCTGATCCTCAATCACATTCAGGTCAAAACCAATTTCATCCAATGCGTCTTTTACCTCTTTGTATGCGGTCATATTAATCAAGTTATTACCCAACGCCCTGCCCATCAAAAACTCCATGGACATATAATACAAAATCTTTGGATCTTCCTTGTCAAACGTCTTCTGGGTGGCAAGCCACTGATCAATCACGACATTTTTCACCGCGTTTGATACTGCCTGATACACTTCCTGCTGGGAAGCCTCCTCCAAGGTCTTACGGTAAAGGTTTTTTACATTGTTTTTAATTTCCTGTATAAACTTCTCTTTCTCAAACAACTGATTTTTCATATCTGCCTCCTTCTTCTCTGGTATACACCCCTTAATTTATCTTTTCTACCCCCAAAATCACAGGCTCTCCATTGATATTCCATTCCTTCTGATATCCCTTAAGTTCTGCACTGTCAATCTTCTCTGCAAGTACCTCCGACTGAATCTGTGTGCCGCTGCTGTGGAAAATCGAAGAAATTCTATCCCCTGCCTGGTAAGATATGGCAATCTTATCCATCACTTCAAATCCTGCTTCTTTACGCATCGTCTGGATCTTGCTGATCAGTTCTCGTACAAAGCCTTCTTCAATCAGTTCTGGGGTCAGATTGGTATCAAGGACTACCGTCACTTCGTTATCTCCTTCTGTCACATATCCTTCCTGCTGAGTCATGGTAATTAGCAAGTCCTCCTCACATAATACAACGTCTGCATTTACACTGTCAAGAGTAATGCTTCCATTCTTCTTAAGCTCCTCCATGGCGTGATTTCCATCTAACTCCTTTAATGCCTGTTGAATCTGACCCAGGAATTTGCCATATTTGGGCCCCACAGTCCGAAGCTGTGGCTTAAAGGTATAATCCGTAAAACTGCTGACATCTTTTGTAAAAGTTACCTTTTTTACATTCAACTCTTCCTCGATAATCTTCTGGAAAAATTCTGGCAATTCATAAGATGATTTCACAAACATCGTTCCGATAGGCTGACGATTTTTGATGTTTGCACTGTTGCGGCAGGCACGGCCCATAACCACAATCTTCAACACTGCATCCATGTTCTTTTCCAGCTCTTTGTCTACCATTCCTGGGTCTGCCACAGGAAAATCACACAGATGTATACTCTCTGGAGCGGACTTATCGATACTGCACACCAGATTCCGGTAAATATCCTCGGTCATAAAAGGAATCATAGGAGCCGCCGCCTTACTCACCGTCACCAGTGCAGTGTATAAGGTCATATAAGCGTTAATCTTATCTTGTTCCATTCCCTTTGCCCAGAACCGTTCACGGCTCCTTCTGACATACCAGTTACTCATATCATCCACAAACTCTTGCAGTGCTCTTGCAGCCTCTGGAATCCGATAATTGCCCAGATCATTGTCCACCTGGGTAACCAAGGTATTCAGCTTGGATAACAGCCATTTGTCCATCACAGACAATTTCTCGTATTCCAGCTTATATTTTGTAGCATCAAATTCATCTATATTCGCATACAGGATAAAAAATGCATACGTATTCCAAAGCGTGCCCATAAATTTGCGCTGCCCTTCCTGTACTGCTTTTCCATGAAAACGATTTGGAAGCCAAGGCGCAGAATTGACATAAAAGTACCAGCGGATAGCGTCTGCACCGTAAGTCTCCAAAGCATCAAAGGGATCTACCGCATTTCCCTTGCTTTTACTCATCTTCTGTCCTTTTTCATCTTGGACATGCCCCAAAACAATCACATTCTCATACGGAGCTTTATTGAACAACAGTGTAGATTCGGCAAGAAGAGAATAGAACCAGCCACGAGTCTGATCCACCGCTTCTGAGATAAACTGCGCTGGAAATTGCTGTTCAAATATTTCTTTATTCTCAAATGGATAGTGATGCTGCGCAAATGGCATCGCCCCAGAATCAAACCAACAGTCAATAACCTCTGGCACACGGTGCATTTCTTTTCCACATTTGGAACATTTGATCGTCACTGCATCAATATAGGGGCGATGCAGTTCAATCTCCTCTGGACAATTCTCAGATAACTCTTTTAACTCTGCAATGCTTCCAACGGAATGCATATGACCGCAGTCGCATTCCCAGATATTCAACGGTGTTCCCCAATAACGATTTCTTGAGATTCCCCAGTCCTGAACATTTTCCAGCCAGTCGCCAAATCGTCCCTTTCCGATACTCTCCGGAATCCAGTTGATGGTATTGTTGTTGCGAATCAAATCTTCTTTCACTTCTGTCATCTTGATAAACCAAGATTCTCTTGCATAATAAATCAGAGGTGTATCACATCTCCAGCAGTGGGGATATTCATGTTCAAATTTCGGTGCATCAAATAAAAGCTTCTGATCCTCTAAATCCTGCAAAATCATTGGGTCTGCTTTCTTACAAAAAACACCTTCATAAGGCGTTCCCTCTGTCAGTTCTCCTTTCCCATTGACAAACTGTACAAAAGGAAGATCATAATCTCTTCCCACTTTCGAGTCGTCCTCACCAAAAGCTGGAGCGATATGGACAATTCCTGTACCATCTGTCATGGTAACATAGGTATTACAAGTAACAAAATGTGCCTTTTTATGCTGTTTTGCGGCTGCTTCTTTCGCGCAGGCAAACAGAGGCTCATATTCTTTATATTCCAGCTCTGTTCCCTGATATTTCTCCAGCACTTCATATGCTTTTTCTCCTGCTTCCTGCTGTTCTTTGTCAAGCAACGAGGACAGCACCCGCTCCAATAAAGCTTCCGCCATATAATAAGTGTAGCCATCTGCCGCCTTAACCTTGCAGTATGTCTCCTGTGGATTTACACACAGCGCCAGGTTCGAGGGCAACGTCCACGGTGTTGTTGTCCATGCCAAGAAATAGGCGTCCTCTCCAACCACTTTAAAACGCACAATTGCCGAACGCTCTTTTACTGTTTTATAGCCTTGTGCTACCTCCTGCGCAGAGAGAGGTGTTCCGCAGCGGGGACAATAAGGCACAATCTTAAATCCCTTGTACAATAATTTCCGGTCCCAGATCTCTTTTAATGCCCACCATTCGGATTCAATAAATTCGTTGTGGTAGGTGACATAAGGATTGTCCATATCTGCCCAAAATCCAACTGTGCCAGAGAAATCCTCCCACATCCCCTTGTATTTCCAGACGCTTTCCTTACATTTATCAATAAATGGCTCCAAACCATACTCTTCAATTTGTTCTTTGCCATCCAATCCCAAAAGTTTCTCCACCTCCAGCTCCACCGGAAGTCCATGCGTGTCCCATCCTGCTTTACGCGGCACCATTTTGCCCTTCATGGTCTGGTATCTTGGAATCATATCCTTGATCACACGAGTGAGCACATGGCCGATATGCGGCTTTCCGTTGGCAGTAGGCGGTCCGTCATAAAAAGTATACGTCTCTCCTTCTTTACGGTTTTCCATACTTTTCTTAAAAATATCATTGTCTCTCCAGAATTGTTCTGTCTGTTTCTCTCTTTCTACAAAATTCAAATTTGTCTCGACTTTGCGATACATGAACATTTCTCCTTTCGTAATTCATGTGATTTTGCTCAGAGGATTTTTGATTCTATATAAATTCATATCATTTACAATAAAATCAAAAAAAGCTCCGCCCTGTAAAAGGACGAAGCCATAAATGCATCGTTACCACCTGTTACACTGTACTTTGGCTTGTCTTACCTTTTTCTTAAAATAAAATACAGCCAGCATACACGATTCCCATAACGGAGGAATCTACCGTCCCAGCTTACTTTTTCCTGTCCATCAAATGTTCAAGATGTTCAGCGGGCAACTTAGAAGTGATATTCAGACAGCCTCTGCATGTACCGGCTTCCACCATCCCGGCTCGCTGAAACGCATAAACTACTGTCCTACTGTCTTCGTCATAGTCTTTCCTTATTCTGCTCTATTATAAAGCCTGGCTTTCTCATTTGTCAAGGTATCGGAATGGAATTTTCAGCGAGCAGTTTGGGCTGGAGGAATGAAAGGAATGTTCCAAACGTATTTATGAAGCTCCCAAGTTCATTTTTTATGCGTTAGGCTATACGAAAGAGCTCATCTTGAGAATGAGTCAGACAGGAATACAGGACTTTCTTACGAAAAAAGTCAAATCACAGCAGATGAATCTATTTGAGCATTCTAAAATAGAGGATACTGGAGCATTTGTATTTAAAAATAAGGGAACTCAAAAAAGTAGAAAAATGTTGAATTCAGAACATACGTGAGATATAATGAAGAATATAATCTTAGGAGGGCAAGTGTTATGAAGAAGTTATTTACATGGAGCATGGTGATCATGCTATCTTTTGCTTTAACTGGCTGCGGCTGCGAGCATGATTATGATGAAGGTAAAATTACAAAAAAAGCAACGTGTACAGAAGAAGGCATTAAAACCATTACTTGTAAATTATGTGGCGAAGAAAAGACCGAAACAGTTCCGCTCGCTAAACATACATATGATAATGGGAAGGTAACAAAGAAAGCCACTTGTACTGTAGAAGGAGAGAAAACATTAACGTGTAAAATATGTGACAATGAAAAAGTTAAAACTATCAAAATAAAAGATCATGATTACGAAGAAAAAGTAACTAAAGAAGCAACCTTTGAAGAAGAGGGTATTAAAACCTTTACCTGTAAAAATTGCGGAGATTCATACACAGAATCTATTCCTGTTAGGGACGATAAAATTGTTTTGACAGTAGAAGATAAAATAAACTATGAAAGAGATACAAGTGCATGGAGATTTACTCCTTTTGTTGAACTTGTATGTAAAATTGAGAATATGACTGATAAGGACATTAAGGGTATTGAAGGAGAATTAATCGTCAATGATATGTTTGGAAAACAGATCATAACACTTGGATGGGACATTACAGAAAATGATATACCCGCACATGGTTTTATCACACAAACGGATTATGGATTAGAAATAAATGAATTTATAGATACACATAAGAAACTTTATAACACTAATTATGATGCATTGGAATTTGAATATAAAGTCAAACAGATTATATATACAGATGGTACAACTGAATCACCATAAATAGTAAAATATAGTACAAAAGGGACTGTCCTGAGCGTTTACGTTTTCAGGACAGCCCCTTCTTTTTTTTATGACCGCTTTTACCATAACCGCTTTGCTTTTTGTTGTACTAATGATAAAATGCTGGAAACCTGCAAATACTCACAACGGACGGGAAAAGGCCGGGTACAGGGCCGGAGGCCAGAAAGGGCATGCGAGAAGCACCCTTACAAAATCCAGAGTGGAAGAAAAGATCAGATCTGGCAGGTGCCAGCATGAAATCAAAACAATCGGCAATTCCTCTGGACAGAACTATGTCAAAAAATTGAGGAAAACTATTTTTCCCCGCTGGAAAAGGGGCGTTAAAAAACTGCCCACAAATATGCAAAACAGAATCAAACGGTACTGCTTAATGGGATGAAAAAGTACAGCCACAACCATCTTCTATTTCTGCACGATTTTTTCGTAGAAAAATTCTAAATATAACCCCAAATTGTTACTATGAGCGGCCTTCCAGATTGCTCATAGTAACTCCAGAAAATCATAGATTTACCGTGCATGATTTTTCCCTTTGACAACCATGAAATTTCGCATTATATTTATAGATGAAAATGTACTCTTAGAATCCTCCTGATTTTGCAGGAAGATTCCGAGAGTACATTGAAATAAATACGGAGGTGTTATTATGCTTTGGGACACACATATGCACACACATTTTTCTGTTGACAGTGACGCAAATCCCTGTGAGATGGCGCAGACAGCTATCACCAAAGGACTTGACGGAATTTGTTTTACGGATCATCTGGATCTGACAGAACTTCTTTCCACGTCTGACAGCCTGCCTCTCGATCTGAAATCTTATTTTGCAGAAATAAAAGACTTGCAGTCTGAGTTTCAGAACACCCTTCCAATACAGTTTGGAATCGAGATTGGCTTCCAGCCATTTCTAAAAGAAGAACTCCCCAAAATCATTGACAGCTATCCCTTTGATTTCGTGATCGGTTCCTCCCATTTAATCCATGGGGAAGATCCCTATTATCCAGAGTATTTCTACGGCAAAGTGGAAGAGGAAGCATATCTGGAATACTTTGAATCTATCCTGGACAACCTGGCTGTTTTTGATTGTTTTGACGTATATGGCCACCTCGACTACATCGTAAGATATGGACCTAACACCAACAAGTTCTATTCCTATGAAAAATATAAAGATGTTTTGGATGAGATCCTGCGCACAATCATCCAAAAAGGCAAAGGAATCGAAATCAACACTGGGGGATTTAAATATGGACTGGGACACCCCAACCCCACTGAAGAAATTGTAACACGTTACCGTGAGCTAGGCGGAGAAATTATCACCATAGGTGCTGACGCCCATACGCCAGTACACATAGCCTTTGATTTTCACAAGATTCCACAACTGCTGACTGACTGTGGATTCCGCTACTATACCGTATTTAAAGAACGCAAACCTTTCTTTTATAAATTATAATGACCCATGTTTTCTCGTTCTTTCACACAAGGGAACTATCTAAGAGCAATATAGATTATCCTGTCCGTGTTCATCATGTTTGGTTCGTCCAAAAAATGCAACAAAATAGGTATACGCTGAATAAAAATGGGGTTGAAACATTATGAAAAAAATCTTAGTAATTGAAGATGATGAAATTTTAAATTCTGGTTTGTGTTATAACATTGAAAAGATAGAACTATATCCTGTTCCCGCCTACTGTATAAACGATGCAAAAGAAAAGCTGAGAAAAGATACATTTGATTTAATATTGCTTGATGTAAATTTACCTGATGGAAACGGTTTTGACTTTGCAAGAGAAGCAATCCCCAAAGATGGCACTCCTTTTATTTTCTTAACAGCACATAATTTGGAAGAAGAAATTATCAAAGGATTGCGATTGGGAGCGGATGATTACATTGTAAAACCCTTTCCTATTAAAGTTGCCATGGAAAAAATACAAGTGGTATTAAGACGATGTTGTCGTGGGCGGGGGTAGAAATCTATTCTTATGGCAATTTAGTGATTGACTTAAAAACCATACCATAATGCGCAAAAAAGAAGTATTGGCTTTAACACCCACAGAATTTGAGATTTTAGAGACTTTTGTTGAAAACAGAGGACAGATTTTAACAAAGAATTTGCTGTTAGAAAAGATATGGGATAGAAAAGGTAATTTTGTCAATGAGCATACCTTATCACTGAATGTCAGCAGGCTTCGAAATAAAATAGCGGATGAAGATTTTGATTATATCAAGACCATCTATGGTCTGGCTTATAAATGGAGTGAGGATTAAATGAAACTATGCAAACACATGTTAATTATCTTGAACATTCTACTACTTTTCACCGGTATCTACATGGTACTGTCACTGTTACAAAATACTATGGTAAAATATATGCTTGTATCTATTATCCTTTCTCTAGGGTTGATAAACCTTGGTAGTTATTTGTATTTTCGAAGAAGATTTATTTGCTTTTCAAATGAGATATGCCAAAATACAGAAAAAATACTACACAGACATTCCATCAAACACCAGCAAAATAAGGAAACACTTACCTCTAAAATGATCATGGAATTAGAGAAAGTACAGGACATTTTTTCCTTTCAACTTACAGAGAGCAGGCGTGAAAAAAAGAGTTGCAGGAAATCATTTTTGAACTCACACACCAAATTAAGACCCCTGCTTCCAATATTCAAATCTATTGTGATCTGATCCAGATGGCAGCCGTTTTTCCATTTGCCTCCCAAATCGTATCTCGATATGAATTGTTTCAACATTGATACTTTTTATTCGAAAATTGAAACAAAATTGATAAAATTTCTATTTATGATAAGACTATCAAATAGAAAAGAATGGGATATGAATGAATATTTTAAGCACAAACAATCTGACGAAATACTATGGTACAAAACCATTATTGGTAAAAACAATTGATGGGATTTCATTAGAGATTGAACACGGAAGTTTTACAGCAATCGTTGGAACTTCTGGTTCTGGTAAAAGTACATTGCTTCATATGCTTGGTGGACTAGTGTACTGACACATTTAGCAAATACAAATGCAAATATATGGAATTTCTATATTTATTATACTGTTTAGCATCTTTAACTTGATTAACACGGTTATCAGCAGCATTGTAAACCGTAAAAAAGAATTGTCAATGTTAGAATCCATTGGTATGGAAGAACGACAAGTTCGCAATATGTTGTTTTGGGAAAGTTTTCTTCTTGCACTACCGAATATTCTACTAACATTGACTTTGGGTACGATCACAGGGTTTGGCTTTATCTCATTTATGCAAAAGTCGGCAAGCTATCTAGAATATCATTTCCCTGTTATCCCAGTTATTTTTTATATGATTGGTATGATAAGTATTCCTATGTTGATTTCTCTTTACTGTCTAAAAAGGCAAAATAACATTTCTTTGGTACAAAGAATAAGAAATGAAGATTAGTAAAAATGCTTATGAAAAATATATGAATACACTGACTGATCTGTAATCGCTAGATAAGATTGCAGATACAAGTTAATACCAAATTGAACTAATTTCTCATTTTTGTCCCAGTGTACTGATCGCATGATATACAGTGCAGTGGCTGCCTGAAATTCCATTTTCCTTGCAAAATGAATTTCAGGCAAGTAATCTGTATGATTGTCATGTGAGCAGTACACTTAACTCTCCCTTTTCTTTTATCCCTTACCATAAAGGCTCCATTCTAGCTATAACAACTGATTTTGGTAAAGCCATCCCACAATGTGAGAAATGCACATCATAGAAATCAATTTCTAATTCTGTGTAGATCCTGCCCTCCAAAATCATTCTCTAAAAATACTCCACTGCTTCTTGCTCTGTAAGTCCAAATTCATCCATTATGATCACTTTTATCTCTGCATCCTTATGATTAAATTTCCTAAGTGCACCTACTGTTCCCTGGATGGCTTCTTTCCTTCCTTCTTTTCTTCCACTCTCTTCTCTCTGTTGTAGCTGTGGTTCCATAATCTCCATCAAAGTTTCCAGCATGTTTTCATCTCCCTTCCAACCTTCCACCAATCTCTCATTCGCTTCCATCATAACCTCTAACACTGCTTCTGCAAGTTCTAGTGTACTGACTGCCTGACCTTCGGACGAATTGCGCAGAATGAATTTTCATTCTGCAAGGCAGATTTTTGACGGCGTAGCGGTGGCT
>CAJTVT010000034.1 GCA_910580015.1 uncultured Lachnospiraceae bacterium
TGGAAATTCAGGCAAGTAATTGGTCTGATTGTCAGGTGGTCAATACACTAGTGTATTGTCTTGATATCAAAAAATAGAAACCATCTGTTGGTGAAATGCAGACAATGTATTTTGCCAGTGGATGGTTTTTTACTATTATTCTGGTGGTAAAATTCTGCAATATTTAACTGCCGGAGTAATATACAAGACACTTTCCAGAAATTTTTATTGGTAAGGACTGTATGCTCATATAATCTTAGGAAAATATTAATACTTAAAAAGGAAATTAGTGAAGATTCCAGAAACAGAGTTTGGTATACTAAGATTGGAATACGTAAAATAATCATTAATACAAAACAGACTGGAAGGAGTGAGCTTGTAATGGAGAAAGTATTAGTTGTAGATGATGAGAAAGAGATTGCCGATTTGGTGGCATTTTATTTGGAGAGTGAAAATTTTGAGGTGACAGTGTGTTATTCTTCCAAAGATGCGTTAGAGCAGATTGAGAAGGTGAATTTTGATATTGCGATTTTAGATGTTATGCTTCCTGGAATCAATGGGTTGGACTTGTGTAAAGAGATCCGCAAAAGCCACAATTATCCAGTGATTATGCTTACAGCAAAGGATGAAGAGATTGATAAGATCCGTGGCCTGATGTTGGGGGCGGATGATTATATGACGAAGCCTTTTCGACCGCTGGAGTTGGTGGCACGGGTGAAAGCCCAACTTCGCCGTTTTAAAAGATATAACCAGAATCAGCTTCCAGAGGAGACAGATCCTTCCCTGTTGGTGCATGGGGGATTGGTTATGAATATTAAAACCCATGAATGTAAATTGGACGAAAAACCATTGATATTAACACCCACAGAATTTTCGATTTTGAAAATTCTCTGTCAGCGTAAGGGGGAGGTGGTAAGTTCTGAAGAGTTGTTTCATGAGATCTGGCAAGATGAATATTACAGTAAAAGCAACAATACCATTACCGTGCATATTCGCCATCTTCGGGAGAAAATGAATGATTCTGTGGAGCGGCCTAAATATATCAAGACAATTTGGGGAGTAGGTTATAAAATTGAAAATTAGAGTCAAAGAGAAAACTGGGAGTGAAAAATCAAATGTTGGAAAGAAAAAGAAAATAGGATATGCCAAGCTAAAAATAAAAGTATTTTTGCGAACTTTTAGTATGATTGTGCTTGCGTTCTGTATTATTTTTACTGTGTATCGCCGGTTTTGGTTTGGACGAGTAGGGGACTGGATTGTAATCTTTCTGCAAAATGTATTTCATTTAGATTATATGGATGCCATTAATATATACAAATATGGATTGCGGGAAAATCTGACGATGATTATTTTTCTCGCGGTTACATTCTGTTTTATGTTGTTGTTTTGGTTTTCATTGTCCTGGTTTACCCGTTATTTTAATGAGATTGATGCAGGTCTGGACAAGTTGATTCAGGGAGAGGATAAAGAAATTCTTCTGTCCACAGAAATGGCGCCTATGGAACAGAAATTAAATGTGTTAAGGCAGACATTGGAACGAAGAGAATTGGAGGCAAAGTTAGCAGAAGAGCGTAAAAACAATCTGGTGATGTACCTTGCCCACGACATTCGAACACCATTGACTTCTGTGATTGGTTATTTGAGTCTTTTGGAGGAGGCGCCAGACATGCCTACAGAGCAAAAAGCAAAGTATGTGCATATCACTCTGGAAAAGGCAAATCGCCTGGAACAGCTTTTGAATGAGTTTTTTGAAATCACCAGATACAATATTCAGCAGATTGTCCTGGAAAAAGAAAAGATAGATTTGTACTATATGCTGCTTCAGATGATTGAAGAGTTTTATCCGCTTCTCAACAGGAAAGGAAATCGGGCTGTGCTTCACAGTGATGAAAATGTTACAGTTTATGGAGATCCAGTAAAGTTGGCAAGGGTATTTAACAATATATTAAAAAATGCAGTTGCCTACAGTTATGAGAACACACAAATTGATATTTTTGTGGAAGAATTGCCTGCTGGGCAGATTGTCGTTCGCTTTCAAAATGGAGGGAAGACCATTCCAAAAGAAAAACTCTTGTCTATTTTTGAAAAATTTTACCGAATGGATGAATCGCGCACATCCAACACAGGAGGTGCAGGATTGGGGCTTGCGATTGCAAAAGAAATAGTGACATTGCATGGGGGTAAAATTTACGCGGAGAGCGATAAAGAGAAGGTGGTGTTTGTGGTGGAATTGCCAGGCACACCAAATGAATAGAGTTTTATGGCAAAAAATTCCTAAGTTTCGCTTAGGATTATCTTAGGAAAAAAACAACAGAATATTAAAGCGATTGATCCGCCTGTTTCGTACAATTAATTACGAAGCAGGCGGTTTTTATGACAATTTTGTTATAAAAGAGTCACTATGTTGTCATCTTCAAGGGGTATGATATACAAAAAGGAAAAGGAGAAAAACGTGATGAAAAGGAAAAAAATAGCGGTTATATTTGGGGGTTGTTCCAGTGAATACGAGGTATCGCTTCAATCAGCTTATGCGGTAATTACTCATATAGATCAAGAAACATATGAAATGGTTTTAATCGGGATCGATCAAACAGGGGTGTGGTATCTCTATCAAGGAGAACATGCAGATATTCCAAGTGATAACTGGAAGAAGGAGGAGAACTGCATTCCAGTGGTGGTTTCACCAGATAGAACGTTGCATGGTATCTTACTTTTAAAGGAGACAGGGATTGAGAAGTTGTCCTTGGATTGTGCTTTGCCCATATTGCATGGGAAAAACGGGGAAGATGGGACCGTACAGGGAATGCTGGAACTTGCAGGAATCCCACTGATTGGATGTAATGCTATGAGTTCTGCGATCTGTATGGATAAGGAGATGGCGCACCGCCTGGCCAAAGGATGTGGTGTCCATGTTCCGACTTCTTATAGCCTTACAGAACAGGAACGTAAGAATGAAACAAAGATCATCAAATATGGAGAAAAGCTGGGATATCCTCTCTTTGTCAAACCTCTGCGCGCAGGTTCTTCTTTTGGGATTACAAAAGTTGCAAAACCTGGGGAACTGCTCTCTGCTGTGGAACATGCATTTGCATATGATTCTCAGATTATCCTAGAAGAGATGGTGGAAGGATTTGAAGTGGGGTGTGCAGTATTAGGAACCAGCGAATTGACGGTAGGAGAGGTTGATGAAATTGAATTGTCAGAAGGTTTTTTTGACTACACGGAAAAATACACCCTCAAGTCTTCCAAAATTCATGTTCCAGCAAGGATTTCCAGAGAACAGGCAGAAGAAATCAAGGCAGCAGCAAAGCGGATTTATCGTGGGTTGGGTTGCAGCTACTTTGCCAGGGTGGACTTGTTTGTGACACCAGAGGGAAAAATTTATTTTAACGAGGTAAATACGATACCAGGATTTACCTCCCACAGCCGTTATCCCAATATGATGAAGGCCATCGGCATTTCTTTTGAAGAGCTTTTGTCAAGACTTCTGGAGTTGCAACCATAAACATATCATTTTGAAGAGAAAGGCAGGGCATCGGAAATGTTAGTGTTAAAAAAAGACCGAGTTTACCAGGGAAATTTAATTTTAGTCAACCAGAAATATGCGGTGCAAAAGCAGCTTCAGCAACGGGAGCTTTGTCCGGTGTTTGAAAGCCAACCGAAGATACTTATGGAGTGTGAGAGTGCTCGGATGCTTAAAAAGCTGTTGGCAGAGTTGAAGGAAGAGGAATCTGGTAGTTTTGTTGTGGGGGTCAGTGGGTATCGTCCCAGGGAAGAACAAGTAAAAATTTTTGAAGACTCCTTGGCGGAACATGGAAGAGCTTTTACTGAGAAATATGTGGCTACGCCAGATCACAGTGAGCATCAGACAGGGCTGGCGATAGATTTGGCGCTAGATGGGCCCGAAATAGATTTTATCTGTCCAGAGTTTCCCTATGAGGGAATTTGTCAGAGATTTCGAGAGAAAATGGCGAGTTTTGGGTTTGTGGAACGTTATCCGGCAGAAAAACAACATATTACTGGAATAGGAGCAGAACCGTGGCATTTTCGCTATGTGGGAGTTCCTCATGCGGAGCTGATGCAAGAGCAGGGAATGGTGTTGGAAGAATATATCGAGTGGATAAAACAATTTGATTTAAGGAAAAATCCATGCATTCTTCCTATGCAGGACAAAGAGGTTCGGATTGGTTATGTGAAAGCCCAAGGAGATTATACCAGAATAGAAGGTTTGGAAACCGCCATGGAACGCACCAGAATTGGATATATCAAGCTTCGTGAGAAGAGTAGAATATCCTGGCAGGCTTGTGGACTGGGAAGAGGCGGAACCTTTCACACAAGTGGTGTGTACAAAAGTGGAGTTGTCAGAACAAGCCTTCAAATCTCAGGGGATAATGCAGAGGGATTTATCCTGACCTATATGATGGGAGAAAATCTGTTTGGCGACAGAGGAGTAGGAGCAGGATATGAGACAGAGAAAAAATTATGCAGCAATTGATAATTTCCGCTTGCTAGCAGCGCTGTTGATTGTGGCCATTCATACAGCCCCATTGGCATCTTTTAGTAAGACAGCGGATTTCCTGGTGACTTATTGTTTTGGAAGAATTGGAGTTCCATTTTTTCTGATGGTGACAGGATATTTCGTATTGGCGCCTTATCAGAAGAAGGTTCATTCTAATCAAGGGATTGGAACCATGGGGAAATTTTTAAAGAAGACCGTTCTTTTGTATTTTATCTCCACGCTGCTCTATCTTCCTCTAAAGATATATTCGGGGAATTTCAGTCATAACGTGTGGGATTGGATGAAGGAAATATTTTTTGATGGAACATTTTATCATTTATGGTATCTTCCGGCGGTTCTTCTTGGCTGTCTGCTGTTGATGGCGTTGTTGTCATTTTGTAGTCCTCTTACGGTGTCGGCAGTGGTGTCTGTGCTGTATATCATAGGAGTGTTGGGTGACAGTTATTACAACCTGGTAAGCCAAGTTCCTTTTTTAAAAATGGTGTATGAGGCAATTTTTCAAATCAGTTCTTATACAAGAAATGGGATTTTTTTTGCGCCAGCTTTTTTGTGGATGGGAGTGGTTCTTGCCAATGGAAAGGTGAGAATTTCACAGCAACGTGCAGCGGCAGGGTTGGCAATATCCCTGGCAGGAATGTTGGCAGAAGGATTTCTTAGTTTCCAGCTTGAATGGCAGAAGCATAATAGCATGTATTTTTTTCTGGTTCCAGTGATGTTTTATCTGTTTGAACTGCTTTTGTCCCGAAAAGGCGTGGAAGTGAAAGCTGTGCGAGATCTGTCTATGTATCTGTATATCATCCATCCATGTTGTATTGTTATCGTAAGAGGGGCTGCCGATGTGTTGAAAATGTCAAAACTGTTCGTGCAACAGTCGTTGGTTCACTACATAGCAGTATGTGTAGTTTCTGTATTGTTGTCGCTTATTCTGGTGATGGGTAATGGAATATTATCAAAGTGGAGGTATTATGTATCGCAAAGGAAGGGCATGGATTGAGCTAAATTTGGATCATTTAAAACATAATATGAAACAATTTCGTCGTTTACTGCCTTGGGATTGTGCGTTGATGCCAGCAGTGAAAGCAAACGCATATGGACATGGCGCTATGCTGGTGGCAAAGACGCTGCAAGAGCAGGGAGTGAATGCATTTTGTGTGGCTTCCGCAAGTGAAGGAGTGCAGCTTCGCAGGGCAGGGATTACCGGAGAATTGTTGGTGTTGGGCTATACCCATCCAGCACAATTTGACGATTTGATTGCATATGACTTAATACAGACGGTGGTGGATGGAAATTATGCAAGGGAATTGCAGCGTGACGGGCGAAAGTTTACAGTTCATGTGGGGATTGACACAGGGATGCATCGGATTGGGGAACGTTGGGAGAATATGGAAGAGATTCTCAAAATATTCCGAATGCCTTGTTTGAATGTGACAGGGATCTATTCTCATCTATGTGTTTCAGATGGGCAGTCACAGCAGGAACGGGCCTATACCATGGAGCAGATCCACCATTTTGAGTATGTGATCGAGGAGCTTCATAGACAGGGATTTCAGGATTTCAAATGTCATTTGCAGGGCAGCTATGGCGTGTTAAATTACTCACAGTATTGCTTTGATTACGCACGGATTGGAATTGCGTTTTATGGTATTTACAGTGAAAAAAATGATATTACAAATGCTGATTTGGATTTAAAACCAGTTCTGTCCCTAAAATCCAAGGTGGTGAGTGTGAGAAATTTGTACCAAGGGGAAGCAGCAGGTTATGGTTTGGCTTACAATGCAGATCAAAATCGCAGAATTGCGGTGCTGTCCATTGGATATGCAGATGGGGTTCCAAGGAATCTGTCAAATTGTGGCTATATTCTCTGCAATGGGAAAATGGCACCGATTGTGGGAAGAATTTGCATGGATCAGATGATGGTGGATGTCACAACGATTCCTCAGGTAAAGCCAGGAGATGAGGCGGTACTAATTGGAAAATCTGGTGGTTTGGAAATCCGCGCAGAGGATATGGCACAGTGGGCAGGAACGATCAGCAACGAGATTGTCAGTCGTCTTGGTGAGCGACTGGAGCGGGTGGCAGAGTGAGGGGTTCCATTGGGGTTCCAACTTCAATTAGATTTCCATTGGGATCATAGAATCGGATCACCTGTTGTCCCCAGCTATGTGTCATCAATTGATTTACGTATTCTATGGGTTCTTTATAATTCTCTAATTTCTTTACAAATTCTTCGATATTTTTCTCCTCAAAATACAGTTCACAGGAATTGTTTTTGGGGAGAATTTCTTTGTCCAGAAATGCTTTCCATATCTTGGCATCTTGTAATACAAGTCCCTCTGTCAGAATTACATTTCCATCTTGATTCAAAATCACTTCCAGTCCAAAGAGTTCTCTATAAAATGCAATGGATGTTTCCATATCATTTACCGTAATCAGAATATTTTTCAGCTTCATAGGATGTACCTTTCTGTATGTAGAATTTCAAAATCCAATTAGGCACATCATATCATAATTTTTTTTGAAAGACAATCATAGAATTACTTTGAGTTTCCCCATTTTGCAATTCATAGTGCCAAAAGGTTTCCATCACAAAGTGATGGAAACACTTTGCACATAAAAGCGCTCTGAAAAGCTAGCTTTCCAGAGTGCTTTTTGTGCAAGATGTCTATGCTGCCAAAGGCAGCAAGACCTTTTGGCACTATAATATCGGCTATTATAAAAAATGGGGAAACTCAAATAGAATTACCTTAAATATGATAAAAATTGGAGAGATAGAGGAAAGGAATGAATTTTCAGGTACGCGCAAGGGTAGAATAATAAACAGTCCGATCACAGCAGAGATGCTTTGGCAAAAAGAAACAGGAAAACGATACAAAGATGCTTTGATGGAGATATATAGGAACATAGGAGAGGTAGAATCATGCGGGCAAAAATGAGCCGTCTGGAACGGGCAAAACAATTTATGCCTTTTGCTGCATTAAAAGGTTATTCTGAGGCGCTGCGCGGCAAAGAAAAAAATATGATGCAGAAAGCAGAACTTTCAGAGGAATATCTGGAGGAATTAAATCACAAGTTTCTTCAGATAAAAGAGAAGGATGTTGTGACAATATCCTATTTTCATATCCATGAATATTTAAAAATAACAGGGAGCGTTACCAAAATCGACAGAGATCTCAAAAGATTGGAGATACACGGAATTAAGATTGCATTGGAAGATATTTATGATATCAATAGCAGTGAGATAGAAATCCAAAATCCTTTAGAAACGTTCATGGAAAGCAGCAGACAGGAAGGTGGCATTTGTAGATGAAACAGAGGGTTTATGCTTGTATAGATTTGAAATCTTTTTATGCATCTGTGGAATGTATGGAGCGGGGATTAAATCCCTTGACCACCAATTTAGTTGTGGCAGACCCAAAGCGAACGCAAACAACTATTTGTCTTGCGGTGTCTCCTTCAATGAAAAAAATGGGAGTCCCAGGCAGATGCCGAGTGTATGAGATTCCTCCAGGTATAGAGTATATTATGGCATCTCCCAGAATGAAGCTTTATATTGATTATTCCGCTGAGATCTATGGAATTTATTTAAAATATATTGCGAAAGAGGATATTCACCCATATTCCATTGATGAAGTGTTCATGGATTTGACGGATTATCTGTCCATGTATCATATGAATCCGGAAGAACTCAGCCGAAAAATGATGGCAGATGTTCTTGATACAACTGGGATTACAGCCGTTACAGGGATTGGGACAAATTTATATTTGGCTAAGATCGCGTTGGATATAACGGCAAAACATGTGGAAGTGTCTGAAAGTTCAGAGATGGAAAGATTTTTTCCAATCGGTGTATTAGATGAAGAATCTTATCAAAGGACCTTATGGGACCATAGACCCTTGACGGATTTTTGGCGTATTGGAGAAGGGATCTCTAGGAGATTAGAACGGATGGGAATTTATACCATGAGAGAGATCACACAGGCCGATGAAAGGTTGTTGTATCAGGCTTTTGGAAAGGATGCAGAATTGTTGATTGACCACGCATGGGGCAGAGAAACCACGACCATGGCAGATATAAAATCTTATAAACCAAAAGAAAACTCTCTTTCCAGTAGTCAAGTATTAGCTTGCGATTACAACTTTGAGCAGGGAAAGCTAATTGTCAAGGAGATGGTAGATCTGTTATGCCTGGAGCTTGTGAGTAAGGGTTTGGTGACAGAATCCATTACCCTTCAGGTGGGATATGCTAGACGGATGGACAAGAAACCAGCGTATGGAACCATATCGATGACAATCGCAACCAGTTCTGCGGTTCAGATTATTTCTTATATAATGCAACTTTATGAACGGATTGTGGACAGATTTACGCCGATTCGCCAGGTTGGTCTGTGTTTTAATCATGTGGTAGATGAGGTTTGTCAGCAGTATGATCTGTTTACTGATCCGGCAAAACTGGATCGGGAGCGCCGTATGCAGAAAGCCATGATAGAAATCAAGGAGAAATATGGGAAAAATGCGATTTTAAAAGGAATGAATTTGCAGGAAAAAGCTATGACCATGGAACGAAATCAGCAAATAGGAGGTCATAGAAGTGGGATAGATTAATTTTCGGTAGGTGGTCTCCAAATAGAGCTATACTAGAGTCCGCCGTAGGCGGAGAATCCGGCTTTGCCGGATTCTTTTTCGTTTCTTAAAATTAGAAATCTGTCAAATCTGCTGCACGTCTCTCTAAGAAAGCAGACATTCCCTCTGTTTTGTCGTGGGTAGAGCAGGTAATGCCGAACAGGTTTGCTTCCATTTCTACGGCATTCTTGATGTCCATGTCGTAGCCATTGTTGATAGCTGCCTTTGCAATCGACACAGCATAGCTTCCCTTGGAGATAATCTTGGAAGCCATCTTCTTAGCGGTATC
The DNA here is from genome assembly GCA_910580015.1 of uncultured Lachnospiraceae bacterium. Lineage (GTDB taxonomy): Bacteria > Bacillota > Clostridia > Lachnospirales > Lachnospiraceae > Petralouisia. Next base: position 9,408 of record CAJTVT010000034.1, read on the forward strand.
CATCAATTCTTCCTTGGCAACGACTTTGTTCACCAGACCGATACGATAAGCTTCTGCGGCGTCAATGTTATCACAGGTGAAGATCAGTTCTTTGGCACGTCCCATACCTACTAAGCGGGCAAGTCTCTGAGTTCCGCCAAATCCAGGAATGATACCGAGACCAGTTTCTGGCTGTGCAAAGGTAGCATTGTCGGAAGCGATACGAATATCACAGGCCATAGCGATCTCACATCCACCGCCCAGTGCAAATCCGTTGATAGCAGCGATAGTCACCTGGCGCATGTTCATCAGCTTAAAGAATGGCTCTGCGGCCCTCATACCGAAAGCGCGTGCTTCAGCAGCAGAGAAATTTACCATCTCAGCAATATCAGCACCAGCAACAAAGGATTTGAATGCATTGTCCTTCTTATCTGGTCCGCCGGTGAGGATGACAACCTTCACATCATCTCTGGCCTCAATCTCGCTCAGGACAGTGTTTAGCTCGTCCAAAGTCTCGCTGTTCAAAGCGTTCAAAGCGCCAGGTCTGCTGATAGTCAGGATGGCAATCTGATCAGCTACGTCTAATTTTAAGTTATTCATGTGTAGATCCTCCTAATAAAATATGTATTTTAAAGCTACTTATAATATATAACTTTGACAAAAATATGTCAATATACGGTATGGTATGATTTTAGAAAGGAATCTATTTGAGAGAAAAAGATTGATTTTATTATGGGTTTCATTTTATATGAGTGAACAAAGTAAGAAATAATTATAAGAATTTCATGATTTTTTTGTTTTTTCGTGCATTCTTTCAGGTGAAATGTTATAATAGAAAAAAATCCAAAAGGAGGAGTCATATGAAAGTAACAAAACGTATTATCAGTATCCTGTTAACATTGGGGATATTGCTCACAAGCATTCCGGTGGCCGCATTTGAAAAGCCATCAGGAGCTGAGGCAGATTTACAAAATGGCTATGCCCCCACGCAGGATGCATATGCCATTTATCCAATTCCTCGCAGTGCACAGTATACAGAGGGAAATTTTACACTTGGAACAGAGATTACAGTCGTAAGTGAAGAAGGAATTGATGCGTATACAAATCAATTTTTAGACGAGATTTTAACCGATTACGGCAGAACGAAAACAGTATCTGAAACGATACCAGAAGGAACAAATCAGATTCTTTTGGGAATCAAAGGCAGTGGTGGCGCTGTTGATGCATGGGCGGAAAGTAATCTCACTCTTTCCGATGCAGAGTTGTTTACTAAAACGGACGCATATCTTATCTGTGCAAATGGCGGTAGAATTGTTATTCTTGGAAAAGATACAAATGCTGTCTACTATGGACTCGCAACTTTGCAGATGATGTTTTCCTCATTTAATGGAACAAAATTCCTGAATGTACAGATTGAGGATTATGCTGGAATGAAGATGCGAGGGTTTATTGAAGGGTTTTATGGAGGCTGGACGCATGATGGACGCAAAAGTTTAATGCAGTTTGCCAGGGACGTAAAGATGAACACCTATATCTATGCTTCCAAAACAGACAGTTATCATAAAAATGATGAATTATATCCTGCTGATCAGATTAATCAGATCAAGGAACTGGTTGCAGTGGGAGATCAGACAAAGGTAAAATACTGCTGGTCTATCCATCTTTCCTATTTCTTTAATAGTTTGCCAAGTAATATCGAATCAGAGGAGTATCAGACCCAATTTAATCAAAAATTTGATCGTCTCAAAGCGAAGTTTCAACAGCTCTATGATGCAGGTGTGAGGAAATTTGCGGTTTTAAATGACGATTTTGGTTCTGGTTCTCATACAGAAGTGGTTCGTCTTTTGAACAAACTGGATGATGAATTTCTTGTGCCAAAGGGCTGCGATAATCTTACATATTGTATGCAGGGGTATAATAAAGGATGGAGCAATGCAGGAGAATTAGGAGCGATGAGAGCCTTGAATGAATCCATTGATCTGTTCTGGACAGGGGATGGAGTCAATTCCCCTATCACCCAGGATACCATTGATTTTGTCAAACAGCAGACTGGACATGAAGCTGTCTTTTGGTTGAATTATCCAGTAAATGAACATGCGAAGTCTGGCGTTTATTTGGGCGAAATATCTCATTATGTACGGGATGATGTGACAGGGCTTGCGGGAGCTGTCTCGAATCCTTCCTGTTTAACAGAGGCAAATAAGGTTGGACTGTTCCAGCTTGGTTCTTTATTCTGGAATAACCATAATTATTTGTCTCAAGCAGTGACAATTTGGGAAGAATCCTTTAAATATTTACAACCAGAGGTTTATCAGTCGTATTTGACAATTGCAAGAAATATTGCGAATTGTCCAGGTTCCTCCAGAGTACCAGGAGGATTTCCAGAATCAGAATACATCAAAGATTCTCTGGATGCGGTTACAGAAAAGATTAAAAAAGGGACTTCCATTGCTGGTGATCAGGATGCACAGAAACTGATCCGTGCATTTACTGAAATGTTGTCAGCAATTTCAACATTCCGCAGCAATTGTACAAACGAAGCTTTGAAAGCAGATCTGGAAATTTGGTTAAAATCCTTAACCGATGTGGCGACAGCAGGAAAAGCGTCATTGGAAGCTTTGATTGCAATGGAGCAAAATAATATCAATGAAGCATGGTCCAATATTGGGACGGCAGGAAAAGCAATGGAGACTTGGGATAGCTATACGTATGTTGAACCATCTCAGGGGGCAACAGTGAATGCCCAGGCCGGCAGTAAACGTTTGGTTCCGTTTGTCAACAAAGCGCTTGCAGCGGCAAAGAAACAAATTGTGCCAATATTAGATCCATCTGCTGAGATCCCACCCTCATATATTGGGGTGATTCATGGAGTGGAACGGACAGATACTGCTGAATTTGCGAAGGCATATGATAAAGATCCATCCACTTATGCAAGTTTTGAGAGCGGAACACAGAAAACTGGGGATTATATGGGAGTTGATCTTGGCAAAGCTACTCCTGTTCATAGTATCGATATTTTACAGGGAAAAAATGATACGGATCATGACATCTTCCACAATGCTGTCTTAGAATGTTCTGATACTGGAGAGGATGGCAGTTGGACACAAATTTTAAAATATGACAATGATGATGCCCCAATTCATATTGAGAAAACATTTGAAGGCGATGGTTTGACCACAAGATATATTCGCCTGCGTCTGACAAGAACAGGAACAGCAAATAAGAATGATTACTGGACACATATCCGTGAAATCACAATTAATGGAAATGCTGAGCAGGAGCCAGAATACAGCTTGTATGCAAGCGAAGGAATCACAGCAGAGGTGTCATTAAACAGTTTAAATTATAGCTTAACACAGACGAAAGAGCAGCCAATTGCACCAGGAGGATATATTGGTATAAAATTAAAAGAACTTTCCAAGATTCAAAGCCTTACATTTGATTCAGAAGAAGCGAAAGATCTCACACTCCAATATTCAGACAACAGTCGGACATGGACAGATATGCCTGCCTCCCCGAACAATATCACGGCGCGTTATGTTCGCCTGTACAATGACACAGACCATGAGATCGATGTGAAATTGACTAATTTTGCACTTTCGGTTTATGGCAATGCAGTAGATCTTTCAGTTGCAGATTTTAACCCAGAATATACGAATCTGAAAGAAGGTTCTTGGAGTAATCTGTTTGACGGAAAATACGAAACCTATATCTGGACAAACACAGCACAGAAGGTAAATCACTATATTATCATAGATTTTGGAGCAGAGACCCCATTGTATGATTTTACGATTACCCAAGAAAAAGGAAATCCCAAGTTCTATAATGCAGAATTTTATTTATCCACAGATAAGACGAATTGGGGTAGTCCAGTTACTTCTGTTGCAGAGACAAACGGGGCAGTTACAGGGCCACATTGGAAAGAAGAAGGAAATTATATTAAGATTTCTAGAGATGATTTGAACGGTGTGCCTGCACGATATATGAAAATCCGGATTACAAAAGATCATGGATATTTCCTTAGAATTAATGAGATTGAGATTAATAAAACAATCTCTGCCTCTGATGAGACCGTTGGAAAGATATATTCTGAGACACTCAAAGGTGATTTGGATAAAATTATAGATGGTGATATTTCTTCTGTCTATACTTCAGAACAGCCTTCCGATGGAACTGCATCGTTAACTTATCCGATTACGGAGAATAACAAACTTTCATCCATTACATTATTGCAGAATGCATCATCGATTACCAATGCATCGGTAACAGCAAAGGTTTTTGATGGTTCCAAGGTTGCTGACAAATCCCTTGGTGCGTTAGATCAGGGTATTACAAAGTTTGAGAATTTGGAAAATGAGGGAGATATCCTCTCCATCACAGTGACATGGCCCCAGGGGACCGTTCCGTCACTTTATGAGATTATTACGAATCCTGTAGTCGAAGAACGTACACATACAATCTCTTTCAGCGGTGAAGGAGCGCCAGCAGAAAAATTGACGGCGGCGGAAGGAAAGATTGTAACACTTCCTGAAAACACAGCACAGAATAATGGAAGAGAGTTCCGTGGCTGGAATGATGGTAGAAACACCTATGCTGCGGGCACAAAGTATGTAATGGGAACCAAAGATGTGACGATGACTGCTGTATGGGGGGATGAGATTAAAGTAACTTCCATCACGGTATCACCCAAAACGGCGGAGCTTAATATCGGCGCTACCTTACAGTTATCAAAGACAGTTGCTCCAGAGAATGCTTCCAATTCAAATGTTATCTGGAGTTCCGACAATGAGGCAATTGCTTCGGTTGATGCGCAAACAGGGCTTGTGACAGCTCATGCAAAGGGAACAGCGGTTATCACTGCAACATCTGAGGAAAACAGTAGAATATCGGATACTTGCACAATTGAAGTAAAAGCGGATAACCCAGGAGTGGTTTTAGTTGATAAAATTACAGTTGTTCCTGATAAAGTTACAATTAAAACAGGAGAATCTATAACACTTTCAAAGACAGTGGAACCTGAAAATGCTTCCAATCCGAATGTTATCTGGAGTTCCGACAATGAGGCAGTTGCTTCAGTTGAACCACAGACTGGAAAGGTGGATGGCAAAGCAAAAGGAAATGCAAAGATTACGGCAACAGCGCAAGATGGCAGTGGAGTACAAGGTGTCTGCGAAATTACGGTGGAAGAGGATGGACAGATAACACCGCCGGAGAAATATACGATTGAAATTTCACCGAAATCAACAGAATTGTATGAGAAAGAAACCATAACACTCAAGGCAAATATTTTGCCGGAAACTGCGGGAAAGAAAGAGCTGGTATGGGAGTCTGACAATGACAAGATTGCTAAGGTAGACCAAAATGGAGTTGTGACAGCGATAGCGAAAGGAACAGTGATCATTAAGGCTTCTGCGAAAGAGGATCGTAAAATATTTGGTGAATGTACGATTACAGTAAAAGAAAATCCGCCTGTGAAAGTAAAATCTGTCACAGTTGCACCAAGCACTCTGAAACTGAATGTTGGGGCTTCCAAAAAATTATCGGTGTCTGTGTCTCCTGCCGCAGCGGCGGACAAAACAGTGACGTGGAGTTCCTCAAAACCAAGTGTTGCTACAGTTGATCCGAAAAGTGGTCAGGTAAAAGCAGTCTCAGCAGGAACGGCCAAGATAAAAGCGAAAGCGAAGGATGGAAGTGGAAAGTATGGAATCTGTACGGTTACCGTCTCAAAACCACAGGAAAGCATCCGAGTAAATAAAACATATAACTATAAAGACTTACGTTATACGGTAACCAGTCTTTCCCCAAGGACTGTAAAAGTGGCAAAATCTAAAAATAAGAATCTTAAAAAGATCACCATTCCAGATACTGTTACGCTTCAGGGCAAAAAATATAAGGTGACTGCCATTGTAGATAATGCTTTTAAAGATCACAAAAAAGTTACTTCTGCAAGTGTAGGTAAAAATGTAGAAATTATTGGGGATAATGCTTTTTCAGGATGTGTGAAACTTACAAACGTATCACTGAAAAGCACAAAACTGCGAAGCATAGGCAGCAAAGCGTTCCAAAATTGTAAGAAATTAAAATCAATTACAATTAAGAGTCTTTCACTGAAAAAGATCGGAAAATATGCGTTTAAGGGAATTGACAAAAAAGCTGCTATCAAGGTGCCTTCAAAGAAATATAAGAGCTATTTAAAACTTTTCAAGAATAAAGGGCAGGCAAAGACTGTAAAAATTAAAAAATAAGTAATCGTGAAACGCCATTCCAATGAGCAAATGCGCTATGGAATGGCGTTTTCCTATCAGAGTTTCTTTATAAAATCAACTAATAGAATATTTTTGGGGTTTTTTTCGAAATTCTGTTGGGGTGCACTGGTATTTTCGTTTGAAGCTTCGATTGAAATAAGATAAGTTCCCGAATCCAGTTTCCACCGCAATATTTGCTATCGTATCTTCAGAGGAACTTAAAAATCTGGCAGCGATGGTGAGGCGATAGTCGTTTAAGTAGTCCGTAAAGGATATGGTCATGTGTTCCTTGAAGAACTTCATGAAATGGGATTTGCTGAAGTTGCAGATTCTGGCGGCATCGTCAATGGAAATTTTCTCTGAATAATTGGTCTCTACATATTTTAAAATTCCTTTCAGGCGATCCAGAGACTTATTTCGTTGTCTGGGCATGGGAGCCTGGATGCAGGAACGGAGTCGATAGAAAAAGGTAAAGAGTTGGCCCTTGATAGCGAGCTGGTAGCCAGGTGGGAAGCTTTTGCAGATTTCGTCCATGGCATCCAGACATTCCGCGAGCCCAGAGTGATGCAGGGAACCAGAAGGATAGTGGCTGTCAAAGGAGAGCTTGCCTTGCCTGAGAGGATGGAAAAATTCTGTTGTGCAGAGATCCCCCTTGGGGGCCATCAAGATGGAAAGTTGAAAAATAATATTTTCGTACTCCATAGAATGTCCTGGAATCTGTTGGATGGAATGGAGCTGGCCAGGAGGGATCACCACTATGTCACCCTGCGATACCTCAAAAGGGCAGAGATTTACCGCAATTGTGCCCATCCCTTTTTTGATATAAACAATTTCCATATCATTGTGCCAGTGGGTGTGCACAACCGTAAAGTCTAGAGGAATGCTGCATAAATAGATGTTGAAGGGAAAATTTCCATGTCCGTGAAATTTGGTTTCCTGGGAGCGTTCATATTCTAAAATATCCATAAGCGTTTGCTCCTATTTGATAATATTTGATAGTATTGTACTATATTTTGCTATCATACGGCAAGAAAAATATAGTAGGAGCAGGTATACTCATATCATAATCGTCTCATGAGCAGAGACAAGTGCAATAGAATAAGCACTTAGAAAATAGGGAACGCTTAGAATAAAAAGGAGAATGAAAATGAGTGTCAATGTAAGTGTTGATGTAAGAGAGTTATTAGAAAAGAAATGCTGTAATAATCTTGCAGCCTGTACAGATGAGCAGCTCTATTATGGACTGCTTGGGGTAGTAAAAGACCTTGCCAAAGAGAAAGAAAGCAATCAGGGCAAGAAAAAAATCTACTATATTTCAGCGGAATTTTTGATCGGAAAGCTGTTATCCAACAATTTAATTAATCTGGGAATTTACGATGAAGTGGCAGCTCTGTTAAAAGAGTATGGCAAGGACATTAATCTGATTGAGCAGGTAGAACCAGAGCCTTCCCTGGGCAACGGCGGATTGGGGCGTCTGGCAGCATGTTTTTTGGATTCTATGGCATCGATCGGATTGAACGGAGACGGAATTGGACTGAATTATCATTTTGGTTTGTTCTTGCAGACATTTGAGAATCATTTGCAGAAAGAAAATAAAAATCCCTGGATGGAACAAGAAGGATGGTTGACTCGAACAGATGTGACTTATCCAGTACAGTTTGGTGGATTTACAGTACAATCTAGAATGTATGATTTAGATGTGACTGGATATGATAATCGTACCAACAAACTGCATTTATTTGATATTGAGACTGTGGATGAGAACTTGGTTGGAGATGGAATAGATTTTAATAAAGAAGATATTTGCAAAAATCTCACCTTGTTCTTATATCCAGACGATTCCGATGACGCTGGAAGACTTCTTCGTGTATACCAGCAGTATTTTATGGTGAGCAATGGAGCTAGGCTGATTCTGGATGAATGTAGGGCTAAGGGCTGTAACCTTTATGATTTGCCAGAATATGCGGCGATTCAGATTAATGATACACATCCCAGTATGGTGATTCCAGAACTGATCCGACTGCTGATGGAAGAAGGCATCCGTATGAAGGACGCTATTGAGATTGTGTCCAAGACTTGTGCCTACACAAATCACACGATTTTGGCAGAAGCTTTGGAGAAGTGGCCGATGGATTACCTGAACAAAGCAGTTCCACAGTTGATGCCGATTATTCGAGAACTTGACACGATAGTAAAAGACAAATTCAAAGATCCTTCTGTGGCAATTATCGATCAATTTCATCTGGTGCATATGGCACACATGGATATCCACTATGGCTACAGTGTCAACGGCGTGGCATATCTGCACACTGAAATTTTAAAGAAAAACGAGCTGAATAATTTTTATAAAATATATCCAGAAAAGTTCAATAATAAGACCAACGGAATTACATTCCGCCGCTGGCTGATGCACTGTAACAAGGGATTGAGCCATTATCTGGATGAGGTGATTGGAACAGGCTGGCATAAGGAAGCAAAGGAGTTGGAGAAATTGCTGGCCTTTGCAGAGGATCAGAAAGTCTTAGAGAAGATGTTGGATATTAAGAAAGAAAATAAACGTGCGCTTGTGACATATTTGAAGGAAACGCAAGGTGTGGAGATTGATGAGAATTCTATTTTTGATATTCAAATCAAGCGCCTCCATGAGTACAAACGCCAGCAGATGAATGCGCTGTATATTATCCATAAATATTTGGAGATCAAAAAGGGAGAAAAGCCGTCAACGCCAATTACGGTAATTTTTGGTGCCAAGGCAGCGCCGGCCTATGTGATTGCGAAGGATATTATTCACCTGATTCTCTGTTTGCAGGAAATCATCAATCAGGATCCGGAGGTAAGTCCTTATCTTAAGGTGGTTATGGTGGAGAATTACAATGTCACCAAGGCAGAAAAACTTATTCCAGCATGTGATATTTCAGAACAGATATCTTTGGCAAGTAAAGAAGCATCTGGAACTGGAAATATGAAATTTATGCTAAACGGAGCAGTTACACTTGGAACGATGGATGGAGCCAATGTTGAGATCGCAGATCTGGTGGGCAAGGAGAATATTTATATTTTCGGAGAGAGCTCAGACACTGTGATTGAACACTATGAAAAAAAAGATTACGTATCCAAAAAGTTCTACGAAGAAGATGAGGATATCAAGGAAGCCGTGGATTTTATCGTCGGTGAGGAAATGTTGAAGGTGGGACAAAAGGAAAATCTGGAGCGGCTTTACAAAGAGCTTTTAAATAAAGATTGGTTTATGACATTGCTTGATTTCAAAGATTATGTAGCGAAGAGGGAAGAGTGCTACCAAGACTATGAGGACCAGATGGTATGGGCAAAGAAGATGCTGGTGAATACGGCGAAGGCAGGATTTTTCTCTTCTGACCGAACTATCGCAGAATATAATCAAGATATCTGGAAATTGTCATAACGTTAATTTTTTAGTGTGGTGACTGCTTAACATTCTGCGCAATTCGTCCGATTGTTATGCGGTCAATACACTATGAGGAAGGTGGAATTAAAATGAAACAAAAGATAATCGTATGTATTTGTTTAATTTTTCTGATGTTGAATCTGACGGCTTGCATAGGAGGGCCAGAGATGCCCATGGAGGTCACAGTGGATGGCTATAACATTGTGCTAGGTAAGACAACGATGCAGGATCTGATTGATCAGGGATATGAAGTGAGCAGCAATGGTAGCCAGGATGTGGCGGAAGATGGAGATGCGTATATTTCTTTTTTCTATAGCCTTGATAAGGGAGCTGGACATCAATTCTGGGTTACTGTCAGTGTTCCGTGGAGTGGAAATACAGATATTTCTGCCGAGAGCGCGCAATCTGCCACAGAGGGAATTGTGCAGGCTGTCCAGGTGAAGAAGTCTTCCACGGAGGATATCACAGTCACTTATAACGGTGTGCAACTTTCAGATATGAGTTTTGACACCGCTTCGGAGTGGGGGGCAAAAGAAAAGGAAGATCAGTCTGTGAAAACATATCAATTGACAGCAAAGCAGGGATTTCTTACCTGGGAAGCTGTGAATACTTCGGATGAGAATTTTAATGAACTGCGGATTCAAATGAATAAGAAAGAATTTGAAAAAATGCAGAAATCTTAGAAAAATAAGCAGACATCGGGAGAACTGACATGAAATATATGCAGATCCAGCAAGGGTATTTTCTGGAGCGGCCCAATCGTTTTATTGCCCTTGTAGATATAGCAGGAAAAATTGAAAAATGTCATGTGAAAAATACCGGAAGATGTCAAGAACTGTTCCAGCCGGGGACTAAAGTTTGGGTGGACAAAAGTGAGAATCTCAATCGGAAGACGCTCTATGATCTGGTGGCGGTAAGCAAAGCAGGCCGCGTGATCAATGTGGATTCTCAGGCGCCCAACCAGATCGTGAAAGAGTGGTTGCAAGCAGAGGAAGGGCAGTCTAAGGCACAGCCTTTGTTTTCGGATATTACTTATATAAAACCGGAGTGTAAATATCATGATTCCAGAATTGATTTTTATATAGAAACGCAAGATGGTAAAAAGATCTTTCTTGAAGTGAAGGGTGTGACGCTAGAAGAAGAAGGAGTAGCCCGTTTTCCGGATGCCCCAACAGAGCGTGGGATCAAACATATGTTGGAATTGCAAAAAGCAGTGTTGGAAGGATATGAGGCATATATTCTCTTTGTGATTCAGATGAAGGGGGTTCAATATTTTGAGCCAAATGATCGCACTCACCCACAGTTTGGGGAGACTTTGCGCCAGGTGAAAGATGCAGGTGTAGGTGTTCTTGCCTATGATTGTCTGGTGACGCCAGAAGAGCTTACGTTAGAACTTCCGATTGCCATTCATTTATAAAGGGGCTGCTGCAACAAGCGAATAATCGATACGATATCGTATTAAAAATACCGTATTGTAGAAATATTTTGCTTGGTGCAGCAGTCCCTTTTTCAGATCCCACAAGCAGTTGATAGCTCAGGGAATGAGTTTTTTATTCTATCTGTCAATTTTCTTTTAACAGTTCCTTCGGCAGTCGCAAAAACAGCTTGTTGATGCGGTTTTTGTCGGTATCTTCCACCCTTAGAAAAATTCCTTCTGGTGTGGTAATGGATTCCCCTTCCTGGGGAAGATGATCCAGCAGTTCAATCATGTAGCCTCCAACTGTGTCATAGTCCTCAGAGGAAAGCTTTAAATGCAGCTTATTACAAAGATCCTCCAAATTCATAGAACCTTGAACCAGGTATTCCAGATCACTCAGCTTTTGAAGGGGATCTTCTTCATCTATGTCGTATTCATCCCGGATCTCACCGACAATTTCCTCTAAAATATCTTCCAGCGTGATAAGTCCTGCTGTAACCCCATACTCATCCAATACGATGGCGATATTAAGAGAGGATTTTTTCATTTCAAGTAAAAGATCCACGGTTTTTTTGTGTTCATAGGTGTAGTAGGGCTTGCGTAAAATGTCTTGGACGGAAAAGCTGTCTCTGCTGGCCTCATATAAGAGAAGATCCTTCATGTTGATAGTGCCAATTACATTGTCAATCGAATCTTTATAAATTGGAAGTCGGGTAAATTTGTCTTCCCGAAAAATTTGGATCAGCTCTTCGTAGCTGCTGTTAATATCAGCAAATGTCATGTCAATTCTGGGAACCATGATTTCTTTTGCCTGAGAATCACCAAAATCAAACACATTGTTGATCATGGCATGTTCTTCTGGTTCAATGACGCCCTCCTGATGACTGACATCCACAATTGTGCGAAGCTCTGCCTCCGTAAGGGTATTTGTGTCCTTTGAGACATTCACCCGCAACAGAATCAAAAAGCCCATGGACAATTTATTGATAATAAAAATTGCAGGGGTCAAAAGCTTCATAAGTCCCAGGATTGGCCCAGAGTATGCCAGGGAAATCTTATCTGCGTGAATGGTGGCAAGGGTTTTAGGTGAAATTTCACCGAAAATAAGGACCAGAATTGTCAAAAGTCCGGTTGCAATCCCAGCTCCCGCATTTCCAAAAATCTTGATGGCAAGTGCCGTTGCAATGGAAGACGCTGACAAATTCACAATGTTGTTGCCAATTAAGATGGCGCTCAGCATTTTGCCAGAATCATTGGTGATATCCAAAACACGTTGCGCCCGTTTGTCTCCTTCATCAGCAAGTCCCTTAAGCCGGAGCTTGTTGGAAGTGGTCAGTGCTGTTTCCGCTGAGGAAAAAAACGCAGATAACAATAATAATACTACTACAAATAATAACTGTATGACCTCACTCGAGTCCAAATGCATCTCTCCTTTCGATATACATAATATAAAGGAAGAAACAGGATTTTGCAAGATATTTAGATAAATTTTCCAAGTATTTTATTACGTTTGCGATGAAATTTCTGTATAACAAAAAAGAGAGCGTGTGGTATGTCCTAATTTTTCAAAGATACATCAGGAATAGTTTGGTGACAAGCGGAATAAAATATCATAGAATTTATATATTTGGTGATTAAAAATTGCAGAAAAAGAGAGGAAGAGAGCTATGGAAAAAAATCCTATGAGAAAGAATCTGCTTCAAGCGCAGGGAGAGAAGAAAGTGAGAGTATCAGTGCTTTCAATTATGAAAATATTGCTGGCAATGTATTTGGTAACGGGTGGGCTGCTGTTGGTTTTGTCTGCATTGCTCTATAAGATGCAGCTCAGCGAAAGTGTGGTTTCCGCAGGTATTGTCTTGATCTACGTGGTTTCAGGATTTTTAGGGGGATTGTTAAGCGGTAAAGTCATGAAGACACGAAGATTTTTCTGGGGAATGGTTATGGGAGGAGCCTATTTCCTGATTTTGGTTTTAGGCTCCATCCTATTTCAAAAGGGGGTAAATATGGAAGTGTCCCGTTTCTTTACCACCTTAATTTTGTGTACGGCATCTGGGATGATAGGGGGGATGGCAAGCTGATGGATGTTTTTCTGCACAGAACTATCTTTGCACCCTGCCGGAGGCATCTCCGTTTGCTAATTTTAATACTTCATCCAGAGATACAAGATTAAAATCGCCTTCAATGGAGTGTTTCAGGCAAGAAGCGGCTACTGCGAAGTTAATCGTCTGTTGTGGTTTATAACCCATCAGGGAGGCGGCAATCAATCCGCCGCCAAAACTGTCACCACCGCCTACTCGGTCAACGATATGCATGTGGTATTTTGGGCTGAAATAATAGTCGTTCCCATCGTAAAGCATGGCGGACCAGTCGTTGTCATTGGCGGAAATGGATTCACGCAGAGTGATGGCAACTTTTGAAAAATGAAAACGTTCTTGTAACTGTCTTGCCACATCTTTATAACCTTCGCGATTTACAGTTCCGGCGGTAACATCGGTATCTTTAGCCTGAATACCAAATACATCAGAAGCATCCTCTTCGTTGGCGATACATACATCTACATATTTACAAAGATTTTCCATTACCTGACCAGCCTTTTCCCGACTCCACAGCTTATTGCGGTAATTTAGGTCACAGGAGATGGTAACACCTGCATCTTTTGCTGCCTGACAAGCCATCAGACACAGATCAGCAATGGTGTCATTTAAAGCAGGTGTGATTCCAGTAAAATGAAACCAGTCTGCTCCAGTAAAGATTTCTTTCCAACAAAAATCTTCTGAGGAGGCAGTGAAAAGAGAGGAGCCAGCTCGATCATAGATGACTTTAGAAGGTCTTTGGGATGCTCCCTTTTCCAGATAGTAAATGCCAATACGTTCGCCTCCACGGGCAATGTGGGAGGTGTCCACACCGTATCTTCGAAGCGCATTGACGCCAGCCTGCCCAATTTCATGGGAAGGAAGTCGTGATACAAATACAGAGTGTAGGCCATAATTTGCCAGGGAGACACAGACATTCGCTTCTCCGCCTCCAAAAGTGGCGCCCAGGGAGTCGGCCTGGACAAATCGTTGATATCCTTGTGGGGCAAGCCGCAGCATGAGTTCCCCAAAAGTAATTACTTTTTTACCAGTCATAAATGTTCTCCTTTTCGGAAAAGGTTTTGTCAAGTACGGACGGTACGAACAGCTTCCGCTGTCAGTTGTTGAATTTCTTTGAAATTGCCAGCTTTGACAAGCTCATCTTTTACCATCCAGCTTCCGCCGCAGGCGGTTACCCGATCAAAGGCAAGGTAGGTATGAAGATTTTCAAGGTTAATTCCTCCTGTAGGCATAAACTGGATCTGAGGATAAGGTGCAGATAGAGCTTTGATCATCTCAAGTCCTCCAGAAGCTTCGGCTGGAAAAAATTTCAATAGGGTTAACCCCATGCTGAGAGCCGTTTCAATGCCAGTGGGATTGTTGATTCCAGGGATAACAGGATATTTTTTCTTAATGCAGTGTTTGACCATTACCGGATTCAATCCTGGACTTACGATAAATTTTGCTCCTGCTTTCATAGCCTGGTCGGCTTGGGCAGGAGTTAGAACTGTTCCAGCCCCCACCAACATTTCAGGAAATTCCCGTGATATTATTTGTATAGATTCAACAGCGGCCTCTGTACGAAAAGTAATCTCGGCACAGGGGAGTCCACCATTACATAGGGCCTTTGCAAGTGGTTTTGCATTGACTGGGTCGTGCAAGACCACCACAGGTACAATACGAATGTGCTTTAGTTGTTCTATCATATTCAGCATGATAATTCCTCCTATATCAGACCAGGAGCATTTGGTGTGAGGGTATCAGGTTTTGATAATAATACGGGAGGTGTGACCCAGGTTAAAGGAGGCTGCTCTGGGGCACCGCCAGGATTGTAGTCAGGATCCTCATTGTCATGATATCCATTTTGACCACCTCTATGGTAATCATTCTCTTTGGGATTGTCGGAACGATTTTGTCCATCAGATCCAGTTCTTTCAGGAAGGTCGCTGTCTGGGATGTTTCCATCATCGTAGATATTTTTTGTGCTTTCGTAACTCATAAAAATCTCCTTTCAGTAAATGTTTTGGTTAGTATGCGAAAAAGCAGTCGGAATTATACGCATTTTGATGAAAATGAGAATTATGTTTTTGAATTTAGAAGGGATTTGATTTGCACTTGTACATTCGTATGTGGATATGTTATAATCCAAATTATATACAGAATTGGAATTATAATTTCCGAAAGCATTGGGAATATTTTTTGAAAGTAAAGGATAAGAAAAGAGAATTGGAAACATAATTTCGGAAACAATTGGGAATATTTTGTTTGAAAGAAAAAGATAAGAAAAGAGAATTGGAAACATAATTTCGGAAAGCATTGGGAATACTCTTCATGAAAGTTACTCTTTATGAAAGTAAAAGATATGAAATAGGAGGTAGATAGAAATGGATTTTTATAAGTGTGGCAAATGTCAAAGTGTGGCTATGGAATTGATCCCAGGCGATCATGCTGGGGAGAAGACTTTTCAGGAATTAAAGGCAAATACGGTGGATGCTTCCGGTGAAAAGCATGTTCCAGTGATCACCCAGAATGGAGATACGGTTCAGGTAAAAGTAGGGGAGTTGGAGCATCCTATGCTGGAAGAACATTATATTATGTGGATTTATCTTGAGACAAAACAGGGAGGATTTTTGAGGAAGCTCTGTCCAGGAGATAAGCCAGAAGCAGAATTCCGGTTATGTGCAGAAGATCAGGTTGTGGGAGCTTATGGCTACTGTAATTTGCATGGTTTGTGGAAATCGAAATAAAAATCAAAAACCCCATCAATGAAAACGGTGGGGTTTTTGATTATCTGGAATCTCATTACTTTTTTATTTGCCGAAATCTTGTCCAGAATGTGGATTTTTTCTCAGGAACAGGTTCATTTCCTTTGCGCAGTCCTTTGACGCTAGTGATATAAAGCCCGCTGACTACGGCTTTTACTTCTTTTTTTGTTGGAATACTGTCAAAAATTGCCGAATCACAGATAAAGGTCATAATCTTTGGACCTACCTTGGCCTTTACAATGGGCATCTTGGAACGGCGCATCAACTTAGGCGTTTGTTCCAGGATAGCGGCGGGGAGTCCTGCGTCTGCTAGTTTCATTTGTTTTTTATCAATGATTAGCATGGATATGGTTTGCGCAGCGGCTGCAATCTGTGCTTCCTGTTCTTCTTTTTTCTTCTGAGCTTTTTTACCAAGTATGTAAAGTGCAATAACTGCGGCTAAGAGAATCACAGTGATTACAATTAATACTATTTGCCATGTTGCCATCCGAAACCCTCCTTTACTTGAGATTTACACATGTCTATGTGCATCATATCTCCAAGCATTATATCATTGTCGAATAGAAAAATCAATGATATAATATAGGTGCAGGATGAATCGTTTTTCATTTGGAAGGGATGTGGGTTATGGAAGAAATGGGAGAAAAATTATGTGAAAATTGCGGTGAAAGTTTGCGAGAGGAATATGCATGGATAGATACCACCATAGATACTTTCAAATATAAGGTTGTCAGTGGGAATAAAATGAAAGTATTGAGTAATGGTAAGTGGAAAACGATTACCGTGGAATTTAATGAGGATCGAATCAAAATGAAAATAACACCTGCATTGACCAGCATGGAAGAGTCAGAGTCGTGGATTAGTTTCTAAGCGATATAAAAAACAAGGAATCATAACCGTTCTTGGTCTTTTATATAATGTAGAAAACAAAATGTTGGGAAATTAGCGATGGAGAGTGAAAAATTTGAAAATCTTTTGAACCTTGCTTTGAATGCCACAGAACGGGAACGGGAAAAATCTTTGAATTTAGGCGTGGGTTATGAACCCGAAGAAGAACGTTGGGAACTGATTGTAAAATACTCAGGAAATATTATGCGTTTGTCACAGGAAAATCCACAGATACGTGTGGAAGAACTTAGCAATGAATATGCTATTTTAAATGTACCAGAATCTGCTATGGATCTGGTGGCAGGTGCAGTGGAAGTCGAATATGTGGAAAAGCCTAAGCGTATGTATTTTGCTGTACGGGAGGGCAAACAGGCATCTTGTATTACACCGCTTCAAGATGCACATTATAACTTGAGTGGTAAAGGGGTGATTGTTGCGATTTTGGATTCTGGAATCGACTACAGTCACCCCGATTTTTGTAATGTAGATGGGAGCACTAGGATTCTTGCTCTGTATGACGAGACCTTGAATCGAGAGTTTACATCAGAAGAAATTAATCAGGCACTGAAGGCGGAAAGTGAACAGGAACGTTTTCGAATTGTTCCAAGCAGAGACACTTCTGGACATGGAACCCATGTGGCAGGAATTGCTGCGGGAAATGGTCGTGCTTCTGGTGGAGTAAACCGAGGTGTTGCATACGAGAGTCCTCTTCTTGTGGTGAAACTTGGAACGGCAGATCCCAATGGATTTCCAAGAACCACACAGCTTATGCGTGGGCTTGACTATGTGGTGAATAAATCATTGGAACTTCAAATGCCGATGGCAGTGAATATTAGTTTTGGAAATAGCTATGGTTCCCACAGTGGAACGGCTCTGCTGGAGACCTATATTAATGATATGTCAAATTATTGGAAGACATTAATATCTGTTGGGACTGGTAATGAGGGGGCTGCAAGAGGGCATACTTCTGGTATTCTTCAGCAAGGGAAGGAGCAGGAGATAGAGCTCGGTGTGGGAAGTTATGAAACTGCTCTGAGCCTACAGATTTGGAAATCTTATGTGGATGAGTATGATATTTTGCTGGTTCATCCTTCTGGGAAAAGCATTGGGCCGATTCGTCAGATTCAGGGCCCACAGCGATTTGTGGTAGGGCGGACAGAGATTCTTCTATATTATGGGGAACCAAGTCCCTATAATTTATATCAGGAAATGTACATTGATTTTCTACCGGCACAATCTTATATTGATGATGGAGTTTGGAGAGTTGTGCTGGTGCCAGAGCGAATTGTTCGGGGAAATTATGACCTTTGGCTTCCAGGTCAGACTGTCTTGAACCAAGGGACGGGATTTCTTTACCCAGTGGAAGAGACCACATTGACCATACCCTCCACAGCGGAAAAAGTGGTTTCGGTGGCTGCCTATGATGCGCGATATAACCAACTTGCAGAGTTTTCCGGCAGAGGCTTCACTAGGCAGACAAACCAAGTAAAACCCGATCTGGCGGCTCCAGGTGTTGCCATTCGCTCAGCAGCTCCTGGGGGCGGCTATGCTGTGCGCAGCGGAACTTCTATGGCAACTCCTTTTGTGACAGGGAGCGCGGCGCTTTTGATGCAGTGGGGGATTGTGGAAGGGAATGATCCGTATCTATATGATGCTGTTATAATTGGACTAAGTTAGAAAAACCTTGAAAAACAGGGGTTTCTGCTTAGTCCATTTTCATTTCCGCGAGCAATGAGCCAAGTACCATGCTTGCATGGGTATTTGGCGAATGTCGCGAGAACCCTATACCCATCAGTTTGCTGTTGGGTATAGGATGTCAGCAGCTTTTCTACACCTGAAATTAAGACAAGTAGCGCTACAAAAAGTATAACACAGATATGTCGGCATGGAAAGCAAATTCGGGGTTGCGAGTTAGCCGCATTTTGGGTAACTGGCAGCACGAATCCACAAGGGTTTGGCAGTGTAGCTCCCAAGTATTTCAAAATGGAGGACAGGCTATGGCAGAAAATACAGCGAAAGGTGCAGAAAAGAAAAATACTCGCACAATTACTTTCAAAAACAAGGAACATAGAGATTTTTATAAAGAGTATCTGCAGAAATGCAGATACCAGGATGAGTATCACAAAGCATTGGTGTACTGTCTTGGGATTGACCGGGATACCAGGGTAAATGTGGACAGGATTTATGACTTTAAGACAGGATGCGTAAAAACGGAGTGTCTGCGTGAAGGCTGGCAGACCAGCGGCAGCGCAAGGATTGTATGGATGGCGTTTAATCTCTATTGCAATGGAACGCCGAGTGTTTATGACACAGAGGAGGTG
The DNA here is from genome assembly GCA_910580015.1 of uncultured Lachnospiraceae bacterium. Lineage (GTDB taxonomy): Bacteria > Bacillota > Clostridia > Lachnospirales > Lachnospiraceae > Petralouisia. The sequence goes on from CAJTVT010000034.1 coordinate 28,519, forward strand.
GAGGAACAATTAAAGGAGTTCCGTTGTTATACAGTGGAGGATTTATTCTGCTGCAGCTATGCCAGATATTTTTGGGAAGCTGTGAAGATTCGTTACCCGGAATATTGTTTTACGTGGATATGGAGGATTTGTATGTTGAAAATTAGGATGCAGGGGACAAAGAAGGATCTTCACTGGTTCTGGCGGCTTTTAGAGCGGCAGGAGGATTTGGATGTGAAATCGGTATCAAAACCGTTTGCAAACAAAGGGACAGGACCAGAATTGTGCAAAAAGCAGCAAAATTCTGGGTTCTCGCGGCAGTCGCCAAATATGCATACAAGTATGTCTATTTGGCTCGTTGCTTCGCGGAAATAAATATTTCCGTGTGTATGCGGAAGTGGGAAAAACAGAAAAATAGGTTGAAAAACCAGGAGGAAAGTATCTATGTGCAGAGTGAGCGCAGTGGAAGACCAGAAAGGGTGCTATGTGCCAGTGGCACATGTCAAGCGCGGACCGAAGCGAAAGCGGAGAAGAGTCGGAAAGACAACGACCTGTGTGAATTTAGGGATTGGGCTTGCAAGGGCAGGCAAAAAAGTATTGTTAGTGGAGGCGGATGCACAGGGCAGCATGGCGGTGAGCTTAGGTGTTGCGGAACCGGACGAGCTGGATGTGACATTGGTGAATATCATGGAAAAAGTGATCAATGACGAGGATGCAGAGCCGGGCGAGGGAATTATCCACCATGAGGAAGGGTTGATTTTATCCCAGCAAATATCGAACTGGCAGGCTTGGAAACGGCTCTGGTAAATGTGATGAGCAGGGAAATGATTCTGCGCCAATATCTGAACAGCGTAAAAGGCGAGTATGAATTTGTAATCATTGATTGTATGCCTTCACTCGGAATGATTACGATAAACGCCCTTGTAGCGGCAGACAGCGTACTGATTCCAGTGAAAGCCGCATATCTCCCGGTCAAAGGGCTTCAGCAGCTTATAAAGACGATCGGGCGGGTTCACAGGAAGCTGAACCTGGCACTTGGAATTATGGGGATTCTGCTGATAAAGGTAGACCTGAGGACAAACTTCGCAAGGGATATTTCAGCGCAGATCCGGGAGGCGTATGGAAACCGGGTGCGTATTTTTGAGAATTGCATCCCATTGTCCGTAAAGGCTGCGGAAACCACTGCAGCGGGGAAAAGCATTTATCTCCATGACCCGAAGGGGATTGTGGCAGACGGCTACCATTCACTGACACAGGAGGTGCTTGCGGATGAAGAGTAAGAGCGCAGAGAAAGTAAGGCTGACATCTTTTGATGACCTATTCGGTGCAGGAGAAGCGCCGGCAGGGGAAACAGTAACATTTGTTTCTCTTAGCCAGCTACATACCTTCAAAGGCCATCCATTCTGGGTATTGGATGATGAAAAAATGCAGGAAACGGTGGAAAGCGTAAAACAGTATGGCGGGTTGATGCCGGGGATTGTGCGCCCGTATCCGGAAGGCGGCTATGAGGTCATTGCAGGGCATAGACGGTGCGGGCATGTAAGCTTGCAGGGCTTACGGAAATGCCTGTGATTATCCGGGAAATGGTTGATGATACAGTGGTGGTTCTGATTTAGAGTGGTACCGTTCACGTCGCAGGGAAAGGTATCAGAAAGAGAGGAACTGGAAACATGGCATATGCAGTCTGGATGGTTTAGAAGGAAGGGGGAATTGCTTAGGGAATATCCGGGATGTGGCAGAGGGATTGGAGGAAACAGTTTTGCGGAATATCTGCCGGGATAAAGTGAGGGAAGTTCTTGGAAGCCTGCCCGCGGAAGATGCCAGGCTGATTGAAATGTTGTATTTTGCGGAAGTTACGGTAACAGATACGGCAAAGATTTTTGGGTGCAGCCGTAAAACGATACAGAACCGCCGGAAACGGATATTGAAGGAATTATGCCAGAAAATGAAGGAGCAGGGGATTCAAGGGGGATATTTTTGAATATGCGCAAAGTGAGAGAAACTATGGGATGGAAACTTGTTCTATAGCCTTTTGACATGCAAGATTGTCTGTAAGCATAATGGCTTTTATTTTTTTATTTTTAGATTCAGCTAAAAAGTAGTTGTATCATTCTACAAAAGAATGGTTCATGATATAAAATGCATTTCGTGTTATATTTTCTACGGTTTCATAGTCCCTTTGTTCTTCATTGCGGATATTCAGCATTTGATTCTCTCCCTTGTCTTTGATTTTATGTACCAAACAATTCCAAAATAAATTGGAATTTGCAGTTTCACTAAAGCCTGTTTTCACCAGGGGCATATTTCTTAATGAATACCTTTTCGCCAGGAAGTGTCTGGAATAATTCCTCAATCACTCTGCCGCCAAACTCTTGGATATGATCCTCATCGGATATTCGATTTGGATAGTCTGGTAAAATATAAAAGTACAAATTCCAGATAATTCCCTCCTCTGAAAATTTCACCCGTCCGTTTTTCTCTCGATTAGGGTATAGCTGCAAAAACAAATTGCTGGGTCTATGATGATAAAGATAGATATAGTCATATTCTGGCGGTTCCGCATCTGGGGTAGAGCGGCCAAACGGACCAGTCATCTTTCTCAGTTTTCGCTTTTTAGGAATACGAGAATCATTGATTTCCCCGGCGATTTTACTGAGTGCCTTTTCAAAGATTTTGACCATTTCTTTTTCTGGTAAATCGCCAGTTTTCAACCCATATTCATA
>CAJTVT010000035.1 GCA_910580015.1 uncultured Lachnospiraceae bacterium
GACATTTGGCGACTGCCGCGAGGGTCAAATACCCCGCTGCTTTGCAGCGCTGCAAGTTTGATACCCCGTTGCTTGCAGCGGGGTATTTGATTTAATTGAGAGCTGCCACATTTAATTACGAAAGTAGTATTGTTATGTGGCAGCTCTATTTATGGCAGAAGTGATAATTCCACGGAAATCTCTGTCCTTCTATTGCGAAAAAAGTTAAAGCGTGATAGTATGAGAAAAAAGTATACCATCAGAAAAAGAAAGGAAATACGTGTATGACAGGAAGAGAAGCAGAGTCGCAGTATTTGGAGCAGTTGTATCATCAGGAGGGGAACCAGATTCTGGTGTTATATGGTCGCAGGGATAACCAGGGCAGGGAGCTTGTCCAGGAGTTTTGCCAGGACAAAAAATATTTTTATTATTGCGCGCCAGAAGTCTCTGCCAAAGCCCAAAAAACACGGATGGGACGAGAGATTGCAGAATGTTATCAGGTATCCATGACAGAAGAGAATTATGATACCTATTTTAAACGGTTCAAGAGCAAGGATGGAACGAAACTGGTTGTGGTGATTGACGAATTTCAGCATATCGTGAAAAAAGATGAGGATTTTTTGGCAAGTATCATCAAATTAAGAGACAAAAAGCTCTATCCTGGACCAGTTCTGATTCTTCTTTGTTCCAGTGATGTTTCCTGGACAGAACAGGAACTGCCCGAAGCTTTGGGAAAAGGAGCTAAGAAAATTTCTGGCATCACCAAACTGCACGAACTAAAATTTGCAGACCTGGTCAGGAGTTTTCCAGATTATACCTTGCGCCAGAAGGTGAAGGTATATGGAATTATCGGCGGCGTGCCAGAATACATTTGCCGTTGGGATACCAGCAAGGATATCAAGTATAATATTTGTACGAAGATACTTTCAAAAGAGGGCTATTTTCATAATCGGGCAGAAGAATTAATCCGAAGTCAGCTCAGAGAGTTGACGGTCTATAATACGATTTTGGAGGCCATGGCCAGCGGGAAGCGCAAATTAAACGAATTGTTTCAGGAGACAGGTTTTTCCAGGGCTAAAATCAGTGTGTATCTGAAAAATCTTATGGCGTTTGACGTGGTGGAGAAAGTGTATTCTTTTGAAACTGGGGGATGGGAAAATGCACAAAAAGGTTTATATCAAATAAAAGATACTTTTGTGAATTTTTGGTTTAAGTTTGTATATCCTCATTTGTCAGAATTATACCGCATAAAACCAGAGCAGTTTTATGACAAGTATATTGCAGAAGAATTGGAGATTTATTTGAATCGATACTTTATAAAAGTCTGCATGGAACATTTGGAATATTTAAATCATGAACATAAGTTGCCGTTAGAGATCCATAAAATGGGAACTTGGGTGGGGAAAAAGGGAACGATCGATATTATTGCTCAAAACAGTATTCGCCAGAACTTGATTTGCCTCTGCAACTGGTCAGAGCCAGAAATGACGTTTGACATGTGTCTGAAGCTTTTTGCAAGTATGGAACAGGCCAAGGTGACGGCTAACTATTATTGTCTGTTTACGGCCAGGGGATTTGAGGAAAAGTTAATTAAAATGGTATCAAAAGACGAGCGTATCCTGTTGATGGATATGGAATAGTACGAAGAAAGCAGGATTTCATTTATGGCGAAAGCTTTATTTATAGCGGAGAAGCCCAGTGTGGCAAGAGAATTTGCAAAAGCATTAAATCTTGATTTTAAAAATCAAGATGGTTATATGGAGGCCAGAGAGGCTGTGGTGACCTGGTGTGTGGGCCATTTGGTTACGATGAGCTATCCAGAGGCTTACGATGATAAGTATAAAAAATGGAGTCTTGCTGCCCTTCCATTTATCCCAGAACAATTTAAATACGAAGTAATTCCAGGGGTAAAAAAGCAGTACAAGACTGTAGCAGGATTGTTAAACCGGCCAGATGTGCAGACGATTTATGTGTGTACTGACTCTGGGCGGGAGGGAGAGTACATCTACCGTCTGGTGGAACGTCAGGCCCAAGTGAAGGGAAAGGAACGCAGGAGAGTGTGGATTGATTCCCAGACCCAGGAGGAAATTTTGCGTGGAATCCGAGAGGCCAAGGAGCTTTCAGCATATGATAATCTCTGCGAATCTGCTTATCTGCGTGCAAAAGAAGATTATTTAATGGGTATTAACTTTTCAAGGCTTTTGACGCTGAAATATGGCCATGCTATTTCCAGCTTTATGGGAACGCGCTATACCGTTGTCAGTGTTGGACGTGTTATGACTTGTGTTCAGGGAATGGTAGTGCGCCGAGAACGGGAGATCCGTGAATTTGTAAAAACGCCGTTTTACCGGGTTGTAAATGCTCTGGACATTCAGGGCAATTCAGTGGAAGGGGAATGGAAGGCAGTGGAAGGTTCTATGTTTTTCCAGTCACCCAAACTCTATAAAGACAATGGATTTAAGGAAAAGGCAGATGCAGAGAAATTAATACAGGATTTGATAAATGGCAGACCAAAAGAGGAGTGGTGGGCTCTGGTTGAGAGCATGGAAAAGAAGAAGGAGACCAAAAATCCGCCTCTTTTATATAATCTTGCAGAGCTTCAAAATGATTGTTCGAAATTGTTTAAGATCAGCCCCGATCAGACGCTTCAGGTGGTTCAGGAGCTGTATGAGAAAAAATTGGTTACTTATCCTAGAACAGATGCCAGAGTGCTGTCCTCAGCGGTGGCAAAAGAGATACATAGAAATATCAGTGGGCTTCAAAATATACCTTTGGTCAAAGCGTTTGCAGAGGAAATTCTTAGAAATGGAAGTTATACAAAGATTTCCAAAACAAGATATGTGAATGATAAGCAGATCACAGATCACTATGCGATCATTCCAACTGGACAGGGGATCTCAGCCATCCGCAGTCTGAATGAAACGGCGCTGCATGTGTATGAGGTCATTGTCCGGCGATTTTTAAGTATTTTCTTTCCACCGGCAATTTATCGCAAGATAGGGATTGTAACCTCCATGAGAATGCCAACAGGTGGCAAAGAAAAGTTTTTTGCTTCGTTTAAACTGTTGGAAGATCCAGGTTATTTAAAGGTGATGGAATATTCTTTTCAAAAGAAAAAGGAAACAGAAACCTCCGACGGCAAAAAAGAGGGCGAGGATGTGCAGACCAATAATCTGAATTTTATGGAACAGCTCTCCTCATTAAAAAAAGGAATGGAACTGCGAGTAACTGCATTAACTGTGAAAGAGGGGGAGACGACACCACCCAAACGTTATAATTCTGGTTCCATGATTCTTGCTATGGAAAATGCAGGACAATTGATTGAGGATGAAGAACTTCGAGCTCAAATCAAAGGAAGTGGAATTGGCACCAGCGCAACGCGGGCGGAAATACTAAAGAAATTGGTAAATAATCAATATCTTGCCCTGAACAAAAAGACCCAGATTATCACGCCAACTTTGCTGGGAGAAATGATTTATGACGTGGTAAATGCGTCGATACGATCTTTATTAAATCCAGAGTTGACGGCGAGCTGGGAAAAGGGACTTACCTATGTGGCACAAGGGTCTATCACCCCAGAAGAGTATATGGTGAAATTGGAACATTTTATCAAAAGCCGTACCAGTGGTGTGCTGGGGCTTAACAATCAGTCAATGTTGCGAGGGGTTTTTCAACAGGCAGCAACATTTTATCAGACATCAAAAAAGAAAGAAGGGACAAAAAAAGTATGAAAACATGTGAGATCAGTAGTTTATATACATTGGAGGAAACTATCGCTGCAAGATTATTTACAGGTATCGTGTATCCTTGGGAAGCCCTTTCCAAGATTGGAGATTTTATCTGCGAGCTGGGTAAAACTCTGGATCCAGAGATATATGAGCAGAGACAGGAAAATATTTGGATTGCCAAAAGTGCAAAGGTTGCGCCTACCGCATCTATCAATGGTCCTGTCATTATTGATGAGGATGCGGAGATCCGTCACTGTGCATTTATCCGAGGCAATGCCATTGTAGGAAAAGGAGCAGTCGTGGGCAATTCCACAGAGCTGAAAAATGTTGTGCTGTTCAACAAAGTCCAGGTGCCCCATTATAATTATGTAGGAGATTCTATTTTAGGTTATAAGGCACATATGGGCGCAGGCTCTATCACTTCCAATGTAAAATCGGATAAAACATTGGTGTCGGTCAAAGACGGCAGCATGGAAATCGCCACTGGAAGGAAGAAATTTGGCGCGATGCTGGGAGACGAAGTGGAAGTGGGCTGCAATAGTGTATTGAATCCTGGCACAGTGGTGGGAAAAGAAAGTAATATTTACCCGCTTTCCATGGTACGAGGAGTGGTTCCGCCCCATTCAATTTATAAGAACCGAAATGAGATTGTCGAAAAAGAATAATTGATGAAATAAATATTGACAAAAAACATCATATGTACTATTGTATTATTAGAGTAATACAGTAGACATGTGATGTTTTTTGTCAAATTTACGAAATTAGTAGGAGTGGATGTGACTGGCAGTTTGGAAAATTGCAGCATATCAGGGTTATGTCAGAAGGAGAGGTAGTTATGTTAGAAATTCAAGAATTAACGAAGAAATATGGGAAATACCTTGCAGTAGACCATGTGAGTTTTAGTGTACCCACTGGGCAAGTAGGGATTCTGCTGGGACCGAACGGAGCCGGAAAGTCCACAATTATCAAGAGTATTGCAGGATTGTTGCGGTATCAGGGAGGGGTTGGCATTGCGCATATGCCGGCAAGAACCTTAGAAGCTAAGCGTGTTTTTGCGTATGTGCCAGAAGTGCCAGCTATGTTTGATGCATTGACCGTTCGAGAACATATCGAATATATTAGACGTGCTTACAATTCTGACATTACCGATGAGGAAATTGAGCAGATTTTGACAAGGTTTGAATTGGATGATAAACAGACGAAATTGGGCAGAGAGCTCTCTAAGGGTATGATGCAGAAGGTTAGTATCTGTTGTGCCCTTGCAATCAAGCCGAAAGTGATTTTATTGGATGAGCCTATGGTTGGTTTGGATCCTGCTGCCATTAAGGAACTGAAAGAAGTGGTGTTGGAGTTGAAGGAACAAGGGGTGACTGTACTGATCAGTACCCATATGCTGGAAATGGTAAAAGAATTGTGGGATCTCATATTTATCATGGAAAAAGGTAAAATTGTAGGAAACTTTAACAAAGAGGAACAGAAGGATGCAGATATCGAAGAGCTGTTCTTTCAGATTACAGAAGGCGGTGAGGCAAAATGAAAGGCTTGATTTATCTGTATCAGCGGACAATTGTGAACCGTATCAAACGTGCATTGCTGCGTCCAACAGCCTATATAATGGGAATTTTTCTTATTCTCTATGTTGGGATGATATTTTTTAGTTTTCAAATGATGATTGCCGAGGGAAATTTCGGAACACCAGACAAGGTGGTAACGATCCTGTCAGGAATTATCCTTATGCTGATTCCAGGAAATATTATCAGCTATTCAAAGCGCAAAGGTTTAATTTTCCGTCCAAGTGAGGTACATTTTGTATTTTCTGCGCCAGTAAGTCCCAAAATGGTGTTGATGTTTGCAGGAGCCAAATCTTTTGCAATTAACTTTTTATTGGGAATTTTGGTTGCTGTGTTGGGAATGCTTTGGTTTCATATTGGAATACTCCAGGCAGTCGTGTATTTTCTGTTTTTTGCCGTGTGCGAGAGCGTTCTGGAAGCGTCGTTGATTATTTTTTGTTATGGAAATGAGCGGTTTACGGAGAAATTTTTTAAGAGACTGGTGATTGCTATGTATCTGTTTATGGCAGTCATTGTAGGGACAGGAGCCTATCTATTGTTGACAAGGGAGCCTTCTTTTGAGTTGATTCAGGATTATTTTGCCCTTCCAGTGATGCAGCTTGTACCAATAATAGGATGGACGATTGCGGTCATTCGCCTGATTTTTCTAGGACCAGATACCATAAATTTGATTGGTACAGCGTTGTACTTAGTCTGTGTGGTAGTGTTCTTTATGGCTGCAAGGAGAATGAAATGTACAGGGGCCTACTATGAGGACGCAATGAAATTTGCGGATGATTATCAGAAGATCAAGCAGAATCAGAAAAAGGGAATTGCCAATGTTCCATGGAAAAACAAGCAGAAGTTGCGCCAGGCCACAGTGGAATATAAGGGCGCCTATGCCAAGGCAATTTATTTTAGGCAGATGCTGGAATATAAGAAAAATGCTACATTTATCTTTGGTTGGAATACGCTTCTGTGTCTGGGACTTGGAGTGGGCATTGCAGTTGTTGGATATTTCAATGACGCAGTGGGTGAGTTTGGTCCAGCGAAAATATTTATCATTCCAGCGGTGGTGGCTTATGTTACATTTATTTTTAGTGGTTATGCCACCAAATGGTCGAAAGAATTGGAGAATCCCTATACATATCTGATCCCAGATACGCCATTGAAGAAAGTTTGGTATGCTACTAAAATTGAACATTATCGTTCGATTGTGGATGGAATTTTGGTGACGATCCCAGGGGCGATCGTATTTGGACTTAATCCAGTACTAACCATTTTGACAGTACTGATGTATGTCTGTCTTCAGGCAAATCGCCTTTATTACAATATGCTTGCGGATGCCCTGGTAGGAAATCTATTTGGAAATACAGGCAGATCTTTGGTGAAGCTTTTGTTCCAGGGATTTGCTATGGGAATTGCGATTACTGTTGCAGTGATGGCAGGGGTATTTCTTGGAGTTGAGACAGGATTTTTCATGATGATCTTGGTGACTGGAGTTCTTACTTTTGCTGGTGCAGTGATCGCCTCGATATCATTTACTAGGATGGAAGTAATCGAATAATAATTAATAATAGAAGTAATCGTTCAAATCCCCTACATTGAATTGTGGGGGATTTGTGGTTGATGGATATGAAAAAGAAAGAGTTGGTAGCTTCCATAAATGATCTTAAGATGAAAAGAAATTCCCATATAGTAATATATGGAACAGAATCTATTTTCCCACGATTGATATAAAAATTTATAATCTTATAATTTCTTACGATTTAGTGTCATATTTTGTATGGTTGGATTGTTTATATAGTCATAATATGTACATGAAAAGGAACAAGTGAGAGAGTGAGGCGAGAGAAGGGAGAATTTATGCAAAATATGGACAAGTTGTTGAAGGAAGTGTTTGCGGAAATTGTGGAGGAGAGATATGAAAACCGTCCCAAAGAAGTTCCAAAACATCGGTTTTCGTTAAAGTTCAAGATGAAAATGTATTGGTTGATGCATAAAGTTGGAATTATGGGCAAATCGCCAGAACGGGAAGGTTCTATTTTGGAATTATATCGTCCAGTTCATTCCAAACGGCGGCTGGTTGTGTTGGTGTTATTGATGGTAATGTTATTAGGCGGGACTGTGGTTGCAGCTCAGACAATTATGTACTGGTTGCATGAAGTGATTTTAGAACAACATGACGATCATTTGAAAATTTATAATCCGAATTTGAAAGCAGATGGAGAGAGCACCACAACACCTGAGGTGGAAGAGTTCCATAAGTACAGATTGACGGAGATTCCGGAAAGTTATCGGTTCGTGAAAGAAGTATATCAGAGGACACATGCTATATATGAAGTAGTCTATATGGATTCAGATGGATATTCACTTTCGCTAAAACAAATTAAAGTGGATAATGGAAACATTGGAGATATAACTTCCAATAGGACTGATATGGAAGAGATTACAGTTAATGGTTTTCAGGGTTATTTTGTAAAAGATTTTGATATGGCAAGTTTAGTTCTTTCAGATGGAGAATATATGATTGAATTATTTGGACCGTTATCAAAAGAGGAATTGATAAGTTTGGCTGAGAGTTTAGAATAAAATAGTAAAGGTGAGAAATAATGCTGTTTGAAGTTTGTTTCTGAGGAACAAAACTGAGAAATAAACTCAATACAATATTATAGATAAATTAAATTTGTTTATAAGTGTATGATGTCTCCATATTTTACGTAGTCCATCATGAATGTTATAGCGAATTTCTAGGAAGGATTTCACGTAGAACAATACATATATTTGATGGTAGAAAAATAGTATAAAAGGAGAAATTATTTTTCACCTAATTTTTTGAAGTTGCTGGCAGTTTGGTTCTAATCAGGCTGTCAGCAGCTTTTGTTTTTATGATCAGGATGTCAGAAGGGTGCGTCGCGCCCGCTCTATACCATATATTGATGTGTAAATGGATTTATAATAACAATATATGGTATGAGCATGACACCAAAGATGCTTTTGACACCCGAATCTTTTTATTTAAGAATTGGGAGTACACTGGAGATACCATTTAAGCCTATGGTTGTCTATAGATAAATAATTTTATTAGAAAAATATATAATAAAAAATAATAAAAAAGTGTCATATTTATGGTCCTTCGATTGTTCAACCTATGTAAAAAGCCGCGCAGATTCTGCGCAGCGGAAAGAAAGGAGTACAAAAGATGAAGAGGAAATTTCTCATGGCACTGGCGTTGACAGGTATGTTGACAATGCTTCCAGGAGTTTATGGAACAGCAATTCCAGTGCAGGCAGCTCAGGCAGCAGGCGGAGAACTGGTACAACCCAGGTATGTTAATGCAGCAACCATTAATGCTGATTTGGTAATTAGTGGTAATACAGCCAGTTGTTATGCGAGTGCTACTGCAAAAAGATCTTGCCATATTAACGTGAAAATGCGTCTGCAACGCAAGGATGGTTCTAGTTGGTCTACGGTTTGTTCCTGGGTTGGATCGGCAGACAGTGTGATTAAGACTTTGAGTCAAACATTCTCACTGTCAACACGTGGAAGTTATCGCGTGAATGCGGAATTTAATGTAGGAGGAGAAGTGCTTACATACAACAGTAGTACGAAAACGTATTAACATGAAGGATTTTATTGAAGGAAGCGCGTTTCTTCTGATCGTTTTTCTGGCGATCGTCTTGTCTAAAATGATTATTATGTTTTTCATGCTTTAAGCAGGCAGGATAGAAGCTGATCGTTTTGCTCTGGCATCATAAAGCAAAAACGGATATATTTGTTATCCAGAAATGGAAATGTCGAGCAGTCACGTATCATCATATGTTCCCGGATGGCCCGGTCAAAGAGCTGGCCGGAAGTCAGCGTATCGTCCAGGATGCGCACCATCATAAAGTTTCCACTGGGGGGATATGCCTTAAAACGGCTATCTCTGGAAAACATTTCATAGATACGGGAACGTTCTCCGGAAATTAACTTCCGGGTCTGAATCATATAGGAAGAATCCCGGAACATGATTTCTCCGGCAATGACAGCTAGAGAATTGATGGTCCAGGGATTCTTTCTTGTATTAATGGTTTTAGCCAGATCTCGGTTTCCAGTTACCGCATATCCCAGACGCAGGCCAGGAGCAGCGAAGAATTTAGAAGTTCCCCGAAGAATGATAATATTGTTATAATATGCGGTCAGAGGTATGGAAGTAATTTCAGAGCAGTTGTCTGCAAATTCTACATAGGTCTCGTCCACCATCACAAAAATATCATTCTGTTTGCATACATCCAGGATCTTGCGCATGGTTTTCTGGGAAACAGAGCCAGAAGTAGGGTTGTTGGGATTGCAGATCACCACCAGATCGATGCTCTCATTGAGCTGAGCTGTAAAATCCTGGACATCTAAAATAAAATTCTGTTCCTCTTTCAAAGGATAATAGAGGCTGGTTCCTCCGCCCAGAGCGATTTCTCGTTCATATTCAGAGTAAGTTGGGCCCACAATCAGGGCTTTTTTGGGGTGTTCTATCTGAATAAAAAGGGAGATCAACTCTGTGGAGCCATTGCCCATAATAATCGAATCTGGGTCGATGTCCACATATGCTCCGATACAATTTCTCAGGGAGGTATATTCCCGATCTGGATAGGAAGTGATGGCGTCGATATGGCTGGCTAGAGTTTCTCGCAGTAGGGAAGATACGCCAAGAGGGTTGACGTTTGCACTGAAACTTATGATCTCTTCCTTCTTAACGCCGTAGATGTGTTCAATTTTTTCTAAATCGCTTCCATGAAAATGGTCTTTGTGCTGAATCATATTTCTCCTCCAAATTATAAATACGGCTGTTTACACAGACGTTGAAATCGTTTATAATTATAGCAACTCTTTTTATTATAACGATTATTGATAAAAAAGCAAGCAGGTGACGATTTGCAGAGAAGAATAGAAGAACTGGCAGCGGGAATATGCCAAAGCCAATCTTCCATCCTTAAGTTTACGCCAGAAAAGTTAGAATTTGAGGTTTTGGAAGGAAATACTTATATAGGAAAGTTTTCAATTAATAATATTCATAATATTCCCATAGAAGGAGTGATCTATACCTCCAGCCCTAGAATGGAGTGCTTAAATCCCAGATTTCAGGGAACAGCCATCACACAGGAATTTCAATTTCACAGCCAAGGATTATGCGAAGGAGACTCCCAGAGCGGAAATTTTCACATTGTCAGCGATCAGGGGGAGTATATCCTTCCATTTTCTATGTCTGTCAGTCGGAATTATCCAGACAGTTCTCAGGGAAAGATACGAAGTATCATTGATTTTGCGAATCTGGCCCGCAAATCTTATGAGGAAGCAGTAAAAGTGTTTGCCAAGCCAGAATTTGCACAGATTTTTAAGGAACAAGAATATGAGGAACGTCTGATTTACCAGGGCTTGTGCCGCAAACCGTGTACACAGGTCCAAGTGGAAGAATTTCTTGTGGCGGCTCGCAAAAAGGAGCGAGTAACCTTCCAAGTGGAAGAGGTTGTTCGAGAGTACAGCAATGTGACAGAACCCCAGAAGCATTATTTGACCTTGAAAAAAGATGGCTGGGGCTATTTTGCAATGGATGTTAAGGCAGATGGGGATTGGTTACAGCTTATGAAACATCGTTTTACGGATGTGGATTTTGTGGGAAGCCGTGGCATGGTAGAATATATGGTTTTGCCAGAGAAATTTCATGCTGGAAATAATTATGGAAGGCTTATTTTAGAGACCCCATTTCAGAGAGAAGAGATTGAGCTATGTGCCAGAGGTCCCGCCACTTTGCGGGGAAGGTCGGTACAGCTCATTCAGAAAAAACAGATTGAGCTTACCAAGGTGTATCTGAACTTTGGATTTAAAAAATCTGTGACAGGGGTATGGGCAAAACAGACAGGTAGGATATTGGAGGAATTGTTGGATCTGAAGCCAGACAATCTCTGGTATATGCTTGCCAAAGCGCAGGTGTTTTTGGTGAATCGGCAGCGCCAGGAAGCAGAGTGGGTGTTGGACGCTTTTCAGCGCAAAAAAGTGGATAAGAATACGGATTTGTATGCTTATTATTTATACTTATGTACCCTTCGGGAACCAGAGCCAACCTATGTGAATCGATGTACCAGCCAGATACGCAAAATTCAACTCAGGAACCAGGAGAATCCAGTGTTGTTGTGGATTTTGCTGTTTTTGGAGGAGGATTTGAATTTTAACAAGGGCAGAAGACTTGAGGTGATTGAACGGTTTTTAGAACAGCACGGAGAAAGTGTGCTGCTGTATCTGGAAGCATGGCGTATTTTGGAGAAAGAACCATTTCTATTGGGCAGATTTCTAGAGTTTGATCGCAAGATATTGAATTTTGTGGTAAAGCATCATGGGCTTACGCCAGGGATGGTGGGACAGGTTGTGAAGCTAGTGCCAGAGATTCCGTCATTTGATATGGTGTGGTATCGTATTTTGAGGGCATGTTATCAGATTGTGCCAGGTAAGGAGACATTGCAGGCAGTTTGCAGTTACTGCATTAAAGGGCAACGTTATGGGAACGAATACTGGAAATGGTATCAGCTCGGTGTGGCGGAAGAGCTGCGAATTGCTGGATTATATGAAGCATGGGTATTATCTGCGGATCAGGAACAGATGGATAAATTGCCAAAGCCCATTGTCCTGTATTTTCAATCTTATAGTAATCTTGCCAGTGGTCCACAGGCGCAGCTTTATGCAGCGATGATCCATAATAAGACCCAGTGGAAAGGCGTATGGTCTCATTACCGCACAAATATCCAGGAGTTTGCCATGCGACAGTTAAAAGCGGGTAAAATTGATGAAGCAATGGCAGTTATTTATCGGGAAGTCTTAAACCCAGATATGTTGGTGGGAGAATATGGAGAGGATTTGGCAAGGGTATTATTTACCTGTGAGGTGAGCTGTGATAATTCTAATGCCAGTAATGTTGTTGTGTATCAGCATCCGTTGAAAAAGGGCCAGGTAATGCCCATGATCCGCGGAAAAGGGTATGTAAATATATACAGTAGCAGTTGGAAGATTTTACTGGAGGATGCCACAGGCAGAAGATTTTTGCCAGGCAAGGAGCTGAAGGTTAGACCGCTGTTAGACAGTGAACAGTTTCTGATGAAGGGAATTGCATGCGCTAAGAATAAACTTCCATATTTGTTAAAATACTTTGATAAGAAGAAAATTTGGCAGACTTATGAGCCAGAGGATCTCGTGTATCTTCAGTCAATTGTGGATTCAAAAGTGATCAGCGAAATTTATCGGGAGGAGCTACGTCCTCAGATGGTAGCATATTTCTATGACAATTATACTGGGGATATGCTGGATGAATTTCTACTAAATCTGTCTTTTGAGGGGATTGAAAAGCAGGCAAGAGAGAAGCTTATGAATCTTTTGGTGGCAAGGCATCATTACAGGCGTGCGTATGAGCTGTTGGAGCAATATGGCAGTGAGCGGATTTCCCCTGTCAGACTTGTACATGTGATTTGTCGCCGTCTGGACGAAATGGAACAGGAACATGCAGACGAATTTCTTCTTGGGTTGTGTCGGAATGTGTTTCTCAGGGGAAAATATAATGAACAGATTCTGCTATATATGTGCAGATATTTCCATGGAAGCCTGGAAGAAATGCTTAGGCTTTGGAAGGCAGCTTGTAATTTTGAGTTAGATACATACGAGCTGGAGGAACACTGCCTGGAACGGTTTTTATATACGGGAGATTTTCTGCCAGATTTGGAGGGAGTTTTTGAACAATACAGCAGGAGTCAGGGGAAGGAACAGATTATCCTGGCATATCTTACCAGTATGTCTCATCAACATCTCGTCAAGGATGCAGTGATATCAGATTATACGTTCCACAAGCTGTTGTTTTTCCTCCGTCAGGGGCAGAAGCTGAGCTTTGTGTGCAGAATGGCATTTCTAAAATGGTGTGCGTCTCAGAAGAATCTGGTGGGAGAGGAATTGGATTTTGCAGAGGAATTATTGGATGAGGCGTTAAAAAATGGGATTTATTTCTCTTTTTTTCAATGTCTGCCACAGTTTTTGAAAGAAAAATATCTGTTTCATGACAGAGAGGTTGTGGAATATCATACAGATCCTGGGGCAAGGGTATTGATTGCCTATCTTCCAGAAGGAGAGACAGAGTACGTGGAGTGTGAAATGCACAAAATGTACGATGGGATCTTCGCAAAAGAATTTCTTTTATTTTATGGGGAGAGCCTTCCATATTATATCAAGGAAGAGCAGGATGGGGAATGGAAGGTAACGCAGAGCGGTGAAGTCCAAAGACAGCAGCTTGTCAGTGGAGGGGAGGATAGTCGTTATGAGTGGATCAGTGACATGATGGCTGGATGGAATCTGAAGGACGAAACAACTGTTTTGAAGCGGTTGGAATCCTATGGATATCTGGACGAATTGGTCAATAAGGAATTTACGGTAATTTAAGGCAGGTGTGAAGATGAAACCAGGTAGAGAGGAATGGTATATCGGGATAGAAGCGGGCAAGCGTTTTACACAGATTAGTTGCTATCATGTGGGACAGGCGGAACCGGAGACGAAAAGCACTCTGGCAGGGTCAGAGTTATATCAGATTCCCACGGCGGTCTGCAAGCGCAAGCAGAATGGGAAGTGGTGCATTGGGGAGGAGGCCAAAAAGCTTGCAGAGCGGGAGGAGGGCTATTATGCCAATGAGCTGCTAAGCCTTGCCTTTAGCAAGAAAACAATTTTTCTGGATGTGGCTTATCCAGCACAGGAACTGTACCTGATCTTTTTGCGCAAGGTTCTTCGCCTGGCACTTCCCCCACAGGGAGTGGAAGCAGTGACAAAGTGCATTTTTACCCTGGACAGGATCACAGAGGAGACGCCAGCATTTGTGCGGGAAATGGCAATGAAGCTGGGGCTGAAAGAACAACAGATTCAGATTCAGGATCACAGAGAGAGTTTTTATGCCTATGTGGTCTTTCAGGAGCTTACATTGTGGAAGCATCAAGTGATGTTGTTTGAAGAAGAGGGCAATGGCGTGATCTGTCGTTTGCTCTCTTGCGATCCGAAGACAAGACCGAAGGTGGCCAAGGTGGCAGAGGCATTTCTTGGAAAGTTGCCAGAGGATAAAGAGGAGCGAGATAGGGCATTTCAGGAAATGCTTACGCAGGTGCTGGCGGGAAGAGTTGTTTCATCTATCTATCTGATCGGTGATGGATTTGAGGGAGACTGGATGGAGGATTCTTTAAAGCTTGTGTGCAGGGGAAGAAGAGCATTTCAGGGGAAAAATCTGTATACCAAAGGCGCGTGTTATGCCGGACTGCTTCAAGTACATCAGGAGGAAGCAGAGACGGTATATTTTTGTGAATATAAGGTGAAGGAACATGTATCTCTCAAGGTGAGCCGGCAAGACGAGACGTTTTTCTATCCACTGGCGGAGGCTGGATGCAACCATCACCAGATAGGAAAAGAAATTCGCATTTTACTGGAGGGGGAGCCAGCTTTGGAGCTGTGGTTTCAAATGCCTGGCAGTAAGGAGGCAAGAATTGAAAGTCTAGAGCTTTCTGGATTGCTGGTGTCAGAATGGGAGAGAAGTAGGCTGAAAATCTCGGTTTCTCCTGGACAGGCAGGATGTATTCTCTTACATGTGAAGGATTTAGGATTTGGGGACTTGAAGCCGGGGACTGGATTGGAATGGGAGTATGAAATTGGGAAGGAGCAGTCATGAGCAGAGTGTGGTTATGCCAGGATCCTCTGGCAGAACAGCCATATATAGTGAACAAGAATATTAGCTTGTATTCTTTTGAAGAATTGTGCTATTATTTATTCCAGAATGCAGAGTCTGTGGAGGAGAGCTTTTTTAATGGAATGTTGTGTCAGTGGCTTTCTGAAGAGCTGGGAAAGAAGAAGCTGGCCAAGCGGTTGTCTGACGGGATGGAGCTTGAAAAGAGTGGCTCTTGGTGTATGGAACAGATATTGAGGGCAGGAGGTTTTTATCGTATTCAGGATATCGAGCAGGCATTGAGTATGGCAAAAAGTATGGAAGATAAAAGTCCAGCCCAGCGTGCAAAATTGCGGGGGGATCGGCTCCTTTTGTCAGGGCGATATCGGGATGCATTAAGACAGTACCGCAAAGCGTTAAAGGAGGAGTCTGATGCGTCTTTTCGCGGGCGGATTTGGCATAATATTGGAACTTTGTATGCCAGACAGTTTTTGTTTGCGCCTGCGTCAGAATGTTATAAATTTGCCTATGAAATCGGACAGCAGTCAGAAAGCAGTGAGGCATATCTTCTGGCTCTTTCCTGTCGAGAAAAACAAGTATCTGGACGTAAGAGCAGTTTAGATGAGCAGCTTAAACAGCTTCGGGAAGTCAAAAGATCCGGCAAACGGGTTGATTATGAGCAGCAGATGGAACAGCTATTGCTGCAACTAAGAACAGAGTATAGGAAAAGTGAGTAGAATGGGATTATTCAGAAAAAAGAAGAGACCAAAATATGTAGAAGAAGTTTTGGATTACCATGGACAGGAACTGCCAAAGCCGCAGAAAAAGCCGAAGGTGCGAAAAAGCCCTGCCATGGTATATTGTGAACAACTTCTGAAAGATGCGAAAGCATTAGAGGAAAATAAGCGAGAATATAAGATTGTCACGGATTATTTGACGGATATACAGACCATTGAGAATTTGCCAGAAGAGGAGTTTGCGGTGGTACAGGAGATCGCACAGAATGTTACGGCACTCAATGCTTCCAGAGATGCTTATTTAAACAAAGCAAAAACGATCTCAGATGCGCAGTTTGCTCAGATGGAGCAGATGGAGGATCAGATTCCAGATGCGATTAAGCGTTTGAAAGAAAACGAAGCTTATCAGACTGTGGTGAAGAGGGATATGCAATATCTGGAAGGGGAACGGGAGGAGTGGCGATATTATAAGGAGGCCCTGGAGCAGGAAAGTCATATCTTGCGGAGATTGCTGTATGTGTTGGCTGCTGTATTTATCGTGGCATTAGCATTGATCCTTGTTCTGTCGCCTATCCTGCATTACGATATCCGCACACCTTTTTTGGTGGCAGCCCTTGTAGCGGGAGCAGTGGGAGGATTGATGGTTCTGCGTATTCAGAATGATGTGACAGATATCCGCAGATCTCAGGCAAATATCAATCGTGCCACCACGCTTTTGAATCGAATTTCATTTAAGTACGTCAATGTAACCAATGCGGTAGATTATGCCTGTGAAAAATTTCATGTAAAGAATTCCTATGAATTTAATTATATGTGGGAGCAATATCTAGAAGCAGTGCAGGAACGGGAGAGATATCAACGTGCCAATGATGAGCTGGAATTTTATAATGATAAGCTGATACGACTGCTTCAGGGATATCATCTCTATGACGCGAGAATCTGGATTTATCAGGCGCATGCCTTGATGGATAAAAAGGAGATGGTGGAGGTTAAGCATGAACTTGTGGTCCGCCGCCAGAAACTTAGAGGCAGCATGGAAGATCAGGTGGCAAATATTCAGGCCATCAAAGATGAGATCCAGAGATTGGTGAAGGAGCATCCTGGAAATGAGGATGAAATTCAGGGGATTCTGGATTCTTTGGATCAGATGTGCGGACTATCTGCTTAGAGTGTGTCAGGTAGAGGGGTTATAATGTCAAATTCGGAAAACTGAGCATACTTTGAAAGGCGGAGGATATCCTTCCGCCTTTTTGTTGTTGAAACAAGCATAAGAATTAGAGGTGAGAACATGAGAAAAATATCAGAACAATTTATTACAATGCTTGCACCAAATGCCAACGCTGTCAATAATGGAAGGAAAATTTGCCAAAAGAGCGGGTTTGTAAAGCGGTTTCGCTCTGAGGATGATACTTTTTATATGGGAGAGTGCAGCGGAAGCGGGAAGTCCCATTATATTACATCAGCAGATTTTGTGGAGGAGGAACATCCAGTTTTTCGCTGCTCCTGCCCTAGCAGACAATTTCCCTGTAAGCACAGCCTGGCGCTGCTTTTTGAGATGAGTATGGAGAAGGAGTTTGTGGTATGTGAGATTCCAGAAGATATTTTAAAGAAAAGGGAGAAGAAAGAGGCCCGTGCAGCCAAGTCTGCTGCGGCGAAAAAAGAGGGAAAACCGAAAGTAAATAAAGCAGCTCGCACGAAGAAGATAAAAAAGCAGATAGAAGGGCTAAAATTAACAGAAGACATGATGAATCAACTGTTGCAGGCAGGATTGGGGACTATGGGTGGAAGCTCGATTAAGACATACCGTGACCTGGCAAAACAGTTGGGAGACTATTATCTGGCTGGTCCGCAACTCTATGTAAATCGTTTGATTCTGGAAATGGAAGCTTTTCAGAAAGATGGAGAGAACAGTCACTATAAGAAAGCTGTTCATATTTTAGTTCAGCTTCGGGCATCCGTGAAAAAAGCGGAGGCTTATTTGAAAGAAAAACTAGAGCAGCAGGAGTTTTATGATGATGATACTATTTTGTATGAAGAGCTCGGTGGGATCTGGAAGCTAGATCAGCTTCAAGCGTTGGGATTGAAAAAGGAACATGCTTGCCTGCTGCAACTTTCGTTTCAAGTGGTTTATGACCAGGCAAGAAAGGAATTTATTGACATTGGGTGGTGGGCAGATGTGGACACTGGTGAGGTATCTGTGACGCGAAATTACCGCCCCTTGAAGGCGATGAAATATGTGCGCCAGGAGGACACCGTCTTTGAGGCAGCTTCGATTCCGGTACTGACTTATTATCCAGGAGATTTGAATCGCCGTATTCGCTGGGAGAATGCGTCTTACAGTCCAATTACAAGGGAAAATTTGACAGGCGTAATGTCCCATGCCCAGTCCAGTATTCCAGCAGCGGTGAAGATGGTAAAGAATCAGATTAAAAACGTGCTTTCGGACAATTTTGTGGTGTTGTTGTTCAAATTTGCACAGATCGGGAAAGTTCAGAAGAGCTATGTGATGAGAGATTCCGAGGGAAATACGATTTTGTTGGAGGATATGCCAGGGATGGAAGGCAGCGTTGACCGTCTCTCTATGGTAACGGAATCATCTTTGTTGACAGAACAGGTGCTGCTTGGGGCATTTTATTATCAGGAGGAAAAACGGCGTATTTGCGTGCAGCCCTACAGCATTGTGACAGGTGAGAAAGTGGTTCGTTTGTTGTATTAGAAGGAATGAAATGGCACAGAATGGAGGAAACAGAAGAATGAATCTTAATCCGCTTTATGAATTAAAGGAACGGCTGGAATCCAGCGTGATTGCAGGGGTCTCCCTTCTCTCCGAAGACTTTCGGCTTGCGCGGGCCGTGGAGCAGATGGAGCCTTTGGCCAAAGCGTCGCCGATCTTTCAAAAGATTTACCAGTCTGCCCAAGGACTGTTGTCAGAGGAGGGAGAAAGAAAAGGAGATACTTTACTTGATATCCTTGGATTTGTGAACGCCGTGTTGACCACTCAGGCAGTGACAGCAGTGGAGGGAGACTTAGAACCTTTTGCGATTATAGAAAGCAATATATGTTGTGATGTTCCACACAGCCAGCTTGCCCCACTGCTGGAGGCATTGTCCACGTCAGGGGGTGGTCATTACAATCTGATCCTGGAGACCCATGAAAGAAATCCTGAGATTTTTTCAGATTATCGTTTAAGAACAGCATTTGTGGCAGGGCTCAATGCTGGATATTCGGAGCTTGCAGACCAAATAGAACGGTGGCTTTGTAAGGAAGACATTTCCATTCTGCCTCTGCTGAAAAAAGGGTTTCAGCCAAAAGGAAAGAAGGAGATGGTTCGCCGAGTTCATGTGATAGAAGCCATTGCGGGGGCTGGGGAAAATGCTTGGTATCTCTCCATGTTGCCGGAGGCAGAGAAGGAAGTTCGTGCTGCCTTGATCCAGGCTTTGCGTCACAGTCAGGAGAATCGAGAGATTTTGGAAGGATTTACCAAGACGGAAAAGGGAAATTGTAAAAAAGCAGCGCTGTGGTCTATGGCACGGATGGAGGGAACGGAAAACCTGGAATTTTGGGAACCTCAAATCCGAAAAAATCCTGCAACGGCTGCGAAATATCTGGCATTGTCAGACAGCGATGCAGCCTCTGATATCATTGCAGATGCTTTGAATCGGATGTTAGATGGGCTGAAAGAACAAATTGACAGTGGAAATTTAATTTTAGCTGAAAAGGATTCTGGAAAGTTGCAAGCGTTGTTTGATTCCTTGACGGGAAAATCTTCACGCAAAATGCTTGATTTGTATCGGAGGCTTGCGTCTGAAAAATTGTTGGAGCAGATGAAAACCGAGGACGGAAAGTCAATTGAATTTGACAGTGATCATACATATGGTGCTTTGAATGAACATACTAAGATACCTGTGTCCCAGTACATTGCGGAACTTCTTATGGAGTCCATTCTCTGGAACCTGGAAGAAGGGTTGCTTGCTCTTGCAGAAGAATTGTATCAGCAACAGGGAGAACCATTTCTAAAGCCAGCGCTTACGGCGGCGTTGCTGACAAAAGGGGCAGCGGAGGTATATGACGTATTTTCGGTTTGGCTAATGGAGGATGGGGAGGTGAAAAAAGAAGGCAAGAGCCAGAGCTTGGCGCGTCAGGAGATTATGGACACCTTTGCCAGGATTGTCTGGCGAGAAGAGAAGGGATGTTATGATTTTCTGGGATGCTATTATGATGAATTTCTGGATAAACAGGTGCAGGTTTGCTATGCTCTTTATGAGAAATTAGATGTCCGCTGGGTGGAACTTTTTACCAATCCAGCGTTGAAAAAGACAGGAGTGTTTCATACTTATCGCTATGCTTATTATGATACCTCTGATTTTTATCATCACATTACCAGAGATTGGGATATGATCCTGGAAAATTTGATTTGTCCTTCGGATCAAAAGACTTGTCAGATTTTGGGTAATTATTTTTACAAACATGTGCAGTTGAATGTCAGTATTAACAAGTACAGGAAATTTTTTCCACTGCTTCATCGGTGTGGTTTCCAGGGAGGCAGAAACCTTGTGGTAAAAGCAGTACAAAAAGTAAAATTTCGTTTTTGGGAGCTGCTGGAATTATTGCAGTCATCTCCCATGCCTTTGCATGACCAGTTGAAGGAGCTGGAGGAGATCAAGAAACTTGTAGATGATAAGAAAATCTCTATTTCAGGATGGAGCGAGGAGAAATATCAGGATTTTCATACAGTGATGTTAAAAAAACTGGAAGAGAGAGAAAATGAATCGGATACAAAATAGAAGAGAGGAGAAGTGTGACATGGCAGAAAAGACGAAGGTACAGCGTCTGCCGGCAGAGCAGATGTTTCAAAAGGAGATCGATGCATTAATCAAGGCAGAGAAGGATCCCATTCCGACTGGATGGAAAATGTCTCCAAAATCAGTTCTCACCTATATTACAGGGGGGAAAGCTGGAAGAACGGTGATTACTCCGAAATATATTGGACATAAACGTTTGGTGGAAATTGCCATTGCTACGTTGGTGACGGATCGTGCGCTGTTGCTGATTGGGGAACCTGGCACAGCAAAATCTTGGCTTTCGGAGCATTTGACAGCAGCTATCAACGGAGATTCTACGAAGGTAATTCAAGGAACAGCAGGGACTACGGAGGAACAGATTCGTTATTCTTGGAATTACGCCATGTTGATTGCCCAGGGTCCTTCTCAGGAAGCGATGCTGAAAAGCCCCGTATATCATGCTATGGAGACAGGAACCATTGCCAGATTGGAAGAGATCTCTCGGTGCGCCTCTGAGGTGCAGGATGCTTTGATTTCTATTTTGTCAGAGAAACGGATTTCTGTGCCAGAGCTGGGGCTAGAGGTTCCTGCCCAGAAAGGATTTTCTGTGATTGCTACGGCGAATACCAGGGACAAGGGCGTAAATGAGATGTCGGCTGCGCTGAAGCGTCGATTTAATATTGTGGTACTTCCAGCGCCGGCAGATTTGGAATCAGAGATGGATATTGTGAAAACTCGTGTGGCGCAGCTTTCAGAAAATTTGGATCTGAATGCAAAACTGCCAGAACAGGAAGTGGTGGAAAAAGTATGTACGATTTTTCGGGAACTGCGCCTTGGGACCACTTTGGATGGGAAACAGAAATTAAAGCCTACCACTGGGGTTTTGTCCACGGCAGAGGCGATCTCTCTGTTGGCAAATAGCATGGCGCTGGCGGGAAGTTTTGGCAATGGAACGATCACGGATTATGATTTAGCGGCTGGACTGCAAGGGGCGATTGTAAAAGATGATGAGAAGGATAGTCTTGCCTGGAAGGAATATCTGGAGAATGTTCTTAGAAAGAGAGGTTTCGAGTGGTCTGGTCTGTATAAGGAATGCAAGGAGCTGAATTAATCATGGGTGAGAAATTACAAAAGCATGCGTCAAATCAGGGAGATGGAATAGGTCAGCCAGTATGGTTTGGAATCCGACATTTATCTCCAGCGGGAGCATGGAATGTAAGAAAGGTTTTGGAACAGGTGAATCCTTGCTTGGTATTGGTGGAAGGACCCAGTGATTTTACAGAAGATCTTGCGGTGTTGGCAGACACTGGAACAAAACCGCCCATTGCTCTAATGGCATACACCAGTGAACCGCCAATCCGAACACTGCTTTATCCTCTTGCGGAGTATTCTCCAGAATATCAGGCAATTTTGTGGGCTCAGGAACATCAGGTAGCGTGCCATTTTATAGATCTTCCGTCCAGTGTGTTTTTGGCGTTCTCTCATGCAACACACAGTGGGGAAGACGCTGGTGAGGAAGAACGGATCAGCGTGTACCGCAGATTAGACGAACTGTCTGGAGAAGATACTTATGAGACCTTTTGGGAGCGAACCATGGAACATTTCAGTGAAGGACAGGGTTATCAAAAAGGAGCAGAAACCTTTGGAAGACAGCTTCGGGAATTGACAGAAGGTAGAGAATGTGAGGATGCAGAAACCATTGTGCGGGAAGCCTATATGAAGCGTCAGATTCAGGAGGCCATAGAGTCTGGTATTCCACCAGAAAAGATTGTGGTGGTGACAGGGGCGTATCATACGGAAGGACTGAGAAACAGTCAGCCAGGGCTTAACGACACAGAATTAAAACAGCTTCCTTCTATTGAGTGCCAGAAAACATGGATGCCTTATTCTTACTATCGCCTGTCCTCCCGTTCTGGGTATGGAGCTGGCAACAAGGCTCCTGCTTATTATGGGCTGCTGTGGCAGGGATATCAGAAGGGGGAAGCAGATTATGCGGCTCGTAGCTACCTTTCAAAACTTGCCTTTTGGCAGCGTCAGAATGGGAATATGGTTTCTTCTGCTGAGGTAATTGAGGCCATGCGGCTTTCCTTTTCTCTTGCTGCGCTGCATGGATATCAGATTCCGGCACTGCGGGATCTGCGGGACGCTGCGGTCACCTGTATGGGACATGGGAATTTTGGCGAAATTGCACAGGCGGTTGCAGATACAGAGATTGGCACAAAAATTGGCATCCTTCCAAAAGGTGTGAGTCAGACATCGATCCAGAATGATTTTTATCGTCTTCTGGATGAACTGCATTTGCGGCGATATTGTTCTTTGACTGCGGATGAGTTACATCTAGATCTCAGGGAAAAACTGACGGTAAAATCAGAAAAGGCAGCATTTCTTGACAGAGAACGGTCCTTTTTTTTGCATCGGTTGCGTGTGCTTGGTATTTCCTTTGTGTCCTGGCAGCAGGTGCAGCAGGAGAAAGCGACCTGGGCTGAGCATTGGGCGCTGCGCTGGACGCCGGAGGCAGAAATTGAGATTGTGGAAGCTCAGTTAAAGGGAGACACGATCCTTCTGGCTGTGTCGTTTCAGATGAAGGAGGAGGCTGGGAGGGCGGAAAGTATTGCGGGGGTTGCAAAGATTATCGAGGAATCTTTTTTGTGTGGAATCCCAGAGTTGGTAAGTTATGCCACTTCCATTCTTCAGCGGATTGCGGTGGAGGCTGCCGCAGTGGAAGAGATCGCAAAGACGGTGCAGAGCCTTTCCTTGGTCATTCAATATGGGAACATCCGAAAGCTTTCCAGTGAAGCATTGATTCCTGTGCTGGAACAGCTTTTTCGTCGAGCTTGCCTGCTTTTGCCAGAAAGTTGTGTTTGTGATGATAATGCTTCCAAGGAACTGATGCAGGGAATTGGGATGTTGAATGAGGCGGCATTGGCCCATGAATTTCTTTCCGAAGAAGAGTGGATTTGGGTGGTTCGGGAGTTGGCAGAGAGAGATGATTTGAATACCAGAATTTCGGGTTATGCCGCAGCTATTTTGCTGGAGAGAGGAAAGTTTACAAATGCAGAGCTGGAACTGCAAGTGGAGCGAAGGCTTTCAAAGGGAATGCCAGCAGATTTGGGAGCAGGCTGGTTTGAGGGCCTTTCTCAAAAGAATCGTTATGCCCTGATTACCCGCATGAGTCTTTGGCAGAGTCTGGATCGGTATCTGGATACGCTGGATGATGAGGAATTTAAGCGAGCTCTGTTGTTTCTGCGACGGGCGTTTGCAGATTTTACAGCGAGGGAGAAAAGCGATATTGCAGAAAATTTGGGAGAACTATGGCAGTTAAATCCACAGCAGATCAGCGAGGCGGTAAATACACCACTGACCCAGGAGGCGAAGGAATTGCTGGAAGAATTGGAAGATTTTGATTTTGGGGATATATAAATATCGGAGATAAAATTGTTGGAAGGCTTGGAAGATTTTGAGGATATATAAATATCAGAGGTAAAATTGCTGGAAGAATTGGAAGATTTTGATTTTGGGGATATATAAATATCAGAGATAAGAAAGAGAAGGGATGGTATGTGGTATGGATGAATTGAAACGTATGAAACGTTGGCGTCTAATTTTAGGGTCGGACAGCAAGGAGCGTTTTGCTTCCATGAATGGAGGGGCGCAGATCGGATTATCAAAAGATCAGATGCTGATGGATCAGGCTCTGGCGGCAATTTACAACCGCAGGGAATCAGGAGGTTTTGGATCGGGAAGAGGAGCGGGTAATGGGCCTTCCAATCCTCAGATTAGTAAATGGCTTGGAGATGTACGCACTTTGTTTGATAAGGATCTGGTTACAGTGATTCAGGGAGATGCCATGGAACGGTGTGGTCTGCGACAGCTTTTGTTTGAGCCAGAGCTTTTGGAAAACGTAGAACCAGATATTGGTTTAGCTTCCACCATTCTGATGTTGAAAGATCAAATTCCAGAACGTTCAAAACAGAGCGTGCGGACATTTATCGCAAAGATTGTGGAAGAGATTAATAAGTTGTTGGAGGCGGATATTCGACGTGCTGTCACTTCGGCTGTAAACCGCAGACAGCATTCCCCCATACCGTCAGCCGCTGCCATGGATTTTCCCCTTACCATCCGTAGAAATCTTAAAAATTATAATCCTGAGCTTGGAACGATTGTGCCAGAGCATTTTTATTTTTTTGATCGGACAACCACGGCTGCATCCAGACAGTGGACCGTGATTCTGGATGTGGATCAGAGTGGTTCCATGGGAGAGTCCGTGATTTATTCTTCTATCATGAGTTGTATTTTGGCAAGTATGGCTTCGATTCGGACTTATGTTGTTGCATTTGATACAAATATTGTAGATTTGACAGAAAAGTGTGAGGATCCGGTGGATCTGCTGTTCGGTTTTCAGCTTGGAGGCGGCACCAACATTGAACGCTCTGTGGCATACTGTCAAAAATTTGTGGAAAATCCCTCAAAAACATTATTTTTCCTGATTACGGATTTGGAAGAGGGTGGCAACCGTGGAGCGTTGCTGCGACGTCTGAAAGAGTTAAAGGAATCTGGGGTGACGGTTGTGTGTCTGCTTGCCATTGCAGACGGCGGCAAACCTTACTATGACGCACAGATGGCAGAGCGGGTGGCAGGACTTAAAATTCCCTGTTTTGCGTGTAATCCACAGATGCTTCCGTCATTGTTGGAGCGGGCGTTTAAAGGGCAGGATTTGGAGGCTTTCCGTAAAGAGTTTGAGAAGCGCAAAAGGTGATTTGAATTTCTGTAAAAGTATATATTCATTGATGTTCTACCTATGGCCTTATCTGGCTTGCTGCTGCATAATACTATGGCTGATGTGAAGGAGGTAGATACAAATGAGAAAATATGGCTATGTTCGTATATCAACAAAAGAACAGAATCCACAGCGACAGTTGAAGGCATTGCAGGAACAAGATGTTTTATGTGAGGATATTTACCTGGATCAAATGTCAGGGAAAGATTTTTTGCGGCCACAATATCAAAAATTGTTAAGAAAGCTGAAAAAGGGGGATTTGCTCATTATAAAGAGCATTGACCGACTGGGGAGGGATTATGGGGAAATTTTGGAACAGTGGAGACGGATTACAAAGGAGATCGGCGCTGATATCCAGGTACTGGATATGCCGCTGTTAAACACCAATACCATTCACAGGGATCTAACAGGTATCTTTATTTCGGATTTAGCGCTGCAAATTCTGGCATATGTGGCAGAAACAGAACGTGCTTTTATCCGTCAGAGACAGGCAGAAGGGATTGCGGCAGCAAAAGCGAAGGGAGTAAGATTTGGTTGTCAGAAAATGGAGGTGCCTGTTGATTTTAAAAAGTATTTTGATTTGTGGAGGTCTGGGCAGATTTCCACGCGGAAGGCGGCCGAGTCGTTGCACATGAGCCATTCGACCTTTTATCGCAGGTGCAGAGAATATATGGAAGAAATTGGATAAAAATGTAGCAAATAGTAGACAATGAGAAACATTTGGGAATGAGCAGATTTGTGGAGAGAATCTGCTTTTTTTGTTATTAAAAACATTATAACCCAAATGTTTCAAAAAGTCTGCTTTGTGAAACGTTTCGAGAGTGGGTTTTGGGAGAGGCTGAAAAAGAAAGGAGATTGAGTGGTTATGGGAAAATGCGTGAAAGGGGGATGGGAATATAGAACCTGTTAATCTGGAAGAGATATAAAGTCTTAGAAGCAGAGGAAATAGAGGGCATTGATGCTTAGCTGAGAGTTATATGGATTAGATTTGGGGTTAAATCATTATCAATTATAAAGCCGTGATAAGGGATCTATGTATGAAAAAGCGTATAATAAGTTCATTTCTTGCATTATTTATATTGATTTAGTTGGGAAGGATGGTAAGAGATATGAAAAAATATATTACATGGGTATTAACATTTTTTATAATTTTTAATTGTATTGCTGTACATGTGCCTATCAAAGAAGTAAAAGCCGCAAATCAAGCGGATAGTTTAGTATCAAAGGCAAAAAGTCAGATTGGAATAAAAGAAAGAAGCAGTGGTTCCGATGATATTATGTATAATGATTGGTATTATGGCAGAGTTGTAAATAATAATGGAGTGTCCGGAAAATATGCATGGTGCGCAGTATTTGTATCATGGTGTGCGAAAGAGGTTGGAATACCTGAACAAATAATTCCTAAAACAAATAATACGACAACCATGAAGAATTTATTACTTAAGTCAGGTGGAGTTAGCCATCTTAAGGGTTCTGGGTACAGTCCTAAGTGTGGTGATATTATATTTTTTGGTTCTAATGCAGGAAAGCATGTAGGAATTGTTGATTATACATCAAATGGCAGGGTATATTATATTGACGGAAATAATACACAGACGAATCCTCATGGTGTTCATTATAGCAATTGTTCTTTATCTTATAGTGATTTGTGGGGATTTGTAACGCCTAATTATTCAGTATCAACGTCTGCTCCGACTAATCCCCAGATATCAAAGAACCAAGTTTGGTACGATATGCAGGATAGGATTGAAATAACAGCATATGCAGATGGGGCCACAAATTATTTTATGTCCATGTTTAAAGATGGACATAAAATTATATCGCAAGGGGTAGATGGTGGTAAATTTGTTATGGATGCTCAAAATTATGGGCAAGGTGATTACAGTGTATATTTTTCTTGTAGTAACAATGCAGGGAGTATTGATACTAAATGGATTGATTTTTCTGTAGTCGGTGCAGCAGGATATACAGATGTGTTTACGTCAAGTTGGTGGTATGATTTAACAGATATCGTAAGCATAAGTATAAATTCGGTTTGTGCCAAAGGACAGCGAGTAGAGATTGATCGTGTAACGCCTGAGAATGTATTTTTAGAGAGGGTGATACAGGAAAATTGTGAGCCAACGTACACGATACCAGCGACACAATTGGGAATAGGAAATTATTGTGCATATTTTTATGTTTACAATGGTTCTGGGGGCATTTATACAAAAGTTGTATATTTTGAGATTGTGGATAAGCCAAAGGAAAATGCAGTAGCCTCTACTTCTCAATCAAATTATACTTTAAAAGATGAGGTGGAAATATCTGTAGCAGTTTATTGTTCTAAATACCAATGGATTGGAATAGAGAGGAATGGAGAAAGGGTTATTACGGAAAGAATTACAGACGCAAAATATAGAATCCCAGCTTCTGATTTAGGAAGAGGAAATTATTCTGCGTATTTTACGGTAGCGAATGGATCTGGTGAATATGATACCTCAAAAGTAGAATTTTCCATTGATAATGAAATATCAAATCCGTCTATAGCCATGGCAAAAAATAAGTTTGGTTTATCTGAGGATATTAAAATTACTGCCTCAGCAGATGGAGGGATAGAATATTATACAGCAATTATATATGACAATAGTGGTAAAGAGGTTTTGAGAAAAAAATTTACAGGACAGGATATTTTAATACCATCATCTAAGCTTGGGAAAGGTATTTTTACGGTAAAAGTATTATGCTCAAATTATGCATTTAATGCTGAGACAGAGAGTGTAACATTTGAAATAGTTTGTACCCATAGCTATACATCACAGATTTCAACATCCCCCACATGCACAACTCCTGGAGTTAAAACATACATTTGTTCAGGATGTGGAGATACCTATACCGAGACAATAAAAGCTGCGGGTCATAACTATAAAGAGACAATCATCAGACCCACAGAACAGGCACAGGGTTACACTCTCCACGAATGTACCATATGTGACTATAGTTATAAAAGTGATTATACAGATAGTAAAGAGCATCATTATGTTGTAGTTGAAGAAAAAGAAGCATCTTGTACCATGGATGGATATAATAAATTCCGATGTACAGACTGTGATAAGGAGTACATCATAGAAATTCCAGCAGAGGGACACGCGTTTGAGACGCAGGTGATATTGCCCACATGTGAAGAAAAAGGTTATTCCCGTTATGTGTGTTCCGTTTGTGGGGAAAGTTATAATGATACGTATACAGATGAAAAGGGACACAATTTTGTGAGTACAGTCACCAAGGAAGCGACCTGTGAGGAAGATGGGATTGTTACCTATACCTGCCAGGAGTGCGGCAAAGAGGAAGCATGTACAATCGCCAAGCTGGAACACCATTATAAGGAGAGGGTGAAAAAGCAACAAACCTGTACAGATACGGGGATAAAAGAGTATATCTGTGAATTATGTGGTGACACTTATACGGAGATTATACCGTCAAACGGTCACAGCTATATAGAAACCGTTATAGAGCCCACATTAGAAGAACGTGGATATACGCTTCATACCTGTACAGAGTGTGGCGACACCTATAAAGATCGATATACGCCTCCAGCAGGGAGCAGTCATACGTTGGTGAGTGATGCAGCCGTGGAACCTTCTTGTACTCAGGATGGAAAGACAGAAGGAAGCCATTGTTCCATATGTGATGAAGTGATAGAGGAGCAGAAAATCATTCCGGCCCTTGGACACGATTACCAAGCAGAGTTTTTTCCAGCGGCCATGGGGCAGGACGGCAGTATCGGACAGAAATGTTGCAGGTGTGGGGAAACAGATGATGAAACAGAAGTCATTCTTGCACCTAAAACCATCAAACTTTCCAAAATGTTCCGCGTATACAACGGGAAATCCCAGAAACCATCTGTTGCAGTGAAAGACAGGATAGGAAAATCTTTAAGCAAAAATACGGATTTTACCATTTCTTATCCAAAAAACATGAAAAATGTAGGAAAATATACTATCAAGATTGAATTTCAGGGAAATTACAACGGAACAGAGGAGAGGGATTTTACCATTATCCCAAAAAGTACCAGTATCACCAAAGCAGTTCCAAAGAAAAAAGGAGTTGCCTTAAAGTGGAAAAAACAAAAAGAGCAAGTGAGCGGCTATGAAATCGTTTATTCCACAGACAAGAAATTCAGAAAAAATGTAAAGTTAAAAATCATTGGGTCAGCAAAAACAAACGCATATTCTTTGACAAAGTTAAAGTCTGGGAAAAGGTATTATGTGAAAATCTGCACCTATAAAAAGGTAAATGTGGACGGCAAAGCAACAAAAATTTATTCCGAATGGTGCAAAGTAAAAACGTTTGTGGTAAAATAGGAATATAAAGTACGTTTTTGTATTTACAGACAAAGAGTACATCTTTCAAAGAAGGAGGATCATCGATGAATAAAAAGAAAATCGCTGTGATCGGCGGCTGCGTTCTCATATTAGGAATAACAGTTGGAGGCATTACAGCAGGGGCCTCTCGTAAGGACATCCATCTTGAGGAGTTTCAAGAAAATATAGTAGTTGACAAGGACAAGTCCTATTCTGAATATTTGGCGAATACAATCTCATCCACGCTCAAAGAAAATTATGGAATTGCAGATTGTGAGATGGATATCAATTGTTCCAATGGCGAAGTTCTCTCTGCCAATGTGAAAGTAGCTGTCGAGGACAAGACAGGCAATGATTTGGAGACAGAAATTATGGATTATCTTTCTACCTCGCTGGGGATTTCTGCGAAAAACATTGGGATTTCCTTCTATTGATCTAGTGTGCTGACCGCATTATATTCAGCCAAACCTCCTTGTCTATCCGCCCATCTGCTGTGTTGGATTTTCTATCCGTAGCCACCGCTACGCCGTCGAAAATCCGCCTTGCCGATGAGCGAATATCCTGCGGAGTTTCGACAGATATAATGTGGCCAGCACACTAGTGTACTGACCGTATTATATTTAGTTAAACCTATTTATGCATTTTTCAGCTATTTTTACTGATTATAGAAAATTGAATTAGGCTAAATATCGACAGGTCAATACACTAGTGGTTCCACATGTACGATTCTACTGAGAAGTCATACGAAAATTTTAGCCAGATTCTTTCCTGTTAAGAAAGAATCTGGCTTTCTAATTTGACGACTGTACGTTATCCCTGTGTATGCTTATTTTTTCCCTGCTCTCCACAAAGCATATCAATTTCCAGCGGACTTGGGTTGGTATAGGCGCTCTGGGGAAGAAAGTTGTAGACATCCAGGTAAGAATCCAGCTCCGCGCTGTTCTGGGGTGGTCTTGGGACAGCTCCTGTACAGTCTGTGACAGAGCTTGCTTTTAAATAATCATAATTGTCTGTAAGGTCAGGCACCGGATGGGTGTCTTTTTTTCTATTCTCATTGCTCATAAAATACCTCTTCTTTACAATAAATTTGATTGCTGAGATTAGTATCTGTTTTTTCAGAAGGACTATTCATGTTAAAAAATTTATTTCAATCCTAATTTTAACAATATAAATTTTATAGAGAGGATCACAGATTTCATTCTCCGTTTGACCTGGAAATCACCGATTACAACAACTGTGAAATGTACAAATATTTTTGCATAGAGTAAAGATTGGTGTGCAAATGAATGGTGTGTTATTTTATAGAAGATGTAATATCTTGTTAAAACCAAGGGAGTACGATATAATATGGTTAAATTTTTAATGGAAAAAATTGGAAAAACAATTTATTTAGGATTCTGAGAAAGACATAGGAATCTAGGGGGAGGGGTTAGTGTGAAAGAAAGTAAAGGACAGCCGATAAATGGCGCACTTAAACAAGCCAT
>CAJTVT010000036.1 GCA_910580015.1 uncultured Lachnospiraceae bacterium
GATGAATCAGCTCAATGCTCATCTCTACGTTATCACCAGGCATGCACATTTCTGTTCCATCTGGTAAGTTGCAGACACCTGTTACGTCTGTTGTTCTGAAGTAGAACTGTGGTCTGTAGTTGTTGAAGAACGGAGTATGACGTCCACCTTCATCTTTGGTCAGAACGTACACCTGAGCAGTAAATTTGGTATGGCAAGTAACACTACCTGGTTTAGCCAAAACCTGTCCTCTTTCGATCTCTGTTCTCTGAATACCACGAAGCAGCGCACCAATGTTATCACCAGCCTGAGCTTCATCTAACAGCTTACGGAACATCTCGATACCAGTTACAACAGTCTTCTTGGTCTCTTCTTTGATACCAACAATTTCAACTTCCTCATTTACATGCAGAACACCACGCTCTACTCTACCAGTAGCAACGGTTCCACGACCAGTAATGGTGAAGATATCCTCGATTGGCATCAGGAATGGCTGATCGGTTGCACGCTGAGGATCTGGAATATGCTCGTCCACTGCTGCCATAAGTTCCATAACCTTGTCGCCCCATTCTCCCTTAGGATCTTCCAGAGCTTTCAGAGCGGAACCTTTGATGATTGGGCAATCTGTAAATTCATACTCTTCCAAAATCTCAGTAATTTCCATCTCTACCAATTCAAGCAACTCTTCGTCATCAACCATATCGCATTTGTTCATAAATACAACGATATAAGGTACACCTACCTGACGGGACAACAAGATGTGCTCCTTGGTCTGAGCCATAACGCCATCAGTAGCAGCAACAACAAGGATTGCTCCATCCATCTGTGCTGCACCAGTAATCATGTTCTTTACATAGTCAGCATGGCCTGGGCAGTCAACGTGTGCATAGTGTCTATTATCTGTCTCGTACTCAACGTGAGCTGTAGAAATGGTGATACCTCTTTCTCTCTCTTCTGGAGCCTTGTCGATGTTCTCAAAATCAGTAGCCTCATTTCCAGCAACTCTCTCAGATAAAACCTTAGTAATAGCCGCTGTTAAAGTAGTCTTACCATGGTCAACGTGACCAATGGTTCCGATATTGCAATGCGGTTTTGTTCTCTCAAATTTAGCTTTAGCCATTTTATAACGTCCTCCTTAATTTTCTGCCCCCTATGGGCTGTCTCATTTTACTACTCAGCTATCTATGATTATATTCGATAATCATTGGATTTTCAAGTGTTTTCTTCACTTTCCTATGCTTTTGCAGAAATAACTTTTTCCTGAACGGACTTCGGAACCTGCTCATATTTCTCAAAAAACATGGAATAATTACCACGTCCCTGAGTCTTGGAACGAAGGTCGGTGGAATAACCAAACATTTCAGCCAGTGGTACAAATGCACGTACAATCTTACCACCGCCAAGATCATCCATTCCTTCGATACGACCACGACGGGAATTGATGTCACCAATAACATCTCCCATATATTCTTCTGGCATGGTCACTTCTACCTTCATGATTGGCTCTAACAGAATAGGGGTTGCCTTCTTCATAGCTTCCTTAAATGCCATAGATCCTGCAATGTGGAATGCCATTTCTGAAGAATCCACCTCATGATAAGAACCATCATATACAGTAGCATGAACACCAACAACTGGGAATCCAGCAAGAATACCTGCTTTTGTAGCTTCTTCGATACCTTCGCCTACAGCTGGGATATATTCTTTTGGAATTGCACCACCCACAACTTCGGAGTCAAATTTAAATAACTCTTCTCCATTGGCATCCATAGGCTCAAACCGTACTTTACAATGTCCATATTGTCCACGTCCACCAGACTGTTTTGCATATTTGTATTCCTGCTCGATCGGCTTGGTGAATGTCTCTTTGTAAGCAACCTGAGGAGCTCCAACATTGGCCTCAACTTTGAATTCACGCAGTAATCGGTCAACGATAATCTCCAAATGCAGCTCACCCATTCCTGCAATGATAGTCTGTCCTGTCTCCGTATTGGTATGTGCACGGAATGTAGGATCCTCTTCTGCAAGTTTTGCAAGAGCTTCTCCCATCTTGCCCTGTCCAGCCTTAGTCTTTGGCTCAATTGCAAGCTCAATAACCGGTTCTGGGAACTCCATGGATTCCAGAATTACTGGATGCTGTTCATCACAAATGGTATCGCCTGTACTGGTAAACTTAAATCCAACTGCTGCTGCTATATCTCCAGAATACACTTTGTCAAGCTCAGCCCTCTTATTTGCATGCATCTGCAAAATACGTCCCACACGTTCTTTTTTTCCTTTGGTAGCATTCAATACATAAGACCCAGAATTGATAGTACCAGAGTACACACGGAAGAATGCAAGTTTTCCAACAAATGGGTCTGTCATAATCTTAAATGCCAATGCAGAGAATGGTTCAGAGTCAGAAGAATGTCTTTCCATTTCATTTCCTTCCAAATCAACACCCTTAATGGATGGGATATCGGTAGGAGCTGGCATATAATCCAAAATGGCATCCAATAACTTCTGAACACCCTTATTGCGGTAAGCAGAACCACAGCATACTGGAACAGCTGCACAATTACAGGTTCCTTTTCTAAGAGCTGCTTTCAAAGCTTCCACAGAAGGCTCTTTATCTTCCAAAAACTCCATCATCAGATCGTCATCTAACTCACATATTTTTTCCACTAATTCCGCACGATACAACTCCGCATCGTCCTTCATATCATCTGGAATATCTGTGATAGAAATATCATCGCCCTTATCATCATTGTAGATGTAGGCTTTCATTTCAAACAAATCTATAATTCCTTTAAAATCATCTTCTTTACCGATAGGCAATTGAAGAATAATTGCATTTTTACCTAAACGATTCTTGATCTGCTCTACAGCTCCGTAGAAATTCGCTCCAAGGATGTCCATTTTATTGATAAATGCCATTCTTGGTACGTTATAGGTATCAGCCTGACGCCATACATTTTCTGACTGAGGCTCTACTCCACCTTTTGCACAGAAAACTCCCACTGCGCCATCCAGTACACGGAGTGAACGCTCAACCTCAACCGTAAAGTCAACGTGTCCCGGAGTATCAATAATATTGATACGATGTTCCAAGGCACCTGCCTTCGGCTTACAGTTCTCCTGCTCTGTCCAGTGACAGGTTGTAGCGGCTGAAGTAATCGTGATTCCTCTTTCCTGTTCCTGCTCCATCCAGTCCATGGTAGCAGTACCTTCATGAGTATCACCAATTTTATAATTAACACCAGTATAATAAAGAATACGCTCTGTCAATGTGGTCTTACCCGCATCGATATGAGCCATAATACCAATGTTTCTGGTTCTCTCTAATGGATATTCTCTTCCAGCCAAGGTTTTTTCCTCCTAAAAATGTTAAAAACGATAATGCGCAAAAGCCTTGTTTGCCTCTGCCATCTTATGCATATCTTCTTTCTTCTTTACAGATGCGCCTGTATTGTTGGCTGCATCCATAATTTCATTTGCCAGTCTCTCTTCCATGGTCTTTTCGCCTCTTTTACGTGAAAAAAGGGTGAGCCAGCGGAGAGCCAAAGCCTGACGCCTGTCAGGTCTTACCTCGATAGGAACCTGATAGGTCGCTCCTCCGATACGTCTTGCCTTCACTTCCAGTACGGGCATGATATTGTTCATAGCCTCTTCAAATACCTCGATTGCCGGCTTATCGGTCTTTTCTGCAACTCTGTTAAATGCTCCGTATACAATTTTCTGAGCTACGCCTTTCTTACCGTCTAACATAATATTATTGATAAGTTTGGTAACCACTTTATTATTGTACAGCGGATCTGCTAAAACGTCTCTCTTCTGAGTATGTCCTTTACGTGGCACGTCGCTTCCCTCCTTAATCATTCCTTTTTGATATTTCGATTAATTCAACGGTACTCACATGTGTCAGTTACATTTACCTATAACTGGGATAGCAGCTTATACGCTGCATTTCCAACTAACTATCTGTGTATTCGTGCGGAAATTTATCTAAAAAGAATGTGCGCCAAAACGCTTTCCAACACTAAACCTATAGTAGTTCTCGTCCGTTGCTCTCTGTGCAACCAGACTCCACACCTGCTGTGATACTATTGGTTCGCTAAAATTTATTTCTTAGCGTCTTTTGGTCTCTTTGCACCATATTTGGAACGAGCCTGGCGTCTGTTTGCAACACCTGCGGTATCTAAAGTTCCACGGATGATATGGTATCTTGTACCTGGTAAATCTTTTACTCTTCCACCACGGATCAGAACAACACTATGTTCCTGCAAATTGTGACCCTCTCCTGGAATGTAGCTTGTCACTTCAATTCCATTGGAAAGACGTACTCTGGCGATTTTACGAAGAGCAGAGTTAGGTTTCTTAGGAGTCGCAGTCTTAACTGCCGTACAGACACCTCTCTTCTGGGGAGCTGATACATCTGTCGGACGTTTCTTCAGGGAATTATAACCCTTCTGCAAAGCAGGGGCTGTAGATTTCTTCTCAGATGTCTGTCTTCCTTTTCTTACTAACTGGTTAAATGTTGGCATTCTTTTCACCTCCTGTAAAATTATACGTGCCTCTATGCATGCACGCTAAATCATTATATAAAGATAAAATTGGTCTGTCAAGAGTTTTTTCTTATTTTTCAAGCTAATGGCCAAATTCATTATGATTTCTTTTGAAAGAAATCATCAATATTTTCTTTAATCTTCTCAGGTTCCATTGTCTTGAGCAAATATCCTGCTGGTTTTAGAGCAATCACTTTGGTAACTCTCTCCTTATCCACTGTACCTGTTAGAAAAATTACAGGCATATCTGCAAACTCTTTCTCAGAACGTATCATTTCCAGAACCTGCCTGCCATCACAGACGGGCATCTCATAATCCAAAAGAACTAAATCTGGCCTTTCCAAAAACATACTTCTAAGCGCTGACACACCAGAGTTGGCCGTCATAATATCATAATCTTTCCCCAGCATTTCCTTCATACTTTGTAAAACAACTGCCGAATCATCCACAACAAGAATCTTGTTTTTTTTCTGTCCCTTCTCACTGGCCTCATTATGTTTCAGATATTTTTTAATCTCCGTCATAGCATTCTCCGGCCGAATAGAGGTTCCCTCCATTGCCCTAAGCAAATGAGGTGCCATAACGCAAAAAGCAAAATATCCTTCCCCCGTATCAAACAACAAGCTGCTCTGAGGAGTCTGCCTTCTATATACTTTATAAAACTGATCATAAGTAAGCAAATGCTCTTCCTTTACTTCAAATACCTCGGTTGTGGGAAAATGCTCTCTGATTCGTTCCAAAAACTGCCGCGCAATATACCTGGTAATGTTCATTGTCATTGTATTCAGCTTATCCATCTCAACTCCCATAACCCCACCAACCGTGTTGAGCAAAAGCCGCTCCTCAAAGATCAGAAAAACTTCCCATGCCTCCCCCTTCTCAGAACCATAGACCAAATGGTAATATATACCCTTACCAAATTTCTCTCCCCCATAACTGTCACTGATCACCCTTGCATCCAAACGAAACAGTTCATATAAAAGTTGAAGGATCACTTGTTTCATCGCTGCCTGCTCTTCTTCTGGCAGAAGGCCAATCCATTTGCTCAAAGACTTTCCTGTCATTGCCTGATCTTCCGTCAAAGTATGTCCAATTAGCCACCCCGCACATACTGCCAGAAAGTGTTCCACAGCATCTTCAGAATAATTGGTAGCCTCTAGTTCTCTTTCCATTTCTGGAAGCGTCTTTTTCCGAAAATTATCATGAAGACGCCTGTGCATTTCAAATCCCTGATAACTAATGGATGCCATATAAACTTCTTCCTCAGCAAAATGCTTCATGGCGTGTTCCTTAAAGTATTTAATCCCTTCTTGGCATACCCACTGACTCTTCTCTTTGTCTTTACTATAAGTAATCAGTTTATTCATAATGTTAAAAAGCTTTTTATGTTCCTTGTCAATGATATCTACACCAATATTAAATCTTTCCTGCCATTTAAATTGATTGTTATCCATAAAGCCCTCCTTAATCATATTAATTGAAGCATGCCTGAACAAAACCTTCTAAACAAATGTATTCCCAACTTTATCATAAATTGATGTTAGCGAGAGATGCCATCATAAATAATATCATTTGAATTAGATAGATAAAGAAATTCATAAAACGAAAACACATTTTAGCACACTTCAGATTATTAAAATCTCATTTTTGTATAACATTAATTTTTCAACGTCCTTTTCATACCCTAATCTTAAATCATAATTTTTCAGTTAATTATGTAAACGAATAGAAAATATTTGATATAAATCAATATTAAATTCTCATGATACACATTTCTGAAAAATTCAACCATAACAATCTTCACCCAGCTTTGCACTATGGACCAATTTTCTGAAAGATGATAGGATTTAAGGAAAAGAATCGTTTAAATTAGATTATAACATGCCAAATTTTTCATTTCAATATATGCACTTAAAATATTTGTTTCACATGCAAAATCACTATTTTTGTGAAATCTGCACACAAAAAATAAATTTTTCTTATAGTTTATTTTTTACTTGCTCAATAATACACACTCTCTCCAATAGCAAAATCGCCATGGAACAACCTTAAGCTGCTCCATGGCGACTCCACTTATATCTTTGTCAAATTAGATTTTCCTGATGACATTACTTATTTCCTTATCTTCACTGCAACGGGTTTAGAATAAGCTCCATAAACCTTTCCACCATCCTGTTTATAAAAAGCTCTCACCTTTACATAGACTTTCTTGACATTTTTCGGCGCTTTTACTACTGCTTTCTTTGTAGCGCTTTTATTTATGGTCTTTACTACTTTATAATCTTTTCCTTTTTGGGAAGACAAATATATTTTATATCCTCTAGCCCCAGTCACCTTTTTCCAAGTAACAACAATTCCTGATTTCGCTGCACTTCCTTTCACAGTTGGAGCTGCTAATACCTTGACTTTTGCATACTCTTTACTGAGAAGACTATTTTGTGCAGATGTTTTTCCTTTGGCTTTAATCTTATAATAATAAGTCTTTCCCTTTTTCGTACTCTTATCCCAGTAACCCGTACTCTTTGTTTTACCAATCTTCTTATATCCGCTCTTCTCCTTAGTTGAACGATATATCTCATATTCCTTTGCACCGCTTACTTTTTTAAAAGTCACTTTTACGTTTGTAGTCGTACTAGACTGGTCTGCTTTTATTTTCGAAGGTGTTTTCAAACGAGTTGGCTTCTCTGGTTTGTCTGGATTATCCGGATCTACTGGTTTATCTGGATCCACTGGCTTATCTGGATCGTCCGGATCCACTGGTTTGTCTGGATTATCCGGATCCACTGGTTTGTCTGGATTATCCGGATCCACTGGCTTATCTGGATCGTCCGGATCCACTGGTTTGTCTGGATCATCCGGATCCACTGGTTTGTCTGGATTGTCGGGATCCACTGGCTTATCTGGATTATCCGGATCCACTGGCTTATCTGGATTGTCGGGATCCACCGGTTTATCTGGATTATCCGGATCTACTGGTTTGTCCGGATCATCGGGATCCACTGGCTTATCTGGATCGTCCGGATCTACTGGTTTGTCTGGATCATCGGGATCCACTGGCTTATCTGCTTTCTCTGCATAAAATTTCTCAAAAGCAGT
Source organism: uncultured Lachnospiraceae bacterium (assembly GCA_910580015.1). GTDB lineage: Bacteria > Bacillota > Clostridia > Lachnospirales > Lachnospiraceae > Petralouisia. Next base: position 7,623 of record CAJTVT010000036.1, read on the forward strand.
TACTTTTCCTCTAGATGAACTTATTACACTGTTGTCTTTGTTCAGACCAAATACCTGAACAGTGTTATATTCGCCAGACTCTGCTAAGACTTCTGTCGGAACTTCCATACCTGCCTTGCCATCTTTTACCTCTACTACCCCAACTTTTACTCCGTTTACCAAAAATTCTATGTACTTAACATTACTGTCTGTCACATCTGCTGTAACCAGAACAGATGAATTTCCCTGCCCAGCAGCACTGTCAACACTTACCGAAAGCCCTCCAGCAGTCTTATAACCGAGAGAAGCTGCCAATTTTTCAGGTGATTCAAACTGATCATCCATCCAATTCAATCGATTCACAAGATATTTCTTAAATCTTTCCAACTGAACTGAGAAGTCTTTATTATAATCCCATTTATACCACATGCTGGAATTGGCATTTGCTGACTCCAAGAGCAATGCCTTATAATCATCCAGCACTCCTCCATCTGCCACAATATCTCCCATCTTTTCCCGCATCTGCGTATATAATTCATATGCTTTCACTGCAAAATACGGATCCTGAATAATGGATTTATACCACTGATTTGCCTGTGCAGAATCTGAAAAATGTCTCGTCTGCCACTCATTGTATATTCCAGACCCTTCGTAATTGCTCACAAGACTGTCTGAAGACCAATCCATATCCCAAATTGGCCCCATATGGAACAATCCATTAATGTCCTTATACATATAAGTGCTCTTTTTCATGGCATCCACGTTCATAAAAAGCTCATTCACCATCCAGAACTGAACCATGGAATCCATATCAAACAACTGACTGTACCCCAATGTTTTATCATTATAAACGGTGGTAAAGTCAGGCGCACCAATAGCATTTTCAAAAGCATTGATATAATTTTCCACATAACTTATTGCCTCTTTATTTTTGGCAATAAATTCTGGATTTTTAAACATAAGTGGCTGATTTCGACTGCTCTTAAATTTGGAATACTCGTCAAAATAACTATCTAACTCCATCAAATACCCTCCAGTAGCGTCTGGCATATCAGAAAGATAGTTCGTAATATCATATTCTTTTCCTTTATAAGTAAATTTCTTGGTTGTCAGCCAACTCAAATCTTCTTCCGCAAGCAATGTCTCAATTTCATCCTGATCCTTTTTGGTTAATCCCTGCTCAGATTCTGCTTTATAGACTGCTTTTGCCACATCTCCCGCATAATCTTCCCAGTCATGGATATCTACTCTGCTACCTGCAATTTTAACCTGCTCACAGAACTGATAAGTTCCTTTATACTCACCATTTAAAATCAGATCCACATGGACAGACTGCATATAAGGCATTCCCATATCTCCTGACAGATTATATGCAATCGTATTTCTCATATGAGATTCATCTGTATAATTGGCCAAAAGAGTCCAGTGTTTGTTTTTTCCAAAGCCAAATAAATCTGTCTTCTCATCTAGTTTTACTTTATATGGCTTTTTTGGCTGTCCCCATGTACTATTTCCCCGACCCCGGATTTTTATCGTGCCATCATACAACGTAGTATTTGTGGAGTTATACTGTTTATTTCCCTGAATTCTAAAATTACTATTGATGTAATCTTCTTTACTGACAATATCCTGGCCACCCTCTGTATCTACATAGATGACTGGAAGTTTGCTCAGATACATACTTGCCGAATAAGTCGCAGAATTATCTCCAGTAACTTTTGCTGTAACTACCAGCATTTTTTCTAAATCTTCACTGGTTGGAACATAAGAGTTTTCTGAAGACTTAAATTTGCCATTTACTTGCCATTCAAATTTACATGTCACATCCTCAGACACCCCTGTCAAAGTTGCTGTCAAAGGCTGACCAATCTCTGCATATTCCTGGTCGATCTTCAAAACTGGCCCAACTGGATTTTCTTCACCATAAACAGTCGTAATTCCTCCCAGATAGCCTACGGCGCTTGTAATAATCAATGTAAAAACCAAGAAGACCTGAAACCAACGCGATCCTAATTTCTGAATTTTCTTCATATACCTTCCTCCTTTCTGTTTCAAAACCCCTGAGATAGCCCATAATATAAGGAACTATTCAGGGGTTCTATAAGGGCTACTATTCCGTTGTATAGACTGCTTCTTCCTCCGGCTCCATATGCAGTTCTTCTGTCTCATCCATCACTTCTGCCTCTTCTGGTTTATAACTAAAATCAAGCATCTCTTCCTCAAAATAAATATTATCTGACGGCTCCACATCCGTAGACAATCTGATACTATTATAGCGTTTCATACCAGTTCCAGCAGGAATCAATTTACCAATCAGCACATTTTCCTTTAACCCAATCAAAGGATCGATCTTACCCTTGATCGCTGCTTCTGTAAGAACCTTAGTAGTCTCCTGGAAAGATGCTGCTGATAAAAATGAATTGGTGGCAAGGGATGCTTTGGTAATTCCAAGCATAACCTGTTTTCCCTCTGCAAGTTCTTTTCCCTCTTCTTCCAACCGTTCATTCGTATCTTCATAATCCAAAATATCAACAAGCGTGCCCGGCAAAAATTCAGAATCTCCATTATTTTCGATACGGATTTTCTTCAGCATCTGGCGCACAATCACCTCAATATGCTTATCATTGATTTCCACACCCTGAAGACGATATACACGCTGTACCTCCTGAATCATATAATCCTGAACGGCACGGACTCCCTTAATTTTCAAAATATCATGGGGATTGACACTTCCTTCTGTCAGCTCATCCCCCGCTTCCAGAGCAGCTCCATCCATGATCTTAATCCTGGAACCATAAGGAATCAGATAGGCCTTCATCTCTCCAGTTTCCTCATTTGTCACAATGATTTCACGTTTTTTCTTTGTATCCTTGATGGTAGCAATTCCAGCAAACTCTGTAATAATTGCAAGTCCTTTGGGTTTTCGTGCTTCAAATAACTCCTCCACACGAGGAAGACCCTGTGTAATATCATTACCTGCAACGCCTCCTGTATGGAATGTACGCATGGTAAGCTGTGTTCCTGGCTCGCCGATAGACTGCGCTGCAATGATACCAACAGACTCACCCACCTGAACCGCCTGGCCTGTGGCCATGTTGGCGCCGTAACATTTTGCACAAATACCATTGTGAGAACGGCATGTCAGTACGGTACGAATCTTAACTTTGCTGAGAGGCTCACCTTTCTCATCTACCCCCTTGCTCATTACCACTGCTGCACGCCTGGGAGTGATCATGTGATTTGCTTTTACCAGCACATTCCCCTCTGCATCACAGATGGTATCACAGGAGAAACGCCCAGTAATTCTCTCTTGCAGGCTCTCTATCTCCTCCTTGCCATCCATAAAGGCTTTGACATACATACCAGGCGCTGATTTTCCCTCACAACAGTCAATATCACGGATAATCAACTCTTGTGATACATCTACCAATCGTCTGGTAAGATAACCGGAATCCGCTGTACGAAGTGCCGTATCAGAAAGACCCTTTCGTGCTCCATGTGCAGACATAAAATACTCCAATACATCCAATCCTTCACGGAAATTAGATTTAATTGGCAACTCAATCGTCCGACCTGTTGTATCTGCCATCAGCCCTCGCATACCTGCAAGCTGTTTGATCTGCTTATCAGAACCACGGGCTCCAGAGTCCGCCATCATATATATATTGTTGTATTTATCCAAACCACTTAACAACTCATGGGTCAGAATGTCGTCTGTCTCCTTCCAGGTCTCAACCACTTCCTTATAGCGTTCTTCCTCTGTGATAAGTCCACGCTTATAGTTCCTGGTAATCTTATCCACAGTGTCCTGAGCATGTTTGATCAGTTCTGGCTTCTTGGCAGGCACTGTCATATCAGAAATAGATACCGTCATCGCTGCACGGGTGGAATATTTATATCCCATCGCTTTGATATCATCCAACACTTCAGCGGTCTTCGTAGCTCCATGGATATTAATAACCTTCTCCAAGATCTGTTTTAATCCCTTTTTGCCCACATGAAAATCTACTTCCAGCTTCAATTGATCTTCTGGCTTGCTTCTATCTACGAATCCTAAATCCTGTGGAAGAATCTCATTGAAAATAAATCTCCCCAACGTAGATTCTACATTTCCTGTAACGATCTGACCATCAGATAATTTGCGTGTCATACGTGCTGTGATTCTTGAATGCAACGTCAAGGCGTCATTCTCATAGGCAAGAATTGCCTCATTTACATTCTTGAAAAATTTTCCTTCTCCCAAAGCACCTGCGCGTTCTTGTGTCAGATAATAAATACCAAGAACCATATCCTGAGATGGAACCGCTACTGGGCCTCCATCTGAAGGTTTCAGCAGATTGTTGGGGGATAGCAATAAGAATCTGCACTCTGATTGGGCTTCTACAGAAAGTGGAAGATGCACAGCCATCTGGTCTCCATCAAAGTCCGCATTAAATGCTGTACACACCAGTGGGTGGAGTTTGATTGCCTTTCCTTCTACCAAAATCGGCTCAAAAGCCTGGATACCCAATCTATGGAGAGTAGGTGCTCGATTTAACATAACTGGATGCTCTTTGATAACCTCCTCCAGAACATCCCACACCTCAGACTGCAAACGTTCTACCATCTTCTTAGCACTTTTAATATTGTGAGCGGTGCCATTGCCCACCAATTCCTTCATAACAAATGGCTTAAATAACTCAATCGCCATCTCTTTGGGTAAGCCGCACTGATAAATCTTCAATTCAGGTCCCACCACAATAACGGAACGGCCAGAATAATCCACACGCTTACCCAACAAATTCTGACGGAACCGGCCAGATTTTCCCTTTAACATATCACTCAGAGACTTCAGCGCACGATTGCCAGGACCAGTCACTGGTCGTCCTCTTCGCCCATTATCAATCAAAGCATCCACTGCCTCTTGCAGCATTCGCTTCTCATTTCGAACAATAATATCTGGGGCGCCTAACTCCAACAGCCTACGCAAACGATTATTACGGTTGATGATTCTACGATATAAATCATTTAAATCAGATGTTGCAAAACGTCCACCGTCCAATTGCACCATTGGACGTAAATCTGGCGGAATTACTGGGATCACATCCATAATCATCCATTCTGGCTTGTTCCCTGAACCGCGGAATGCTTCCACCACTTCCAAACGTTTGATAATACGCGCCCGTTTCTGTCCAGTTGCATCTTTCAATGCAGTCTTTAACTCCAGTGCATCCTTTTCTAAATCTATGGCCTCCAACAGTTCCTTAATGGATTCCGCACCCATGCCTACCCGAAAATCATTGCCGAACTTTTCTCTTGCCTCCTGATATTCTGTTTCGGACAACACCTGCTTGTACTGAAGGTCACTACCTCCCTTATCCAAAACAATATAAGACGCAAAATACAGAACTTTTTCTAACGTTCTGGGAGACAAATCTAATATTAATCCCATGCGGCTTGGAATCCCTTTAAAATACCAAATATGGGAAACTGGAGCTGCCAATTCTATGTGCCCCATACGCTCCCTGCGGACACTTGCCTTGGTAATTTCAACACCACATCGGTCACAGACAACACCTTTGTAACGGATTTTTTTATATTTTCCACAATGGCATTCCCAATCCTTGCTTGGTCCAAAAATCTTCTCACAGAACAAACCATCTTTTTCTGGTTTTAATGTTCTATAATTGATCGTTTCAGGCTTCTTTACCTCGCCCCTAGACCACTCTCGGATCTTCTCTGGTGAGGCCAGACCAATCTTAATTGCATCAAAAGTAATTGGCTGGTACTTCTCTTTATTCATTGTTTCTGGCATTGTGACTCTCCCTTCTTCTATCTCTCTCTTCGTGGAGCGTTCTCCTATTGAAATTGCAAATTAATTCCTATTGAAGAACATCATCAAAGTCGGCGAAATCATCTTCTAGCTCCAATGCTTCTTCCTCTTCTTCCTCTATATCAACCAGCTCTTCGCTTTCTTCATTAAATTCCTGCTTGCTAAATCCCATGGAACCGAAAGATTCCTCCTCTTCAAAAGCAAAATTCCGATCTCCTGCAATAATGGAATTCAAATCTGTATTGCCATATTCACTGGTTTCCATAAGTTCTATCTCTTCTCTGTTTTCATCCAGAACTTTCACATCCAGACCCAATGACTGAAGCTCTTTTAAAAGCACCTTAAAGGATTCTGGAATCCCTGGTTTAGGAATATTATCTCCCTTAATGATCGCTTCATATGTCTTCACACGTCCAATCACATCGTCTGACTTCACTGTCAAAATCTCCTGTAGGGTATAGGACGCACCATATGCCTCCAAAGCCCACACTTCCATCTCTCCAAAACGCTGTCCGCCAAACTGCGCTTTTCCTCCCAACGGCTGCTGTGTTACCAGTGAGTAAGGACCCGTGGAACGAGCATGAATCTTATCATCTACCAGGTGATGGAGCTTCAGATAATGCATGTGACCAATGGTAACTGGGCTGTCAAAATATTCTCCTGTTCTTCCATCTCTTAACCGTACCTTACCATCTCTGGATAAAGGCACTCCCTTCCATACCTCTCTGTGTTCCCGGTTTTCATACAGATATTCCAAAACTTCTGGGAGCAGTTCTTCCTTATAACGAGCCTCAAATTCTTCCCAAGACAGGTTCACATAATCATTCGCCAGATCCAAGGTATCCATGATATCATTTTCATTCGCACCATCAAATACAGGCGTTGCAATATTAAATCCAAGCGCTTTTGCTGCAAGACTTAAATGAATTTCCAACACTTGCCCAATATTCATACGAGACGGCACACCCAATGGATTCAGTACGATATCCAGTGGACGCCCGTTGGGCAAAAATGGCATATCTTCCACCGGAAGCACACGAGAAACCACACCTTTGTTTCCATGACGTCCCGCCATTTTGTCGCCTACTGAAATCTTACGTTTTTGGGCAATGTAAATACGAACTGCCTGATTGACTCCTGGAGACAACTCATCTCCATTATCTCTGGTAAATACTTTGGCATCCACTACAATACCATACTCGCCATGAGGCACTTTCAATGAGGTATCTCGAACTTCCCTTGCTTTCTCTCCAAAAATAGCACGAAGAAGGCGTTCTTCTGCCGTAAGTTCCGTCTCACCCTTGGGGGTAACTTTTCCGACTAAGATATCTCCAGCACGAACCTCTGCACCAATACGAATAATACCTCTCTCATCTAGATCTTTGAGTGCATCATCCCCTACACCTGGAACATCTCGTGTAATCTCCTCCGGCCCTAACTTGGTATCTCTTGCCTCCGCTTCATATTCTTCAATATGAACCGAAGTATATACATCTTCCTGAACAAGTCTCTCACTTAAGAGAACTGCATCTTCATAATTATATCCTTCCCATGTCATAAAACCGATCAGAGGATTCTTCCCCAATGCCAGTTCTCCGTTGGAAGTGGATGGACCGTCTGCAATTACCTGCCCTTGCTCCACGCGCTCTCCCTTAAATACCATAGGTCTTTGATTATAACAGTTGGATTGGTTACTTCGTGAAAACTTGGTTAATTTATATACATCCCGTTTGCCATCTTCTGTCTTAATCGTAATTTCATTGGATATAGAACGCTCTACGATACCTGCATGTTTGGCCACCACACACACACCAGAATCCACTGCCGCTTTCGTCTCCATACCAGTTCCCACCGCCGGCGGCTCTGTTGTCAATAGGGGCACTGCCTGACGCTGCATGTTGGAACCCATGAGCGCACGGTTCGCATCATCATTTTCCAAAAATGGAATCAACGCTGTAGCAACAGAGAATACCATTTTAGGAGACACATCCATATAATCAAACATCCCTTTCTCATATTCCTGTGTCTCTTCTCTGTATCGTCCAGAAACAGAATTTCTTACAAAATGCCCTTCTGCATCCAACGCCTCATTTGCCTGTGCTACATGGTAATTATCTTCCTCGTCCGCTGTCATATAAACCACTTCATCCGTCACTTTTGGATTCTTCGGATCTGATTTATCAATTTTACGGTAAGGAGCCTCAACAAAACCATATTCATTAATCCTTGCATAAGTTGCAAGTGAATTAATCAAACCAATGTTCGGTCCTTCTGGTGTCTCAATAGGACACATTCTTCCGTAATGGGAATAATGAACATCACGCACCTCAAACCCTGCTCGATCCCTGGACAGACCTCCAGGACCCAGTGCGGACAAACGCCTTTTATGCGTCAACTCACCCAACGGATTATTCTGATCCATAAACTGAGACAACTGGGACGAACCAAAAAATTCTTTGACTGCCGCTGTCACAGGTTTAATATTAATCAAACTCTGCGGAGAAATCCCCTGCTGATCTTGCGTTGTCATCCTTTCACGAACCACACGTTCCATTCTGGAAAGTCCAATTCGATACTGATTCTGAAGCAATTCACCTACTGCACGGATACGACGGTTCCCCAAATGGTCAATGTCGTCATCATTTCCCAGTCCATATTCCAGATGCATATTATAGTTGATAGAAGCTAAAATATCCTCCCTGGTAATATGCTTGGGAATCAAATCTACTGCATTTCTATGAAGTGCTTCTTTGATATCTTCGATACTCTCATTCTCTTCTAATATCTTTTCCAACACTGGGTAATACACTAATTCTGTAATTCCTAAGCTTCTTGCCTCCTCTTTATCAATATCCACATAATTTGTGATATCCACCATAAGATTAGACAAAACCTTAATATTACGTTCCTCTCCCTGAATCCACACATAGGGCACAGCCGCATTCTGAATCACATCTGCAAGCTCTCGATCGATCACATTTCCCTGCTCTGCAATGATCTCTCCTGTAGATGCATCTACAACATCCTCCGCAAGAACCTGTCCGCTAATACGATTCTTCAGAGAAAGTTTTTTATTAAATTTATATCGTCCCACTTTTGCAAGATCATAACGTCTGGGATCAAAAAACATAGCATTAATTAAGCTCTCTGCGCTCTCCACTGTCAGAGGCTCTCCGGGACGGATTTTCTTATATAATTCTAACAGACCTTCATGATAATTCGTGGCGACATCCTTGCCAAAGCTTGCAATGATCTTGGGTTCCTCGCCAAACAATTCCACAATCTCCTGATTTGTCCCAATACCCAAGGCTCGGATTAATACAGTAACCGGAACTTTTCTTGTTCTGTCCACTCGCACATAAAATACATCATTGGAATCAGTCTCATACTCCAACCATGCACCGCGATTTGGGATTACCGTACAGGAATACAATGTCTTACCTACTTTATCGTGTGCAATTCCATAATAGATACCTGGAGAACGCACCAACTGGCTGACAATTACTCGTTCCGCACCATTAATTACGAAGGTTCCTGTCTCTGTCATAAGAGGTAAATCGCCCATGAAGATTTCATAATCCTTGACTTCTTCAACTGCCTCTTTGTTGTAAAATCTGACTTTTACTTTTAAAGGTGCGGCATAGGTTGCATCCCGTTCTTTACATTCTGCAATTGAATATTTCACATCATCTTCACACAATGTAAAACCAACGAATTCCAGACTTAACTGTCCGCTGTAATCTGCGATGGGAGAAATATCAGCAAATACTTCTTTCAACCCTTCATTGATGAACCAGTTGTAAGAATTCTTCTGAACCTCAATCAGGTTCGGCATTTCTAATACTTCCTTTTGTCGCGAGTAACTCATACGAACGCTTTTTCCTGCTTTAATCGGACGTATTCTGTTTTTCTCCATTGACGTTTCACCTCTCGTTTTTATATTTTCAAGAATGTTTCTACAATCCACCAGAAGCTGTATCAGACAATTTTTTCATTTGATCCAGCTCCCGAATAATAAGTACACGTCACCATAATAGTGCACCCTATATGATAGCACAACAATTCATAGCATGTCAAGGAAAATGTTTGAAAACCTAAGCTCGACAGAACAATTACGCCATTTTATTTCAAATGTCATGACGATCGGATATCCCATATTTATCTAATATATCATGCATTTTCTTTTTCGCTCTCATGGATATATGTCTCACATTATCTGGCGTTGTATCTAAAATTTCTGCAATTTCCATCACATCCAACTCGTGATAATATTGTAACATTAAAACATCCTGGTAAGATTGTTTCATCTCTTTTACCAGTTTCAAGATTAATTCTTTTTTCTCCATTTTTACTATCTGAGCATCCAAACCTTCTTTAAATATATTTCTGAGATCTTCTGGACTTTCCTCGGTTTCAATTTCCCATTTCTTCTTTTTGTACAGATTGTAACATTTATGTTTCACAATGGTAAATATATAATTCCAGTTTTTCTGTTCTGACGCGTCCATCATCCCATCCAGATGTTCAGTTAATGTCAGAAATGTTTCATGCACAATGTCTTCTGCATCAGAACGATTCTGTAATATCTGGTAAGCTACACGATACATTCCATTCTTATAGGTATTGTATATCTCACGGAAAAATTCCTTTTCCTCTTTTGTATCCAACAACAGTAGATATTGATACATGTCTAAGTCCCTCCAAAAAATCAGGGTATAAAAAATCCCAGCAGACGCTTGAATCTTTTATACCCTCTGTTTATCTTCTGTAAAATAGCATCTTTATACTGAAATTATGCTTACTTGTCTCGCCAGATAATCCTGCCTTTTGTCAGATCATAGGGAGACATCTCAATCGTTACCTTATCTCCGGGCAGGATGCGGATAAAGTTCATCCTCAATTTACCGCTAATATGCGCCAGAATTTGGTGACCATTTTCCAATTCAACTTGAAACATGGCATTTGGTAACTTCTCCACCACAGTTCCTTCTACTTCAATTACATCTGCTTTTGACATTTTGTTTCCTCCTGATATTTCATACCTCAGGGCATCCCTTTCCACCAGTTGGCAATTCTCAAGGTATGTTTTTCTGATAAAGCTTTATGGCTCTTTTTATTTCTTCATTCCGAAAATTCTCCTGTGTAAAGACTTCTGTAATCTCTTTCGGAAGCTTTTTAATTATTTGAATATGTTTCTTGTTTTTTCTTTTCGGCTTTTCCACAGGCTTTAACTTGCCGTCTGCCAGATAAACCAAATTGGCTTCTTCTTTTACAATTACATATATGCTGTCTTTGTCATGTCCTGACCTGGAAACCGCTAACTTAATGTCCATCTGTCGCCTCCTATAAGAAGCTGCTCTCAGCCTCAGTAAGGCTTAATATTTCGGGCTCTCCAGATGTGACCAAAATCGTATTTTCGTAATGAGCAGATAAAGAATGATCCTGGGTTACTACCGTCCAGTCATCATCCTGCCATTCCACATCAAAACGCCCTGCATTGATCATGGGTTCAATCGCCAATGTCATACCTGCTTTCAGACGTACTCCTCTACTCCTCTGAGTGAAGTTTGGAATCTGGGGATCTTCATGCAGATGGGTGCCGATGCCGTGTCCTACAAGATCACGCACCACCCCATAGCCGAAGCTCTCCGCATACGCACTAATCGCATTCGAAATCTGATGCAGATGATTACCTTCTTTTGCATACTTTATGCCTTCAAAAAAACACTGCCGGGTTCTTTCTATTAATAGTGCAGCTTCCTTGGAAATCTCACCGATTCCATGTGTGCGGGCTGCATCGGAGTGGTAGCCTTTGTAGATTACTCCAATATCAAGGCTTACAATATCACCTTCCTGTATCAGACGATTTTTTGTGGGAATACCGTGGACTACCTCATCATTTACTGACACACACACCGATGCGGGATACCCATTATAATTCTTAAAGGAAGGGATGCATCCATAGCTACGTATAATCTCATCGCCAAGACTGTCAATGTCCATCGTGGACATGCCCGCTTTGAGTTCCTTCCCCAGATTTTCATGAACCTTTGCCAGGATTTTTCCCGCTGCCCTCATTAACTCAATCTCCCTGGCAGATTTAATTGACACTGACATATTTTACGCTCCTAAAATTTCCACAATGGCGCCAAATACATTTTCCATTGGCTGGGTCCCATCTACGCTCTTTAAAATGTTCTGTTTTTTGTAATAATCGATCAACGGTTGAGTCTGTGCATGGTAAACTTCCAAACGTTTCTTAACGGTTTCTGGCTGATCGTCATCTCTCAATACTACAGGATTTCCACAGCGATCACAGATACCTTCCGTCTTTGTGGGAATTGATACAATGTGATACGTAGCTCCACAATTCAGACAAGCGCGTCTACCTGACATACGGTTGATAATATTTTCATCTGGAACATCCACGTCAATGGCATAATCCATTTTCTGGTCGATCTTGCTAAGAGCTGCATCAAGCGCCTCTGCCTGGGGAATTGTTCTTGGGAATCCATCCAACACAAATCCATTTTTGCAATCGTCCTGACTGATACGATCCATTACAAGATCACAAGTCAATTCATCTGGCACAAGATCTCCTCGATCCATATACTCTTTTGCTTTTTTTCCTAACTCAGTACCTGCTTTCAAATTTGCACGGAAAATATCTCCTGTAGAAATATGCGGAATAGAATATTTATCCGCAATCTGTTTTGCCTGTGTTCCTTTTCCTGCTCCAGGTGCACCTAACATAATAATTTTCATAAGCTATTCCTCCATTTTTGCACTTTTATACTATGTGCAAGACAATTGAATTTATAATGTTCCTATAAATGACTTTAGTGCACCATGGGAGATGCTCTTCGACACCTCCCAGGTACACATAATTGCAAAATAACTAGTCATTCAAAAATCCTTTATAATAGCGTACCAGCATCTGAGATTCAATCTGCTTTAAGGTCTCAATAATTACACCAACAATAATGATGATAGATGTTCCACCGAAGGATACATTTGCATTGAAAATTCCATTAAAGAAAATTGGAATTACTGCCACAATTGTAAGACCAACTGCTCCGATGAAGACAATATAGTTTAAGATCTTTGTTAAATAATCACTGGTGGGCTTTCCTGGTCTAATTCCAGGGATAAAGCCGCCCTGACGCTTCATATTATTGGCAATTTCCAGCGGATTAAAGGTAATGGAGGTATAGAAGTAAGCAAACGCAACAACTAAAATTATATATACCACCAAACCAATGCTGTAAATTGGCTGTTCTGGGTCACACCAATAAGACTGGGACAATCCGTGAAGTATTTTACTTCCAATACCATTTCCATTCCCCTTACCCATAATGGTTGCAATTACAACTGGAAATTGCATAATTGACTGAGCAAAGATAATCGGAATCACACCTGCGGTATTTACCTTCAAAGGAATATGGGATGATTGTCCTCCTACTTGTTTTCTTCCCTGAATCTTTTTGCTGTACTGCACCGGAATCCTGCGCTGTCCATCCTGAAGGATGATAACGAATACCACTGTTACTAAAATAACTGCAAGAATTACAAGCGCTGCAAGAATTGCATTTCCTACATTCGATGCGTTCTGAATAAATTGTGTATAAAGAGTCATTAAATCTTCCGGAATACGAGAAATAATATTGATCGTCAACACAATAGAAATACCGTTTCCAACACCCTTTTCCGTAATCCGTTCACCAATCCACATAAGAACCGCAGAACCTGCTGTTAAACTAGTCACCATCATAATCACATGCAGTGCGTCAAACTTATCCAGATAATTGGCACGTCCAAATCCAATTGCCATGGCAACTGACTGAATTAATGCAAGAACCACTGTCACATAACGTGTGATTTCTGCAATTTTCTTACGTCCATCCTCTCCATCTTTCTGCATTTCTTCCAGCTTAGGGATCGCAATGGTAAGAAGCTGCATAATGATGGATGATGTAATATACGGTGTAATGTTTAAAGCAAATACTGACATCTGTTCAAAAGAACCACCAGTGATGGCATTGAAGAAATTCAATCCATCTGTCCCCTGGCTTGCAAACCAGCTTGCGATTACCTCACCGTTCACACCAGGAAGAGGTAACTGAGACCCTATCCTGATGACAATCAGCATCAAAAACGTATAGAAAATACGATTTCGTATATCTTTAATTTTAAACGCTTTACGGAGTGTCTCCAGCATTAAATCACCTCTGCTTTTCCGCCAACAGCTTCAATTTTTTCCTTAGCGCCTGCACTAAAAGCATTCACCTGTACTGTAAGCTTCTTGGTCAGTTCTCCATTTCCAAGGATCTTTACACCGTCTCTAGGGTTTTTTATAATCCCCTTTTCCTGCAAAGCTTCCACTGTAACAACTGTATCATTATCGAAGACTTCCAAAACTTTAACATTCACTCCAACAATATCTTTTGAATTTCTGTTGGTAAATCCACGCTTCGGAATTCTTCTGTATAATGGCATCTGTCCACCTTCAAAACCAGGTCTTGGCGCTCCGGAACGAGCTTTCTGGCCCTTATGACCCTTACCTGCCGTCTTACCATTTCCTGAACCGTGTCCGCGTCCTCTTCTAAAATTATTGCTGTGTTTAGAACCATCTGCCGGTCTTAAATTTGATAAGTCCATTCTGACACCTCCTTACTGTCCTCTTAAATTTCCTCTACTTTAACTAAATGTCTTACTTTCTGAACCATACCTCTAACCGCTGCATTATCTGGCATTTCCACACTATGGTTCAGTTTCCTAAGTCCTAACGCTTCTACTGTCTTACGGTTCTTGGGAACAGCGCCGATCGTAGATTTCACAAGTGTAATTTTTAATTTTCCTGCCATCTTTCATGTCCTCCTTAACCGAGTATCTCTTCCACAGATTTTCCGCGGAGTTTTGCTACCTCTTCCGGAGATTTCAACTGACTCAAAGCATCAATTGTAGCAAGCACTACATTCTGCTTATTGTTGGAACCTAAAGATTTCGTACGGATGTTTTTGATTCCAGCAAGTTCACACACGTTACGTGCTGGACCACCTGCGATCACACCAGTACCTTCGGGAGCTCTCTTAAGCAACACAGACGCTCCGGTATGTTTTCCCGAAATATCATGTGTAATACTATTGTTCTCATCTAATTTTACAGAAATCAGTTTCTTCATTGCATCTTCTTTTCCTTTGCGGATTGCCTCAGGAATTTCTGTTGCTTTTCCTAAACCTGCACCTACATGACCATTGCCGTCACCCACAACAACCAAAGCTGTAAAACGCATATTACGTCCGCCTTTAACAACCTTCGTTACACGTTTAATTGATACCACTTTTTCTGTTAATTCCAATTGACTAGCATCAATGATTGTACGTTTCATGTATTTGTCTCCTCCTATTAAAAGTTTAACCCGGCTTCTCTTGCTGCATCAGCTAAAGCCTTGACTTTTCCCTGATAGATATAACCGCCTCTGTCGAAGACAACTGTAGTAATGCCCTTTTCCAGCGCCCGTTTCGCAATCACTGTCCCAAGGTGCGCTGCCGCATCCACGTTATTGGTTTTCTCCAGCTCAGCTTTTACGTCTTTCTGGAGCGTGCATGCAGATACCAGCGTATGCTGTGCAACATCGTCGATAATCTGCGCATACATGTGGTTATTGCTTCTGAATACTGCTAAACGCGGCCGTTCTGCTGTACCGGAGAAACGATTGCGGATTCTTCTATGCTTTTTCATCCGGACTTCTGATCTTGATTTCTTATTAATCATCTTATTGTTCCTCCTTTAACTATTTTTTACCAGTCTTACCAACTTTACGCCGGATAACTTCGTCCATATATTTGATACCTTTTCCTTTATAAGGCTCTGGCCTTCTCTTATCCCTGATTTCTGCTGCGTACTGGCCAACCTTTTCTTTGTCGATGCCGGAAATGGTGATTTTATTCCCTTCCACTTTGGACTCCAGCCCTTCTGGGTCAGTCATAACCACTGGATGGGAAAACCCTAAGTTCAAAGTCAGCTCTTTCCCGGACTTGGATGCCCTGTAACCAACGCCGTTTACTTCCAGTTCCTTGGTGTAGCCATTGGTTACGCCTACTACCATATTGTTGATCAGTGTCCTTGTCAGGCCGTGGAGGGATTTCATCCTCTTTAAATCGCTCGGCCTGCTCACTGTGATTTCAGAACCTTCTAATTTGATTTCCATTTCTTCTGGAAGGGTCCTCTCAAGGGTTCCCTTCGGACCTTTTACAGTCACATGATTATTTTCTGCAATATCCACAGTAACGCCTGCGGGTACTGCGATTGGCATTCTTCCGATTCGTGACATGCCCGTACCTCCTACCATACATAGGCGAGAACTTCTCCGCCTACTGCTAATTTTCTTGCTTCTTTATCAGTTACAACGCCCTGGTTGGTGGAAAGAATTGCAATTCCCAGACCTCCCAGAACTTTGGGGATTTCATTCTTACCAGCATAGACACGAAGACCTGGTTTGGAAATTCTCTTAAGTCCAGTAATGATTTTCTCATTTTTGTCTTTGCCATATTTCAACGTAATGCGAATTGTATTGAAGCTGCCATCCTCCACGATGTCATATTTCACAATGTATCCTTCATTTACAAGAATGTCGGCAATTGCAACTTTCATCTTGGAAGCTGGAACATCTACTGTATCATGTTTAGCAGTGTTTGCATTACGGATTCTTGTAAGCATATCTGCGATTGGATCACTCATTGTCATGATATATTTTCCTCCTTTACCGGCCTACCAAGACGCCTTTTTAACACCTGGAATCTGTCCTTTATAAGCTAATTCACGGAAGCAGATTCTGCAGATTCCGTATTTTCTCAAATATGCATGCGGACGTCCGCAAATTCTGCAACGGCTGTATTCTCTGGTAGAGAATTTCTGTTTGCGCTGCTGTTTGATTTTCATTGCTGTTTTTGCCATTGAAATTCCCTCCTTACTGTTTTGCAAATGGCATATTGAACTGTGCCAACAATTCACGGCCTTCTTCGTCTGTTTTTGCTGTAGTTACGAAAATAACATCCATACCGCGGATTTTGTCGATTTTATCATACTCGATTTCCGGGAAAATCAGCTGCTCTTTGATACCAAGGGCATAATTTCCTCTTCCGTCAAATGCGTTGGGATTTACCCCTCTGAAGTCACGTACACGGGGCAGAGCCAGATTGATTAAGCGATCAACAAACTCATACATCTTATCGCCTCTCAAGGTCACTTTACACCCAATGGCCATTCCTTCTCTGATTTTGAAGTTTGCCACAGATTTTTTGGCTTTTGTAATCACTGCTTTCTGGCCGGTAATGGTTTCCAGATCGCTCACGGCAGCGTCAAGAAGTTTCGCGTTTTCTTTCGCTTCGCCGACACCCATGTTGATGACTACTTTTTCAATCTTCGGTACTTGCATCACATTTTTATATTCGAATTTTTTCATCAGAGCGTCTACGATCTCGTTCTGATAAATTTCTTTTAATCTACTACTCAACTGAATGGACCTCCTCTCCTGAATTAATCAATCACATCGCCAGTGGACTTGGCATAACGTACCTTTTTGTCTCCGTCCATTTTGAAACCGATCCTGGTAGCTTTTCCTTTATGGACATACATTACGTTAGAAATATGGATGGGTCCTTCCTGATGAACGATGCCACCCTGCTGATTTGTCATACTGGGCTTTGTATGCTTTGTCACCATATTGACACCTTCTACCAATACAGTATCTTTTTTCTTATTTACAGCAATTACCTTGCCCTCTTTATCTTTATCTTTCCCAGCGATCACTCTTACCAGATCACCTTTTTTTATTTTCATTGTTGCCATCTTTGCACCTCCTATAATACTTCCGGAGCCAGGGAAACAATCTTCATAAACTGTTTTTCACGAAGCTCTCTTGCAACCGGCCCAAAGATACGGGTTCCTCTTGGAGTTTTATCATCCTTGATAATAACTGCTGCGTTCTCATCAAATTTGATATAGGAACCGTCTTTCCGACGAGCGCCCTTTTTGGTACGAACTACTACAGCTTTTACTACATCGCCTTTTTTTACAACGCCGCCTGGTGTTGCATCTTTAACCGTAGCAGTAATGATATCTCCGATATTTGCATATCTCCTGGTAGAACCGCCCATAACACGGATACACAGTAATTCTTTTGCTCCTGTATTATCAGCTACTTTCAGTCTACTTTCCTGTTGAATCATGCTGGTAGCCTCCTTTATTTCGCTCTCTCAATGATCTCTACAAGTCTCCATCTCTTATCTTTTGATAAAGGCCTTGTTTCCATTACTTTGACAGTATCGCCAACCTTGCAGTCATTGTTCTCATCATGAGCTTTTAATTTATAAGTTTTCTTAACAATTTTGTTGTAAAGAGGATGTCTAACATTATCCCTTACTGCAACAACAATGGTCTTGTTCATCTTATCACTTACAACAACACCGGTACGTGTCTTTCTAAGATTTCTTTCTTCCACGATTTAGAATCTCCTTTCTAGGATATTAAGCCTCTGCTTTTGCCTTCTCAGTAATAATCGTCTGAATTCTAGCGATATTCTTCCGAACCTCTTTGATTCTTCCGGTATTATCTAACTGATTGGTAGCATTCTGGAATCTTAAATTAAACAGTTCCTTTTTTGCAGCTACTAACTGTTCTTGTAATGCTGCTACAGATTCTTCTCTTAAATCTTTTAAATAATTACTAGTTTTCATTTGATTCACCGCCTTCTAAGTCTGCACGCGAAACCACTTTACATTTACAAGGTAATTTGTGTGTAGCAAGACGTAACGCCTCACGAGCTGTTTCTTCCGGAACTCCAGAAATCTCGAACATAACACGCCCTGGTTTCACTACAGCCACCCAATATTCCAATGTTCCTTTTCCGGAACCCATACGAGTCTCTGCTGGTTTTGCTGTTACTGGTTTATCTGGGAAAATTTTAATCCAAACTTTACCGCCACGCTTGATATAACGTGTCATCGCAATACGGGCTGCCTCAATCTGGTTCGATTTAATCCAGCATGGCTCTGTAGCTACAATACCGTATTCACCATTTGTAATTTTATTACCTCTTAACGCCTTACCTGCCATGGATCCACGGAACTGTTTACGACGTTTTACTCTTTTTGGCATTAACATTATTTATCGCTCCCTTCCTTTGTTTCTTTTGTTGGAAGTACCTCGCCTTTGTAGATCCACACTTTTACGCCAACTTTTCCGTAAGTGGTATCTGCCTCAGCGAATCCATAATCGATATCTGCTCTTAATGTCTGAAGTGGAATGGTTCCCTCGCTGTAGAACTCGGTACGGGCCATATCAGCGCCGCCCAGACGTCCAGAAACGGAACTCTTAATTCCCAGTGCTCCTGCTTTCATACTTCTGCCCATGCAAGATTTCATTGCTCTTCGGAATGAAACACGATTCTCCAACTGCAAAGCAATGTTCTCTGCCACCAATTGAGCATCTTTATCTGGTCTTTTTACTTCTTTGATATCTACAACTAACTTCTTATCTGTATATTTCTGAAGTTCAGCCTTTACTTTCTCAATCTCAGATCCGCCCTTACCGATTACCACACCTGGCTTTGCTGTGTAAAGAATCACTTTTACGCGGTCAGAAGCCCTTTCAATCTCAATCTTGGAAACACCTGATGCGTATAATTTTTTCTTCAGAAATGTTCTGATGTTATAGTCTTCTACTAAAAAGTCTGCAAAATCTGATTCTGCGTACCATTTAGAGTCCCAATCCTTGATAATGCCGACTCTTAAACCATGAGGATTAACCTTCTGTCCCATGTCTGCCCTCCTATCTTTCATCAAGCACAATTGTAATGTGGCTCATTCTCTTCTCAATTCTGTAAGCTCTGCCCTGTGCCCTTGGTCTAACTCTCTTCATTGTTGGTCCTTTGTTTGCATAACACTCTGCAACATAAAGGTTCTGTGCATCCAATCCATTGTTATTCTCCGCATTCGCAACAGCAGATTTCAGTAATTTCTCTATCACGCTTGATGCATATCTGGGATTGTAAGCCAGGATAGCAAGTGCAGTCTGCACGTCTTTTCCACGAATTGCATCCAGTACGAAACAAGCCTTCTGAACCGACACTCTAGCATAAGATAACTTTGCGGAAGGCCGGGTGTCTTTCTGCGCATTTCTTTCTCTCTTAATTTGACTTCTATGTCCTTTAGCCATGGATGAAACCTCCTTTCAGATTCTTGTGCTTAACGAACTCTTGATTTCTTCTCGTCTTTTCCATGTCCACGGTAAGTTCTTGTAGCAACAAACTCACCCAATTTATGTCCGACCATATCTTCTGTCACATATACTGGTACATGTTTTCTTCCGTCATGTACGGCAAATGTATGACCTACGAACTGCGGAAAGATTGTAGAACGGCGAGACCATGTCTTGATCACGCTCTTTTCGCCTGCTGCATTCATAGCGTCTACTTTTTTTAATAAACTTGCATCAGCAAATGGTCCTTTTTTCAGTGAACGAGCCATATTTAAACCTCCTTGATTTGGTCCCGTTTCCCGGGCAGAAACCTTGCCCGCGGGTACCTCATATTATTTAATTGCTCTACCGTCTCTTCTTCTTACGA
Source organism: uncultured Lachnospiraceae bacterium (assembly GCA_910580015.1). GTDB lineage: Bacteria > Bacillota > Clostridia > Lachnospirales > Lachnospiraceae > Petralouisia. The sequence goes on from CAJTVT010000036.1 coordinate 28,040, forward strand.
TAAGCTTGTTAGATGCTTTATTCTTCTTTCTGGTCTTAAGACCCAGAGCAGGCTTGCCCCAAGGTGTAGATGGACCTGGACGGCCGATACCAGTCTTACCTTCTCCACCTCCATGTGGATGGTCGTTCGGATTCATAACAGAACCGCGGACTGTTGGGCGAATACCCATATGACGCTTCCGTCCTGCCTTACCAATCTTAACCAGGTTATGATCCGTATTTCCTACAACTCCAATCGTTGCTCTGCAAATAATCGGCACCATTCTCATTTCACCGGAGGGCAGACGCAAAGTTGCATATTTGCCTTCCTTAGCCATTAACTGTGCACTGTTTCCAGCGGAACGAACCAGCTGTCCGCCCTTGCCAGGATGCAATTCAACATTGTGTACCTGAGTACCAACTGGAATATTTTCAAGAGGCAGGCAGTTTCCCACTCTTACCTCGGCTTCTGGTCCGTTCATAAGCTTCATGCCATCTGCCAATCCTTCTGGTGCGATGATATAAGCTTTTTCACCATCCGCATAGCAGATCAGTGCGATATTCGCTGTTCTATTTGGATCGTACTCGATTCCCATAACTGTTGCAGGAATTCCATCCTTTTTATTTCTCTTAAAATCAATGATTCTGTATTTTCTTCTGGATCCGCCTCCACGGTGTCTCACTGTAATTTTACCCTGATTGTTACGACCGGACTGTTTCTGTAAGGAAACTAACAGAGATTTCTCTGGTGTCTTCTTTGTAATCTCAGAAAAATCAGAACCAGTCATATTTCTCCTGGAAGGTGTATATGGGTTATATGTCTTGATTCCCATCGTAGTTCTCCTTTCTATAAGCCAGCAAAAATTTCAATATCCTTGCTGTCTTCTGTTAATTGAACGATTGCTTTCTTGGTCTTGGCAGTTTTCCCGACTACCATACCTCTTCTTCTTTTTTTGCCGCCGATATTCAAGGTATTGACATTCTTTACTTTGGTTCCTTCGAACATCTTTTCAACAGCCTCTTTAATCATGGTCTTGTTTGCTTCCGGATGCACCAGAAACGTATACTTCTTCTCAGCCATTGCATTCATACTTTTTTCCGTGATAACCGGCTTGAGGATTACGTCATAATATTGTACGTTTGCCATTATGCATACACCTCCTCGATTGTTGCTACGGCATCCTTGGTTACTACCACAGTGTCGTATTTCAAAATATCATATACATTGATGGTATTTGTCAATGCAGTCTTAACTGCTGGAATGTTTCTAGCTGACAATACCACATTCTTATCATTCTCATTGATAACCACAAGTGCCTTGCTAACTTTCAGATTGTTTAACATTTCCTGGAATTTCTTTGTCTTAATCTCGTCCATTTTCAGTTCATCCAGGACAATCAATTTGCTATCATTCACTTTGGTTGTCAATACAGATTTAAGAGCTGCTCTTTTTTCCTTCTTATTTAATTTGAAAGAATAATCTCTTGGAACTGGAGCAAAAACTACTCCGCCACCTTTCCACTGAGGAGCCCGAATAGAACCCTGTCTCGCGTGACCTGTTCCTTTCTGTCTCCATGGTTTCCTACCACCGCCGCGAACTTCTGAACGTGTCTTTGCTTTCTGCGTTCCCTGACGGTTGTTTGCAAGCTGCTGTACAACTGCCATGTGTACCAGATGTTCATTGACTTCCACACCGAACACTGCATCATTCAGCTCAAGGCTTCCTACTTCATTGCCTTCCATATTATAAATAGCTACATTAGCCATCGTTAAGTTCCTCCTTTCATCTTTTGCCATCTTACTGGCACAAAGGGATGCCCATAGGGCATTTCTCAAGCGCTATTTCCCTGCTTTTACTGTCTCTTTGATTGTCACCAAAGACTTTTTCGGTCCTGGAACAGCTCCTTTTACCAAAAGCAGATTATTCTCAGCATCCACTCTAACAATCTCAAGATTCTGAACAGTTACTTTTACAGAACCCATATGACCCGGCATTCCTTTTCCCTTGAACACCTTGCTTGGACTGGAACATGCGCCGTTGGAACCCTGATGACGATGGAATTTAGAACCGTGAGCCATAGGTCCTCTGTGCTGTCCATATCTCTTGATCGCACCCTGAAATCCTTTTCCTTTGGAGATTGCAGTGGCATCAACCTTATCACCCTCTGCAAAAATATCCGCTTTGATTTCCTGAGCTAATTTGTACTCATCAGCATTCTCAAACTTGAACTCTCTGACAAACCTTTTGCTGGATACGCCGGCTTTCTTAAAGTGGCCCTGTTCAGCCTTTGTAGCTCCATGTCTGCGCTTGATTTCTTTCTTGCCGTTGGCATCCTTATTTACAAGTTTATCCTTCTTGTCAACAAAACCAACCTGCACTGCACTGTATCCATCATTCTCTACCGTTTTGATCTGGGTTACAGCACATGGACCAGCCTGTAATACAGTAACCGGCACTAACACACCGTCTGTATTGAAGATTTGAGTCATTCCGACTTTTGTAGCTAAAATCGCTTTCTTCATTATTTCTTTACCTCCTGTTTCTCTACAGCGGAACGCTTCATACCCGTTTCCGGGGCAGCGGAACCGTTCATCCTAGAACAGTAAAATATACAATGAATACTTGTTATATTTAACCCTTCAGGATTGTTACCTTAATTATTTGTTTTTCATCTTGATATCAATATATACACCAGCAGGCATTTCCAATCTGGATAATGCATCCACTGTCTTCTGGGTTGGTGTAATGATATCAATCAGCCTCTTATGGGTCCTCTGCTCAAACTGCTCTCTGGAATCTTTATACTTATGAACAGCTCTCAAAATGGTAACTACTTCCTTCTTTGTAGGAAGAGGCACCGGTCCGCTCACCTTTGATCCGTTCTTCTTAACAGTTTCGATGATTTTCTTCGCAGATGCATCCACTAACTGATGGTCATATGCCTTCAGTGTGATTCTCATAACTTGACTTGCCATAAAAAAAGCCGCCTCCTTTTCGCACTTTACTTCAGTACGAC
>CAJTVT010000037.1:0-13325 GCA_910580015.1 uncultured Lachnospiraceae bacterium
CTAAATTTCCATCTGCCACGTTGTCATCAATCGTTGTAACCCTCGTTACAACTCAATCTTGCGCCTTGCAGATGACAATTTATCCTGCGTAAAATTCTGCGATATTTAACCGCCAGAGTAATAATTCAAAAATCACAACAAATAGGGTGACCAAACCATTGATTAAAAAATCATAAGTGTGGTCACCCTGTTTTTATACTTTTATATGTGTCTGTTCCATATGGATGATACTAAAACTGAAACGGAAATTGTTTTGTTATACACAATAAATTTTTGTCAAGCCCATAAATTACCAGTTACAATATTTCTCATAAACCTGAAAAAATTTGTCTGTTTTCACCTCATCATTGACTTCCACTCGGACGCTCTGCCAAACTTTTTCATTGAACTCAGAAGACAATCCTGTCAAAAACTCTTGATATACATCGTCAAATGCTTCTTTCCTGCGATTTTCTAAAATTACAGATTTGTTTGCATCTGTTTTATCTTGGTCATAATGGTTGATACATTTGATAAAATAGAATCCATTGTCTGTTTTAATTTTACCACTGACCTGATCATTCTCTAAGGCAAATGCTTTATTTGCCACTTCTTTTGCAACATCATTCTTTCCAAATGATACATCTGTGTCAGCAGCTTCATTATATAGATTGGCAACTGCTAGAAAATCGTTCCCCTCTTTCAGTTGCTGCTCTACTTCCTTAGCCTTCTTTTTATCCAAAACAAAGATCTGCTGCGCATCCATCACTCTAGCCTCTTCATCACTCACCTCGTCATCTACTCCCTGGGTCAAAAATGTATATAGCTTATTGGCAAGCCCATAGCGCGTGTACAATTTCTCAATATCAGACTGTCGAACCTGCATATAATCTCTCTCTGCTTCATTTAAAGAATCAAAATAGTCTTTTGCCGCCCGCTTAATCTTTGACTTCTCTTCATTTGTTAATGAAATCTCCTTCTCCTTGGCTAAATCATCCATTGCCATAATCTGAGCTAGTCTAGAGATTGTCAAATCCTTTACATAAGTTTCCAGATCCTGTTCCAAAGAATCCAGTTCCCACAAATCAATCCCATACATGGTCGCATACATATTTTGATAATTCGTCAATATAACCCTGGCCTGAGGCAATGTACAGACTTCCTCTCGGATCTTGAACACTTCGTCCCCGATAAAATCTGAGCTTACCACCAACTCAGCATCTCCCATTTTACATGCTGATAAATTTACTAAAAGCAGGGCACAGATTGCCAATACTTTCCATTTTCGATCTGTTCTCATTTGTAACCTCACTTTGCTTTGTTTTATCCTGCAATTCATTTGAAACCTCTCTATTACAATGTTTCCAAAATACTGCGGGCAACACTTAAGCCATTGGCTGATGCCTGCTGTAGACCTCGTGTAACAGACGCACCATCACCGATTGCACGTAACCTTGGGATATTTGTTTCAAACTGTTGATTCACCACCACTTTATTTGAGTAAAATTTCACTTCTACTCCATAAAGCAACGTTTCATCGCTGGCAATTCCAGGAGTCACTTTATCCAAAGCTAAAATCATCTCCTCAATATCCACCATAATCCGATGTGGGAATACTAAAGACAAATCCCCTGGAACCGCATCCTTTAAAGTGGGAATTAAATTATTCCTACACAAACGCTCCTCTGTGGTCCGTCTACCTCTGCGAAAATCTCCAAAAGTTTGAACCAAAATCCTTCCATCACATAACATATTGGAAAGCTGGGCTATCTGTTTGCCATACTCAATCGGTGTTTTAAAAGGTTTTGTAAAATTTTTCGATACCAGCAACGCGAAATTGGTATTATTTGTTTTTAAATCATTAGACTTATAGGCATGGCCGTTCACTACTGCAAGTCCATTCTCATAATATTCTGTCGCCACCTCACCAGAAGGATTGGTACAAAAGGTTCGTACTTTATCATCAAATGTAGGTGTATAATATACCAATTTAGCCTCATAGAGATTACGGTTTAAAAAATCCATCACCTCATCCCGGACTTCCACGCGAACTCCGATATCGACCGTTCCCACTTTCGTCTCAATTCCATGTTCTTTGCAGATATGACTGAACCAATCTGCCCCCTCCCTTCCAACGGCACAGACAACTTCTCTTCCATAATAGTTCTCTCCCTCTTTTGTCACCACCCCAATAGCCTGTCCATCTTCAACCAGCACATTTTTTACCATCGTACAAAACTTCATCTCCACACCTTGTTCCAGAAGATACTTCTGTAGACGATTGTAGATTTTATATCCCTCTTCTGTACCTAAATGACGAATTGGACACTCCACAAGTTTTAAATTGGCATTGATGGCCTTTCTTCGGATTTCCCAGATCTCTTTTTCTTTCCCTACCCCATATATACTACTATCTGCTCCAAATTTTAAATAAATTTCATCCGATTCCTGGATCAATTCCACTGCTTTTTCATATCCAAGTATTTCTGGTAAATTACCACCTACATCTGGGGATAACGATAATTTTCCATCTGAAAAAGCCCCTGCTCCTGCAAAACCCGTAGTGATAGAACAGGGCCTACATCCCACACAGACCTTTGTCTTTCGTTTGGGGCATTGACGATCTTCTATTCTTCTGCCCTTTTCCACCATCAATACCCTAAGTTTCGGCCGCTGGCGAATCAGCTCATATGCGCAGAAAATTCCAGAAGGTCCAGCTCCCACAATAATTACATCATACTGTTTCATATCTGTCTCCATTTCCTAAATCTTACACTTCCACTACCAGAAATCTACCATCTGGCAAGGAAAAAACTTCGGATGCATCTTCCAATTCTTCGTTACTCATCTGGGCAATGTCAACCCCCTCATCCTGAAAGTATGCCCGTACCTCTTTGATATTTTTACACACCACTGCCATACAATCCTCTAAAAATTCTTCCGCTTCCTCAAGGTTCCTCGCCACCGTCTCATCCAAAAGCTGTGATTGGTTAGCCAAAAAATACTCCAAACATACCTCATCATATTGCCCCATAAATAATTCCTCCTATATCCCTATGATTCTCTATGATAGTATGAATCTTATAAAATTTCAATGCCTGATTGTTGCAATACCTGAAAAATTCTGGCTACGGGCAGACCTACCACATTATTATAGTCCCCCTGTATGGACTCAATGTAAACCGCACATTTCCCTTGAATCGCATATGCCCCAGCCTTATCCATAGGCTCTCCAGTGCTGATATAGGATAAGATCTGCCGTTTATTCATTGGATACATTGTCACTTTCGTCTCTTCATAGAAAGTCTGGCATTGCTGCCTGCCTCCCTCTCTGATAATCATGGCGACTCCAGTAAACACACTATGGGTATTGCCCGAAAGTGTCTCCAGCATACATTGTGCATCCTGTTCGTCCTTAGGTTTACCCAAAATCTGATTTCCATAAGCCACCACTGTATCTGCTCCAAGGACTATAATATTATCATCTTGAACTCGCTCAGCTATCTCCTGCGCTTTTTGCCTGGATAACTCTAGGACCACTTGTTCAGGGCTGTCTTTTGAAATAATTTCTTCCCCCTGGGCAGGAATCACTTCAAACTCTGCACCAATCTGTTCCAGCAATTCCCTCCTTCTGGGAGATGCGGATGCTAAAATAAGTCTATGTTTCATTTTTCAATCCTTTCTGATTTTTGTATCATACCCAAACAGTCTCACCCAGACAAAAGGAGTACAAAATTCTCTCTTTCACTGGCTTTCCCAAAGCCCGTTCTATCGCCTCCTGATACAACTCCATCTGTCTCTTGTAGCGTTCGGATAATTCACTTCCAGTCTCAACCTTGTCTGTCTTATAATCCAACAGAACAATACCATCTGCTTCTTCGAAAAACACGTCTATAATCCCCTGAATCAGCATCATTTCGTCACTGTCACTCTCCTCCAACACTTCTCTTGCTGGTTTTCCCATCACAAATGGCTTTTCTTTGTAAAGTCTTCCTCTGTTTGCCGCTTCCTGCATGCGTCGCACCAAAGGCGTATTCAGAAAACGCCTCAATGCAGATACATTAACTAAATTCATCAACTCCTCTTCCATTCTTTTTTGTTCGGTGATGGATTGAAGTTGTCTTTTTAAGGTACTTGGTTCTTTTGTAAAATCATAACACTCCAATACCCGATGCATAGCAGTTCCTCTCTTTGTTCCCAAATTTTCCTCTTGAATCCCTTCCATGAATGCCGGAATATAGGCTTGTTGTTCTTCCTGTTTTTTATTTTCCCAATCTAGCTGCTGTACTTGCTCTTCCTCAATGAGATGATCCACTGCACGATGCTTTAATTCAGAGACAGACATCTTCGTTCGCATAACGGTTTCTTCTTGATAAGGATATTGATAAGACATTCGCTCTGCAACTTTTTCCTGCCATTTATGATCCGCATTTTGCAGTCTTGCAAATAACTCGATTTTCGTCAATTCTTCCTCTGCTCTATGCAATTCTTGGGCATTCTCAAGTTCTGCCTGACGAACCAAACATACTGGATATTTGTCTGGATACGTGGCACATGCCATCAAAATAAATTGCAAAAAAGTATTAGCGTTGAGTCGTCTCAGAAAAGAAAGACATTCCTGTTCTGATAAAACCTTTTGCACTCCAAGTTTTAATTCCTCAAGCTTCTCTTCTGCCTTTTTCAAAATCCCTGTAAGAATCAACTTCTCCTTTGCTCTGGTAAGAGCAACATACAGCACACGCAACTCTTCACCAGTATTTTCCATGGAAATTTTCCTGGCCAAAAGTTGTCTGGTAAATCCAGGAACTTTTAATCTGCGTTTTAAATCTGTCATATCCATACCAATGCCAAGACTTGGATGAAGTACCACCCGCTCTCTGATATCCTGATTATTAAACATTTTCCCCAAACCAGAGACAAACACCACTGGAAATTCTAGTCCTTTGCTCTTATGAATGCTCATTATTCGCACAGCATCCTCTGTCTCTTCCCCTTCTGCCATGGGAAAATCCACTTCATACTTTTGAAGCTGTTCCATATAACGTACAAAATGAAATAATCCCCGATAACTGGTTTTTTCATAGGCAATGGCTTTCTCGACCAGCATTTCTAAATTGGCTTTTCTCACTTCTCCATCTGGTAATGCATATACATACGACAAATATCCGGTTTCCTCCAACATCTCATATAATAGCTGGTGAATGGGTGTGTAACTAACTTTTTTTCTAAATTTCTGAAATAATTTCAAAAATTTCTGGAGTTTTTCTTTCGACTGAATCGACAATTGTATGTTTTCTGATTTTTGTTCCTGTGGTATTTCCTCAATAGCTGTTTCCTTCTCAGAAAATTCTGTACACGGATCTTTTGGCATTTCATTCAGTGCCGCCTGATAAAAATTACCTTCTGGAAATTGCAACCGCAAAATTGCCAGTTCCTCCCCTGTAAGCCCTCCCAAAGGAGATGTCAGCACCGCCGCCATGGGGATATCCTGTCTTGGGTTATCCAGAATTCTTAAAAAATTAAGAACTGTCTGTACTTCTATAGCAGAAAAATATCCCGTTCCGGCGGAAGCTCTTGCTGGAATTCCCATTTCTCCCAAAACTTTCACAAATGTATCTGCCCATCCCCCTAGAGAACGTAAAAGAATCACGATATCCGAATACTGTATTTTCCGCAAGCTTCCCTTATGGTGATCATCTGGCATTTTTTCTGTCACAATCTGTTCTTTTATTAAGCTACGAATTTTCGTTCCTACAGCCCTAGCCTCCAGCTCTTTCGTCTTAACATCTTGATTCCCCTCCTCTGGCTGAATTACCATCAACTCCGTATCAAACATCCCTGGCGTCCCTTTGGGAAACACAGCTCCTGGATACAAGGCTGCCTGATCGTCATAAGAAATATTTCCAATGTCTTGATTCATGATTTTTCGAAAAATATCATTTACTGTTTCCAACACTTCTGTGCGACTACGAAAATTCTTATGTAGATCGATTCGTTGATTTTCGCTTTCTTCCAACGTGTATGTATTATATTTTTCCATAAACAATTCTGGTCTTGCCATTCTGAATCGATAGATACTCTGTTTTACGTCACCTACCATAAAAATATTGTGCCCACCTTCTGTTTCCTTTGATACTGCGCGCAAAATTGTTTCCTGTACATTGTTGGAATCCTGGTATTCATCAATCATAATTTCCTGATAATTTTTCGCCAGTTCTTCCGCTGTCTTGCTAGGAAGACGCGTGTCCTCATCCACTAAAATCTTCAGTGCAAAATGCTCTAAGTCATTAAAATCTAATATATTTTTTTCCCTTTTTTTCTCTGAAAATGCATGGATAAATGCGATCGTAACCTCTATCAACATATCTGCAACAGAGCAGCAGCTAGTTAAATCCTTTCTCATTTCCTCTGGGCTTTGGAAAAAAAACTGTTCTGTTATCTTTTTCATAGAAGCTTTCACCTCATTGCGCAATTTCTGCACCTGATTCTTTTTCTCCGAATCACCCGTAAACTTTCGCAAAGCGGGCAGGCGTTTAAAAGAAAAACTTCGGATTTTCTCATAATATTCCTGATATGATTGACTCTGTCCAATCTGCTCCATTGCCAACGCTTCCTGCTCCATCAACTCCGCATAGGCACAAGGACCGTCTTCCATAAGACTGATAAACTGACACTGCCTTATCTGTGCCGCCCACTGAGTGGTAAGATTTTCCAGATAATCCAACAATTCCGCTGTCATCGCCAATCTATCAAACTCTTCCTGGCTTGCCACATGAAAAGGCTCTTTGCAGTTTGTAAGCCACTCCTCCACCCAGGGATCACTCATAGCAAACGTAAACAATCTTAAAATGGTGTCTTTTAGTGGCTGATCTGTTTTCCCTGTAGCAATGGTTTCAGAAAGCGCCAAAAAATCAGAGTTCCCCTCCTGATAATACTCTTCCAACACTTGATCCAACACATCACTTTGCAAAAGTTTTAATTCTCCTTCTTCTGCCACCCTGAAATCAGGATCTAATTCAATTCTATGAAAGTAATTTCGAATCACATACAGGCAAAAACTGTGTATCGTCGTAATCTGTGCATTATGTAATAAAGTCTGTTGTCGTTGCAGATGAACGTTTCCTGGCTGGTGCTCCAAGGCTGCTGCAATGGCAAGTCCAATCCTTTCCCGCATTTCCGCCGCTGCTGCATTGGTAAAAGTTACAATCAGCAGCCTGTCTATATCAAGTGGTTCCTTGACATCTGTAATTTTTTGAATAATGCGCTCCACCAAGACGGCTGTTTTCCCGCTTCCTGCTGCTGCTGAAACCAACAAGTTCCTGCTGCGTAAGCTGATTACCTGCCTCTGCTGCTGTGTCCACTTCTTTTCCATGCCGCTTACATCTCCTCCTGCATTTTCTTTAAAATTTCCTCGTCATCCTTAATGTTTTCCAACTTCCGATAACTCTGGCCAGGAATGCCTGGATCAAAACCACAAATTCCTCGATATGGACAGTAATCACATCCAGTCTCCTCCTTCAACAGATATGGATTAGCAGAGATCTCTCCATCAAAAATCTTCTGTCCAATTTGCCGGATCTTGTGATTTACATAGCCAGACAAAATCTGAAATTCTTCTTCTCCAGCTTTTTTTGCCTTGGAACTGACACTCTCATCTGAAATCTCAGAAGCAACTCCCTTTAATTTTAATTCTTCCAAAATTTCTTCCTGAATCTGTGTATCTGTCTTCTTAATGTCTCCCTCAATCATTGGATCATCAATGTGATAATAATACATTCCTCCTGGCATCACATGTTTATTTGGATATTTCTGTTTTAATATCTCTACAGCCGAATTCAGATATACCACAAGCTGAAGCTGAAGTCCATGATACAACGACAACAATTGAAAATCTCGACTGCCAGATTTATAATCCACTATTTTAACATACACTGCATCCTCTGTCTTGTGGGTGTCTATCCGGTCGATTCTCCCTCTAAGACGCATTTTCTCCTGATCATTTAAAATAAAATTTACTGCCTCCAGGCTTTGGGCAAAAGAAAACGAGATCTCATAGCCTTCTGGAGAAAAATGACTGGTTTTTATCTGCTCTGCGATTGTTTCTACTGTCCGTCTTAAAATACGCCGCATCCGCTCCAACAGATATGTTGTCCGAGCCTCCTGCAACAACATACTATCAAAACCATCCCCCAACGCCTGCGTCACTGCCTGTTCGATCAACTTCTCTTCCACTTCTTTTGGTACATCAAACCAGTGATAACCTGCTTGTTCCATAGCATTTGCATAACATTCCAGCACCTGATGAAACATCATTCCCATATCCACTGGAGCAAATTCTCCTAAATTACGCTCCTGGAGTTTTAATCCATATTGGAGAAAATGGCTGCAAGCACAGGCGCTGAAACGTTCCAAACGGGTCACACTGTTCTCCAACACATTTCCATACAGGGCTCTTGTAACCTGTTTTCCCATATTTTGACCTTGATACTGGTAAAATGCTGCGTCCAAAAAAGCACAAAGCCATCCACTCCAGTAAGGTTGCGTTTCATACCATTGATACAGTCCCATCCATTCCTTTGAAAACTCTCCTCGTTTTGCTTTTTTCAACCCTTCGACAAAAAATTTTCGGCTGCTCTTTGGCGTAACAATTTGCTCCATTCCGGTCTGTTCTTCGATACGTACAGGGACAAATTCAGGAAACATCTTTTGTATTGTTCCAACTAAGTAAGATTTCCGGCTCTCCTTCCCTTCCTGATTGACTCGGAACCAAGTGAGATATAAACGCTCGGAAGGTTTTGTCAGATTCAAGTAAAGATAAAATTTCTGAATAAAACTTCGTTGCCGATCCGTAGGAGAAAGTTCCATTTGGTTTTCAGCAAATAATTCCCGATCTGCCTGAGAAATAATCCCGCCATGCTCCACTGCCTTCGGAATCAAACCGTCATTGACACCTGCAAAGAATAATACTTTAATATCAGACAGTCGACTTCTCTCAATATCTCCAAAGACCACGCGATCATACCCTGGAGGAATAATGCCAATTGCAGCTGCCTCCATCCCTGCTTCCAAAATTTCCCGATATTCCCTTACCCGCATCTGCTCCTCTCCCAGAAGATCCACCATCTTATCCAGCAAATCCATGACTGTTTTATAAATCTGAGCATATTCTTTGGCAAGAGCTGTTTCCCCCTCTTCCTGAAACTGTGTTTCATATTCTTTCAGCTTTGCTTCCACATTCAGGGAATAAATCAATTCATAAAATACCTGAGATTCTTCCCGAACTGTGCCATACTGTCTCTTTTTCTCCTTTTGAGTGGACTCTTCCTCTGTCTCTTGTTTTTCTTCCTGCCTACGGAAAATTTCTCGCAGAGGGCCAAACTGCTCTGATAACCGTTCCCGCAGCTCATTTATCAGATCCAATTCCTCTTGATTTTGGACACTGCCCCTGCGTACCCATTTCTTTTTCCACTTGTTAAATCCCCGAATATTTTGTGCCAACAGATAATTTTCCAAAATATCAATTTCCTCCATGGAAAATCCAGAAAGCCCACAGCGCAGATATCCCAACACAGCCTCATAGGAAAAATCCTGCTCTATTACCAATAACGCCTGTCTTAAAAATTCTGTCATAGGATGAAATAAAATATCTCTTCTGGTATCTAAAAACAAAGGAATCTCGTAAAGACCAAAAATCTCCTCTGCATAATTCGCATACATCTCCACATCCCCACAGACAATTGCAATATCTTTATAACGGTACCTCTGCTCCCGAACCAGTTCTTTGATCCTTCTGGCAATAAAATCCAACTCCTGTCTGGGATTTTGCAGCGAATAAAGAAAAATACTCTGTCTGGAATTGTCCTTTTTATGCTGCTCTACCTCAATTGGCTGTTTTCGATTCTCCTCCTCTTGTCCTTCAGATTTAGATGTCAGAAACGCTTCTGGTCTAGAACGAAACAAATTCTGCTCTAACCAAAGCAGGGAAGGAGAAGAAGAAAAACGGCTATTTTCCCCATGGCACACCCAGTATGGTTCGAGAATCTCAACATGTTGACTGGCCGCTAAACCCGTAAGCGTATCCACCGTCTTTTTACTCATATAAAATAGTTCTTGAATCCCTTGACAATGATAGGGATCTTCACGCCGATCTAACGTTACTGTCACCAAAATTTCCTGGGTCAATTTGAATAGCCTTTCCAACAGATAATACTGCACTGGAGTAAATCCTGTAAAACCGTCCAATACTATGACTGAATTTCGCAAAATCTCTGATTGGTCTGCCACTTGAGCCAGGACTTCCAACAGTTCTTCCGCCGTAATAAATTTCCCATGTAGATAATCTAAAAAACTCTGATACATCGTTTGAATATCCTGCATTTTATAGCGAAACAACAAGGACTGGTGCGTCTGTTCGATGAGCACATCTAACTGATTGGGAGCGATCCGATACTGCGTCAGTTCCGAGATAATCGACTTGATCTCAGTAATATATCCAGTCTTTTTCATACTGGCTTTCATCAATTTTAAATTCTCCTGTTGTTCTTCTGCCACTCGTCTCAGGACCAAATTCTTGCCAGTTTCTTCTAGAACATTCAAATTTCCCATGCCAAGTTCATCAAAAATCCGGTAAGCCAAACGATTAAAACTTACCACATCCACATTCATAATACTGTGCTGACTCTGCCTTGCAACCAAATCTCTCTGCGTCTGCATAGTAAACTGTTCTGGTACCAGAACAAAAAATGTGATATCTGACTCCCCCTTCGATCGCTCCAAAATCTTTCGGTATATATAATCTGATTTTCCGCTGCCTGAACCTCCAAAAATCAACTGCAATGACATACTTTTTCTCCTTTTTGCCAAGATTTAGGCTGTTCCATAATTGATATAGTTGTACAATTCCTCACTATGGCTATTTATAATTAACTCCTCTGGAAACTCTACTGATTCCAACAGCTCGACTGCAAGTGTATGTTCTCCCACCATACAGTCCACATGTGCATCCGAATCCATCACAATGGGAACCTGATACTTCATACATTTTTTTAACATTTCTGTATAATTCTCTCTGGCATTCTGTCGATATCCTTTGGGTGACAAAGAGGTATTATTTACCTCCAACAATACATGATAATCTCTTGCAGCTTTGACCAACAGTTCATAATCTACCGGAAAACGACTGTCATCTGGATGGGCAATAATATTAATGTATGGGTTTTCCATCGCTTTGAGATATGCGGATGTATTTTCATGAATACCCCCTGAAACAAAACATGGTGGATGTATACTCGCCAAGGTGATATCCATCTGTTTTAAAACAGATTCTGGCAAATCCACGTTGCCCTCATAGTCCATAATGTTCAGTTCCACGCCATACAAGACTGTCATAGTTTCATACTTCCTAGGAAGCACCCTGTAATTTACAAAATAAATCTCATGACAACTTCCTGGCATGGCAGGTCCATGCTCTGTAATCGCAAATATCTCCATTCCTCTTTTGTACGCCACCTGTATCATTTCATTTCTGGTATTATATGCATGTCCACTTGCAATTGTATGAGTATGCAAATCCATCTTATCTTTCATATTTCCTCCTGATATCTACTGCTCGCATTGATATGATTTAATACTTGTATTCTAATAGTTCTCAGAAGAAAAAACAAGATAAAGAAATATTCCCATTGTAAAATAATGAAATTCCAAAATTGTTATTAGGAAAATATCAAAATTGAACGCAAAAACTTGATGATATAATAACACATTCCTTCTCCTCCACATACCATAATAAAAAGACATTAAGGACGAAAACATGAAAAAAAGATTCTTTCGCTTTTTAACTACATTAATATGTATCTCTGCCTTATTGGGAAGTTCTGTCCTCTGTGGCTGCTCTGGCAAAGGAAACACCTCCAAAGACTCTGTAAAGATTACGTTAAATGAAGTAGCACATTCTATTTTTTATGCCCCAATGTATGTTGCAATCCAGGAGGGATATTTTGAAGAAGAAGGTATTGATCTGACTCTGATCACAGGTTTTGGTGCAGATAAAACAATGACTGCCGTTCTTTCTGGTGAAGCAGAGATCGGATTTATGGGGCCAGAAACCACTGTTTATACCTATAACGAAGGTGCCCAAGACTATGTGGTAAATTTTGCGCAGTTAACCCAACGTGCTGGAAATTTCCTAGTAGCACGAGAAGAAATGCCTGATTTTACCTGGGAGGATCTAAAAGGAAAAAATGTTCTGGGAGGCAGAAAAGGCGGAATGCCTGAAATGATTTTTGAATACATTTTAAGGCAGAATGAAATTGATCCTGCAACAGATCTGTCCATTGATCAAAGCATTGACTTCGGTTCCACCGCTGCGGCTTTCGCCAGTGGAAAAGGCGATTTCTCTGTAGAATTTGAACCAGGCGCAACCTCCCTAGAATTAGAGGGAAATGGTTATGTAGTAGCCTCACTTGGTGTGGATTCTGGTTATGTCCCTTATACAGCTTTCAGTGCAAAAGCAGAGTATATAAAAGAGAATCCAGATATTATTCAGAAATTTACCAATGCCCTGCAAAAAGGACTGGACTATACCAGGACTCACTCCCCAGAAGAGATTGCAAAAGTCATTGCTCCTCAATTTAAAGAAACAGACTCTGAAACTCTGACTGCCATTGTGACAAGATATCATGAACAAGATACCTGGAAAGAAAACCTGATAATGGAAGAGGACAGTTACCAATTACTCCTAGAAGTCCTCTCTGATTCTGGGGAACTGACGAATTCTCCTCCATACACGGAATTAGTAGATCCCTCCTATGCCCAAAAAGCCTGTAACAAATAAACTGACGCTTCCTTGCTAATAAAATATTTATCTATCTATTCGGTGATTCTAGATCACCGAATAGATAGCACTGACTAGAATTCACTCAAAGCCCTTTCTATTTCTCTTCTATTTTCGCTTTTGCCTGCACATGGCAAATTTCGACAAAAAATCCTGGTTCGCTTTCTGCCCAATCTTCCAGTTTCCAGCTCCGAGCTCTGTAATCCAATTTTGGATTTCTAAAATTTGCTCATGGGTAAATTTCCAGATTTCCATAGGCGTCTCATTTAAAAGAATACTTTTTAGATAAGCCAAATTATCTGGCTCTCTCCAAAACGAATTTTCTTCCAATGTATGTAAATATTCATCAGAGATAAATCGAACATAAGCGTTTGGTATCTCTCCAATCACCGCATCTTCATCCCACACCATAACCTTCACCATCTTATATGAAGTCTTGTGATAAGAATCTGTTACTTGATAAGTAATCGTAAATTCTTCTTGGGACTCTGTCTGCATCTTAAATACCTGGGGA
>CAJTVT010000037.1:13335-29998 GCA_910580015.1 uncultured Lachnospiraceae bacterium
GTGAAAAGCAACGATTTGCATATTCTATCTGACTCGGGCTAATCAAAAGATTTCCGGCAAATCCCAACCGGTACATTTGCATTTCTTCTTGTTCATATCCTTCAAAATCCTTTAATTCCAAAGTCTCGCTAATATCCCCATCCTCTGTATCTTTTGCTAACGCACGTCCAATCAACGCCTGAGCAGAAATTTCCCCCTGATTCGCTTCTTCTTTCATATAATAAAATACATCTTCACTGGTGATCTCTGGATAATAATTATATTTAATTGTCACTGGAAAAATTTCTTCGGTGGTATTCCCATCCTTGTCAGTAACAGCAAATGTCACAATCACATCCAACTCTTCCCCTTTTTCCAATTTCAAATAATACGTATCCAATCGAAAATCTCTAGGAACATCTGTTTCAAAAGTTACCTCATATGCATCCTGACTTCCATTTTGTGGCTTAGGGTAGTACACCTTTTTAATACGGAGTTTTTGATTTAAGTCTGACGGACTTTGTTCTTGACTATCTTCTGTATCATGAGCTGTCAGATGCCTAATCAAGTCTTCTTTTGAAACCTCCTCTCCCTCATAAAACTCCATTTTTTCCCCTGGTGTTACCACAATTGTTGGAAATGCATTCCATTTTGCTTGAAGATTTATATAATCCTGTGCATGAAATAAATCCTTTTCCAGAACGAAAAAAGAGGGTAAAACCTGGTAAGTATGAATGTCTTCCAATGTCTGGCTTGAGATCAACTGACTTTTTTTCGCCATACCATAAATATGAGACACCTGTATGTTTGCCTCCTCTTGATAAGATATAGTAGGATCCAGCTCCCATCCTTCAAACAAATATTTGACTTTACAATCATAAGATTTTTGATCTGCTGTCTGTTTTGTTTCTACTTTTTCTTTGGAAAAATGGTTCTTGCGAAATCGATAAAATTTTTCTAGAGGCACATCATATTCCAAAATATTTGCACCTGAAGTAGCACCATTTCCACTATATGCAATATTTACATCCTTATAACGAAAAAAACGATACACTGTCCCAGGTTCACGAATATTCTTGATCTGGGTGCAACTTACATAATCATACAAACCGTATGATAACTCCTTTGTTCCCCAACTGCTACCAGCAATACTTTCTCCCAGTTCCAACATTTTCGGTTCCTTTTCGCCCAATTTGGCTAGCGTGCGAAAACGCCCATCTTTAAAATACACCAGCCTGTCAAAAATCTCTCGTCCATCTTTCGTTACTTTGAGCTGATATGCAGCCCCCTCTAAAACGAAAAGAGAAATGTCCACTTTTTGCGTTGTCATGGACGTTCCTGACCCAGAATTTCCACTGACTGAAGACTGAAAAATACCAACATCTGTTTTTGCAGGTTTTCCGCTCAGCACTACACTACATCCTGTCTGTCTAGTGACAACAGTTACTTTTTGTAAACTGCTATTATAAAAAAGCTGCACACCCAAGTCTTCTCTGCTATCCCCCACTCCTATCTCTTCCAAATCGCAGGGAACATCTGCATAATCCTCACATTCCACCTGATAAGCATATTGGGCATACCAGACTGTATTTCCCATTATATTAGGCTCTGCTCTTCCCTGTTGTGTCAATGCCCCTGTTTTATCAATCATTTCCACACCACCAACCGTTTGCGTGTAATATCCTTTAAATTGATATCCGACTTTTTCTGGTATCTTAATCTTATGGAAACCAACTTCCTGTGTGCACTCACTGTCAAAAAATAATCCACTCTGATATTTCCTGTAAATTCTATCATCCCCTGCTATATCAGGTTTCACAAGACGATTATCCAGCGTAACCCTGTTTATATCTGGTTCCCATTGGGCATATAAGACAATCTCCTGATCCCCATGTGCAAGCAAAGGCGCATACTCTATCATAGAATATTTTTTCCCTTGTTGAAAAGAACTTCCTGTGCCATCTTTTCTTGTATTCCACTCTCCTATACTTTTTATGGTATAACCAAACTTGGACAACCCAAAGAAATCTGGACCTTTTAAAGCTTTTTTACCTGTTTCATAATTCCAGTTGTGTACAAAAGATGATATCTCCGCACTCTCATACCTGTTTTGAGTACCTCCATTTTTATGATATGTTACCTTTAGCGCATTTGGCCTCCATTGGGCATACAATATAACAATTACCCCATTTTTCGCTGTTAGATTCTGCACTCGCTCACCCAATTTAAAATTTCTTCCGGTTCCGTCTTCCTTGGTATTCCATCCAGTCAGAGTATATCCTTGCAGCTTCATCCTATCCCCTTTGTCTAAGGTTAGATTTCTGTCATATACCGCATTTTGAGCTGCTGCTGTTCCTGTCCCCCCATTTGCATGATAAGATACCTGATAGTTATTGGGAATAAACTTATATATATTAAACTTATGGCTGTAAGGACGAAAATGGTATTCCGCTTCCCCGCTCTCCCCCTTTGTGCAGCCAAGCCATGTGTGGGAATCTCCAATCCCATAAAATTCTTCTGTATTGGGACAATAGGAATAATGTTTTTCAAAATATGCATATCCAGCAAAGGTATCTGGACAAACATACGGACCTGCAAGAAGCGTTTCTTCTATTCCAGGAGCATCTACATCCACATACAGATTCAAATGTGTTACTGTATTCTCCACCCCTCCAGCATCATATGGCTCCACCCGCTTTTTAAAAGCTCTTCCTTTTAACTTTCCTGTCAACACGATATTACTCATCAGTTCAGCTTCGATTGGATGCAGCGGATCGGCTGCTTTTCCTGCCTTCACACTTCCATTGATGGTGCCCGTTGTATGACTGCATGTAATCGAATAACTTTTTTTGATACTATAACCGGTTCTTTTTTCATTTTTATCCAGAGTTTCAGAATCCTCTAGTATCAGTTTTTTCTGTTCAGAAGTTTGTTCCAAAGCTACATCTCCAGCGGCCAACTTGTCCTGTTCCAACAATTCTACACTGTTTTTGCCTTCCCATTCATCCTTCTTCTGTGTCACTTGTTCCTGAATTTCCGAATTTTCTTTCTTCCATTCGGATTTTTCTTGTACACAGACTTCTTCCAAGATTTCCAATTGAACTTCTGGATTTTCTTCTGCTCCAGGTACTTCCTCTCTGGATTTTGGTTGGTTTTCCTGAACAATCTTTTGTTCTTCGATTCTAGAATTTTGTTGATTTTCCTGAACAATCTTTTGTTCTTCTTTTATCTCCTGCCTGGCATCGATGATTTCATGGCCGCTCTGCTGCGTATTTTCTTCTTTTATAACGGATTCCACCTTCCTATGGACATTTATCCCTGGATAACCCTGGGAAACTGACCCATTCACCAATAACAAAGCAGACAACAAAACACTTAAAATATGCTTCATTTTATTGCTCCTTTCATTGAAATACTGCTTCAAACACCATATTTTTCTCCACACTCAACTCCTCAGACAACCATTCCTTACTTTTTATATCTTTCCATCCCCGAAAAACACGATTTGTTTCCTTCGGTTCCACCGGAAGAACCACTTTACTTCCTTGGTAGATGGAATACTTTTCATAAAGCTTTCCATCTACCAAAAACTCCACGATACAATACTCTCCTTTTCTGGTATACTGTTCCAAAATTACTGTTTTTCTACAAATCGCCTGCTTTTTGGCCCCATTCACAGTTTCATATTCCTCCAGGACCTCCACATCCAGTACCCCTTTTTCTATGTCTGCTGTAAGTATTTTTACTTCCACTTGACTGTCCGAAGAGATATTCATCAATAAAGACTGCTGAAAGTCTGCGATCAATTCTTCCTGATTTTTAATCTCATAACTTCTGTCTTTTTTTAACTGCTCCAATGCCTGCTCCACTGCCGTATTTAATGCTTTATCCATCTCATTTTCTCGAACATCTTTTCCACTGATAATCATAACACCCGCAAGGACCAAAATTGTCATTGCCAAAAGCGTCGTACCATAAACAATATATTTCATATTCACTCCTCTCCTGCTATAAACCCTTATCTATTATCCACAACAATGGAAATATGTTTTTTGCCTATCTTCCTCTCCCTGTCCATCGCCTCCAAAGAAAACGTGTATATCCCTCTTTGGGAAAATACTGCCTGATGCTTCTCCTTATCATAACAATCCATTGCGTTATTCCCATCCTGATCCTTAATATCTAAAACCTTTATTTTTAAACAAGTTCCTTCCTCATCCTTTGCAAGAAACACTTCTGAGACAACAACAGTCTCATCAATCCTCCATACCTTTTCCCCTATACATTGTATCACTGGCTCCTTTCTGTTACACACTACATCCATCGCCAGAGAATCAGCCATATGAGAAAAATCTTCTTTCTCAGCCTTCATCCTTTTTCCTAAATTCCCAAATAAGGCTACACCAACAAATACCACCATAAGCCCTGTAAATATCATTCCTGGGAAAACCATATCAGCCACTGTCTCATATATTTTTTTCATTGCACCTCCTAACAAATATTCTGTGAGAATGTTTGTATCACATCAAATATCTGTCCATCGGTTATAAAAGCTGTAGAAATACCAATCAGTAAAGCAGACGATACTGTCGCCAACACTGTCTTTCCATATTCCTCAAATAGTTCTCGCATATACATCTCACCTCCCACTTTTCTACTATCCAAGTAATCTCTGTATTAAATACACAAAAATTCCCAACATACTCCCCCCTGCCACAGCATAGAGCAGCGCTCCTCCAAATTCCTCCATAATATGTTTCATCTTCTTTTCCACCTCAAAGTTATTGATAAATTGTATAATTATAAGAAACAAACTTTATTTCGCAAATCCCCGTACCTGATGAGCTGTCACCAAATTTAACACTGGTATGGCATACTCATAATCCAAGATTACTTCTGCCCGCTTCACATGCCCCATTGCATCATAATCCATAGTTTTGATTTGAAGTGAATACCCCTGAGCCTGTGCTTGCTGCTGACATGCCGCCAGTACAGATTCATTAAAATTACTACACTCAATCTCACTGATCACATCTGCATGATAGTTCCTCGCATTTGCAGACTGAATTCCAGCTGTTACCACGCCAATTCCCACCATTCCTGTTACCATAAGGAAAAATATACCAAGATATGACTTTATTACCTGACCCAACTATTTCCCCTTCCTTTCCTGTCTTAAGGACCATCTCCTGTTTTCCGTTTCCCACTTGTATATATTTTCACAATCTCATCTGTCCTAAGAACATCATCATAAAAACCACCATATTTACAATAGTCTGTAAAGACACCGTCACCTGGGGAAGATAAAAAATTCCATTAATTCCAGCCAAACTTTTTTCATTAGAAAGTTTCTCTGCTTTATCCATCATTTTACTGTTTCGTTGTACCAAAATTCTGATCTGAGATTGCGCATCTCCATTACCAGACTCTGAAATAGAATACAATACTTTCATAGAGGAGAGTACAGAAGAAAGCTGAAACATTCCCAGAAACTCCAAATAAGGCTCCAAAGCATCTGGTGTACATTTAAGTCTGTCTGATAATTTCTGCAAATCCGCTTGCAACACTGCTGGAGCGTGGCCAATGGTTTTCTCAATCGCTACTTGAACATTATTACCCTGAAGAAGAAGCGCCATCTCCATCAGCCAACCAGGAAACACTCTATTTATCTCTCGAACCACACGATCATAAGCCAAACGATACCCAATTCTATGCTGATTCAGCAACAACATTGAGGCTGCCACTGCCACCACCGCTAGAAAAGGATGTCCCAATATTCCTGCTACCACTGCCACCAGCAAAGCTCCTCCTCCCGGAATCAAACTCTTTTTTCTCTCTTTCTTTTCATCATAGGACATTACCATCTGATAGTATTCAAACAATCTATCTTCTTCCATATCCTCAGGTACAATCCAACTCTTGGCAATCTGTCTGTTTGCCCTTCGTAAAATTCCAATATTTAATATTAAGTATAGTGTTGTGGCAATCTGCGGAACTGGATGATAGACAATGGTATATTGAGATGGCATAGAACGGTACACACTATGAAAAATCACTGCAAGCAAAATGGTAACTACCAGAGAAAAGATCACCCGGATGCGAGCTGCTTTTTTATCTTCCTGTAATAGTATGACATTATCTGCCCAGACTGCCTTATCCTGCAATAATAAATCAATTCCTTCCTGGCAAGCACCTCCGCTACTCTCCACCGTCCGAAGATACTCATGCACAGCTCGTACGCGACTGGCTGGATATGCATCCTCAATAATCTCCAGGGCTTCCTGATACAGATCTTTTTGATAATTCCCTTGTTCAATATAACTTATAGCTTTCCCGATGATCTGATGCATCCTCCCAGCCGCAAACAAGGTTCTGGTATCTTTTAAAGACAATAAAATCTTTTGATTCTGTTGAAAGGAATAGAGCATTTGCTCCATATAATCGGATATGTCCAAAAATTGTTTGTGCTCATACATCTGTTTATATCCATCCAGAATTAGAAATGGAAGCGTCATCACACATACAAGCATCACCAATATCATAAAATACCACCGCAGGCAAAACAGCATTCCACACCCTACCGCACCTGCTACCGCCAATAAAAGAAATACACCATACTTTCCCATGGAAAAACTATAACCATAACAGTCAATCTCTCTTTGCAGATTTTCCGGATGAAACAGTTTGAATCTTTCTGTATACCTTTGTACCTTCCCGTTGTCTATCATAGTTCCTCCTGTTCTGTGTCTTCCGATCTCCTGATAAATGTCATATCCAAGGGTTCATACGCACATGTTTCCAGACAACAAAAAGGTTCCTGGATGCCAGCCCGTCTCAGACGTTTCAAAATATCCTTCGGGATCACATCTGAAACCAGTTTTCCATCTTCCAATAACATATATATTTCATTCTTACCACAAACTCGATCATAAAAGCACATCTGATCTATGTAGCGCACCTGCATCCCCTTTTCATTTTCATATTGCCGAATCAATACCCCCACACTGATAAACTCATAAATATAATTCTCCAAACGATCTGCATCTTTGGAACGTCCGATCATATTCATAATCCGGTCAGGAAGATTCCTAAGATCATCTAAATGAAGTGTTGTAAAACCATATACCCCCGTAGACCATTGTTCTAATAAATACTGTACCTCAACGGATCGGGCTTCTGACAAAATAATCCATTTGGGATTCTGTCTTAGACACAATTTTATTGCATCTGTATAACTCAAATCTTTGCTAACTTGCAACTCCACGCAGTCATTTTCAGGGTTAATCTCACGAAAATGCATTTCCAAATTATCTTCAATCGTGATAGCTCTTTGATTGGGAGGTATAAAACGTGAGAAAAACTTAGCACATTCCGTTTTTCCCACTCCTGGTTCTCCGCAAAATGCAAAATTCATCTTTGCCTTGACACAGTTAATCAAAAGACTTAATATCTCCAAAGTACAATATCCACTGTCCAACATGCTCTCCACGGTATGGCGTACACTGGGAAGAGATTTGCGAATACAAATACTGCGTCCAGACACTGCAACAGATTCATGCACAATACTGATCCGCAGCTCATTGGTCTCCGCCTCCAACACATTACTCGTTCGGTTAAAGGGCTTATTTACACGGTTAGCAATCCGATGCGTAAATCGCTCTACAAATTCCTCTGAAATTTCAGCATTTGCCTGATACCTACCCCTTTTTAGATCTGCAATCCATAGAGTTCTCCCATTATAATCTATATCTGTAACATTTTTATCCTGAATATAAGAATAGAAAGGCCCAAATTCCTCCTCGGTCAATTCCCATTCATACTTCATTTATTTCCTCCATTCTATTTCATGTATTCTCCAAACCTCTTTTGCCTGATTTTCCGAGAAGATTTTAGTCAGATGTACACAAATTTATGAGATGTACCTGGATGATACGTTGATTCAATTTGTGTGCATTTGGCCCAAAATCAGCCGTAAGAGCAGGTATTAGGGAGATTTCGAGAATACATCTCAGCCGAACGTGTTTGAAAATTCACTTCTGTCATCCAAATACTCTACTTTGCAGCTTTTAAAGATCAAATTGAATCCATATAGCCTCATTTACCTTATTCCTTTGAGGCCAGTGTTCCACAAATTAGAGCATACATCTGACGAAAAGCAATTTCAAAACACGCTCTTGACAACCTGTAATTCTGGCTATCTGCTTGCCTAAATTTACATTTGCTGTATTGTTGTCAGTCAGCGATGCCTACACATCGCCTCCCTCCGCCATCTTGCAAAATAAAATTTTTAGCACCATTCGTTCAAAAATGAACCCATCCGTACACTAATCTGCCTTAAGAAACCTTTGCTTGGTTAAATAATTTGTCAATCAAATCTACAAACGCCGTATGTACTGGCCCATCTGCGGCAAGCAAAAGTCCTGCCACTGCAATCAGTGCAAGAATAGCAACAGCAGTGATAATAATCCCACTGTACTCTTCAAATATAACCTTCATACCTGTTCCTCCTTTCTGCGGGATGGAATCTGTACTTTCTAATTGTTGTTTGGACTGGAAACTTTAACTTCTCTGACACAACCGCCAAAGCCTACTATTCCATCACGCTTTTACATTCATTCATGCATTGGTAATTGGCGAAACTTACAAACCAATTGATAAAGAACTTTGCTCTAGAGTGAACACAAACCACTCTGCATCCTAATACAACTAATACAACCATCTTTGAATAGATAGAGATCATAAATAATTCGGATTCTAGTATTTAAGCCGAAACTTCTGTTCCTGATAGACTGTTGTATTTGGAATGTTCACTATAGGACTCGTCTTACGACTATCTCGCAAAACTCTTCTGCTGAAATAAAAAGATTATGTTGTGTCGGCAAAGAGATTACCGACGGTAAGAAAATATTACGGAAAGTGATTCCGTAAATGCATTGTAACCTGTATTACATAAAAAAGCAATTATGAATTATTCACAAAATTATTTTAAGAAAATAAGCCCTACGGAAAACAAGCCCGCTTTCCATAAGGCTTTTCCGTGTCAAAAGAGACACTGAAAAATAGAAAAATCTTATATATTTTCCACTCTATTTACCAAATTTTCAAGATAAGGATTCTCAATCAAATGAAATTTTCCCTCATCCACCAACTTTGCAAACTGTGGATCCAGAGGCATCTTTCCCAATACTGGAATTCCCATCTCTTCTGCCGCCTGATCGATTTTACTATCTCCAAACAATTTAATTTCTTTTTTGCAGTCTGGACATTTCAGAAAACTGTAATTTTCCACTAGCCCCAAAACTGGAATATTCATCATATTTGCCATATTAACAGCTTTTTTTACAATCAACTGCACCAACTCCTGTGGAGAAGTTACAATCACAATTCCATCCACAGGCAGAGACTGGAACACTGTAAGAGGTACATCCCCAGTTCCTGGAGGCATGTCCACAAACAAATAATCCAAATCCCCCCAGTACACATTATGCCAGAATTGCTTTACTGTTGATGCGATCACTGGTCCACGCCAAACTACAGGTGCCTCTTCATCTTCCATCAACAGATTCAAAGACATAATTTTTGTGCCATCGGCTCCCAGCACAGGAAACAATCCCATATCACTGCCTTCTGCTGGGCCATGAATCCCATACATTTTTGGAATGGATGGCCCTGTGATATCAGCATCCAAGATTCCTGTCTCATATCCTCTCTTTTTCATCGCTGCGGCAAGGGACGCCGTTACAAAGGATTTACCCACGCCTCCCTTTCCACTGACTACACCAATTACTTTTTTTACACTGGAATAAGGATTACACTCCTCAATCAGGTTCTTTGGTACACCGCCCTGACTGGGGCATCCTTCACAGCTCTCTCTGCCACAACTTGATGCACTACTGCAATTTTTATTTTCTGCCATGCTCTTGCCCTCCTATTTTGAACTATGTACTCTTAGACTCTCTCTTATGCCTGCTTTTACAGGTGATTTTCCACAAAGTATGCACAAATATAATCAACATACCCTCCAGGTACGCCTTATAAATTTGTGCACATCTGGCAAAAAATCTCCTCGCAAAATCAGGCGCAAAGAGATTTCGAGAATACATAACTGTGATTCAGTATACTACCTTTTTCTAGCTTTTTCAAGATTTCTTAATTTCAACTTTCTTCTTGTCGCTGTATAAATCAAACAGTTACAACGTACAAAAGACTATAACTAAGAGCATTGACTCCCTATCATTTTTCTTTTTATTATTTTTATAAAAAATATGTCCTTTTTAGGATATAGAATGGTTATTCGTGTATTAACAGTCCACAACCTCAATCTCAATCAGAATGGAAATATACAAAAAAACAACTGTACTGGCAGATTGCCTAACATACAGTTGTTTCTCATTTTATTATCTCTGATACAAAATTCCCGAAATTATATCTTTTCTACTGTGCTTCTGTTACTGCCTCAATATCAAATAAAAGCTGCTCCAGATTATACACATCCTCCTCATTTGGAGTATACACCTTGTTCACCAACTCAACACGGACTGTTGTAGTTGCTTCATCTTCATAAGTAATCGCTCCCAGAGAATCTTTGATGGCATCCTTAAGCATCGCATAGGTAGCCTCATTCATCTCTTCCTCAGAGGGAACATCCTCTCCATTGCTTGCCTTCTCTGTCATTTCTTCCACATATGACTCAGTAGCAGCGGTAAAATTCTCCATTGCAGGTGCAAATACTTTCATCTTCTGATACTTAATCTCTACCTCATAGGAACCATCATCTTTCTTTGTAGCTTCCCCTACCGTATACTTCACGCTCTTATACACATCTTTTACTACGGCTTCAAATTCTTCGTTCAGCCCGTCAGAAAGCTGCTGCTGGGAAGTCATGCTGCCCATCGCTGTATCGATTCCTGACTCATACAGCTCCTTAGCCTGTTCCTGTGTTCCTATCTTCTGCTCCACAAAAGCAGTGGAATCATTCTTATAGGAATTGTCAAGCAATGCCTTTATGTAACCGCTAGCATCAAAGCTCCCACACCCGCCTAGTATTGCTGCCAACATAGCCGCTGCCAACAATATAGCAATTTTTCTCATTTTTTTCATAAACCTTACTCCTTTGTGGTAAATTTTTGCAACAAAACTATTATATAATGTTCTGTTGAACGCGTCAACATTTTTTCATATTTTTTCATATTTTTTCATATTTTATTAAAATTTTTGTAATAATTATCATTTCATAATTACGCACAAAACAGGATATACTATTTCCCATGAAAAAAAATTTTTTACTCTGTGGGTTTACTGGCTGGTGCCTAGAAATTCTATTTACTTCCTTTGGTTCCTACCGAAAACGTGAATTACAGTTGATGGGCCAAACCTCTCTGTGGATGTTTCCCATTTATGGTATGGCTGCTTTTCTAAAGCCAATCTGTAGCCGGATCAAACATTTTCCAGCCGGGTTCCGGGCTGCATGTTACAGCTTATGTATTTTCCTTGGAGAGTACATCAGCGGAACGATATTGAAAAAATATCATATCTGTCCCTGGGACTATAGCAAAGCACGGGCAAATATCAAAGGCGTGATTCGCTTGGACTATGCTCCATTCTGGATGGCTGCTGGACTAATCTTTGAGCGATTGCTAATGCACTCAAAGAAAAAATCTTCAACGACAGCATACACACAATTGCATAAAAACAATGCTAGTTCTGATATCTAGCGAACAAAAAATTATTTTCCGTCAAATGTATTTCAAAATGTGTCGTAGATTAATGTCAAAGAAAGGAGGTATCGTAGACTATACAGACTGAATTTGGCATTAATCTACCACAAAGTGCGAGATAAAGATGACACGAATAAACTCTCAAACATGTATGAACTCTCCCAACTTGTATGCCCTCAAATTAAAGAGATTTCAATACAGTGGTAGCTATCGTCTTCTTACTGACTTCTACTGTCAAGCTCAAACCAGAATTTCACCCCATTATATTCGTTGCAGACACCACACTCTCTGTGAAAGGAATCCATGATTGCCTTGACAATCGACAACCCAATGCCATTTCCACCGTATTCACGAGTTCTTGCTTTATCCACTTTGTAAAACTTTTCCCAAACATGGACAAGTTCCGTTTCCGGAATCGGATTTCCAGTATTAAAAACCTCAACTCGAACTGTTTCCGGCCCTGGAACCACAGACACCTCGATTCTTTTTTCTCCTGCTGCATAATGAATGGCATTACTAATATAATTCATCATCACCTGCTCTGTCTTAAATTCATCTGCCCATACATACACAGGTTTTTGCCCATAAATCTCCAATTGGATTCCATTCTGTTCCCTGAGAATTGCGGTGGCATTGACCACACCTGAAACCACTTCCATCAGATCAAATCTCTCAAACACCACATGCTCACTCCCTGATTCTAACTGATTCAATGTCAAAAGGTTCTTCACAAGCTTATTCATCTTATCTGCCTCATCCATAATAACTTCGCAGTAAAACTCACGACTTGCTTCGTCCTCATTGATACACTCCTTCAATCCTTCTGCGTACCCCTGAATCAATGCGATAGGCGTCTTTAATTCATGAGATACATTCGAGATAAATTCTTTGCGCATCTCATCAATCTCTGTTTTTTTCTCAATATCAATTTTTAACTCATTATTGGCGCTTTTAAGCTCGGAAATGGTCTTCTCAAGGGTTTTTGACATTTGATTCATGTGCTCTCCCAACAAATCAATTTCGTTCCTACCTCTGCTCTGGAACTTGGCGTCAAAATCAAGATTTGTCATTCTCTTAGAGATATCTGCAAGCTGTAGGATCGGATTTGTAATCCTTCTTGTCACCACATAAATAATGATTGCACACACAATCACCGCAGCCACACCTACATAAGCAAGAAAACGATTGGCGATACCCACACTTTCCTTAATACTTTCCACCGCAGTTCGCATTAATATCATATTTCCATTCTGCAAAGAGCCCCAAAGTACCAGATAATCAGACTCAAGCCTGCTGTCTTTTGTCTTCTCAATCATATACAATGGCGTATTTTCCAATATTTCTGTGTCCTCGTTATCTGTGTAGAAAATCAACTGCAAGAACTGGCGTAAAAGATGTTCATCGTCTCCCACATTGGACTGTATAATCGTCCGATCGGAGCTGATAATCATAATCGTTATATTGCTGTTCGTACACTGTTTTTCCAGACGAATCAAGAACTCATCATTATAGGTGCCTTCATCTCCACTCTCAAAATCCACCATCTGAAATGTATCTAACAAGGCCCTCTGCTTATGTTCAATATAGTACGATTCCAAGAGAGTGGTATTGATAAACCAGCACAGAAGCACCGTTCCCGCCACAATACTGATCATAATGGCTGTTATTTTACCAGTAATAGAATGCCGCATTCTTTCACCTCAACTTATCTGTCAATTTGCTGGTTATCTCACAAAATTCCTATGTTTCCACCTCAAATTTGTAACCCATACCCCAGATTGTCTTAATATATTCTCCTTTGTCTCCAAGCTTACTGCGCAGTTTTTTCACATGAGTATCAATGGTTCTGGCATCTCCAAAATAATCATAATTCCATACATGATTTAAAATTTTCTCTCTCGAAAGGGCAATCCCACGATTCTCCATAAAATACACTAAAAGTTCAAATTCTTTGTAACTTAAATCCAGCGCTTTCCCATTTGCTGTCACCTGATGCCCCAATTTGTCAATGGAAATTCCACCCAATTCTAAATTTTCTTCCTCCTCCCTGTTAGTGCGCCTTAAAATCGCTTCCACTCTTGCCACTAAAATTCTGGGGCTAAAGGGCTTGGAAATGTATTCATCTGCACCAATGTCAAATCCCTGAAGTTCATCGCTCTCCTCTCCCTTTGCGGTCAACATAATAATTGGAATCTTAGAGGTCTCCCTAATTTCCCTGCATACATCCCACCCATTGATCTTAGGCATCATAACATCCAAAATTATCAATGCAATATCCTTCTGTGCATAAAACTGATTTAACGCATCCTCCCCATCCTCAGCCTCGATGACCTCGAAATTTTGTTTCACCAAAAAATCTCTTACCAGCTTGCGCATCCTGCTCTCATCATCCACCACAAGTATTTTATATTTTTCCATGTTCCACACCTCACACCCTGTAGATACTTTCCACAGCTTATTTCCAAAACAATAACACAGAAATATGTCAAATCTGTGAAACAATGTCTACTCCTGCTGCTCCTTAAGATTCAGTTCTCGCTGTTCCAGATCTTTTTCCCATGTCTCATATTTTTGTATCAGCTTGTTTTCATAATTTAAAATATTGGGATGATTGTCCATCATGGTGATCACCACCATTCCCGTCGCCACAATAAAAAGAAACAGACAGAACAACAAACTTGCCCACAGGCGCTTTTTCATCTGTTCCAATTTCTCTTCTGCACGTCTTTTCCTAAAATTAGCCACTCTTTCCTTCTGTTTGATTTCTTCCAGATTTTTAGCGTACCATTCTATGGATTCTTCTTGCCCCATTCCACCTTCAGAAGTTTTGATCAATACAATCGGCTCAATCTTAGCCCCCTGCAACGCTGGGTTTTGCACCAGATAGTTCTGTAATTCCTTCATATATGCCAATCCCACAGGCGTCTCAAACACTCGCTCCTTCAAAAGTTTCTGATACATTTGCAGGACCATTTGGGGATTTTCCATATCTACCTTACTCTTAACATACTGTATTCCTTCTGCTTCCTTGCGCGCTTTCTTTGCCGCAATCTCCTGCGTGAATACAAATCCATCTATCACCATCTAAAACACTCCCATTCTAATGTAACTCACGATAAAAAAGGAAAAAGCGTCTCTCCTTGTAAATACAAGGTTCCGAACACTTTTCCCTCTCACACTGTTCTATCTTATGACATTAATCATAGATTAACCTTAACTTGCTGCAATGCGAGCCATCTGTTCCATATCTGAAATAAGTTCTTTGGAATACTCTCTTGCTTCGATACACAACTGATTTGCTTTGGCATAATCCTCATCAAACAACGCCTGAATCACTTGGGAACCATAGCCGTGAAATTTCTTATGTTTCTCTCCCAAGCCATCCCATATGGTCCTTACACCGGAAATATCTGGCGTAATGGAATAATAAAAATGCCCAAACCCACATTTTGAAGAATCTAGCTGAAGAGGAACAATCACTCTCTCCTTCACCATCTTCTCCAAATTCTCAATCCATGCCTGGTGTGCTGTAATCGCATTATGTACATAACTTGCAAATTCGTGGTTCTCCAAATGAAAAAATGCATCACTGGACAACTTTCCCATCTGTTTCACAACATTATCCAATGTCCGCTCTATCTCTACCACTGGTTTTGCTGCTTTTGTCAATTCCTCGCCAATATCCCGCATAAAATCGGTGCTATTTGTCAATTGATTTTCCATCTCTGCCATGGTGCTGCTGAGCTCCTCACTGACAGCCGCCAAAGACGTAACCGATTCATTCACATGAGAAACACGTTTTTGATTCTCATCATTAATTTTCCAAATATTTCCAATTTTATCTGTCATACTTTTGAGTGCATCTATCGTATTCATCGTACTGCCAGAACTCTTTTGGGAAGCTGTCTTGATCCCTTCCACAAAATCTCCCATACTGCCTGTCAGCTTCTGGGTCTCCTCTGCAAGAGCCCGTATCTCATCTGCTACCACCGCAAAACCTCTACCAGCTCTACCAGCCCTCGCTGCTTCAATGGAAGCATTCAAAGCAAGCAGATTTGTCTGTCGGGAAATAGACTCAATCCCAGAGATCACATCATTCATATGATTGATCACCTCAAAAAGATCATCCATATCCTTTCCCATTTCCTGGGACACTTCAATTGCCTGATCAGAAAGATCCCGAATGGCTGTCAACTCTCCCTGACCTGTCTCAATCTTACGGTATACTTCATCTGTCTCTTCTGAAACTTTAATAATCGTGTTTGTCAGTTCCTCCAAGGAATTATTTTTGTCTGAAGGACTGCCTGTATTTGTTCCAAATATGACCTCTGCTGCTTTGGCCACACTGCGAGATATCTCAAGAATCTTATCTGTCTCATGCTGTAACATCAAGTCAAGAGAACTAATTTGCATTACTGCCCTGATATTTTTCTCGAAAATCTCCGCAAACTGTTTTCTGCCATTGGCAAGTCTTTGGTATATGTCGTTCAATTCCGGATTTCTCGAATAATTGGCTTCCTTTAACTCCGAAACTGATTTTACAAGCTTTTTGTTTGTATTACCAATTCCCATCCTTACAACCTCATTTCTTCTAAATGTAAAGTCTTCTTTGACAGAATTCCTCATTATCTCTAACTATTAATGAACAATTGCCACACCACAACACTTCTATTCAGTAAGTACAACAGGATGCAGATTGCTCTCCCATTGAGATAACACAAAAAATGGAGCTGAGGGGAATCGAACCCCTGTCCGAAAGTCAATTCACTATGGCATCTCCCATTACAGTCATTAATTTATCATTCCCTCTGCCGAACGCCTAATGACAAGCTTCCGGTTTCAGTAGCTTCATGTTACGCCCATACGCGCAAAGCTTAGCGTATGTCGTTTCTCACATCGTCGAAGCCGGTATCTTAAACTGTGAGTGGTCTAAGGCCGACTGCTGCAACTAGGCAGCGATTGCTAAA
>CAJTVT010000038.1 GCA_910580015.1 uncultured Lachnospiraceae bacterium
TTCCTGTCACCGCCATAGCAGCGGCTAGGAACAATGATAAGAATTTCTTTCCTTTACCCATTAATATCCTCCTTTTCTTATGAAATTTTTATTTAACAACTGTCAGAACTTTCCCAGAATTCCTAGAAATTCCGGAAACCACGAGTATTCTTACAATTGCCTGAGCTTATTATAATATCTTTTTTTATTTTTTTCAATTACATTGTAAGAAACTTTTATTAAATTACTTTTTCGTCAATATTCGACAAATTATGCTGATTTTGATACAAGATATCTCTAATAGAAAGCAACTTACCTACATACTTTAGACAATCGAGTAGGGAAGATGTTTCTTCCCTACTCGCCGCGCGCCCCATGCGCCGCTTCTGCGGCATACTTCTTCTGCATGGGGCTGTACATGCAAAAAATCCCCACAGACAACGAATCCGCTGTCTATGGGGATTTCAAAAAGGGGAGGATAAGTATTTAAACCTTATCTTTGGTTCAAAGTGTTTCTTTTCACCGAAAGTAACAAGTGGGGGCTTTGTTCTTTCGGATAATAGTATTATTGCCCGATTCTCTTTCTTTATACAATGATTTTAAAATTTTTTAGTTATTTTACTGTACTTTTACAGTATTCGTGCCAACGACTAGAATAGGACACACTTTCCCATGAAACAAGAAAATCCACAAGCAAATGCTTGCGGACTTCCTATCATCGATACTCAACCGCCTTACCATCTTCTCTGGCCTTGGGTAAAGTATAATATTCTAATGCGGAAGATGGGACTTGAACCCACACGTCTATACAGACACAAGATCCTTAGTCTTGCCTGTCTGCCAATTCCAGCACTTCCGCATACGTCACTCTGTTGTATAACTTATCATGACGACTCTAAGATAATAACAAATCCAAACATACTTGTCAATACCTTTTTCATATTTTTTTAATTAAAATTTTTTTCTAATTCATTTTTCTTTGTCAATCAGAAACAAATGATAATTTTCTTTGTCATCCATTCCATATTCCTGAAGAAGTGTAAATTCTTTGTGAAGCCGAAGCTGTTTTTTCACATAATTTTTCTCATTGGAATACAGAAAAATCTTGCCATGCTCCTTTAACAATTCCGCTGCCTTCGTAAAAAATGATCCATAAAACTGATCATGCTCCTCCTTGGTCTTTTTTCCTCGGTCTGGCATATTTGTAATGATCTCATCAAAGAGATACTCATGAGAAAAATCAAAAAAATTACGATTGATATAATAGACTTCCCTGTTGGCAAGCCTCGTGTTGTCCCTTGCCTTAGAAATGGCTTCCCCAAAAATATCAATTCCATACATCATTCTGGCAGGGCATACGCGATCTCGCTCTATCAGCATCGTTCCCACCCCGCAGAAAGGATCCAAGATCTGCGCCTGTTCCTTCATGTAGGGCTGTGCCAACCTTGCGATCAATGCTGCCTGCTCTGGCCGTATGGAAGCTGCCACTGTATGTTTTCGGTAGGAGAAACGCTCTTCCTCAAAAGTATACAACTTTACAAGAGGCAAAAATCTCCGTTCTGGATTTTCCATAAGCCGAATTTCCAGTTCATAATCTGAAATGGAATTTTTAAGCTTTCCCCTAGTTTCCTGTTCCAGAGCATAAGCGCATTTCTTTGTAAAAGCGCTGCGCTGCTCCAATGTTTTCGAACTGTGCAGCCCCAGACGAAAATAAAAATCATCTTCTGATTTATGGGCCTTGCGAAGTATCTCAATCAGATTCGAGGAGGCCAGTTCTTTTGCCGCCTCTCTGGGATCTGCTGATACTTTTCTGACATTTAACGGAAAAAACATCTCACGATAAGTGGGAATCGCCATCACTGGACCAATATGACTGGTCACCAGACGCACACCACTTTTTAAAATTGTCACTTCGCCGCCCTTAATCTGCCCTGCCGTGATTTGCTGATACTTCCTCCCTGTGGAGAGAATCACCTCCCAGGTATGATCATACCCCTGAAATTTATGTTTTTTATGGGAATTTTCAGAACCCACCAGTTTTCGCAAGGCTGCAAGTTCCTCCCGAATATGTTTTTCCTCCTCTTTCCCAGGTTGATATTGTTCCAGCTCCTTCAGTCGCTGTTTCAGACTGTCTCCACAGACAAAATGATTCAATTCTCCAAGAGCTTTCAGATAATCGCTTTTTACAAAAAGCTGTGTTTCTTTCTCATAAGCCTTCAACAATGCAGGTGCATTCTCTGGCTGCTTTAGCCTGCCCAGAATCAAAGCTGCATTTTTTCGCACTTTGGGCTGTGGATCCTCTAGCAGCGCTGTAAGAATATGGTAATCTCCGTGAAGAATGGAAAGCATCTCCCGCCTTGCCCGCTCCTCCTTCAATTCTTGTTTTAATGTAATGAGAGTCTCTCGCACGTCCTGACCCATTTTCAGACGTTCATACTGTTCTTTTATCATAACCTCTCCTGTATCTTCTATATAATTATAAGCAGAATCCATCTTAAGATGGATCCTGCTCTGCTTCCTTGCCATGCGTATCCAGATATTTCTGGACATCTTCTTTAAATCGTTCCCATGCGTCTTCATTTTCTACATAATAGAGGGGACATTCTTTCCCTGTCACATCATAATGGCGAATCACAGCTTCCACCTTGAGATTAAACTTTCCGCACAGCCAGGCAGTCAACTCCACCAGGGAATCGTATGTCTCCTGGGTAAACTGTCCTGTTGTATCCTTATGACAACATTCAATAGAAAGTGTGTCCACATTGCGGTCATTTGATGCGTAGGAAATCTCAGAACTGGGAATACACTGGACAATCTCCCCCTCTATGCCGACCACAAAATGGCTGCTCGCCTTCGTAGTCTGCTTGTCCTTAAGTCCTTCAAAATAACTTCGATTCTGTGCAGCCGTTGTACCTGGATTTGCTGTATAATGAACTACGATTCCTTTTACTTTCTCCAATGCTGTCTGTGGTCTAGAATAGGGGTTGGGCGTCAACAAATCCACCTGATAATCTGGCGTCTTCTCAATAACCTTTTGTCTAAATTCGTCCTTTTTTTTCTGTATCTCTTTCTTTTCTTCTTTCTCTTCTTTTACTGTCTGCACAATAGGATTCCTCTCAGCCTGAACCTCATTGGGCGCATCATCCTTTTTGAAAATCCTGGTTATAACAAACAACAACAGCAGCACTACCACACAAGATGCCACACATCGTCTAATCAACTGAATGACTCTTTTACGTTTTCTTCGGCGCCTTCTTTCCTGATAAGGATCACGCCGTCTTCTCTCTTCATTTCTCACTGTAATCTCTCCGCTCCTTAACGACAGATTCTCTAAACACCTTTATCGCTTTCATCAGTTACAGTATACACTATTTTTCCTCAAAAAAAATTAAAATTCTTTAAATTTTTTGTAAGAAAAAAGTAAGCAAGTATCTGTTTCCTACATTCAAAATCGTGTAACAAATCTATTGAAAATATTGCTCCATACATTTCAGGGCTTGTTCCAACATTTCACGGGTGTGAGCCAAAGAAAGGAACATTGCCTCAAATTGAGAAGGAGCCAGATAAAGTCCCTGTTTTAACATTTCATTGCAAAAATGTGCAAATGCTTTTCGATCTGAGGTTTTTGCGCTCTTATCATCTACAATCTTTTGGCCTGTAAAGTACAAACAGCCCAGAGACCCCACATGGGTCACCTGGTATGGAAGATCTGCCTCCTTCACTATCGTCTGGATCTCTCCATAAAACCACTCTCCCATCGCATTTAATTGCTGATAATATTCTGGATGTTCTTTCAGCAGAGTAAGTTGGGCAATTCCTGCTGTCATTGCAATGGGATTTCCGCTCAATGTACCTGCCTGGTATACCCCACCCACAGGGGACACAAGTTCCATGATCTGCCGCTTTCCTCCATAGGCGCCCACAGGCATTCCACCACCAATGATTTTGCCAAATACTGTCAAATCTGGCGTGACACCATAATAGCCCTGGGCTCCCTCTAACCCTAGACGAAATCCCGTAATCACTTCATCAAAGATCAATAGTGCACCATATTGGTCACAGAGCTTGCGCAGTCCTTCCAAAAATCCAGGTTCTGGCGGAATCACTCCCATATTTGCCGCCACAGGCTCCACAATCACCGCTGCGATTTCTTCCCCACATCGCTGAAAATGAACCCGTACACTGTCTAAGTTATTATAATCCGCTGACAGCGTATCTTTCGTATATTCAGCCGGAACCCCCAGACTATCTGGCACTCCTGATGTCATCGCACCGGAACCCGCCTGCACCAGCAATCCATCCGAATGACCATGATAACATCCGTTGAATTTAATGATTTTATCCCTTCTGGTAAATCCTCTGGCAAGACGGATGGCACTCATAACTGCTTCTGTTCCAGAATTAACCATTCGTACCATTTCTACGGAAGGAATCATGCCACAGACCAGCTCTGCCATCTCTACCTCCAAGGCCGTAGCTGCTCCAAAACTCAGTCCCCTTTGGCAAGCTTCCGTCACACTTTCCACCACTGTTTTATGGCTATGGCCCAAAATCATTGGACCCCAGGAACCTACAAAATCCAGATAACGATTTCCATCCTCATCATAGAGATATGCTCCCTGGGCGCTTTTGATAAACTTAGGTGTACTTCCAATAGAACCAAAGGCCCGCACTGGGGAATTTACTCCGCCTGGGATCACTTTCACTGCTTTCTGAAATAAACTTTCTGATCTTGTCATTACTTTTCCTTTCCGCCTTCCTTAAAACTTTAGCCAATTCTGCCCTCATCCATACATTTTGCAAGTTCCTTGGCAAAGTATGTAATATAAATATCTGTTCCAGCGCGATATGCACCTGCCGCCATCTCACATATTACGCTAGTTTCATCGATAAACCCGGCCTGGGCTGCTGCTTTCACCATGGCATATTCTCCACTGACTGAATAGGCGGCTACCGGTACATTCGTTCTATCCTTTACTTCGCGAATCAAATCCCCATAAGCCAT
Organism: uncultured Lachnospiraceae bacterium; assembly: GCA_910580015.1. Classification (GTDB taxonomy): domain Bacteria; phylum Bacillota; class Clostridia; order Lachnospirales; family Lachnospiraceae; genus Petralouisia. Next base: position 4,985 of record CAJTVT010000038.1, read on the forward strand.
GGCAGGCTTAACCATCACAATATCCGCGCCCTCTTCCACATCCAACGCTGCTTCCTTCCATGCTTCTCTGCGATTATGGTAGTCCATCTGATAAGATTTGCGATCACCAAATGCAGGTGCAGAACCCGCAGCATCCCGAAACGGACCGTAAAATGCCGAGGCAAATTTCACTGCATAAGACATGATAGGCACATGTTCAAATCCATGCTCATCCAACGTCTTACGTATGGCCAAAATACGCCCATCCATCATATCGGAAGGTGCCACCATATCGGCTCCAGCCTGAACTTGAGAGAGAGCCGTCTTAGCCAGTAATTCCAACGTCTTGTCATTATCCACTTCCTGTCCGCAGAGCACACCACAATGCCCATGGGAAGTATATTCACACAGACACACATCTCCAATCAAATAAATTTGTGGAAAAAGCTCTTTTGCCTTGCGAAAGGCCCTCTGTACAATCCCATCCTGAGCATAAGCTCCGCTTCCCACCTCATCCTTCTGCACCGGAATCCCAAAAATCATCACAGAAGATACACCTACCTCACACAACCTAGCCAGCTCCTCCTCCATCCGATCCAAACTGTAACGATATTGTCCTGGCATGGAAGGTATCTCTTCTTTGATACAGCTTCCCTCTGTCACAAACATAGGATATACCAAAGAGGATTTATCCATTCTAGTCTCCCGCACCATCCTTCTTAGATGTTCTGTTCCTCGCAATCTTCGTGGCCGTTTTATCAACTCCATCTCTGCCTCCCTTCTGCTGCATTCACACACGTCTCCACCAAATCCTCCACGGTTGCCTTTTGGGACACCATTGTTCGCATTCCCAGTGATTTCGCCGTTGCCTCGGTCTGTTTTCCAATACATACCGCACGTAACTTTCCATAATCTAGTCCTGGCAAAGCCTGTGCAAAACCCTGGACAGTAGAGGAACTGGTAAACACAAACATATCGATCTTCCCCTCCGCAATCTGCTGCGTCACAATCGTCAATTCAGGAGGCTTTCTATAAACCGTCCGATAGACAGGCAAATCTGTGATCTCTGCCGCTGTTCGCTTCTGTATCTCCTCAATCAACTGCGGGGTTCCCTGTTCTGCTCTGGGAATCAAAATCTTATCTTCGTCTTTACAAATCTCTCCCAGCATAATACCTAGATGTTTGGCGTCGTATATCTCTGGCATCAAATGGCAAGTCTCTCCCCAGCGTTCCACTTCCCTTCTGGTACCCATACCAATCACCGCAATTCGCAATTTCTTTGGACAGCAAATCTCTTTCCCTTTCTGGCGCAGTTCCTCAAAAAACACCTGAACCCCAGCCGGAGAAGTAAACACTAAATACTGGTACTCAGAAAGTCTCTGCCACTCCTCTGACAAGCTTCCTTCTATCGCCTCTGTACGGATCACCGGAACCTGCAACACCTTTGCGCCCAGACTGCGAAGTTTTCCACTTATTGTACCACCGCGTTCCCTAGGTCTGGTCACCAGAATTGTCTTTCCAAACAAAGGCTTCTGTTCATACCAGCCAAATTTGTTTGCCATTGCGCAGACCTTACCTACCACAAGAATTGCCGGAGTCGCAACTTCCTGTTGCCGAATTATTTCCTCCAGATGTTCCAAATCTGAAATAATTTTTTTCTGTTCGGGACCAGTCCCTTGTTGTAGCACTGCTGCTGGCTCCTTCGGATCCATACCAGCCTGGATAAGTCCTTGACAAATATCTGTGATCGCGGACGCTCCCATAAGAAAGACAAGTGTTCCTTCCAGCTTAGCCAACGAATTAAAATCAAGCTGCAAAGCTTCCCCATTCTTCTTATGACCAGTGATTATATGGACTGAGGATGCATACGCTCGATGAGTCACTGGAATTCCACAGTATGCAGGGACTGCCAAAGCAGATGTTACCCCTGGCACGATCTCAAAGGGAATTTCCTGTTCCATCAGCAATTCCAACTCTTCCCCGCCTCTACCAAAAAGAAACGGGTCTCCGCCCTTTAAACGCACCACACGTTTCCCTTCCAGGGCCTTCTTCACCAACAAATGATTGATCTGTTCCTGCGCCATCGTATGATTCCCTGCTCGCTTTCCTGCATCGTACATTTCTGCTTTCTTGGGAATCATATTTAAAATATCCTGCCCCACAAGTCTGTCAAATACCACCACCTCTGCCTGTTCCAAAATTTCTTTCCCTTTTATGGTAAACAAACCCGGATCACCGGGGCCTGCTCCAACCAGCCATACTTTTCCTTTCATCCACTTTTCCTTTCCCAGATAATAATTCAGGGAAACAAAGAAGCTGCCGCATCTCTCATTGCAGCAACTCCTTGCTATTTCTATCCCTCATGTCTATTTTCGTCCAGTCTTTTTTCAAATTCTTCCTCAGGAACTGGCTTGGCAAAACGGTAGCCTTGTGCCACATAAGCTCCGATCTCTTGCATCAATTCCACATCATTGTCTGTCTCAACGCCTTCACATACAATCTGCGCATCTAAATCCTGTGCCAGATTTACAATCCCTTTCATGATCTTTACTTGACGCCCTCGATCCTTCTGATTCAGCAGAAACGATCGATCAAGCTTAATCACAGATGCTGGAATCTGCTCAAAAATTCCCAGAGAGGAATACCCAGAACCAAAATCATCAATGGAGAGACGGACGCCTCTTTCGCGCAGCATATCAAGCGTCTGCTTCACGATCTGCTGCTGAAGTTCCTCCACCACAATGGTCTCTGTGATTTCCACCTCAATCAAATGTTTTGGAATATTGTACTTCTCCAAAACTGCCTCAAAGCGACTCGGAAAATCCAGCCTGATAAAATGCATTCGAGAAAAATTACAGGAAACTGTAACCACACATTTCCCAGCATCTAGTCTCCGCCGCAGCATACGGCAGACACATTCCAGCACAAAGAAATCAATCTCTGTGACTTTGCCTGTCTGTTCGTAATATGGCACAAAAAATCCTGGAGATCTCACCAATCCTCCAGCCGAAGGATCCAAAAACCTTACCAGCGCTTCCGCACCAATCACCTGCTCATTACGAATATCTACCTTGGCCTGGTAATAAGTCACAAAATCCTTATGGATATCCACAGATTCCAACAATTTCTCCCGCTCATGACGCTGCTTCATCATCTGCTCTAGCTGCTCATCATAGACCATTAGATCACTCAGACGGCTTTCCTTCATAAATTCCAGCGCTTGGTTGGCATAACTTACCGCTACACGCAAATCTTCACTGTCCGCAGGGATCAGATAAACTCCCATCTGAACTGTCATACGATTTTCTGTATACTGATAGATATTGTCTTCCAGCAATGTCTCTATCTGTCTCAGACGTTCAAAAAATTTCTCTGCTTCTGTAAAGGCGAGCAGAAGCGCAAATCGATCTCCCTGGTTCCTGGCACAAATCTCATTCTCGGATGAAATATTTTCCACCAAAATGCCTGCGACTGTCTCCAATAATTTCTGACCAGCCACCCATCCATATATAATATTATAACGGCGAAACTGTGAAATATTCAGACAGACCACCGCATATTTTTGTTCCTTTCGTTCTGGCAAAAGCTTTAGCATACCATGATAAATCAGATAATTCAGATTCCAGATATCCATTCCTGTATCTTTGTACATCAACTTCTGGATCTTCCTACTGTCCTTAATCATATGGTATGCCACAAGTGCAACCACCACCACTGCCAGCAGCAAAATCAAAATAATCGTAACACTATGGCTGCGCAAAAACCGTTCAAAACTCATCAGAGAATACACATTACTCTCCAACATATATTCACTGACCCTTCGGGCATCGATGGTATGGATAATCTTTGCTAAAATCCCCCCAAGCCAGACGTCATCCTCTCTCACAGCGATGGAAATATAATGCTCACCGCTCAGAACGCTTTTGACCTCTAGATTACTATAAGAAAGCTCCGTTCCCATCAAATATTCTGATAGATAGCCGTCACATAGTACAGCGTCCGCTCTTTTCTTTATCACAGCATCCAGACATTCCTGTTGGTTATCATAAATTTGAAGCGAAATATTTTCTAAGTCGAAAGCTATGGCAGCCTCATCCTTCAAATATGCCACAGTCGCAAGATTTTTGACCTCTCCCAGCTTTCCATCTTCTTTCATAGAAATCACCAAAGGAATCTCTGCATATTCCTTGATCATGGTAAATCCATACCCATTCAACTGCTCTTTGGTATCTGTGCAATAAGATAAGATATCTACCATCCCATCTTTGAGAGCGATTCTGGCCTCCTTCTCGCTGTCATATTTCTTATATTGAAGCTCCAACCCTGTGGATTTCAGCCCTTCATCTAATAACTCTCTGGTAAGCCCTCTGCATTCACCATCTTGCTCATAGGAAAATGGATAATATCCATCCAGATATCCAACCGTGACCGTCTGCTTCTGCGCAATATAATCTTTTTCTGCTGTGGTAAACACCACAGTCTTATCTAACCTGCTCTGATAAAACTTGTTCATCAGCTCCGTTTCCAATTCCGGACGGCTGATCTTTAAATCTGCAACAGCCTGATTCAGCTCTCGTATCACATCATCATTTCCATGATATGTAATGTAATAAAAAGGCATCGGTGCAAAACGGCCAATCAGTCGTTGCCCCTCTCTTATCTCTGTAAAAGTATGAATATAGGCATCTATCTCACCCTGTTCCAAAGCCGCCTGAAGCTGCGCTGTATCATCAAACGTTACAAGCTTTGGACGATTGATTCCATGATCTTTCATATATTGGAGAAATTCATTTTTACGCACATAAGTTTTAACCATCCCAAAGGTAGCCTTTTCCATGGCTTCAAAATCCTCATATGCAAGAGAACTGTCCCCCTTAGCAGCTATGACGCCAAAGGTATATCCGCTGGGAAGGGAAGCGTACTGGTAAATCTTTGACCGCTCTTCTGAAAACTGCGCAGACCCCACCAAATCCACTTCATGCTTGGATAAAAGTGCCAATGCTTCATCCCAGCTATTACACTCAACATACACAATTTCCCAATCCGCATACTCACACAATGCCTTCAAATACTGGACATCCATACCGTCATAGCTGTCTTCTCCTGTTTTAATGTGATAGCCATCCATAGGAAAAAACGCCACTTTCACTGTCCGTTTTTCTTTCGCCTGAACTGATTCTGGTATTAATGTGCCAGCAGAACCAAGAAATATAACCAGGCCAAGCAACATTGCCAGCAATCTTTTTCCCTGGATTCTTCTTCGATCTCTAATCACAACACACCCCATTCACTCTCTGCTGAAAGTTTATCTTGCGTCGATTACATCGCTCATCTCATATCTACCTGCGGATCTACCTGCCAAAAATTTTGCAGCTTCCACCGCTCCTTTTGCAAAGACAGCCTTAGAATATGCCGTATGTTTCAGTTCAATCACCTCATCTGTCCCCGCAAATATCACCTCATGCTCACCAACGATACTTCCACCTCGGACTGCCTGGATTCCTATCTCATATTTCTCCCGTTTCTTCCGTTCTGGTGTCCTGTCATATTTGTAAGCATATGCATTATCCAAAGCTTCATTGATAGAATCTGCCAGTGCAAGAGCTGTACCGCTTGGTGCATCTACCTTTTGATTATGATGTTTTTCCACAATCTCCATATCAAACCCCGCTGGCGCCAAGATTCTAGCTGCCTTTTGCAGCAAATCCATAAGCATATTGATTCCCAGAGACATATTTGCAGATTTCAACACAGCAGTCTGTCTACTGGCTTCCTCCACCCTGGCAAGCTGCTCCTGGCTTAAACCAGTGGTGCACAACACGACTGGCATTTTATGCTTCATACAATAGTCCAACAATCCGTCCACTGCTGCTGCAGCCGCAAAATCCACAACCACATCCGCATCCACATTACATTCTCCAATATTTGCAAATACCGGATAGTCATTTTTCACACCGCTATAGGGATCTACACCTGCCACAATCTCAATCTCACTGTCCTCTTTACAGATATCTGTGATAACCTGACCCATCTTCCCATTACAGCCATGCATAATCATCTTTATCATGTGCTCTTCCTCCTGTGCCTTGCAGAATGAAAATTGATTCTATTTCATATGTTTCATATGTTTGAAAATTGTTTTCTGTCAAACACACTCTAAAGGATTCCAAAATCCTTCATTGCTTTCGCCAGTTTTTGTTGGTTCTCTGGTTCCATATCACCCAAAGGTGCACGAAGAGAACCCACTTCCCAACCCATTAAATTTAACGCCGCTTTTGCTGGAATTGGATTTACCTCAGAAAACAGCGCATCCACCATAGGGATCGCTTTCCACTGCATCTTAAGAGCCTCCTGCTGATTTCCATTCAGATAATTCATCACCATATCATGCATAAATCTGGGTGCCACATTAGAGAGTACGGAAATCACACCGATTCCCCCACAGGCAAGAAGTGGAATTACCTGTCCATCCTCCCCAGAATACAACTCAATCTCTCCCTGGGTCTGTTCCATCAGTCTTAAAGTATACGAAATATCTCCAACGGCATCCTTCATCCCCACAATATTCTCCACATCCCTGACCAGTGCAGCAGCCGTATCTGCCGCTATTTTGCACCCAGTTCTTCCAGGAACATTGTATAAGATTATTGGCAGATCCACACTTGCTGCAATGGATGTATAATGATTGATCAATCCTTTTTGGGTTGCTTTATTATAATAAGGCGTAACCACCAAAAGTCCATCTGCTCCAACTTCCTGTGCTTTTTTTGATAAATCTATCGCTGTTCTGGTACAATTGGAACCTGTTCCAGCAATAACTGGAATTCTTTTATTTACAATTGATACTGCTGCACGAATTACCTCAAGATGTTCCTCTTCTGTCAGAGTAGACGCCTCTCCTGTAGTACCTGTAATGATAATACTGTCTGTTTGATTTTTAATCTGATCTTCCAGAAGTTCCGCCAATTTATCATAGTTTACCTCCAGATTCTCTTTCAGCGGTGTCACCAGCGCAACACCAGCTCCTTTGAAAAGTGCCATATTATTTCCTCCTTGCCCACTGGCCAATATTAAAATTTTCTCAAAAAAATACCTTACTTTCAGCAGCATGTAACACTTCTGACATAGTATGGCAATGAAAGAAGCCGACTGATGAGTCGGCTTAAAATCTAATATACAAGCAGACAATCTCTGCATTGCAACTTCCGATAGCGCCCCATCCATTACAGATGACAGTCATATGATTATTCACCCTATGCCCAAGAATCTCTTTGCAGGAAATCCATTCTTTCGGCGTTCCTCCCTTTCGTTTCTCTTCCCCTGCGCCTGCCGCATCCGACAAACTACTCATGAATCACGCAACCTCTATCTATCCTATTTTCACTAAAATCAATATAGCATTTTCTATTCACAAAGTCAACCTTGAGATTGGCTAATCTTGACAAATTTTATATATCTTGTCAACATACCTGCGCAACACGTCGCTCATCACCCTGCCAGTAAAAATAATTCTGGTATCCTCAGACTTGGCATTCATCAGAGAATCCAAATCTTCCTCGGAAATGAGTTGATTATCCAAAAGTCCCAGAAATTCATCTAAAATCAACAGACTACATTCTCCTGTCACCAATACCTTCCGTGCAAAATTAAATCCATTTCGGATATTCATAACCTCTTCCTGCTGTTCTTCCTGGGACAGTTCTGCAAAACTCTTCTCTGTCCTTGAAAAACGAAATACCCGCACTTCCGGCTCAAGCCTGCGCAGAAATTCCAGCTCCTCTTCCCGTTTCCCTTTTAAGAACTGGATCATGATGACATTATCCCCCTGGCCCGCCGATTTTATTGCACATCCAAGCGCTGCCGTTGTCTTACCCTTTCCATCTCCGCAATAAACAGTAACCTTTTCCTCACACATGCCGTCTTCCTTTCCATCCAACTAAAAAGCCTCTCATTACTGCTATGGATACACGATGGCGGAACCCGCCATCCCTGTGTTATGCATAAAAAGCAATGCATGTAATTACTAAAATACCACAAACCCTCGGAAAATGCAAATTCCTGTCATCACTCTGTCTTCTATGTCCTATCTGTCCGAACCCATCTTAATTCCAGATAATTATTCAGATATTTATTCCAGATATTCAACCTTACTCACAGATACTTCGTAAGCTACTCTATGCTCCACTTCCGTCTCTGAGAGCTTTTTTACATATTCCCTGCTCTGGATTCTTCCATAGACCTGCACATGCCCTCCAATTTCAAAACCAGAGGCATATCTTGCATTTCTGCCCCAGCAGATACATGGTATGTAATCGGATTTGCCATAAGAGCGATTTACGGCAATCAACAAATCTGCAATCTCCCTTCCCAAGGGTGTCTTCCGGTAAATGGGTTCTTTACAGATATAACCATCCAGAAATATCTGATTGCTCTTTTCTCCCTCTGGAATCTCATCTACAAATTCCAGTTCCCGCACAAAGACCGACAATACCAGACGGTTTTTCTTCTCTTCGTGTCTGTTATAGGAACGGAATTGTCCGTCCACCCGGATATACTGTCCAATATAACTACACTGGGTATCGATCAGACGTTCCGAAATCATCATCGGAATGATATCTGCGAAATTGCTCAAACGGTTTACGGATACTTCCACCATATAAAAACCTTCTCCAAATACCTCGTGGCTATACTGGAAATCGGAGACAATTTCTCCCGTAATGGTAACCTGATTGTTTTCAAAAATTTTATCTGCCATGAATGTTAGTTCCCCTTTCGTATATCGATGGCACATCGATGAAGTGAAATTTTTCTAAAAGAATATCATCGCACTCCTGAAAATATTCGCGCATCCTGTCGATAGTATTCTGGCTTTACGAAATGGGAATTTTACGGTATAATATCGCAAGAAAAACAAGAAAAGAGGTAAAAACACATGGCACAAAAACCAATTGTAACATTTGAAATGGAAAACGGAAGCATCATGAAAGCTGAACTTTATCCTGAAATTGCTCCCAATACTGTAAACAATTTTATCAGTCTTATCTGCAAGGGCTATTACGACGGACTTTGCTTCCACCGGGTAATCCAGAACTTTATGATTCAGGGTGGTTGCCCAGACGGAGATGGTACCGGAGGACCTGGTTACTGCATCCGCGGAGAATTCTCTCAAAACGGATTTGACAACGATTTAAAGCACAGTGCAGGTGTGCTCTCCATGGCCCGCACAATGGTTCCGGATTCCGCTGGTTCACAATTCTTTATTATGCACAAAGATTCTCCTCACTTGGATGGCGGATATGCCGCTTTTGGAAAAATCATTGAGGGCATGGACACAGTCAACAAAATCGCTGAAACTTCCACAGACTACTCAGACCGTCCAATCACTCCTCAGATCCTGAAAAAAGTTACAGTAGAAACTTTTGGAGAGACTTACCCAGAGCCTGAAACCTGTTAATACAGGTCTTTGGCTGTACATAAACCTATTTTGCACAGAACCTACACAGGTGGAAATTGCTTTCTGTAAGATGTATTCTTAAGAGAGACTTACCCAGAGCCTGAAACCTGTTAATACAGGTCTTTGGCTGTACATAAATCCATTTTACACAGAACCTATCAAGGGTTAAAATCGTTTTCTGTAAGATGTATTCCAAAATTTGTGGAAAATTATGCCATAGAAAGGTACATAGCAGACTATGTTGACTGAATTTGGCATAAATCTTCTGCAAAATGAGGAATACAGACGACAGACATCCATTATTAAACACGCTTTCAAATGGGCAAAACTATGCGAACTATTACTCTGGCGGTTAAATATTGCAGAATTTTACGCAGAATAAATTTTCATCCGCAAGGCGCAAGATTAAGTTGTAGCGAGAATTACAACGATTGATGACAACGTGGCAGATGGAAATTTAGACAAGTAAAAACTGTAATATTTAACCGCTGGAGTAATATTATCTTATCACACCAGCGAGCTTTAAAATCAAATTGGTACTTCTCGCCAATTCCCTTGTAAACTCTGCATCACTACCTGTTTCTCCCTGGTCTATACAGCGCTTTACGCCTTTATGTGTTCTTCCCATCCGACTTTCCGCTTGAAGACGTGGATTATATGGAATGGCTCCAAGCCTGCTCTCTTCCATACGATACACTCTTTGAAGATTCTCTCGATTATACAAAGCATCTGCAAAATAGTTTGCCAGCAGAAAAAATATTTCTCCCTGAAACCTGGTGGAACTTTGGTAATAAGCCCCGATATTCTGGGACTCCTGATCCATATTCCATACACAGACATCAGCCTCTCTCACAATCTTCTGTGCATAATCATCCCTTCTGCTGCCACAGTCCACAAACACCACATCAAAATAAGATTCTAATGCATCCATAATCCTGTCCATCCGTACAAACAGGCTGTCCTGATGCCACCATTCCTGTTCTGATTTGGGGCTGGAAGGCAGAAAATACATTCTATTTCTGACGATCTGTCGCATATTTGATTTGACCGCCATCTCTGTCAAGTCCTCCCGCTGTTCCTTCTGAAGCAGATATTCGACGCCCCTGGTAAGGAAAAATTCCTGCTCCTCTGCTGCAAAAACAAATCTCTGGTCATAGGCAGCGCCAACACCTGCTCTTGTGGGTAAACCTCCCACTGTCCTGAAAAATTTCTTCTCCAGCTTTTCGTCATGATAGCCCCCTGATACCACAGCCAAAGAAATCGGATGCATGAATACTGCTGCACACGCTGTCACAGCCAAATTAAACGTGGTCCCTGCATTGCTTTCCTCACTCCAAAATGCTATTTTCATGAGATACCCCTCCTTAAATCTGGAGGAAAAACAAAACAATCCGATGCTTCCTGTAGAAAAGAGGACTCTTATTCATTTATTTTATCTTTGGAATTAGTACACAGATTTTGTGTAGATTTTATTACTTAAACTTTTATATTCAACAAAAGATGCGTTTATTATACAAAATTTTCCAAAAAAAGTAAACCCTTTTTTCCAAAAAATTTATGCTCGAACCACCAATGTATCATATCCTTCCTGCCGAAGCTGATCCTGAAGGTTCTTGGCGTCTTCCAAGGTCTCCTCTCTTCCCACTACCACTGCATAATAAGGATCATCTCTTTGAATTGCCACAAAATACCCTTCGCTTTCTAACTGTTCTCGGAGATATTCGGCATTGGATTCATGACGAAACAATCCAACCTGCACGCCATAACGGTTTGCAGTTGAATCCATCGGAATCGCCTTCTCCACACCAGTGACAATGGCCCCTACCATTTCATCAAAACGCTGGTCAAACATCTGATTATCCATATTGTTATTGATAAATCCAAGCTCCATCAGAACCGCTGGCATCTGCGTTCTTCGAAGTACCACAAGTCCTGGACGTTCTACCACACCCAAGTCTTTAAACCCAAAATCCACAAGTTCCTGATTAATCATCTCACCAATACGCTCTGCTTCCGTGTCTGCGGCATATACAAGAGCCTGTGTTCCATTGTAAGTATTGGGATTGGTCCCTGAATTCCTATGGAAAGAAATAAAATAATCTGCGCCAGAACGGTTCGCAATCTGCGCTTTTTCAAACGGAGAATCATAGCGGTCTGTTGTCCGTGTATATAAAACGTTATATCCCGCGTCTTTGAGTTTTTGCCCTACTGCAAGGGTAACCCGAAGCACATCGTCCTTTTCCAGTCTTCCCTGGTAAGAAGCTCCATTATCGTAACCGCCGTGTGCCGGATGTTATATGCGCTTTCGTTAAACCACTTTACTTTCCTGATAAACATCCAAAAACAGATTTTCCAATTCGTTTCCAAAATTGTATCGGATTTTAATTTTGCAGTTCTCATACACAACAATCTGGTCTACCATCTCCACAATCTCTACGCGGTCCAGTTTTTCAATGTCTTTCATCTCCAGCAGCCTTTTTATCCATGGTGTTTGAAATATGTCTCCTGCAACACTTTCTTTCCATTTTTGTTCCAATGTTTCTGTCTGTTTTTTATAAAGTTCCTCTTTTTTCAGGTAATCTTCACGGTAGACAACATATTCTTCTTTTGAAATTATCCCCTCCTTATAATCTTCATAAACTGACTTTTTTAGTTTCTGCACTCGCTCCAATTCGTCTTTTACCCTGACAAGCTCTTTTTCTGCGATTTTTTCTTTGGGATAAGAAAAGTGCTGTTCCTCTACAAGTCTTTGTAAATCGTTGACATTGTTTATGATTACTCTCAAATCATTCCGTATAATCTTCTCTAACACCTGGAAGGGCAAACGATGTGGTGTACAATACCCTTTTCCATGACGCTTATACGTCCCACAGTAAAAAGAATATGTTTTGCTGCCATCTGCACGTTTCCAGAAATTTTTCATCATCGCCCTGCCGCAGTCTGCACATATGATAAATCCAGCAAAAATATTTTTATTTTCCTCTAAGCCCATATCTCTATGCCTTTTTGACAAAAGTTTCTGTGTCTTTTCCCATGTTTCCAGGTCAATGATTGGTTCATGGGTGCCTTTCACTATGATCCAATCTTCTTTATCCACCAATTTCTGTCTGCTCCTCATCTGCTGGTGTTTTTTGCCCTGCACCATAGTTCCCCTGTACATCTCATTCTTCAGCATGGCATTGATGGTCGAATATGTCCAGTAAGAAGTGCTTTCCAGGCGGTTGCAGTTCTTGTAATTTTCACCATTTGCCATTTTATATTCCGAAGGGCAGAGGATTCCTTCTGCATTTAAAAGTTTAGCAATGCTCAACTTTCCCATTCCCCCAATATATAAGCGGAACACCTTCCTTACCACCTCTGCGGCGTATTCGTCAATGATAAGCTTATTCTTGTCTGCGGGCGATTTCTTATAGCCATAACTGGTAAAAGAACCAATAAACTCCCCCGCTTTCTGTTTTGATTTTACCGTCGCCTGAATTTTTTTGGAAATATCCCTTGCATACTGTTCATTAAAAATATTTTTAATTGGCAGAAGCATGTCATACGTCTGTCGGATGCTGTCTATCCCATCTGATACAGAGATAAACCGCACCCCTAATTCTGGGAACACTCTTTCCAGATAACGCCCAGTGTCAATATAATCCCGCCCAAACCTGGATAAATCCTTTACAACAACACAATTCACCTTCCCTTCTTCGATATCTGCAATCATTCTCTTAAAACTGGGGCGGTCAAAACTGGTGCCCGTGTACCCATCGTCCACATAGGTATCATATAACAGAAAGTTTTCCATCCTTGAGACATATTCTGTCAGAAGCCTTCTCTGATTTCCTACACTGTCGCTTTCCTCTTTATCGCCATCCTCCCTTGACAATCTGATATAAACAGCCGTGTAAAATAATTCTGATTTTTTCATTCTCTCACCTATTCATCTGCTATACCTGTAAACAGCAACCTCTTATATCTTCTTTTCAGATTCCGTTCAACCTTTGCTTCACTTTGTCAAATTCTCCTTTGCAATATCCTGGTTCAGATGAGATCTAATAATGCGGATCAGCAGTTCCTCTACAGAATATTTCGCCAAATATTCTCTTTCCACTGTATATTGGACTGGTTCTTTCCCTTTCAAATTTGTCTGTCCTCCTGCTAAAATCACTGTTTTTCCAACATATGCAGATAGGCTTTTCCCATATGTATTGACTGCAGGTATTTCTCTGCCAGAGCACTTTCCTGGCAATCTTCGGATATGTCAACCCATCAAAAAAATATAAAACACCCCTGTTCCGCTGCGCTTTTTTGGATATCTGCAAGTTAATGTTTCAAAGAAAGTAAAAAAGACGAGCCATCATGACATTGATCACTGACTCGCCTAAATATCTCAACTTTATTCCACATCTTGCTCTTTTTCTCAATATTTGCTAAAATCTTTTGGATAAAACAACTTTATCCTCATCTGAAACTTTTAAGATGGACATTGCCTGCTCTGCCGTCATCTTCATGGCTTCCATTAGATCCTGAACTACACCAAACAATGTTTCAATTCTTTCCCTGTTAATCCTTTCCTCCATTGCCTTACTCATTTGACTTCGCCCTCCTTCCGTTTCTTTGAAATGCCTTACCAACTTTGCAAGTTCCTGATAAAACATATCGGCTGCACTTGTACAGCAGAAATCATGCATCAGTTTCCCTATGGGGTCACTATCATTTTTATAGCTGCCATTCACGTAAATAATATGCGCGCCATCCCCAAATCAAATCCCCCGCTGCAAGCAACAGGGGATTTGATCCTCGCGGCATTCGTCAAATATTCATGCAAGCATGGCTATTTTCCTCATTGCTCGCGGGAATAACGCCCCTGATTCTTGTATCGTCCTTTCCACATGGTATAGTGGCAATCCCATTTTCATATAGTCATTCTTCGTAATAAATATCACATAGGATTCATGAAGTTCTTTGAATTTCTGCTTTTCTTTCAGCATCTTTGTATCTAACATACTGCTGTGAAACCTGGCTCTGTGAACATCTGCCCCAGCATTCTCATTTTGTACCTCAAGATCATACACTTTTCCGTCAGAACCCTTGGCATAAATATCGAGTATAATGGAACGGCCTCCTGTGACTGGATTTTTATATTCCCTCTGCGCATTTTATTAATTATCTCAGCGGAGAAGACTCCCACTTCTATAAATAGTGAGTAAAACAAGCTCGTCTCAGTGCGAGTCCAATCTCCGACTGAGATAAAGCCTCCGGCGGATTGCAGGGGTGCGGATTTGTGTATGTCAGCAGAGCTGACCCGCACCCCGCAGCAAGAACGCCGATGGCGTTCTTGAATTACCTGCGCAACTGACGTCCGCCGTGCCCAGCATCCAATATAATTGTTGCAGCCATGGCTCCTCCACATTTTTTCTTTTATACTATGCTAAAGAAATAAAATCGTTCCTATTCTATTGTATCATCAGCATAATGCAAAGGCAAAACTCCCCATCTTTCAATGTTATGTCTATATCACCTGCATATTTTCTTGTCACACTGCGGATATTTTTCAATCCATATCCATGGCTGTCTTCCTTTTCTTTTGTTGTAGTTGGAAGATCACTTTCTACATCCCATTTGAGATTTCCATGAAAACTATTACAAATCTCCATCATATACGCATGATTCCTTTGGTACGACACAATGGATATCTGTTGGTCTTTTCCTTCCCTCGTATTCTCTATGGCATTTTGTAGCGCATTATTTAGTATTACGCTGATATCTAAGGCATCGATATTAGAATCCACGGGATAATAAAATTGTGAATGGAATGAAATACCTCTGCTCCCTGCCTCCTTTACAAACTCTTGTAAAATCACATTTGTTACAGGATTTCCACTTTCTATTCCACCAGTTAAATGCGCAAGTTCTGCTTTTAAACCTTTACTGTAAGCTTTCGCTTCTTCCCTCTCTGCCCCTTCATAAAGTCTTTCCAGTGTAAGAATATGATTCGTCATATCATGTTTCAGACTGCGCATATGATAATACAGACTTTCCACCTGTTCAACGTGTCTTCGAATACTGTCCATCTGTGTAGTTAGAAGTTTTGTCTGCTGATTCTCCTCCTGCTTTGCTTTGATATCCTGATACAACACGATGACCACAATAATTGTAATTGAAGATACTGCACAGTACAGCATTGTCAAACCTTCGTATGTCCTCTCCAACTTTCCTGTATTTAAGACATAAAACACACGATAATATCGCATAATTTCATATCCAATCAGACCCATAAGGGATGGAAGACCCAACATAATCAACTCTTTTATTTCCATCTCCCCTCCCTTTTTCGTATAAACTCTTACCACTTGCCAGATTCCAATTACCGTAAATACAAACTCCATCATCAGATTACCTATGCACATCATAACATATAAAAGAAAATCTAGCTCTGCATGTGTCTGCATAAAATCTGTTTTCATTGCACTCGCATATAGATAATCATATAAAATTTCTGCCATAGCTGCTGCAAACCAGTTAAGAGAAAAAAATGTCATTACAAGAAATGCTTTCTGCCTATAGTTTCTCTTTTCTATCTGACAAATCACAAGAAACATTGTAAGGCTTGCCATGCCAAATATTACGTAAACATCCATACAAAACCGTGTCACATAGAACAACAATATGGTCAAAAAATATGCTACACTACCATAGACTGCACCTTTATTCTTTGACGCGCAAAATGATAGAAAAGAAGATTTTCGGGCTTTGGGATTCGATAATTTTACATCCTTCGATGAACAAATCCTACAGACCATCTCTTTGGAACTCATAAAAGGCTCCACAAACCGATAAAAACAATATCCTTTGATAAATGCCTCTATTAACGGTATGAAATATTGTACCATATCATACATTCTGCTCATATCTCCCTGTCCCATCTTTGGTTTCTTATTCCTTTCCCTTTCTCTGATTAAACCTTAAATAGCTTTTGACGAAATCTTGGTAATTCTGCTTCGCAATACATGCTTGACCTTTTTTTAAGTAAATGGCAGCAGCGTTATACTTTGTGACAAAATTGAAATTGATAAGATACGCTCTATGGGAACGGTAAAAATCTTCACCCGCAATTTTCTGTAGCTCTTTCATTTTTCCATAATATTCCACATCTGACTCCATTGTGTGAATGATAATTTTCCGGTTATACACTTCTGCATACACAATCTCTTCCAGAGGAATCGTAAGATGTTCTCCTTTCGATGTTATCATCAGGCTCGGCTTTTGTTTGCGAACACTTTTTTGTTCCATGATTCTTTCTTCAAACTGCATAACTGCCTTTTGCAACACTTCCTCAAATTTCTTATCTTCAAAGGGTTTGACAAGATAATGGAAGGCCCCTACATCAAAAGACTGAAACACATAATCCTCTGTCACTGTCACAAAAATAATCAACATCTGACGATTCTTCTTTCTGAGCTCTTTGGCTGTCTGGATTCCATTCAATCCTGGCATCTGGATATCAAGAAACAAGATATCTGGAAGATGTGGTGCCTCCAACAACTCCTGACCCGATCCATACGATACAATTACTTCTGTCGGATATATATTTTTTACCTTATCAATCATCATCTCACGTATTTCTTTCTGATCATCACATATGCCTATCTGCAAAGTTTCACCTCCCGAAAATACAAATGTACTCTCAGAATCTCGCAAATTCAAGAACAAAGAGACTCCGAGAATACATATTACTCCAGCGGTTAATATAACATTCACTGTATCGGATTTCAAATTCTTTATTATCAGAGATCTATCATGAACAGACCTTTTTTTGTTGTAAATTTTTTATCGTCTTCTACGAACAAATTCCTCTCTTGCAAAAAGATGCTTCCCCACACTGCTTTCTGCTTTTTTCTAACAACCTTATCTTTTTTCATGCCCCAAAACCAGAAAGTTTCCATTGACAAAATCAGTCCCTGCGTTTATAGTAAACATATAATTATTTTGATTGTCAAACAATTCAAGGATAGGATATGAGTATGAGAGCAAAAATTATTGGCACTGGGAGCTGCCTTCCAACAAAAATTGTAACCAATGACAACCTGTCTACACTGATGGATACCAGTGATGAATGGATTCAAAGTCGTACAGGCATCCGAGAACGTCATCTGGTTTCTTCTGAATCGGAAACCACATTGTCTATGGCGGTTCATGCCGGAACATCGGCCCTTGAGGATTGTAGCATTTTGCCAGAAGAATTAGATCTTATTATTGTGGCAACCGTGTCTTCTGACTTTATCACCCCCAGCATGGCATGTATGGTTCAAAAGGAATTAGGCGCCATAAACGCGACAGCATTTGATATCAATGCAGCATGTTCTGGTTTCCTTTTCGCTTTGAACACTGCGGATGCTTATTTTCAATCTGGCTTATATCAAACTGCCCTGATCATCGGTGTGGAAACTCTTTCCAAAATTGTAGACTGGACAGAGCGTTCCACCTGTGTGCTGTTTGGGGACGGCGCTGGCGCTGCTGTAGTGCGTGCCGACCAAAATGGTATGATCGCAAATTTGCAAGGTTCCAACGGCGCTGGTGGACATGTATTGATGTGCAAAGGGCGCAGTAACAACAACCCTTATATTACCACGGATCTCAGCCCAGATTATCTATACATGGATGGACAGGAAGTCTTTAAATTCGCTGTCAAAAAAGAGGCCGAATGCATCCATGAACTTTTGGAACAGGCAAATCTTACACCTGATGATGTCACTTGGTATCTACTTCACCAGGCAAACCAGCGGATCATTGCCTCAATTGCCCGAAAATTAAAACTTCCCTTGGATAAATTTCCTTCCAATGTGGATCACTGCGGCAACACCTCAGCTGCCAGCATCCCCATTCTGCTAGATGAGGTACACAGAGCTGGGGATCTGAAAGAGGGAGATCTTCTCCTCCTTTCTGGCTTCGGCGCCGGACTGACCTGGGGCGCTGCTTTGCTTCGGTGGTAGCGGCATTTTTATGATGTATAAATTTTGTTTCGACAACTTTGGTATTTATACATTGCTAGTGTAGTGTCTGCATTATATTTAGCTAAACTAATTTCCTTCTGTTGAACCAAATTTAGGATAAAGTGACACCAGCTTAGTTCTAGCTTCGTTGGTAGTGAACTGCCATTGGATACAGGCTGTATGTTCATTACGGTCATTCTCCCATGCCGCCAGTTCCAGACGGAGTAAATCGATGTTTTCAATTCTGCGAGACAGGCACTGGCGTGTCATTACATTGAGTTCTATTTCAGCAATATTAAGCCAACTCCCATGCTTGGGGGTATAATGGATTTCCAACTTTTGGGCAATCTTTCGAGCTTCTGGGGCTGGAAATGCTTTATATAATGATGAAAGTGCATGGGTGTTCAAGTTGTCCATGACGAGTATAATCTTATCACGGTCAGGATAGCTGACATCTACCAGATACTTGATTTCCTCAGCCCAATCAATTGCTCTACGGTGCTTCCGTACGCTTACATGCCTAACGCCGCCCAATGGCTCCACAAATACAAAAATGCTACAAGTACCATTTCGGATATATTCCGAATCGATTTTCTGGGTATCCCCTGGACGCATGGGCAGCGGCTCTGTACTTTCCCCGAATAGCTGATATGGCTTTTCATCCATACATACTACGGGAATTGCCGGATTATATGACATTTCATAAATGTCCAGGATATCCTCCATGCAGGCTATGAATTCTGCATTTTCTTTGGGAGGGATGCACCAATAGGCATTTTTGTGAGGTCGAAGTTCATTTTTTTTAACGCATGGCGTATGGTATCTTTTCCAACCGAGACATGGAGTTCAACGCGGACTTTTTCTTCTAAAAGCCGGAGTGTCCAACGTGAATGCCCTTCTGGCACAGGCCCACAGGCCATCTGAATGATATGAGCCTCAGTGCGTCCATCCAGTTTGCGCCGTGCGGCACTGGAATTGGGGTTGATGTTGTAACGCACAATATTCGTTATGCCATTCTTAACATAAGACTGAACGATATTTGTTATGGTAGAAGGACAGACCGCATAGCTATGTGCAATCTGGGCATGGGTATTTCCTGTACCATGGACTTCGTCCAGTTCAAGAAGTATCTGGCACCGTTTTAAGATAGTCTTACTAGTTTTCTTGTTATGGATCGTTTTCTGAAGTTCAGCTCTTTCATCATCACTGAGCTTAATAATGTAAGTCTTAGGTCTTGCCATATTTGCCACCGCCGTTTCTTTTTATGATAGCATGAAATGGTATTTTATGGAAGAATAATTTAAGTAAATATAATGCAGACACTACACTAGTGTACTGACACGTTTATATTCGATGAAACTACGCAGAATGAAAATTCATTCTGCGTAATTAGTCTAAATGTTAGGCGGTCAATACACTAGCAAACCAGGCTAGATTCATTCTCCAATCATCTTATCTGACAGATTCTGATACAACTCTACTGGAACAAATGCCCTTACATATATCCCCTCGCCCTGATATTCTTCTTCTAAAAGCTCTCCATATTTTCGTATTATGGGAATCTGACCTCCCTGATCGTAAGGAAAAATTCCCTGTAAGAGTTGCTTGTCCTCCCGAAGAAACTCCTCCAACACAGATTTAAATTCTATAAGTCCTTTCCCAGCTCTTGCTGAGATTTTCAATGTCCTATCTGCATGAAAATCTTTTATTATTTCATCTTGTTCTAATTTATCTTGCTTATTAAAGAGTGTTACTATTTTCTTTCCTGTAATTCCCAGATTCTGAAGAGTTTCGTATACAATATGCATCTGTTTTTCTCTTTGGGGATTGGAAGCGTCCACCACATGGATAATAAAATCGGCATATTTTGCTTCCTCCAAAGTGCTGCGGAATGCTTCAATCAGATGATGGGGCAGCTTCCGAATAAACCCTACGGTATCAGTCAAAAGTATTTCCTGTCCACTTTCCAGCTTCAAATTTCGGGTCGTAGGATCTAATGTGGCAAACAATTTATCTTCTTCCAACACATTAGCATCCGTCAGACGATTTAATAATGTTGATTTTCCAGCATTTGTATATCCTACAATCGCAGCTATCTTTGTCCGATTCCGGCTTCGCTGGCCCCTTGTGATTTCTCGGTGTTGTCGTACCTCCTCAAGTTCCCGTTTTAACTGAGAAAGACGTGTCTTAATCAGTCTCCGATCCATCTCTAACTTTTTCTCTCCTGGTCCCCTTGTTCCAATTCCTCCACCCAAACGGGACAGAGATGTTCCCAAACCTGTTAAGCGGCTCAATCGATACCTAAGTTGCGCCAGCTCCACTTGAATCTTTCCTTCACTGGTGGAAGCTCTTGCTGCAAAGATATCTAGAATCACCAATGTCCGATCCATCACCTTACAATTTAATACTTCCTCCATATTCCGAAGCTGTGCCGGGGACAGCTCATCATCACAGATAATACCTGTGGCATGAAAGTCCGTAAGCATCTGACGGATCTCTTGTAATTTTCCTGTTCCCACATAGGTGCCAGGATGAATGCTGTCCCGATTCTGCACTGTCATTCCCACAACTTCTGCTCCAGCAGTCTGTGCAAGCTCTCCCAATTCATCCAAGGAATCTTGTGTATCATCTCCTTCCTGAAAACTGACACCTACAAGAATCACCTTCTCTTTCACTTCTTCTATCTTAAAAAATTCCGCCATTACAGTACCTCCTACATGCAAACTCCTATTTCTTGTACATATATTATCTTCCACTCTTACAACTTCAGTAATAAAATAACATAATATTTTTCCAGGATCATTGTTTATATACAGATAATTGTAATTATTTTTCTAAATATTCCGAAAATTTTATTCCTGCTTGTACTTCTGTGCAATTCATTGTATCATATATTTTATACGAAAATCAAACAGATATGAAAGGAGTTTTTTGATGAAAATTGCAGTTACCTACGAAGATGGAGAAATTTTTCAGCATTTTGGTCATACCAGCCAATTTAAAGTGTACGAAGTAGAAGATGGAACCATCATTTCCTCAAAGATTGTAGATACCAACGGCCAAGGACACGGCGCACTTGCCGGATTTTTGTTTGACGGAGGCGTAGATGCTCTCATTTGTGGCGGTATTGGTGGTGGTGCAAGAAATGCCCTTGCAAATGCTGGAATCACACTTTATCCTGGAGCTTCTGGTAATGCTGATGCCCAGGTGGAAGCATTCTTAAAGGGAGAGCTTTCTTATGATCCAGATACAATGTGCAATCACCATTCCCATGAAGAAGGCCATAGCTGCGGCGATCATGGATGTGGTTCTAAAAGTTGTCACTGATTTGAGAACGATCGCAATTTATTTTTCATTCATAAAATATAGAACAGCAATTCCAAATAATCTTCTTTTTTAGAATTGCTGCTCCATATTTTAAAGTTCATTTCGCTAACTCAAACATAAAAATGCTCCCAGATTTCCACGCTTTCCATGGCTTGCTCGGTGTGAAAATAATACATCTGAATTACAACAAGTACACACATCTGTCACAGATAAATGTTCATGTTTTATGCCTGCTTCCAATAAAATGATTTCATTGGCACGCCACAAATCAAGCTGAAATTTTCCATTTTCCTTTTCTTGTAAAAATTCCTGGAATCTTTCTGGAAATTCACAGATAAACTCGTCTGCCACATCCTGGCTGATCTCATAACAGTCCCCACAAATAGAAGGTCCTATGGCACAGATCACATTTTCTGGGTCTGTATTAAATTCCCGCTGCATGGCATCCAAAGTTACCTGTCCCATTCGTCCGACTGTCCCCCGCCACCCAGAATGAGACAGTCCTATGGCACGATTTTTTATATCTACAAAATAGAGTGGAACACAATCTGCATAAAAGGTACACAATACAAGTCCTGGTTCATTTGTAATCAGCCCATCCACATCACTGTACCCCCGCTCCCTATTCAGTCCCTTTCCAGCGTCTTCCATTCCCACTTTCCGAACATTGGTAGTATGTGTCTGATCTGTAAATACAAAATTCTCATACTTGGTTCCCAAAGCCATAGCAACCCGACGAAAGTTCTCTTCCACTGCCTCCCTTTCGTCCCCCCTGTTAAAACTGAGATTCAGACTCTCATAAATTCCCTTACTGACTCCACCCAATCTGGTTGTAAAACAATGTTTCACGATTCCTGTTTGTTCCAAAAGTGGATAGTGTAGATAAGAAAACTCTCCTATATCAATTAATACTGTTTTTGGCACAGGAACAGACTCCTTCTTGCTGTTTTGTTTTCTTACCAGCTTAATTTCACATTCCTGTTCCTTCTTGTTTTTTTCCATTTTTTAATCCTTTCCATATATAGTATTAAAACACATCTAAATCCCATATTCCGACATTAACTGTCCACGAAATTCCTCATC
>CAJTVT010000039.1:0-21274 GCA_910580015.1 uncultured Lachnospiraceae bacterium
AAAAGGGAAGAACCGATGACAAAACTCAGAAGCAAGAGCCAGAAATAGAAAATAGAGATAAAGTAGAAAAAAGGCAGGAGAGAACCGTCGGTGAATACCAGGGAATAACGCTTGAGCACTTAATTCAGGAGGAGCAGAGAAGAGAGCAAGGCTTAACAGAGCGTATCATCCAGAGAGAACAACGGGATCATGTTCTAGATATTTTATCTCAAGAACAACAGGATCAGGTTCTGGATATTTTATCTCAGGAACAGAGAAGAGAACAGGGATCAACAGAACACATAACTCAGAAGGAAGAACCAGAAGCTCCAGGAAGTGAAGCAGATTTCATTCAAGTGATTGATTTGGATAGTTCAGAAAATAAATTCCATGAAAAAGGTTTCTCATTTTCGGACAGTAAAATGCAAAATAATAATATAAAATTTCTGGAAGCGTTTTTTGATGAAAACGATATGGAAATGGATGCTCTAGAAAGAGTATTTCTTGATTATTATGGAGAGGAATTATCCGTTGAGGAAGTGCAGACAGTCCGTGAATGGAGCAGTGTATTTGCGGAATTTTATTTTGTAAGGCAGGGACAGAGAAAAAGAAATGAAAACAATTTTGCTAGCGTCCATTCCGTTCAAGAATTGTCTGTTCCAAATGGGAGCAATGGAGCCTTAAATTCAGAGCTTTTGATAGAATTTGCGAAAGAGCATTCCCCTAATTCTGACGCTGAAATGCAAAGGATTCAAGAGTGGAGCAGTGTCTTTGCAGAGAGTGATGGTACGAAACAGCAGCAGAAGGAGCTTATCCATCTGATACAAGAAATAAATTATGATATGGAAACCCAAAATCTGTTTGGGGAAGATGTTACTTTGATTTGGCAGGAAGATGGATTGAAAAGTCAAAAAATCAAGGAACTTTTAGTACATGTCCATAAATTGAAGAGAGAAGAAAGAACAGAATTTATCCATAAACTGGCAGAGATGATTCTGCTCTGGCAGGAGTCATATTCTTTCAGAAAGCAGTTGGAAGGAACTTCTATGGAACAATTATCCCAATTCAAAGAGTTAGAATCTGCGGACAAGATTTTACAGAATGAGGCGCAGATTTCAGAGGAATTATATCGAAAACAAGTGATAGAATCCACATTAAACTTTTATCCAAGTAATCACAGTTTGTTACAGGAAGAATGGTTATCGCAGATCTCACAGCTCCATTCTGCTGAGATATCCAATGAAATGCTGGAAGAATGGACACAGGCACTGATGCTTTATCCCAAACAAGAGCAGATATGGGAGGATGGGGATATACTTGCTGGGAACCAAGAAGACATAAGTTTTCCAGAGAATTTGGATAAGGAAGATATTCAAACTCGTATCATACACCGGCAAATTGAGTCGGCAAAAGACAGAAACAATCTTCAGAAGCTAATTATGCGAATTAATCATAAAATTAATTCAAAACAGAAAACAGAACAACAAGAACAATCCAAAACACAAGAACTGATCTATAATGACAACCAGCTTGGGCAACCACAGATCCAGAGTTTGCTTCGCCATATCCGTAATCTGGATGAACAACAGTATGGGGCATTGATAAATGTGTTATCGAATCTTATTGGGCGAAAAGGAGAGATATCTTCTGTTCAAAGCATTCAAGAAGTTTTGGAAGAATCTGGACAAGACATCCGAAGTTTTGCAGAAAATAGCAGGATCACAAAGGGAGAGCCACCAGAAAACTCTGTATGGATGGTGTATCGCCAGGGAACGAAAAATGTGGGGGCGTTCTATCAAACTCTTTCATATCGTATTCAAAGCTATGAGAAGCGACGACATAGGACAATGAGAGAGAATGTTCGAAAATTTGAGCTGGCATATAATTTTCAGGATGGTTACCAGAGCATACAATCCAACCAGGAAAATGGTGCAGCCAAAGCCGTAATCAATCGTGAAAATAAGGTGTTTATTCTGGAACAAGGAGGAAGACTTGAGCGATTGACTGACAGAGAGCTTCCGAGTCAGTTGAAAAAAAGTTACCAAGATCTGGAACTGCAATATTCTGTACAACAAGCCCGTACCTCTCAGGAGGAACAGAGGGCAGAATTGCAGATGCGAGAAGAGACGATTCAGATGAAATCTGTACAGGAACAGCTTAGCCGAAAGTTAAAGGAATTGGAAGAACAGTTGAAAGAAGTGGAAGGAGAGGCAAAGGCCCAGGAAGATGTGAGAGCTCTTGCCGAACAGGTAAAAAAGCAATTGTACGAGGAGCTACATGTGGAAAAGCTGCGAAGGGGCCTGTTATAACATAAGAGAACTGTTTTGGAAGGAGGGATTCCATTGGGACTTACAAAGGCAAAACTGGAAATTGAAAAAGAATTTGGACTTAATATCATTGATGTATTGTTTAACCCATCAGAATATCAGCTGACAGATGGCGCAAATTATTCTGAAAAAAAAATACCAGGGCTGGACGGGCCAGTCTTTCAGTATATTTCTGGAGAGGCTACCGAACTTTCTTTGAACTTGTTTCTAGATACCTATGTGCCGAAGTCTTCCTCTCTGTTTTCTTTTGGCACGCCAGAAGTTTCTACAGATGTTTCCAATATTACCAGGCAGATTGCAGATGCTACCTCTATTGACGGCAGTTTGCATCGTCCGCCGAAAGTTACTTTTAAATGGGGTTCTCTGAATTTTCAGGGTGTGGTTACGAAATTCAACCATACTTATACCATGTTTACAGAGAGTGGAATGCCTGTTCGGGCCAAGGTAAGTCTGACATTTAAATCGCTGATATCACCCAAAGATACTCGCAGGAAATCGCCCTTTGAATCACCAGACCGGACAAAGTATCGGACGATCCGGCAGGGGTTGGGATTGTGGGATATCGCCAATCTAGAATATGGGGATCCCGATCTGTGGAAAGTGATTGCCAGGGAAAATGGCATTTTAAATCCATTGGATGTAGCACCTGGACAGGTGATAAAGGTGCCTGCGCTCTAAAGGAGGAAGGATGAAAGTGGCTGTAATTACTATGTCAAGCCTGGCAGCAAAATATAAGGATTTTATGGTGCCTGCCCTGAAGGTTAAAGTGGGAGGATTTGATGTGATAGGGGCAAGCGAATACGCGGTGGAGTCCGTGGAGGTGACACTTTCACAGTCTGCGGCAAGTGCGGCGGTGCTAAAACTTACCCATGTCTATGATCTGGAAAGCAGGAGCTTTAACGATGATGTTAGTTCTGATTTTATATTAGGAGAGCTTGTGGATATTGAGATGGGATATGGTTCTTCTTTGACGTCGATGTTTTATGGTTATGTGGATGAGATCACCTATGAACTTTCAGATAGCCCGACTGTTCGAGTGACAGCAGTGGATGTCCGCAAGATGATGATGGGGAGCAAAAAGAGCAATATTTCACACCAGGTAAAAAGCTATTCTGATGCATTTAATGAGGTGGTAAAAAAATATAAACCAGCATACAAGACAAAAGATGTGGATGAGACAGAAAAATTAGAGGGAGATTGTATTATACAAAACGGAAGCGATTATGATTTTATCAAAGAAGAGCTGTGCAGAAAGGGAAATCGAGATTTTTTTGTTCATGCTGGAAAGCTTTATTTTAAAGATATATCAGCAGAGCTGTTTAGCACTGTTGAAATGGAGTGGGGACAAGATTTCCTATCTTTTCAGAGAAGGGCTTCCTTCCAAGATGCGATTATCAGGATTCTAGGTCAGGATGCAGATAAAAAAGAAGAAGTGACTGCTGAGGTAAAAGTAAAAGCAGATGATACACAGAAATCTTTGGTACAGAATGAGACCACACAGATGGACGCTGCTGTTGAGGACAACAGTGATGCCAAAAAGATTGCGGAGCACAAGGCGGATGAGATGAAAAAGCAGGCGAGGCAGGCAAGCGGGGTGTGTATTGGAGTTCCTGAGATTCAGCCAGGAGGCAGAGTGAAAATAAAAAAAGGGGATTCTAAGCTAATTGACGGAACGTATGATGTGATGGAAGTAAAGCATACGTTCAGCAGTGACGGGTATAAGACGTCTTTTGAAGTAGGAGGCTGGAAACGTTGAATTTTTATGATGAACTTTTAGCAGATAAAGCAGAAGATAAAACATTCCCAGAGGTGACGGCTCCAGGACTCTTAAATGCCATTGTCAAGGATATCTGGGATGAAGAACATCAAGGTATGATTAAGGTAGAGTACCTTATGGGTGAGAAAGATAAAAAGACTTCCGATTGGGTAAGAGTTCTGACAAACTATGCTGGAAATGGATTTGGCAATTATTGGTTACCAGAGATTGGGACGGAAGTGCTTGTAGGGTTTATTCATGGCAATATGAATATGCCAGTGGTACTGGGGTGTTTTTGGAATGGGACAGATAAGATTCCAGAAGGTGTGGCGAATGAAAAAAATGAGATAAAGACTGTGATGACAAAAGGTGGACATAAGATAACTTTTACTGAAACGGAAGGAAAGGAAAAGATTACAGTAAATACGCCAAAGGGTCTGGAAATGCTATTGGACGATGAAAATGAAGTGATTTCTGTTCAGGATGAGAAGAAGGAAAACAGTCTTGCGATGGATTGCAAAAATGGTACTGTTACGGTAAAAGCAAAAAAAGAATTGTCTTTTATGGCAGGGAACAAGGAAGTGATAAAGGCAGATTCTGACACGGTGAAGATTGCTTGTGGCACCATTCAGCTTGAGGCGCAACAGACTTTGAAGCTGAAAGGTCAGACCGCTTCCATTCAAGGAACCAGCGTAAAGATGAAAGCAGATGGAGAGATGGGTTTGCAGGCTTCAGGAATTGCACAGTTAAAGGGCAGTATGGTAAAGATCAATTAAACGAAGGGAAGAAAAAAAATGGACCTTAGAAGCAGCGTAAAAGCATTTCTTGGAACTGGTTGGAAATTTCCAGTTGAGATTGATGGGGCAACTGGGCGAATTAAAATGTCCTCCAATGAGGAAAGCATTGAGGAATCTGTCCGCATTATTCTAGGGACTAGACAGGGGGAGCTGCCTATGCACCCAGAGTTTGGCTGTAAAATACAGGAATATGCCTTTGAATCTGCGGATTATACCACAATGTATTCTATGAAAACAGAAGTAGAACATGCCTTAATCCGTTGGGAACCACGCATCACAGACATACGAGCTGAGGTCAGTGATGAACAGATTAGCCAAGGGCTTTTACTCATTCGTATTAGTTATGTGATTCGTTCTACGAATAACCAATATAATCTGGTATATCCTTTTTATATCAATGAGGGTGAGTAAGGAAAGGAGCAACTATGGAAATTCCACAAATGGAGAAAATGTCTAGGGAGGACATCATCGGTTATATCAGAAAATGTGCGAAACAATATGTCCCAGAGTGGAGATATGATGAAGAACAGCCAGACGCCGGAACAGCGCTGGTATCGATATTCGCCGATATGATGTATGACAATATTAAAAAATTTAATATGTCCGTGGCTGGAGATTTGTTTTCTTTTTTTGATGGGGTAAAAGCAAAGCTGCTTCCGGCAAGTCCAGCAGAAGGGTTTGTGGCATTTGATTTACCAGAGGGTCTATTGAGTGAGGCTGAGGTGTCCAGTGGAACCAGATTGCTTGCAGAGTCAGAGGAGGGGCAGCTTGTGTTTGAAGTTCAGGAGGAGGTTCTTGTTCGTCCTATGGATATACAGAACATTTTCCTTGCCAATCCCAAAGAGGACGCCTTCTATGAACTGTTTGACCAGAGAAAGGATGTTGTGCCATCTTTTTTCTTGTTTCAGGATGGAAAGGTGAATTTGCAACAGCATCTGTTGTTTTTCTGTTTTGAAAAAGGACTTGAGATTACAAATTATGCCAATGCAAGGCTGTATCTTGGGACAACTGGAAGGGGGGCAGATGATGAAAACTTTCAGAATGCGCTATGTGATTCTTCACGGATCCGTTTTTTCTATGGGGCTGGGCAGGAATTTCGAGAGATCTCAGATTACACGTACCAGGATGGGGAGCTCTGTTTTCAGATTCCAGGCGGGGAATCTGGAATTGCGCCAATGGAGGAATTTGATTCTCAATATGTGATTTACGCAAAACTGCTGGATTCAGGTTTTTTTTCTGGGATTTACTTTAAGGAAATTTCTCTTGGCACAGAGTGTTCCAAGCAGAGGCCGGAATTTGTCAATGTCAAAGGGACAGATCAGGAGATAGAAGAATTTTTGGCCTTTGGGGAAAATCCTTCCTTGTATGACGATTTTTATATTGGCAGTGGAGAAATTTTTGGAAAACCAGGAGCGCATATCTGTATAGAATTTGATCTGGATTTTGTAAGGATTCCCTTAGAAGAGCTTGCATCAGGGGTAAAAATATCGTGGAAGAGGATTATGCGAAAGCAGGAATTTCAAAAAGAGCAGGAGTATGATATCACAATTCGGGAAGTAATTTGGGAGTATTATAATGGGTTTGGATGGAAGAGATTGGCAGTTTCTGGCCAATACCATGATATTTTTGCAGTGGAAGAGGGATTGCGTGGTGTGCGCAGACGCATGGAATTTACTTGCCCAGATGATATACAAAGAGCGTTGGTAAACTCAGCAGAAAATTATTGTATTCGTGCGAGAATTATTCGTATGAATCACGCGTTTAAAACTAGAGGAGCCTATATTGCGCCTGTGGTGGGCAATTTTTCTTTGAGCTATAGTTATTTTCAGAAGCCGCTTCATCCAGGGATTATTTTACAACAAAATAATATGGAGTTGTTTCGTTATCAAAAAGAAGAGATGCAGCAGTCCGGATTTGCGTTTCCAGCTTGTCGTGCAAGAACAGAAGAACAGAAAACATGTTATTTCGGATTTTCCCATCCGCCTGTGGGTGGACCACTAAAGCTATTGTTTGTGATGCATGATACTGTGCAAGGAAATCCATTAGGACTGAAGTGGGAATATATGTCAGAAGGTGGCTGGAAGGAGCTACACCCGGCAGATGGAACGGAAGGATTTTCCCACACGGGCTTAGTTTCCTGGTATGGGCGAAATGACAGCAGTCGCAGTGTTTTGTTTGGAGAGAATTTGTATTGGATTCGCCTCAGTGAAAGGAATCGACAGGAACTTACAGTGGATGAAAAGGATTGTCCGAAAATTGAAGGGATTTATCCCAATGCCACGCGTGTTCTTGGGGTTGAGACAGTAGAAGAATTCTATGGATTTGCGCCCAGGGCGGAGGAAAAGCAGATACAACTTTCTTATAAAAATATATCAGGTTTGGAAGTATGGGTGCTTAGAAAAGAAGATTATAACCATGGCGCAGATGAGAAATGGGAATTGTGGTCAGAGGTGGAAGAATTGGGACCAGACAGCGGCATCGCACGTGAATATACAGCAGATAGAGGGACTGGACGTCTGATTTTTCCTAAGTATATGCATCTTGCAGGACGAAATGAGCAAGATGAAATTGAGATCCGTGTAAAATATGAGCACTGTCAGGGAGAACAGGGAAATGTTGCGGTGGGAGAAATTAATCGACTAGATCGGACCGTGGGGTTTATCAATACCGTGTTTAATCCTGTGGCGGCAGTATGTGGACTCAAAGAAGAGACAGTTATGGAGGCAGTGGTGAGAAACGCCAGTTTGCTGCGCCATGGAAGACGCTGTGTGTCTGCGGAGGATTATGAGGATATGGCACGGGAAGCTGCGCGGGATATCTGCAAGGTGAAATGTTTTGCGGGTTACAATGAATATGGCGTGCGCCAGCCTGGGGCGGTGACACTGGTGGTGCTTCCAAGGGATTATGGGGAAAGTTCATACAGCTTTGAACGGACACGTAAAAAGATTTATACATATCTGATCTCTCATATGGATGAAAATATCGTAAATGGAGGAAGATTTCAGATTGTTATGCCAGATTTGATACGACTGGATGTAAAGGTCTTGTTGGAACTGTCACAGGAAAAAGAAATTTTTACAGCTACCAAACGAGTCAGAGAAGAGTTAGAGCGGTTTCTAGATCCGTTGTATGGCAATTTTTATGGGGATGGCTGGGAAATTGGGACATTACCAGATAAGAATCAGATTACCCATGCTTTAAAACAGGTGGAAGGCGTAAAATACATCAGCCAGTTGTCTTTGCGCAAATACCAAAGCGGACGATTTGAGGAGTTTGAAGTCAATGAAGAAAAGCGTCTTCCGTTTTACCGGCTTCCCAAAAGTGGTTTTCATGAGGTGGTGGCGGAACCTGCCTCACAATACATCACATAGAATAATCATAAAGGAGCATAAGCGATGTTCTATAATTTGAACCTGGATGACAAATCTTACAACGAAATAGAGGAAGACGCGGTATTTCAGATACCAGGAGAGTGTCCAGAGTGGACGAATTACAACCAGTCGGATCCAGGGATTATGATGATTGGCCTTCTCTCATGGCTCAAAGAGATACAACAGTACCATATCAGCCAGCTTTCCGGTTGGAAACGACAGAAATATCTGAGATTGCTTGGAATCTGTATGGAGCATTCCCTTCCAGCTAAAGGTGCGGTAAGCGTGGAAACGGTAGCTGGAGCTTTGGATGGACAGCCTGCTCTTCTAAAAGGAACCCGTTTTTTGGCCGGAGATATGGTATTTGAAACTGTGCAAAAAGAGAGGGTTTATCCGATCCGGCTAATTGGGGCATATATTCTCTGTGGAGAAGCGTTGGAACGTTATGTCAATATTGGGAATGATCTGGAGAAGCGAATGCGGCTCTACCCTTTTGGGGAACAACCTGAGCAGGGAAATTGCTGCTGCTTTGTTATAGATCGGGCTTTTGCCGAGACAGGTCAGACAGTGGTGTCATTTGATATCTGTACAGAATACCAGGTGACACGCAATCCCATTGTAGAAGGTTTTCTTCCGCTGGCGGAGTTGAGATGGGAGTACCAGACAGAAGACGGGTGGGAAGAACTTATCGTGGATTTTGATACGACTTATGCTTTTTTACAGAGTGGGAAAATCGGATTTCATGTGCCCAAAAAGATGCAGGAAGATGAAAAATTCGGGGCATGGCAGATCCGTGTCACATTGATAGAAAATGATTATGATGTGGCGCCTCTGATTCAAAATATGTATTTTAATCAGATACAGGTTCAGCAAGAATATTCTTACTGTGACTTTGAGGATTCTGAGGCAAGAAAGGGAGCAAAGGAGAATATTTTCTTCGTAAAAAGTGGGATGTATCTGGCAGAGAATGGACAGGTAGAGCTTTATCTTGAAAAAACACAAGGCTGGATGCCTCTTCCTATTCTGGATAAGAAAAAAGAGGATGATGGGGATGTGATCCTGATGTTTGAACGACCAGACTGGGCGAAAGAGAAGGATACGCTAAAATGCCGACTTGTTGCTTATGAGGAGGAGATTTGGGACAGGAGGGAAGTTGGCGTCGGCGATTCTTCTGCCAATCAGGATTATTCTCTGGATATTCCAGATATTGTGTATGATGCATTTGAAATTATGGTTCGTGACAGTAGGGACGGTAGTTTCTATCCATATCGGAGGACCGAAGATTTTGACAATTGCAGTTCGGAAGATGAAGTCTATGTTTTGGATCTTGCAGCAAATAAGCTGTTGTTTGGGAACTGTGAAAATGGGGCTGCTCCAGATGGAGAGATTCGTCTGCTGCGTCTAAAGGTGAGCAATGGCAAATCTGGGAATATCAAGGCGGGAAAAATCAGTGAATGCCAAGCGTTCCCAGATCTCCTAGTAAAACAGTATGAGAAAACCTCAGGTGGCAGAGACAATGAGACGACGGAAGAATGTTTCAAACGGCTGCGCAGAGAACTCCGGCAGGTTCACAGAGGAGTTACCTATGCAGACTATGAAAATCTGGTCAAGCAGGCACCAGGGCTTTTGATTTTGGATAGCAAGGTAGTTTCCATGGAAGGGACAGGCCAGGAGGGTGTACCAGAGAATGAAATTTCTATTGTGGTGCGGCCTTTAAGCTATAAGCAGCGTGACACACATTTAAGTAGTAAATATAGGCAGAATCTGGAGCGGATGTTACAGAAAAGAAAAATGATCGGAACCAGTATTAAAATTTTAAATCCAGAATACATTGGTATTTCCATTTTTGCGGAGATCGTGATTCGTCCCCAGTTTACAGATGCAGAAAAGATGATTGAAGATGCCGTCCGTTCCTATCTAGATGAGACGTCCTGGGAGATTGGAAAAACAGTTTCTGCCAGTGCCATTTATGGGATTATTGATATTTTGCCCTGTGTACAGCAAGCGAAGTCTTTGTTTGTGGATGCAGCAGGCAGAGGGTTCCGCCATCTGGTAAACGGAGATGTGAAGCTTCCACCCAATGGTTTGCCGTATTTGAAGGAATTGGATATTCGGATTTATACGGCGAGAGAAGCAAATTTCATTGATTTTGCGTAGAAATATCATGCAGGACATTGGACAGCTTAGTAGAAGAGGCGATAACATGGAGCAGTTGAAATATTTCGTATTTAACAAAAAGAAAGATTATGAGTCTGGCTGGCGCAAAGAAATCGAAATTACGTCACAGGGCCTTATCTTAGAAGAAGGGACCCAGGAAAACGGTATTTTTATTTCTCGTGTATTAGACAGTGGCGAGGAAGGAAATCAATGGCATCGGGCAGTGATACAGAGTGAAGGGTATGGAGATGATTCCATCAAATTCTACTTTTATTGTAGTGATGAAAAACAGGTGATTGTGGACGGCAAGCTTTATTCCTGGGAGGAATTGATTCATTGTAATGACGTTTCTTTGGAGAAAAAACGTCATGCGATGGAACCTTATCTGGTACATAGAATTCAAAATCCGCAGGATGTATTATTATACCATGCCAGGGGTAGGTATCTTTGGATAGAAATCCAGTTATTTTGTCAGGCAGGATTTCTACCAAGGATTCGACATATGAAAATTTATGCTGGAAATCGTAGGTTTTTGTCCTTTCTTCCCATGATATACCAAAGTCAGGGTCAAGAGGATTTCTTGGGTAGGTTTTTGGGATTATTCGAGGCAGTTTATCAGGATTTGAATGAGAAGATTACGAACTCTGCCAGGCAGTTAGATCCGATGGCGGCGGAGCCCGAATTTCTTTATTGGCTGGCGGAATGGGTGGGAATCTTCAACGCCCATCTTTGGAAGGAAGAGAAATTAAGACTGCTGCTTAAGGGGATTGTCAGGAAAAATCTCGTTCGAGGCACGAGAGAATACATGGAATATGTGATTACTATTTTTACTGGGGAGCGTCCTTTTTTTCTGGAATATTGTGAGATTGAGCAGTATCAAGGAAATGAGACCGCATACCAAAGTCTGAGAAAATCTTATGCATATGGTCCCTATGAGGTAAGTGTGTTTGTGCGTGAGCAGGCAGTCCCTTCTTTGCGGGAGCAGTTCGCATTGAAAAAGATGATTGAGGATATGAAACCGGCCCATATCAGGATGCACCTAATGATTCTGCGACCTGGCATTTATTTGGGGCAAAATGTTTACGTCGGAGTGAACAGTACGCTTGTAGCATATGAACATGCAAATTTAAATGGTGTGGCTGCAATCCCGTCTATGGTGGGTATGGCACAAACCGAGGCAGAGGAGGAAAAGAAATATGAAAAATTTGAAAAGCTTTCCATTTGAGAGAAATCGGTATTTTTATGGGAAGCTGCTGTCTGTAGAAGATTTTGAGACAGAGCAGAAATATTTTAACGATAAGCGCAGGACCATCAATCGCTTTCTCTTTGGCTCTGGCGTGGTCTGCGGGCTGGGCGTTGTGGAGGTGGATGATGAGAGCATCTCTGTGGAGCGAGGGCTAGCCTTGGATTTTGCAGGGCGTGAAATTGTACTGGATGAGCCAGCAGTGCGAAAGATCACAGAATTGGAAGGATATGGAGAGGAACAGGACACGGATTTTTATTATCTTTGTCTGGAATATCAGGAAGAGGCTGCGGAACTGATGCATAACGTTACTGGCACCGCAGGTAGAAACAGCAGTGAATACAACAAATATCAGGAAGGATATCGTTTGTTTTTAACCCAGGAGGAACCAGAACGGCAGTTATTTTCTCCAAATCAGCTTTATGAGGACCACAGGCTTGTGTACAGCGGTCAGGGAGTTCGGATCTGCCAGGTACTGCCAAAGTATTTGGAAATGGGAAAAGACACGGTATTAAGAGTCGAGATTGAATATACAGGGCAGCAGGAATTTTCCTTTGAATATGAACTAGAACTATCATTTCTTACCAGTGGGGAGGGAAATCGAGTTCGTGTGTCTTTCCAGGAAGCAGATTGGGGGAAAGAACGGAGAACACAATTGGAGATTCCATTAAAAACAGCCTGTGCTTCTCATGTACAGGCAGAGGCTGCGTTGATAAAAGATAGTTTTCAACTATATATGGGCGGCAGAAATTATGGTACAGCAAGAGAATGTGTCAGCCAGGCATTCATCAATAATCAGGATGGTTATGAGGCGTTGCAGGAAGAGTATTATAAGACTGCGATGGATTATATTGCAGGCGATACGTTTCAACAGGGGATTTATCTGGCAAAAATTTATGTGGTCCGTGCTGGAGGGGTCTGTCTGGTGGAACGGGTGGAACCTTTGCCTTTTGAACAGAAGATTATGCATACCCAAGTTTCAACGGCAATGATTGGCAAGCTCACAGAAGATGTAAAAACATTGAAAGAGGCCAAGCTGCTGGAAACGGAGAAACAAAAAGAAAAGGAGGAGGAAAAGCCGCTTCGCGTTGCCTATGGAGAAACGATTTTTGAAGTTGGACATTTGCGCCCAGGTGAAATATTATATTCCGATGAAATTGTACATGGCTTGGGATTTGGTCCTGTTACAATTATACTTAGCTATGAAGTAGACAATGGGTTTTCTGGGGATTCCCAGATGATGTATGGCGACGCTTCTCTGTTTCAAAGTCAGCAGGGATTTGCGGCGTCTTTGGGGGCAAAACTTGAGCCATCGGAGGGCACTTTTGAGATCGGTATGAGGATCTTAAAAAATAGCAACGAAAAGCGGGTGCGGGTACATTGGACCGCTCTGCGCAACGAGGTACACAGGATAGAGACAGCCAAGAAGAAACATATTTTTATACAACCTGACAATCCAAATGTGTTTGTGGGGGACAGTGTGGCATTTTCCGCAGTGCTGGAAGGGTTTATGGACGACCGTCTAAAATGGAATGTAAAGGACCGAGAGGGTGGTGTGATTGACCGAGCTGGAATGTATACTGCGCCTGAGACAGCCGGAATTTTCCAGATTACCGTGTCCAGCATGGCATATCCCAACGTGCAGGCGTCAACCTTTGTAGTGGTGCGTGAGAAAGAGTGAGGCAGCTATGGTAATTAAGTTTCAGGAGAAACAGTTTGAACTGATATCAAAGATCAAAACTACAGGTTCTGGGGCCATTGAGTTGTATGTTGCATGTGATGCTTTCTTGCGTGAAGGGCCCAGGTATACGGTGGCGTGTGTCAATGATATGGAACTGGCAAGAAAATTGGTGCCAGTTACTACAAAGAATAATATAAATTATACGTTTAAGGATTTTTATGCCAGCTTTAATGCAGATGGAAAATATTATGTGATATTCAGCCACGCCAGTGGGAATACATTGCAGCAGGTAATTGAAAGCGGGAATTGTAATCTGGAAGAACGTTTGCTGCTTTTAAAAAATATCTTTGCACAGATATTTTTACTGAATATGCCAGAATGTTTTGTGTATGAGGCTTTGCGCAAAGACAGTATTGTGGTGGACGATGCTTTGGGAATACGATTCAACTATTTTTTTACAGAAGTGGATTACTATTGGAAAGTCCAAGAGAAAGATTTTATCAACCGGCTCAGTGGGTTGGTCCAGGAATTGTTTGCGAAAGAGTTAGAACAAAAAAGTTCCAGAGAGCTTATGAAATATGCCAGAGATCTGGAGGAAGGGCGATTTGCCTATCTGTGGGACTGTTATGTAGCATATGATAATCTTTATGAATTGGTCCTGTCAAAGAGTGAGCGTCAGGAGCTAAAGCCAGGGCGATTTTGGTGGCGGGCCTGGGAGTGGATGAAAAAAATTTTTCCTACAGTGAGAACGGTGCTTGCCGCTGCTCTGATTTTATCTGCCGCTGCATATTTGTTGTTTACATTGCCAAATCCGGTACTTTCAGACAATGGTATTACATTTCGACAGATAGGCACGCTGAATGTTCAAGAGCAGGTGAAGTGAGTCCAATGGGATAAAGAATCTTTCGATTATAATCTAGACTAGGAGGGATGAAATATGCGAGGCGGACTGATTGGGAGTACAGCCAGAAGACTTTCTCATATTTTGACAGCGCCGTTTCAGGTGATATTTCGCAAGGCAAAGAGGATGGTCAGTCCAGAATCTTTTGCCTCGAAAGTCCTAAGTGATGTCCGAAAAGGAATCAGCCAGAAAAAGAATAAAAAAGAGCGGGTTATCCAGGATTATTTTTCTATCGGGCATTATTATGTATTAAAGAGGCTGGTCTATGTGCTTTTGCTTGCGGCAGTAATTCTTCCAATTCTGTATGTAAAGCTGCTGCACCCAATTTTGGTCTCTCATTTTTTTACGAAAGAAATCGTAATTAATTCCTCCGAGATGGTTGGATATTCTGGCAAAGTGCAGCTAGTTTCTGAAAAAGATGGAACTTTGATTTTTAAAGGCAGGATGGAAGAGGGACGAATCCATGGGAATGGGCAGCTATATACTTATGAAGGGATGCTTTTGTACGAAGGAAATTTTGAGATGGAGATGTATTCTGGGGAAGGGGAGCTTTATTACCCCAATACAAAAAATCTCTGTTATAAGGGAACATTTTTGCTAAATCAGTATGATGGGCAGGGGGTTTTGTATGATGAAGAGGGTAGATTAATTTACAAAGGAGATTTCAAAAATGGCCTCTATGAAGGCAGCGGAACCTTGTATTTTAAAAATGGCAGGGAGGAATATGTGGGAACCTTTGTTAAAGGGGAAAAGGAAGGAAAGGGTACCCTCTATGACGAAGAGGGAAATGTTATTGCAAAGGGAATTTTTGAAAATGGGGTGCCTCTGGAGCAATTGACTGTCCTTGAGGATGGGGATGGAAATATCCTTTATGAAGGAACGGTAAATGCAGATGGAGAATATCAGGGAGAGGGAAAACTGTATGAAGATGGAGTCCTTGTGTATGAAGGGAATTTTGTAGATGGAGTACAAGAAGGGTTTGGAACCCTCTATGATGAAGAGGGAAATCCCATCTATGAAGGAGAGTTTGTAAACGGAAAATACCAAGGCGAAGGAAAGCTGTATGAAGACGGAATCCTTGTGTATGAGGGGAATTTTGTGGATGGGGAACAAGAAGGATTTGGAACCCTTTACGATAAAGAGGGGAATCCCGTGTATGAAGGAGAATTTGTAAAGGGCAAGTATGATGGGAAAGGTAAACTGTATGAAAATCAAGTGCTTGTGTATGAGGGTGCTTTTTCGGACGGCGTTTACAACGGAACAGGGAAATTGTACGGAAATGGAGCGCTTATGTATGAGGGTGCGTTCGCTCAAGGGGAACAAGAAGGACTTGGAAAATCCTACGATGAAAACGGGGCGCTTGTGTATGATGGAAGTTTTAAGTCTGGCAATTATCATGGGGAGGGAAAGCTCTATGATGTGGAAAAAGATATTTTGCTGTATGACGGATCATTTGCGGATGGACTGTATCAGGGTCTTGGAAAGTTGACAGACGCTGCCACAGAGACGTTGTTGTACGATGGGGAATTTTATAAAGGACAGTACAGCGGAGAAGGGAAATTGTATCATACGGTTACAGGAGCTTTGCTTTACGAGGGAGGATTTCTAAAGGGGGCATATTATGGAGAGGGTAAATTGTGGGATGAAAATGGAAATCTGCTTTATGAAGGAGATTTTGTAAATGGAGCCTTTTTTGGACATGGAATCCGCTATGAAGCGTCTACTGGAAAAATACTGGAATCTGGTCAGTTTAAGAATGGTATACTCACAGAACCAGATCCGCCAGAACAAGTTCCAGGTCAGACGGAACCCCCAATACAGCCCGTGAATCCGCCAGAGAATACATCACCGACAGACGACAAGCCTGATAATTAAAATGTAGTATAGTCTTTTTTGCATCACAGGAAAAAGAACCATTTGGAAAGAGGAATGTTATGGCAGATTACACAAAGATTGCAGATACAGGAAATGGCATTTTAATGTTGCTCAAGGAAGCGTTGATTCCAGAGCTTTTGAATAGTCCAGACCAGATTGGACTTTGTTCCCCGGAGGATCATGGGGATTTTACCGTGGGAGTGTGGCTATATGACATAGAGGAAGACACCTCCATCCAGGCTCACGAGATGACGAGTATTGGCAGGAACGCCCAACGTTATCCTTCTACATATCTGACCTTGTACTACATGATCACGCTATATCTACAGAGTGACTTAAAATACCGAGCAGTGCAGGAACATCAAATATTTGGAAAAGTGATTCAGGCGTTTCGAGATAAGGCATCTATGGATCCTCAGACTTTTATCCCTGCTGGGGAACCAGGCAGTAACAATATTCGTTTTCAGATGCATCGTCTGGAGATGGAGGAAAAAGTCAGACTGTGGACGGCGCCAAACAGCGCTTATC
Organism: uncultured Lachnospiraceae bacterium; assembly: GCA_910580015.1. GTDB lineage: Bacteria > Bacillota > Clostridia > Lachnospirales > Lachnospiraceae > Petralouisia. The sequence goes on from CAJTVT010000039.1 coordinate 16,616, forward strand.
GCACTTCCTTATTTTATACGGCAAGCCCAGTTGAGATTCCGTCTGCAAGAAAGAAGACAGTAAAAAGAGTGCAAGAGATCGATTATCGTTTTACTGGAAAGGATATATAAAATGTTGTTACAGGAGACAAAGATACGACTGTCCAAAGCAATTTTTCTCAGAGATGCATTTACCGGAGAGCCAGTGTCGGCAGGCATTCGGATTCATTCTCTTTCAGGGGGAAGGATGGAGAAAAAAGCTGGAGGATATTTTCTGTTTTTGGATGTGGATAGTTCAGAATTTGAGATTCAAGTAGAATCTCCTATTTACCAGAGTAGAAAGCTGTGGCTAAAGGAAGATTGTGGAGTAGAAGTGGAGGAAGTTTTCATGTATCCATCTCCATCCTATCCGCTGCGGTCGGGAGATACCGTTATTCGAGGAAGGGCAAAGCCAGGAAGCCTGATTCGGTTTCATCTGGAGGATGAAAGGGGAAGTGGAAGGTTGATTGGCGACTATAAAAAAGGAGAACCAGAGATTTCTTTTTACCATAAAGGGGCTACAGGAAGCGGAATCTGGCATATTCGAGAGAAGAAAAAGATAGTTGGAGAGTATTTCAGAGTGAAGTGTTTGGAAGATGATACGGAGCGATATGCTTTGTATGCGGCGTTGGCGTCGGATTATCAGAAGAAAGATACCGTGATATTTCCTGCCCAAGAAAGTATTGTAGATGAGAAGGGAGAATTTTATCTGCTGTTAGGGAATCTAACCCAGGAAGTATCTATGCTGCATTACATTTTGGGAAGTGCAAATGAGGAAGAGAACGGAACAACAGAGATTATCAGAGGAAAAGAAAATTTGATAGTTTGGAAGGAGGATTGAGATATGGGATTATGTGTAACAGGTGGGGCGGCAATGACCTGTACATTTGGTATGACGCCATCTGTGCTCAATGTCTTGCCGATGGCAAAAACGATGTCGGCAATGCCCCTGGCTACAATTTCAGATACAGTACCTTTTGTGAATATTATGCCATTTGGGATGTGCCAAAGTATGGCGAATCCTGTGGTGGCGGCAGCAACGGCGGCAGCCATGGGGGTGCTAACACCCATGCCTTGTACGCCTGTTCCGGCAGGTCCCTGGGCGCCAGGCGTTCCCCAGGTGCTGGTGGGTGGCAAACCAGCGGTCAACGATCAATGTAAACTAACTTGTGCCTATGGGGGGATGATACAGTTTACCAATTCCGGCTGTCCGACAGTCCAGCTCTAAGTATGAATTTGAGGAAAAAGTATGGAGAAGAAAAGTTTGTATGGTATCTTTGGCATTCTGTTCGCTACAATTGTTGTTCTTGTAGCAACCAGTTTGTATGGAAGTGCGATAAAATTAAATTATATTGAGCAGATTCATTTACAGGATGGGTATCTGTATTATGTGGAGCGGGGAACTGGAGATGATTTTAAGATTATCCGTTCTGATCCGGATGGAAAGCAGGGCAGTCTAATCCAATGTAACAAGCATGACAGGGAGCAATACCGGATGATCCGTCAGATCTTTTTTGACGATAAAAATCAAGCGTATGTACTAATTCAGGAAACCAATGTGGAATTCTGGAATGGGATAAGCTGCAAAGTTTATCAATGTGATTTTGCTTCTGGCAAGCTTCTGGAAACTGGATATGATCTAACAAAGGAAGTTGGAAGTTACAGCCAGATATCTATACAGTCCATTCGGGATGGGAAACTTTATTATATTGGTATATCTGATTTGGAGAATAGTGCAAAGAATGCGAAATTGATGGTGCAGGGCCAAAATGGAAAAAAAGAAACAAAGGATGAGATACCTCTTAAATATCCCTATCTCAATGCCCAGTTTTTTTGGAGTAAGGATGATATGGTGCTTTGGACAGATTATGCAGGGGAAGTCTATGCGAAGGAACTAGGCACAGATCAATATTTAAAAATAAAAGGCATTACCGGAAAGCAGGGGGTGTTCAAGAGCCTTTGTGATGACGGATCACAGGCATACGTCCTGGATTATGATAGGGAATGCATCCGTAGTATTAATTTGAAAAAGGGGACCTCCAAAATCTTATTTTCTGCGGATGAGATCCGAAAGGATGAACCAGGATTTACCTTTCAGCGGCTGCAAAGTCCAGACTGTACTAAGACGGGATTCTGTGCTGGGGTGGAGGATCAGGAGGGGAAGGTTTCTATCTGTTCTTATCAGAATGGAGTTCACAAGGATATTGGGGAGATTTCTCTTGATTTCACTTCGGTACTGCGCCGGATGTTCTGGGGGTATGTGGGAATTGTTCTGGCAGCAGTTCTTTTGTGCATTTATTGGCTGGCTCGCATTCAGTACCACTGGAAAACCATATTGGTCCGGCTCTGCGTAATTTTTCTTTTGGGACTTTTGGCGTTGGATGGTTTTCTGGAATATTGGATTGAGCAGTCCATGCGCCAACAGTTGGAGAGTAGTCAGACATTGTCTTTATCTGCACTGGGAAAAATTTTAAGAGAAGATATTACACACAATATTGAGACGGATGCCGAGAGTTTTCCTTCTGGGGATAGGGCTTTGATGCTTAGTCACCGCACCCTTGAAGGGGAAAATGGGACAGGAGAGGTGTCTTTGTATGTCTACAGTATTTTTCATGCAGATAAAAAAGGCAAGCTTTATGTCAGTGAGTCGATGTCGGAGTACAGTGGTGTTCCAGTGGAATGGGTGTATGCGCCAAAGGTAGTGGAGACAATCTACCATGCTTATGATTCTGGTGAGATTATAAACAAGAGTGATGAAAACAAAAATGGAAAGCGGAATAATCAGTTTATCCCTATCGTCCTGGAGGATGGGACAAAGTATGGCGTGATTGCAGTTTCAGTGGCTGGAAATATTCAAGATTATCAAATTTGGTATTATCAATGGAATTTAAAAAATGTATCGTCCACACTGCTGATCGTCCTGACAGTGATTTTGATGGTGATTCTTTATATTTTCTTAAGGCCGTTAAAGACCTTGAAAGAATGTGCAGGAAGGTTGGCGGCAGGCGATTTGGGTGTGACAGTTGCTGTACGTGGGCACGATGAGGTGGCAGATATCTCAGCGGCCTTTAATCAAATGTCCTTGGAGATTGCGAAGTATGTAGAGGATATACGGGGAATGTCGGATGGCTATTATAAGTTTATTCCAGCAAAGATCTTGAATTTGTTAGACAAAGAATCGATTCAGGAAGTCAAGTTAGGGGATCAGATGACTGGGGAACTTACGATTTTGTCCCTCCATGCGCTGAATTATCCAAGACAGAGTAAGTTTTTATCCGCAGAACAGGTGTATAACGATATCAACCGTGTATTGTCCATGCTGGTGGAACCCATCAACAGTCATGGCGGCGTGGTGGAGCATTTTGAAGATACAGGATTGTCGGCATTTTTTACGGTCAGCAGCAGGGAGGCACTGGATGCGGCCATTGAGATTCAGCATTTGCTGGAACAGCGGATGCCTGGAAATGGCAGAACGATTGCTATTAGTTATGGACGTGTGATGATCGGGGTCATTGGACATGAGCAGCGGATGGAGGCGACGACAATTTCTGCACATTCGGATTTGGCCAAGGAGCTGCGTTTGAAGGGAGACAAATATGGCGCACATGTTCTGATTACCCATCGTGTCTATGAGCAGATACCAGGATTTGAGGATTATTATCATGCTCGGTATTTGGGGAATATTTATCTGTCTGCAACGAATAGCTATGAACGAGTCTATGATGTGTATGACGGAGATTCGGAGGAAGAATTTTACTTTAAACAACGGACCAAAGAGTTGTTTGAGCAAGGGGTGGGCCTGTTTGTGGCAAAGAAATTTTATGATGCACGCCTTGTCTTTGTGGAAGTTTTGAAACAGCATCGGAAAGACAAAGCGGCAAAAGAATACCTATATCGGTGTGACAAATATTATAAACTTGCAGTGGACGAAGATGTGGAAACCGTAATTGAGAAATTTTAGCACAAATACTAGGAAATGAGGTGTGGAAGATGCCAGAACTGCAGGAAGTAGACAAAGAAGTATTAAAAGATGTGCCAAAGACAGAGGAAGGGGAAGAAAACAATGTGCTAGAGCAAGTGCCTGTGCAGCCTCAGCAGGGAAATAAAACAGAGGAAGAGGAGGAAATACAGCTGCCAGAGAATATGGATTTATTTCCTTCTATTGACGGTCAGGGACAAAAGAAAAATGAGATAAAAGAACCAGACACAGAATTATCAGAAGATACAGAAAAGACAGAGGATGAGGAAATAAAACTGCCAAAGAATGAGGAGTTGCTTGCTGATATTGACAGTCAGGGAAAAGAGGGAGATGAGAAAAATGTTCAGGAAAAGTTAAGTACAGAACAGGATCTTGGGGACGAGAAAGATGGAGATTTGGATCCATTTGAAAGTATGACTCCAACAGCTCCTGCCGTACAACAGCAGAATCAGAATAGGAATCAAGAAGAGGGAGAACATGTTGTTGGGGGTGAGACAGGCGTAAATTTGAGGCCGTCTGTAGAAGTGACTCCGACAGCTCCTGTCGTACAACAGCAGGTTCAGAATAGGAATCAACAAGTGGGAGAACGGGATGTTGTGGATGCGACAGAGGAACATTTGAGTCCGTCTGTAAACGTGACACAGACAGCTCCTGTCGTACAAC